>NZ_JBICXW010000055.1:0-1003 GCF_043200475.1 Kitasatospora sp. NPDC048407 | reverse complement strand
CTAGATGAATGATGCGAAGGGTTAGTGGTCGTAGGCGGTCAGCGAGCGCATAACTGGCTGACCGGCTCGGTCGTTGTGCCAGATCGCCGAGGTCAGCGCGAGGATGCGTTGCAGGACACGGACCATCACCCCGGCCGGTGTGCGGCCCTGGTGGCGTTCGAGGTCGAGTTGGGCCTTGAACGTCTGGTTGACGGACTCGATGATCTGCCGCAGCGGTTTGAACAGTCTGGCTCCGGCCCGCTCGGGTTCGCCCTTGCGGGCCGGGCGGAGCAGGTGGACGCCCCACTCGGCGAGTTCGTGTTCGAAGGCGCGGCCGTAGTAGTGCCGGTCGCCGATCAGGGTCTGGCCCGGTCGGGAGCCGGCCAGGTCGGGTTCGGCGTGGAGGATGCCGAGCAGGGTCTGGCGTTCGTCGGCCTTGGCGCCGGTCAGCGCGAACGTGACGGGCAGGCCGTGCAGGGTGCAGACCAGATGCAGGCGAAGGCCCCAGAAGTAGCGGGAGTGGCTGGCGCAGTAGCCGTACTCGGCCCAGCCGGCAAGGTCGGAGCGCTTGGCGGTCTCGCGTGAGCGGCCGCATTCCACCGGGGTGGAGTCGACGACCCACACGCTGTCGGTCCACAGCGAGGTGTCGGTCGCGAGCAGGCGGTTGACCTGGGCGATCAGGTCGGCGGCCTTGCGCAGGCGCCGGTTGTAGCCGGACTGCCCGGGCAGGTACGGGAACAGATGGCGCAGGTGGGTGGTGGCGTGGCGGATCCAGCGGCGCTCGGAGGTGAAGCCGAGCAGGGCCTGCATCACCGCCAGGGTGACCAGTTCGGCATCGCCGAGCCGGGGCGCGATCCCGATATCGGGTCGCCACGGCGCCAGATGGGGCGATTCCTTCAGCAGGTCGTCGGTCTTCACGTAGAGTGCGGTCGCGAGGGAGTCCAGGTCAGGCGTCACAACCGACCTTTGGACTCCCTCGCGTCATTTCATGCACGCCAGCGAGCCCTTGGCATCAATCATCTAG
>NZ_JBICXW010000054.1:0-1286 GCF_043200475.1 Kitasatospora sp. NPDC048407 | reverse complement strand
GGACTGTGACTGCGTGCCTTTTGAAGAATGAGCCTGCGAGTTTGCGGTGTGTAGCGAGGTTAACCCGTGTGGGGTAGCCGTAGCGAAAGCGAGTCCGAATAGGGCGTTTGAGTTGCATGCCCAAGACCCGAAGCGGAGTGATCTAGCCATGGGCAGGTTGAAGCGCGGGTAAGACCGTGTGGAGGACCGAACCCACCAGGGTTGAAAACCTGGGGGATGACCTGTGGTTAGGGGTGAAAGGCCAATCAAACTCCGTGATAGCTGGTTCTCCCCGAAATGCATTTAGGTGCAGCGTCGTGTGTTTCTTGCCGGAGGTAGAGCACTGGATAGGCGATGGGCCTCACCGGGTTACTGACCTTAGCCAAACTCCGAATGCCGGTAAGTGAGAGCACGGCAGTGAGACTGTGGGGGATAAGCTCCATGGTCGAGAGGGAAACAGCCCAGAACACCGACTAAGGTCCCTAAGCGTGTGCTAAGTGGGAAAGGATGTGGAGTCGCAGAGACAACCAGGAGGTTGGCTTAGAAGCAGCCACCCTTGAAAGAGTGCGTAATAGCTCACTGGTCAAGTGATTCCGCGCCGACAATGTAGCGGGGCTCAAGCACATCACCGAAGTCGTGTCATTGCAGCAATACTCCCAACGGAGGCTGTGATGGGTAGGGGAGCGTCGTGTGCCGGGTGAAGCAGCCGAGGAATCGAGTTGTGGACGGTTCACGAGTGAGAATGCAGGCATGAGTAGCGATACAAGAGTGGGAAACTCTTGCGCCGATTGACCAAGGGTTCCTGGGTCAAGCTGATCTGCCCAGGGTAAGTCGGGACCTAAGGCGAGGCCGACAGGCGTAGTCGATGGACAACGGGTTGATATTCCCGTACCCGCTTTGAAGCGCCAACGCTGAACCTCTTGATGCTAAGCCCGTGAAGCCGGCCCGGAGTCTTCGGACAAAGGGACGTGGTGGAGCCGGTGACCCAACGGGGTAGTAGGTGAGCGATGGGGTGACGCAGGAAGGTAGTCCAGCCCGGGCGGTGGTAGTCCCGGGGTAAGGGTGTAGGACGTTGCGTAGGCAAATCCGCGCAACACATAGTCTGAGACCTGATGCCGAGCCGATTGTGGTGAAGTGGATGATCCTATGCTGTCGAGAAAAGCCTCTAGCGAGTTTCATGGCGGCCCGTACCCCAAACCGACTCAGGTGGTCAGGTAGAGAATACCGAGGCGTTCGGGTGAACTATGGTTAAGGAACTCGGCAAAATGCCCCCGTAACTTCGGGAGAAGGGGGGCCATTGCTGGTGA
>NZ_JBICXW010000053.1:0-1369 GCF_043200475.1 Kitasatospora sp. NPDC048407 | reverse complement strand
GCTCTCAGTGGACGTTAAGTCCGTTTCTGGTAGCGGCCTCGTCCAGGTTGGGTGAGGAAGCCTTGGCGAGTGAGGCGTCCGAGGCGGCTGCGGGTGATGTTGACGGACGCCTCGTCGGTGGGCATGCCGAGGAGCTCGTGCAGCTCGCGTGCCCGGAATTCCTGGTCGGGGTGCTGGTTGAAGGCGTTCACGATGGCCTGGTAGGTGGTGTTCGTCTCGGGTGGTTCGGGTTCGGTCCCTGCCGGCGTGATCTCCGCGATGATCTTTCGGGCGGTGGCCAGGTCCGTGAGCCGCATTTCGGCCTCGGCCAGGTCGGCGGCGAGCTCTTCGATCCGGGCGCGTAGTTCAGTGGCCCGGGCGGTGGCCTCGTCCTGCCGGGTCCGGAGGTCTGCCAGGAGTTCGGCGAGGTTCACGCGGCCAGTCCGAGGGTGTCGCGCCAGGTGAGGGCGGGTGTGGTGAGGCGGCGGGCCATGTTGGCGGTGGAGGCCCAGTAGACGCGTGAGGCGGAGGTGTCGGGCCGGTGGTCGTACTCGCGAGCGAGGCGCCGATGCAGCATCAGCGTGCCGTTCGTCTGCTCCACCACCCACCGCTTCGACTGCGGGACGAAGCCCTTGCCCTGGTCGGCCGGGTTGCGGCGGACGACCTCGACGTCGATGTCCAGCAAAGCGCCGTGGATGACGACCTCGTCCTTGAAGCCCTGGTCCACCAGGGCCTTCTCCAGACGCATCCCGCACCGCTCGGCGGCCTGGTCGAGCAGGGCGGTGCCGGCGGCGTTGTCGTGGGCGGAGG
The DNA here is from genome assembly GCF_043200475.1 of Kitasatospora sp. NPDC048407. NCBI lineage: Bacteria > Bacillati > Actinomycetota > Actinomycetes > Kitasatosporales > Streptomycetaceae > Kitasatospora > Kitasatospora sp. NPDC048407. The sequence goes on along the minus strand of NZ_JBICXW010000053.1, from coordinate 580 downwards.
CGGCCAGGACGACGACACCGATGATCAGCCCCATGACGTCCACGGCCAGCCCCCGCTTGCGGCCCGACACCTTCTTGTTCGCGTCCAGTCCCGTCGTGGTCTTCGGAACACCGGCCGCCGCGCGGACGGACTGGGTGTCGATGATCACGAGGGACGGGTCCTCTAATCGGCGGGCCTTCTCCCTCACCTGGCAGCGCAGGAGTTCCTGGATCCGCTGGTCGAGCCCGTCCTGGCGCCACAGCGTGAAGTAGTAGAACACCGCTGACCAGGACGGCAGGTCATGGGGCAGGTAGCGCCACTGACAGCCCGTCCGGTTCTGGTAGAATACCGCGTTCACGATCTCCCGCAGGTCACCGGCCCCCGGATCCCCGGTAGCCGACCGCGCCACCCGGTCCTGCTTCCAGGCCGTGATCATCGGCTCGATCAACGCCCACTGCTCGTCCGATAAGTCGCTCGGATACGCCCGCCTGTCCATGCGCCGCAGAACATCACCCGAGCCCCGACCGGCACGCCAGTTCGGCTGACGTTCACACGAACGAGCGATCACGAACCCAGAGAAAGGGGACTTAACGTCCACTCA
>NZ_JBICXW010000052.1:0-1475 GCF_043200475.1 Kitasatospora sp. NPDC048407 | reverse complement strand
CAATACCGGTGACTTTGTGTGGTTTTGGTCGTTGGGCTGGTTGTGCCAAGGCCTGGACAGGTGAAGTCGTCGGCGGGTGAGCGGTTCTCGGACCGGATCGCGCTGGGAGTGCTGACGCGGGCGTTCCCGCCCGAGCTGGTTGATGAGGTGATTGCCGGGTGCGGCCGGGTCGAGCGGCGTCATCGGCTGTTGCCGGCAAGGGTGGTCGTGTACTTCGTCCTGGCGATGTGCCTGTTCTGCGGGCAGGGCTATGAGGAGGTCGCGCGGCTGCTGACCCAGGGCCTGGAGCGGGAGGGCGGGCGAGGGGCTTGGCGGGTGCCGACTACGGCGGCGATCGGTCGGGCCCGGCTGCGGCTGGGTCCGGAGCCGCTGCGGGCGCTGTTCGCCCGGGTCTGCCACCCGGTGGCCACGAAGGAGACGGTCGGCGCGTGGTTTCGCGACTGGCGGCTGGTCGCGGTGGACGGCACCACCTTCGACCTGCCGGACACGGCGGCGAACGCGGAGTTCTTCGGCCGGCCCGGCACCTGCCGGGGGCAGGGCAGAAGCGCCTACCCGCAGGCGCGGGTGGCGGCCCTGGTCGAGTGCGGCACCCATGCGGTGTTCGCGGCCGAGGCCGCCCCGCTGGCGGTCCACGAGACCGTGCTGGCCCGGCAGTTGTTCACTTCGTTGTCCGAGGGGATGCTGCTGCTGGCCGACCGGGGCTTTCGCGGGTTCGACCTGTGGCGGGCCGCCACCGGCACCGGTGCGGACCTGTTGTGGCGGGCCAGGAGCGACGCCGTGTTCCCGGTCGTGACCTCACTCGACGACGGCTCCTACCTGTCGGAGATCGTCGCGGCCCGGGACAAGAACCGCCGCGCCGACCCGATCCGGGTCCGCGTCATCGAGTACACCCTGGGCCCGCGTGGCAAGGACGGCACCGTCTACCGGCTGGTCACCAGCATCCTGGACCCCGCAGCCGCACCGGCCGCGGAACTCGCGGCGCTCTACGCCCAGCGATGGGAGATCGAGACCGCACTGGACGAGATCAAGACCCACCAGGGCGGCAGGAACCTCGTCCTGCGCTCCCAGCACCCGCGAGGGGTGGAACAGGAGATCTTCGCATTCCTCCTGGTCCACCACGCCCTGCGCGACCTGATGCACCAGGCCGCCCACCGCACCGGCTGCGATCCCGACCGGCTCTCCTTCGTCCGTACCCTGCGCATCGCCCGCCGCCATGTCACCGGACAGGCGGCACTTTCCCCCCTCGCGACTCGCCCGGGCACTCACCCGGAGCCTGCGCGAGATCGGTGAACGGCTACTGCCCGCACGGAGGTTGCGCACCAACCCCCGCGTCATCAAACGCAAGATGTCCAACTGGGCACTCAAACGCCTGATGCACTTCGACCCGCCACGACCGGGCCGGCCCGGCGTCGTCCTGGTCGGACCGACCAAGACCACCCCGACTCGCCAAAAATCAACCTAAATCACCGGTATTG
>NZ_JBICXW010000051.1:0-2352 GCF_043200475.1 Kitasatospora sp. NPDC048407 | reverse complement strand
GCCCCCCCCCCCCCCGCCCCCCCCCCGCCCCGGCCGGGCGGCGGCCCCGGCCCGGCGCGCGGCCCCCCCCCCGCCGGCGCGCGGCCCCCCCCCCCCCCCCCCCCCCCCCCCCCCCCCCCCCCACGCCCGGCGGGGTGGGGTTCCGACGGATCGGTAGTAACCGCACCGGGGTGGAGAGTTCACCGCCGGGGGATACCGTCAGCAGGCAGACCGCCATCGGCCCACGCGCCGCGCCCCGAGCCCACTCGCGTCCCACACCCGAAGGAGGCTCCCGATGCCCCTGCGCCCGCTCCGTCCCGGTGACCGCATCGCCCTCGTCGCCCCCAGCGGCGCGGTCCTCGACCCCGACCGGCTCGCCCTCGGGACGGACATCCTCCGCTCCTGGGGCCTGGAGGTGGTCGTCCTCCCGCACGTCCACGACATCCACCCCACCCTTCCGCACCTGGCCGGCACCGACGCCCACCGCGCCGCCGACCTGCAGGCCGCCTGGCTCGACCCCGACATCGCCGCCGTCCTCTGCGTGCGCGGCGGCTTCGGGGTCCACCGGATGGTCGACCTGATCGACTGGGACGCGATGCGTGCCGTCCCACCCAAACCCCTGATCGGGTTCAGCGACATCACCGTCCTGCACGAGGCCGTCGCCCAGCAGCTCGGCGTCCCCACCTTCTACGGCCCGATGCCCGGCGTCGGGGTCTTCAGCACCGACACCCCGACCGCCGAACACCTCCGCCGCACCCTGTTCGAGCCGGCCACCACGACCGTCCTCACCGGACCCGACGCCGAGACCCTCGTCCCCGGCCGCACCCACGGCGTCCTGATGGGCGGCTGCGCCTCGCTGCTCGCCGCCGACCGCGGCACCCCCGGCGCCCGCCCGTCCTTCGCGGGCGGACTGCTCATCCTGGAAGACATCAACGAGCAGCCCTACCAACTCGACCGCATCCTCACCCAGCTGCGACGCAGCGGAGCCCTGGAGGGAGTGGCCGGCGTGGTCCTCGGTTCCTGGGAGCTCTGCGGACCGCTCGACGCCGTACGTGCCGTGATGCTCGACCACTTCGGTGACCTCGGAGTCCCGGTCGTCGGGGAGCTCGGCTTCGGCCACGGACCGTCCTCCCTCACCGTCCCGCTCGGAGTGCCCGCCGCGCTGGACGCCGACGCCGCCACGCTCACGCTCGACGCGCCCGTTCTCATCGCCCCTCTTGATGCGTAGGGTTGCGGGCCATGCACGTCGAAGGCATCCCCGCCGCAGGCACCTCCACCACCGCACCGGCCGTCGAGCCGATGCCGGACCCGACGGCGGCCGCAGTGGCCCGCGCGCTTGGTCTGCTCCGCGGCCCCGGCAGCGGAACCGGCCGAGTACTGCTCGGCCTGGCCGGACCGCCCGCAGCAGGAAAGTCCACCCTCGCCCGCCGACTGATCGACGAGATCAACCGCCACGAGGGCCCCGACACCGCCGCCTACCTCCCGCTGGACGGCTTCCACCTCTCCAACGCCCAGCTCGACCGCCTCGATCTGCGCGCCCGCAAGGGCGCCCCCGAGACCTTCGACGCCCTCGGCTACCTCGCCCTCGTCCAGCGCGTCGCCGCCGACCGCTTCCACGACATCTACGTCCCCGACTTCGACCGCACGCTGGACGAGCCCGTCGCCGCCCGCCACCTGATCCGCCCCTGCACCCGCCTGGTCGTGACCGAAGGCAACTACCTCGCGACCCCCGTCACCCCGTGGACGAACGCCCGGGCCCTGCTGCGCGAGCTCTGGTACATCGATGCCGACCACACCACCCGGGACGCCCGCCTCCTCGCCCGCCACACCGCCGGGGGCCAGGGCCACTCCACCGCGCGCCGACGGATCGACACCAACGACCAGCCCAACGCCGAGTACGTCGAGACGGCCCGGTGGGCCTGCGACTGGGTGGTCCGCACAGACGCGTTTGCACCTGCCCACAGATCGGCGTAGTGTTATCTAGTCGCTCGGCAGGGAGCACCGGACACGCAATCTGTGTGGACGGTCCCGGGGCGGCCAATCCTTGAGAACCACCCAGTTGATCCGTGACGGGTCGCGTCCTTTTCGCGTCTCCGTTCGTATTTGCTGTGCGCGATTTCGGGGATTGCGGCGGATTCGCTTCTCGGAGCGGGGATCGGCTAGAGTTTGAAACGTCGGAACGGCCGCGAGGCCGGGAAGACAAACAGCAAGTCGGATCGAAACTCCGGAAAACGGAGCGGAAAACATCTGATAAGCTGAGAACACGAAAGAACGAAGCGCCCGGAGGGCCCGCAGGAATGCGGCTCGAAGGAAGTGTCCGTTCCTTGAGAACTCAACAGCGTGCCAAAAGTCAACGCCAGATATGTTGACATC
>NZ_JBICXW010000050.1:0-2507 GCF_043200475.1 Kitasatospora sp. NPDC048407 | reverse complement strand
GCGGGCGGAGGGCCTGGCCGCCGTCGAGGAAGCCGTCACCATCCGCCGCACCCTCGCCCAGACCAACCCCGACGCCTACCTGCCCGACCTCGCCAGCGCCCTCAACAACCTCTCCATCCGGCTGGGCGAGACGGGCCGGCGGGCGGAAGGGCTGGCCGCCGTCGAGGAAGCCGTCACCATCCGCCGCACCCTCGCCCAGACCAACCCCGACGCCTACCTGCCCGACCTCGCCACGGCTCTCAACAACCTCTCCATCCGGCTGGGCGAGACGGGCCGGCGGGCGGAGGGCCTGGCCGCCGTCGAGGAAGCCGTCACCATCCGCCGCACCCTCGCCCAGACCAACCCCGACCTCTTCGGAGCAGATCTACAGCAGTCCCTGGCCGTGGTCGACTGGCTTGAGGGGCTCAATCCATAGGCGAGCGCGGCGGCTACCGCCGCACGCCCCGGCACGAGGAATATGGCACGTTCGGAATGACGCTCCCCGCCAGTCGGGGCCTCCGCCTGGTCGGCGGCCGAGCGCCAGGCCTACGCCAACGACCTCGATGAGCCGCGGGCGCTGATCGCGGTCTCCGCGAAGTCCAACCGCAGCAAGGCCGACAAGGACGTCACCGAGTGGCTCCCGCCCGCAGACGGGTACCGCTGTACCTATATCACCGACTGGACCGTGGTGAAGACCCGCTGGGGCCTGACGATCGACCAGGCCGAGGCCGACACCCTCCACCACCTTGCCGCCGCCTGCCCCAACGAGGCGCTCACCGTCACACTCGCCCGCTGACCACCAACGCCGGCCCGCACGCCAGCAGGGAGACCAGCACGGTGACCTCGCCGACCATCGAGCCCTCCGCGTTCGCCGCCACCCTCCCCCACCACGCCGTTTCTGCCTCCGTTCTCGTCACCGACGAAGACGGACGGATCCTGATGCTCCACCAGGCCCGCCCCTACCCAGGACACCCCGCCTGGTGGCAACCACCCGCAGGCCTCGCCGACCCCGGAGAGACCCCCATCGCCACCGCCCTGCGCGAAGTCACCGAAGAAACCGGTCTCCACCCCACCACACCGCTGCGCCCGCTCGCTGTCGACTACCGCTGTGCGGCCGGCGGCTGGCCGCCGGTCATCGACTTCGCGTTCGCGGCCGACCCGATGCCGGCGCGGCACCCGGTACGGCTGAGCGCGGAACACGAGGCGTTCGCGTGGCGGACCTTCGAGGAGTGGCTGCCGTTCCTGCAGCCCGAGCAGAGCGCCTGGTTCGTGTCGCTGTGGCAGGCCCATCTGCGGGGCGCGACGGTCGTGCTCGTCGACGGCCGGGACACCGCCGCGCCGATGCCGCCCGCGCTACGGTCCGGGGGCTGAAGGCGGCTCTGGGCTGTGGGGACGTCAGCTGGTCGGGCGTCGGGTCGGGGTGGCCGAGGCCGGGCTGTCAGTGGGCGTGGTCGGCTCGATAGCTTCATCCGTCGTTGCTGAACTCCATTGCAGGGAAAAGGAGTTACTTCTCGGTGGCACTGTCGGTGGCGCGTGAAGGCTCGCTCTGCCGTCTCGCTGAGGTCGTGCAGCAGGTGCCGGCGGTCCGCGACCTAGACGGCCTGAGGTTCTCCGACGGCGGTGCCCTTGGCGAAGAACGGTGCGCGGCCCCGGCGCGCGACCTCGACGCCCGGCAGCAGGCCTGAGCATTCCCGGGTGGCGGCTGTTGGCTGCCGGCCGGTGCACACCCGGCGGTTGATGTCGATACCTGCTCCGGCGCTGGCGGGGCGTTCGACAACGTGAGGACACGGGCGCGGGGCACGAAGAAGGACACTCGATCGCAGTGTCGAGGTGCGTATACACGGTCGGTGGCAGTGCCGGTGACCAGCACTGATGCACGTGCATATGGCATATGCCAGAAAGCATGGGTGCCAGGGGTGATCTTGAGCCTCTGACGTGCCGTTTTGTGCTTTGAGAGCGGCCGTTCCGGTGTGTGAGGTTTCCGGCCGGAGCGGAGAAGATGTCGCAGAGTGACGGAAAAAGTACAGGGAGTCGGTGCGGGCAGATAGTGTCACCGCGTGAGAGGCCCTGGTCGGCCTGAGAACTGAGTGCAGGGCCTCTCACGACCGCTGTATCAACTTCTCCAACGAAGGAGACCTCAATGGCCTCTGTTCGTCGGGCGGACCGTCAGCGAAAGCCGCTGATCAACCGCCGGAACGACCGTACCATCCTGATGTTCCCGTGGCGGGGGCGCTGGCAAACCTTGACCTTGACTGACTGTGCTGTCAGCCTCGCCGTCCTCGCCTTCGTGGCGCTGCCCGCCGCGATTCTCGTCCTGATCCGGGAGCTGGACCCGGAGCAGGCCTCCCGTGCCGTCGCGGCCCTGGCCGTTCTGATCAGCGCCGTTGGCGGGTTCCGCACCGCTGGGCGCCGGCGGCGCCGCTAGCGCCGTCCCGGGGGGGGGGGGGGGGGGGGGGGGGGGGGGGGGGGGGGGGGGGGGGGGGGGGGGGGGGGGGGGGGGGGGGGGGGGGGGGGGGGGGGGGGGGGGG
>NZ_JBICXW010000049.1:0-3843 GCF_043200475.1 Kitasatospora sp. NPDC048407 | reverse complement strand
CCCCCCCCCCCCCCCCCCCCCCCCCCCCCCCCCCCCCCCCCCCCCCCCCCCCCCCCCCCCCCCCCCCCCCCCCCCCCCCCCCCCCCCCCCCCCCCACACCGGGCATGGCGCTGCACAGGACGAAAGACGAGGTTCTGTCCGGCGGCCGTCAACCGGCCGCCGAGTGCCCGACGCGCCCCCGACGTCACCCCGGCCCGCTGACAGGCAGGCGGCCGGCTGGAGGCGGTCGTGGGCGGCGGGACCTGCGGTGACAGGCGAGTTGATAATGGGCTGACGAACCGTCCGGCGTCTGCGACGATCAGCCCCGTGGCCCTGCGAATCGACCGTGTTCTCGCCGACCGCCCGTTCGCCGAGGTCGGCACGCCGCGGGTGGCGGTGGTGGACGAGCGGCGCGGCCTGCTCGCGGTGGCCGGCTACGTTCGGCACGGTCGGCCCGCGCCCATGGCTGTGTACCGCACCTCCGATCTGACGTGCGTCGCGGTGCTGCGCTCGCGGTTTCCCGTCAACGCGCTGGCGTTCCATCCGGAGCTGTCGCTGCTCGCGGTCGGCACCGGCCAGTACGACGGGGGGCTTCTCAACAGGGGTGAACTCCTGTTGCTGGACTTCGAATCCGGGCCGGCCGTGTCGGCGTTCCACGATCCGAAGGGGCGCACCGTGCGCGAGGTGGAGTGGTTGGACGGGCAGTCGCTGCGCCTGTACCTGGAGCCGGTCATGAAGGATTCGCGGGTACCGCAGGTGGAGCACCTGGTGGACCTCCACCGGACCGATTGGCGCGCCTTGGAGCCGCGTTCGGTGCGCGGTGCGGAACTGGGCAACTCGAGGACCCGCCCGCTGGCGGCGCACCGGCCACCGGACCCGGCGGCGGTGCTCGATCGGTACGGCCCCGGGCGCGACCTCAGGAGCCTGGTCCATGAGGTCGAACTGCTGGACGACGGGCGGCTGTTGGCCTCCTTGGACGGCGTGTTGCTGGAGTGCCGGCTGCCGTCCGGCGAGCTGTCCTGGTCGGTCCCGGTGATCGCCTGCGGCGGCATGCAGCTCGCGGTGGCGCCCGACCAGCGGTCGGCGTGGGTGCATGCCGGTCCGTGGCAGGTGTCGGGTGTTCCCGACTCGGTCAGCCGAATCGACCTGTCGAACGGCACCCGGACCGCCCGGGTGCGGCTGTCCGCCCCGGCCGGCCTGCACCTCGGCCCCGACGGGCTCCCGGTCCTCGTTCCGCGTGGCGGCCTCCGGGTCCGGCGCGGCGGTGGGACGCTCACCACCACGGTCCGCGCACCTGAGGGCCCCGGCCGGGAGAGCGAGCGGTGGGTGGGCGCGACGGCCCCTGTCCCGCTGCCCGGCGCGGAGGAACCGTTCGTCCCGGGGTCACCTCCGGTCGGTGAACCGGGGGCGTTGCTCGAGCCGGTCTGGGCCCCGCCGCACCCGCTGTTCCCGCTCGCCCTCGCACCCGGCGAGGACCACGACGGCGGCCCGGGCGTGGAACTCCCCGGCGGCGATCTGCTGCAGGCCGGCGCGCGGTGGCGCCGGGAAGGACGCCGTCCCGGCGACTGCTACGTGGCGCGCCGCGACCCGGCCGACGGTGCCACGCGCTGGGCGTTCCGCACCGATCGACCGGCCGTCGTCCTCGACACCGACCACACGGCCGCGTACGCCGGCTACGAGAACGGCGATCTGCTGGCGCTCTCGCTGGCCGACGGCACCCTGCGCGAGTGGGGCCGCCTCACCCTGCGCGGGGCCCCGCTGGTGCCGACAGCCCTCACCGTCACCGGGCCCGGCCGGTTGCTGGTCGGCACCGAGTGTGGCCGCCTGCTCGACTGCGCCCTCGCCTGACGCACGCCGACCTGTACTTCGGTCCCCGGCCCGGCGGGCGCGGATATCAGGCTGTCGGGGCGAGGAGGGTGTGCAGGGAGCGGTTGTGGTGGCGGAGCCAGGCGCGGTAGGCGGGGTTGATGCTGGCCAGGTCGAGGTAGGCGTGGCAGAGGTCGATCCAGAGGCCGTCGAGCGCGGGGCCGCCGACGGTGTCGGGGCGCCAGGTGAGGAGGAGACGGACGGCGAGGGGGTCGCCGTGGACGGGGCGCAGGACGGTGCCGGGTCCGGGCGGTGAGGTGGGCTGGCAGGGGCGGACGGCTTCGCCGGAGGCGACGAGTTCGGCGGCGGTGGCGTTGTCGCGGACCTGGACGACGCGCGGGTCGAGTCCGGCCTCGGCGAAGACCCGGCGCAGGGCGGCGTATTCGTGGTCGGCGGTCGGGTCGACCATCCAGGTGTCGTGGGCGAGGTCGGCGAGGGTGACGACCGGCCGGCCGGCGGCGGGGTGGGTCTCGGCGAGGGCGACGAACTGGGGCTCGCGGGCGACCAGCACCCGCTGCTCGGTGCCAGGCGGCACCTGTAGCGGAAAGCCCTCGCTCTCGTGGACGAAGGCGATGTCCAGCTGTTCCACGGCGACCAGGTGGATCAGGGCGATCGCCGAGATGTCGATGTGGATGGTGGTGTCGGTCTCGGGGAGCCGGTCGTGGATGCGGCGCAGCCAGGCGGCGACCGCGCGGCTGCCGACGCTGCCGATCCGCAGTCGGCGGCGGCCCGGTCCGGCGGCTTCGGCGCGGGCGGCGGCGACCAGGGCGTCCATCCCGGTGATCACGGGTCGGGCGCGGGAGAGCACCGAGTGGCCGAGGGCGGTGGGGCGGCTGCCGGTCTGTTCGCGGGTGAACAGCCGTCCGCCGATGGCCCGTTCGATGCGGTGCAGTTGGGTGGTCAGCGACGGCTGGGCCATGCCGAGTCGACGGGCGGCCTTTCGGACGCTGCCGGTGTCCGCGATCGCGCACAGCACCCGCAGGTGTCGGACGTCGAGCTCCATCACGGGAGCATAGCCAGGCGTCCACAGCCTGCCAAGAGCATGTCAAGCTCCGCTCATGGAGCGTCAAATCAAGGGCCCCGCAAGGGTATTGCCCCCGCCTATCGCCGGTTGCCATCTCCGCGCCCCGCCCGCCCTGCCCCAAGCTCGGTGCAACAACTCGTCACCGCGTCCCGGGCACGGCCCTCCCCACGGCCCCGGGACCCGCGAAATGGAGTCCCCACATGAACCGCTCCATGACCGTGCTCGCCGCCGCCCTCGGACTGGTCCTCGCGGCCGGCACCGCCGCCGTGCCCGCCGCCGCGGCCACCACCACCCAGGGCTACACCCCGTCCGCGGGCATCGCCGCCAAGTCCTCCGAGGACGCCAACAACAAGGCGTTCTACGAGGCAGTGATGAAGTCGGCCCGGGCCAAGCAGGCCGCCAACCCCTACCTGATGGCCGTCACCGTCACCTACGACGCCAGCTCGGCCCCGACCTTCCGCACCGTCATATCCCAGGCCGCGCAGATCTGGAACTCCTCGGTCAGCAACGTCCAGCTCCGCTCCGGCACCAACGCCGACTTCCGCTACTACGAGGGCAACGACTCCCGCGGCTCCTACGCCTCCACCGACGGCCACGGCAGCGGCTACATCTTCCTCGACTACGCGCAGAACCGGCAGTACAGCTCGGTGCGCGTCACCGCCCACGAGACCGGCCACGTGCTCGGCCTGCCCGACCACTACTCCGGCCCGTGCAGCGAGCTGATGTCCGGCGGCGGCCCCGGCACCTCGTGCACCAACCCGTACCCGAACGCCACCGAGCGCAGCCGCGTCAACAGCCTCTGGCAGTACGGCCTCGCCGCGGCCGGCTGACCCCGCCCGTCCGCGACGCACACGCCGCGGGGGGGGGGGGGGGCGCCCCCCCCCGGGGGGGGGCGGGGCGGGGGGGGGGGGGGGGGGCGGGGGGGGGGGGGGGGGGGGCCGCGGGGGGGGGGGGGGGGGGGGGGGGGGGGCGGG
>NZ_JBICXW010000048.1:0-3878 GCF_043200475.1 Kitasatospora sp. NPDC048407 | reverse complement strand
GTGAGCAGGACGGAGAGCACCGCGAACAGCGCGGTGGCGCCGACCGAGACCCAGAACATCCGCTCGGCCGAGGCCTGCAGCGGGTCGTCGCCGAGTGCGGCGGCCTCGCCGGTCACGGTCCGCACCACGTGGCCCGGTTTGATATCGGTGGCGGGCGGTCCGAGGTACTGCAGGGCCAGCGCGCGCAGTTGGGCGTCGTCGAGGTGACCGGTGGCCATCCACTTCTTCGGGGCGCCGAATCGCGGCAGCAGGTCGGTGGCCGGGCCGAGCGGCAGCAGCACGGTGGTGCCGGCCGTCCCGTTCAGGGCAGGGGTGCCGTCGGCGACGGCGACGGTGTGGATCGGGACCGCCGCGCCGCCTCCCAGCCGGAGGTTGAAGGTGCCGTTCGGCAGGTCGCTGCTGACCAGGGCGGGCATCGAGTTGTCCGGTTGGGCGGTGAAGACCGCCGGGTCGAACCGGCCCCGCCCGGCGGCCTCGGCGAGCTTCGCGTACTTGACCGGGTCGGCCACCAGCACGTTGACCCGGGCCGAATAGCCGTTGCCGAACGACAGGGTCACGTCGTCCACGGTCCAGACCGGCAGCGAGACGTCCACGCCGGGCAGCCGGTCGGCGGCGGAGAGGAAGGCGTCCGGCAGCGCGCTGCCCAACGGTGCGTCGACCTGGGCGTCGCCGCCGATGTTGTACCGGGCGGCCGTGGCGCGCTTGCCGGCCACCGAGCTCAGCACGGTGGCGCCGACCGCGCCGCAGGTCACCGCCAGCACCAGGGCGAGCAGCGGCAGCACCGAGGGACGCGAGCGCGGGCCGCCGCTGCCGCGGGCGGCGCGGGCCAGGCCGAGGAAGCCGATGGCGCCGGGCCACCGCCCGGACCAGCGGGCCAGCAGCCCGATCACGACGGGCTGGATCCGGGCCAGCAGCAGCGCGCCGGTCAGCGCGAGCAGCAGCGGGGCGGCCACCAACAGCAGGTCCACCCCTTCGCCGGCCGGGGCCACCCCGCGCCGGACGACCTGGGTGACGGCGGCCGCGGTGGTGGCCAGCACGGCGAGTTCGGCCATCAGCCGGCGGCGCGCGGAGAGGCCGCTGCCGGCCTTGTCGCGGAGCAGCAGCGCCGCCCGGACCGGGAAGGCCAGCAGGGCGAGCAGGGTCACCGAGCCGGCCGCGACGGCGGCGGGCAGCCAGCGCGGCCCGGGCAGCAGGGTGAAGGCGAGCAGCGCGCCGAGTGCGGAGGCCGGCAGCACGGTCAACGCGCTTTCACCGAGCAGTCGTTGGAAGATCCCGCGGACTCCGGCACCGCGGGCCAGCAGCAGTCGCAGCTCGGCCGTGCGCCGTTCGGTGCTCAGTGCCGCGGCGAGGCAGAGGACCACGGCGGCGACCCCGGCTGCGCCGGCGGGGCCGACCTCGGCGAGCGAGTCGATGGCGCGCTGCCGCTTCAGTGCGCGGTCGATCATGGTGCGCAGTTGGGAGGTGATCCGGACGTTCTCCCGTGCGAGGGCGTTGGTCATCTTGATGGAGACCGGCCCTGCGGTGACCGCGGCGAGGTCGTAGGAGGTCTGTTGGAGCCGGTCGGCCCTCAGCGCGTCCACCCGCACCGGCAGCCGCCAGTAGTCCTCGGCCCCGTGGCCCCAGGTGGCCACCAGCGGCGCGGCCTCGGGGCCGGTCAGCGCGACGGCGTACCAGTACGGGAACGGGGGTTCCCCCGGGCCGCTGCCGGGGGTGAGGTTCAGGCACGCCTTGAGCGCGCAGCCGATCTCGGCCCAGAACGGGTCCGACGGGTCGTCGACGGTGTACAGGCCGACCACCCGGACCTGCTGGGGCGGCGGCGGGCCGGTGCGGTCCATCACCGACCGGCCGCCGTCGTACACCGAGCCGAGCCGGAGTCCGAGGGTCCTGGCGGCGGCCTCCGACACGGCGACGGGGATCGGCTCGCTCTCCGTGGCGGCGCCCGGCCACTGACCGGAGGTCAGCTTCAGGTGCTCGCGCGCCCCGTGCTGGTACTGCACGGCGATCTCGGGCGGGACGCTGTCGGGGCGGGTCAGCGGGGGCTCGCCCGGCGCGTCGGCCATCGAACGCGGCTGGGTGCCCCGGCGTCCGTAGACCGGGCCGCTCGGGTCGAGCGGGAGCACCGGGCCGACGGATTGGGCGAGTCGGCCCGCGGCGAGGTCGAGCAGCTGCGCCGGGTCGATCGCCCGGGAAACGGGGGCGGCTACCTGCACGCCGGTGGCGGCCGGACCGGCCGTGCGCAGGTAGCTGCGCAGCGCGCCGTCCGCGCCGCGGTCCTTGGCCAGGGGCAGCGCGGCGGACAGGAAGACCACGGTGAACGCCAGGGCGGCGGCGAGCAGGGCCGCCAGTGGCGCGGTGCGCAGCCGGGTGCGGACCCAGGGAGCCGGGGTGCTCAATTGTCCTCCACGAACCGGAGCCGGGCGCCCACGTCCCGGCGGCGACCGCCGACCAGGAAGGCGGACAGCAGGGGCAGGGCGGCGGTCCCGGCCGCCAAGGCCAGCGTCTGGCCGAGCGGCAGCCCGACCAGGACCCCGGGAACCGGCGGGCGGGCCGCCGGGGTGAGCACCACCAGTGGCACCACCAGGTGGACCAGGACCGTTCCGAGCAGCAGCCCGACGCCGGTGCCGATGCCGACCAGCACGATCTGTTCGGCGGTGGCGGTGCGCCGCAGCAGCCGTCGGGGCGTGCCGAGGGCGAGCAGTACGGCCGATTCGCCGGCCCGTTCGCTCGCCGAGGCGGCCGCGGCGGCGGCGAAGCCGATGGTGGCGAGGACGGCGGCGGCCACCGCCAGTGCGGCCAGCGCGCTCTGCGGGGCGGCGCTCAGCGGGTCGCCGGAATGGGCGGCGGCGTCCTCCTCGCGGAGGGTCAGCTGCTGGGCGGTCGGTCCGGCGCGCAGGGCGGCGGCGGCCTCGGCGGGGGTGCGGTCGCCGGGGCCGGTGGCGGGCAGCCACCACTCGTTGACGGGCGGGACCTGGGCGCCCCGCTCGGTCAGCCAGCGGTGGGTGCCGGCCAGGTCGAGCAGCAGGCCGGTGTCGCCGTACACGGGCAGCGCCTCGACCTGGTCGGTGATCCGCACCGGCATGCTGGTGCTGCCGAGTTGGACCTTGATCAGGTCGCCGACCTTGGCGCCGGAGTCCGTCAGGTACGTGCGGGTGGCCAGGGCCTTGACCTCCGGGCCGGTCCCGGTGTCGCCAGGGGGGAGCACCAGGGCGCGAATGGCGCCGTGCCGGGCCGAGTTGCCGGATGCGTTCGAGGTGTAGGAGACGGTCGGAAGCCGGTTCCCGGCGGGGTCGTCGGTCACCCGGGCCGCGGAGCCGTCCGCGGCGCTCCAGGAGCCGGCGGGCGCGGGGACGGGTGTGGCCGGTCCGGCTGCGGTGTCGGAGACGGCCAGTTGTCGGATCGTCAGTTCGTTGGTGGTGAAGCCCGTGCTGGAGCCGTACGTCAGCTCGAAGCCGGTCAGGGTCAGCGGCGCGGCGATCGAGCCGAGCGGGGCGGCGGTCTGCGGGCCGAGGTCGACCGAGACGGTGGCCTCGCCCTGGTTCGGGAGCTGCGGCATCAGGATGCGGTACGCCGCGCCGAAGCCGTCCCGCAGGTTCAGCCAGACGAAGGGCGCCGCCGGCTGCGGCATCCACTCGGGGAGCGGGAGGCCGACGCCGATCCGGACTGCCACGGTCAGGTCGATCCGGGCCGGCTTTCCGGGCAGCTCGAGGCCGGCCGGCTGCGGTTCGGCCAGCGGTGCGAACAGCTCGGTGGCGGGCCGGCCGCCGAACAGGTCGGGCCGGACGCGCAGTTCGGTGGCGGCGCGGGCGGTGTCGGTGAGCAGCACCCGGCCCCGCTTGTCGCCCGGGAGCCACTGGTCGAACTCGGCGACCGGCAGCAGC
>NZ_JBICXW010000047.1:0-4247 GCF_043200475.1 Kitasatospora sp. NPDC048407 | reverse complement strand
GCTGCTGCCGGTCGCCGAGTTCGACCAGTGGCTCCCGGGCGACAAGCGGGGCCGGGTGCTGCTCACCGACACCGCCCGCGCCGCCACCGAACTGCACGTCCGGCCCGACCTGTTCGGCGGCCGGCCCGCCACCGAGCTGTTCGCGCCGCTGGCCGAACCGCAGCCGGCCGGCCTCGAGCTGCCCGGAAAACCGGCCCGGATCGACCTGACCGTGGCCGCCCACGTCGCCGACCGCCCCACGGGGATCCACCCACCCGGTTGGGCGCAGCCGGAGGTGACGGCACCCGATCTCTGGCTCCACCTGCGGGACGCCTTCGGCGCGCAGTACCGCGTCCTGGTGCCGCAGCTCCCGGCCCAGGGCGAAAAGTCCTTCTCGGTCGACCTGGACGCGCTGACCGCCGCCCCGCTCGGCTCGGCCGCCGCGCCGCTCAGCCTGACCGGCTTCGAGCTGACGTACGGCACCAACAGCAAGGACTCCGCCAGCGAGGTGACGATCCGCCGGCTGGCCGTCTCCGACACCGCGACCGGACCGGCCACGCCCGTCCCGGCGCCCCCCGGCACCTGGAGCGGCACCGGCACCCCGGTGACGGTGACCGGCGACGGCGCCGAGGACCGGCTGGTGACCGTCGCGTACACCCCGGCCCAGGGCGAGGGCGTGAACGAAAGCAAGCACACCCTGGTGCTCGCCCCCGGCAGCGCCCCGTCCGGCCCGGAGGTCAAGGCCCTGGCCACCCGCACCTACCTGACGGACTCCGGCGCCAAGGTCGGCGACCTGATCAAGGTCCAGCTCGGCAGCACCAGCATGCCGGTCCGGATCACCGACCAGGTCGAGGCACTTCCCGTGTACGGCGACACCGGCCTGCTGCTCGACCTGGCCGGCACCCACCGCTGGCTGACCGACCACAGCGCCGAGGTCCCGCCCGTCACCGAGTGGTGGCTGCCCGCCACCGGCCCCGGCGACCGCACCCCCGCCGAGGCCGCCGCCGCCCTGCGCGCCGGGCCGACCGCCCAGCAGCTGACCCTCCGCGAGGAGGACGCCGCCGCCCGCTCCGGCGACCCGCTGAGCGCCGCCCCGCAGAGCGCGCTGGCCGCACTGGCGCTGGCCGCCGCCGTCCTCGCCACCATCGGCTTCGTCGCCGCCGCGGCCGCCTCGGCGGGCGAACGGGCCGGCGAGTCGGCGGTGCTGATGGCCCTCGGCACGCCGCCGCGGCTGCTGCGCCGCACCGCCGCCGCCGAACAGGTCGTCCTGGTCGGCATCGGCACCGGTGTCGGGCTGCTGCTCGGAGCCGCGCTGGCCCACCTGGTGGTGCCGCTGGTGGTCCTCACCCCCGCGGCCCGCCCCCCAATGCCCGAAGTCCTGGTCGGGCTGCCGCTCGGCCAGGTGCTCGCCCTGGCGGCCGGGACCGCCGCCCTGCCGCTGCTGTCCGCCTTCCTGGTCGGCAGCCGTCGCGACATGGCCGCCCGGCTCCGGTTCGTGGAGGACAAATGAGCACCCCGGCCCCCTGGATCCGCACCCGGCTGCGCGCCGCGCCCCTGGGCGCCCTGCTCACCGCCGCCCTGGCGTTCACCGTGGTCTTCCTGTCCGCGGCCCTTCCCCGGGCGCAGGACCGCGGGGCGGACGGCGCGCTGCAGAGCTACCTGCACACGGTCGGCCCGACCGCCACCAGCGTGCAGGTCACCGCCGCCGTCCCGAACAACGGCGACACCCCGCAGCTGCTGGACTCCACCGCGGAGCAGATCGCCGCCGCCATCGGCCCGGTGCTCCCGCTCGACCCGAGCGGCCCGGTGTACGGACGCCGGGGCGCCCAGGCGCGCAGGCTGCCCGACCCCGCGCTGATCCGCCCCGAGGGCGTCCCGCCGGAGTTCGCCCTGCAGTACCAGCACGGGGCGCGCGAGCACCTGAAGCTGACCGCGGGCCACTGGCCGGACAGCCCGCCGGACGGCGGGCCGATCCCGGTCGCACTGTCGGCGTCCGCCGCCGAGACCGTCGGGGTCAAGCTCGGCATGGTGCTCGACGGCACCAAGTCGATCCTGGACCGCATCTCCGTGCCGCCGAACACGTCACAGATCCGGGTGGTCGGCTTCTACACCGTCGACAACCCGTCGGACCCGTTCTGGGACCGGTTCGGCTGCGCGGTCGCGGCCTGCACGAACTACACCCCCGGCGGCCCCGGCCAGCCCCCGGAGAAGTACTGGTACGCCGTCGCGCTGACCGGTTCGGAGAACATGTCCCGGATCGGCGAGTGGGGCCACGGGGCCGAGGACTACTGGCGGCTGCCGGTGCGGGTGGACGCGCTGCGGGCCGACCGGCTCCAGCAGACCTCCTTCGGCCTCGCCTCCGTCACCCAGGGCCCGGTCTCCATCAAGCTGACCAACGGCCTCGGACGGATCAACCTCCGCGTCACCAGCCCGCTGCGCACCATGATCGACAACGCCTGGGGGCGGCAGCGCGCCATCGACTCGCTCACCGAGGTCGGCCCCGCCGGCGCAGCCGGGGTCGCCGCCGTGGTGCTCTGCCTCGCCGCGGCGCTGACCGCCGAACGGCGCACCGCGGAACTGCGGCTGCTGCGGGCCCGCGGCGCCTCGATCCGCGGCACGTGCCGGCGGCTGCTCGGCGAAGGCTCGCTGACCGTACTGCCCGCCGCCGCACTCGGCGCGCTGCTCGCCTTCACCCTGCTGCCCACCCCGCGCTGGCTGCCCGCCGCCGTCGCGGCCGGCTCGGTGACCCTGCTCGCCCTGCTGGCCTTCCCGGTCCGGGCGGCGCTGCTGCTCCGCGACAAGGCCGGCAGCGGCTTCTCCGGACGCCGCCGCCTGATGGCCGAACTCGCCGTGCTGGCCACCACCGCGGCCGCCGTCACCCAGGTCGTCCGGCGCGGGGTGGCCCCGGCCGGCGAAGGGGTGGACCTGCTGCTGGTGGCCGCCCCGCTGCTGCTCGCGCTGACCGGCGCGCTGCTGCTGGCCCGGATCCAGCCCGCCATGATCGGACTGCTGGCCCGCTGGGCCGGGCGACGGCCCGGCGCCATCGCCTTCCTCGGCCTGGCCCGCGCCGCCCGCGGCAACGGTCGCTCGCGCCCCTCGGCGCTGCCGCTGCTCGCCCTGGTGCTCGCGGTGACCTGCGGCGCGGTCGGCGCCACCGTCCTGACCTCGGTCGCCGCCAAACGCACCGAGGTCGCCCGGTACAGCATCGGCGGCGACGTCTCGGTCAGCGGCGGAACACTCGCCGGACTGTCGGACGCCTTCCTCTCCGCCGCCGACCGGCTGCCCGGCGTGGACGTCTCCCTGCCGGTCTGGACCGACGACGACGTGACGCTGACCTTCGGCAACGGCGGTTCGGTCCGGGTCAACGTGGTGGTGGCCGACCCGGTCAAGTACGCGAAACTCGCCGACATCGCCGGGCGGGGCCGGTTCGACCCGGCGGTCTTCACCGCCCAACCGGACAGTGCGATGCCCGCCCTGGTCAGCAGCGACCTGCCGAACGGCACCTTCAACCTCCGGCTGGCGGGCGGCGAGGCGGTCACGATCCACACCGTCGCCGTCGCCGACGGCACCCCCGCCTTCAACGGCGCCGAGAACACCACCGTGGTGCTGCCGCTCGGCGCGGCCAAGGACCTGCTGCCCCGGTTCGGCGCCCCGAAGAAGTGGCTGGCTATCGGAAACATCGACGACGCCGCCGTGCGCGCCCTGGCCGCCCAGTACCTCGGGCCGGCGGCCACCGGCGACCAGCCGGGCCACGTGGTGCGGACCCGCACCGCCGACACCGCGAACCTCGGCGACGACCCGCTGCAGGCCTCGGCCGAGCGGATGTTCTGGGTCTCGGTCGGCGCCACCGCGCTGTTCGCGGTGCTCTCCGTCCTGCTCACGCTGTTCCGCGCCGGCCCCGAACGCGCCGCGACCCTGGCCCGGCTGCGCACCATGGGCCTGCGGCCCCGGCAGGGGCTGGCGCTGATCCTCACCGAGGCACTGCCGCAGTCCCTGGTCGCCGCCCTCGGCGGGGCACTCACGGCCGTGTGCGGCGTCCTGCTGCTCGGCCCCGCCGTCGACCTCGCCCCACTCGTCGGCGCCGACACCCCCACCGGACTGCGGCTCACCGCCGCACCGATCCTTCAACAGGCCGTCGGGCTGGCCCTGCTGGCCGCCCTCGCGGTGCTGGCCGAGGCCGCCGTCACCGCCCGCCGCCAGATCACCACCGAGCTACGAGCGGGAGACACCCCATGAGCACTCCGCCCCCGAGCCTGGACGAGCTCCGC
>NZ_JBICXW010000046.1:0-5332 GCF_043200475.1 Kitasatospora sp. NPDC048407 | reverse complement strand
CGACGACGATCTTGGCGGAGGTGGTGGCGCGGCTGGGGGCGGCCGCGTTAGAGCTTGCGAAGTCCACTGAGGACCCTTTCGAGCAGCGTGACGTCGGGCTGGTTGCCGGATTCACCGCCGGCTGCGGGCTGGTGGATGGCGACCAGGCCGGCCTCGGCCAGGTCCGCCACGAGAATGCGGGCCACCCCCAGGGGGAGGCCGAGCAGGGCGGAGATCTCCGCCACCGACTTCACGTCGGAGGCGCACAGCGAGCAGATCCGCTGGTGCTCCGGCAGCAGCGTGGCCATCCGGGCCGGGTCGACCGACGCGGAGACCAGTGCTTCCAGGGCGAGTTCGTAGCGCGGCCGGGTCCGTCCGCCGGTCATGGCGAACGGGCGGATCAGCGGCTCGGCGTCCTCGTAGTCGTCGAACCCGTCGTCCTCGTAGGGCTGTTCGACGTGCGGCGCCTCGTAGCGGTGCGGCAGGTCGGCGGGGTCGTGCGGGAACGCCTCATGACCGGGGTAGGCCTGGCCGTATCCGTCCGGCTGCTGGTACCAGCGCGGGTCGGACTGCGGGGGCAGGTACGACTGGCCACCGTTGTCGAACTGCGGCGCGTACTGCTGCTGCTGACCGTGGCCGACGCCGGGAGTCCCGAAAGCGTCGTGGCCGGAGCCCGCGTACGGGACGCCGAACTGGCCACTGTGGTCGGGCGGTGTCACGGTTCATCTCCTCAGGGTGCGGCGGTGCGTAGCGGGCCGCGTCGCCGGAGGAGCGCCGGGGCCGGTGGTGCGAAGGCCGTACAACGCCCGGTCCCGAGGCCGCCGAAGCGGCCTCGGGACGGGCAATGAGGTCTTTCGAATACCAGGACGGTATCCGACGAACCGTCAGTGCAGGAGACTGCCCTGGAGTTCGGCCCGCAGAGCGGGCGTCAGGACCGCGCCCGCGCGGTCCACCAGGAGGGCCATCTCGTAGCCGACGAGACCGATGTCGGAGTCCGGCGAGGCGAGCACCGCGAGCGCGGAGCCGTCGCTGACCGCCATCAGGAACAGGAAGCCCCGCTCCATCTCGACCACGGTCTGGGTCACGTCGCCGCCCTCGAAGATCCGGCTGGCGCCGGAGGTCAGCGAGCTCAGCCCGGAGGCGACGGCGGCAAGCTGGTCGGCACGGTCCCGGGGGAACCCCTCGGACATGCACAGCAGCAGACCGTCGGCGGAGACCACCACCGTGTGCGACACCCCGGGGGTGTTGTCCACGAAGTTGGTGATCAGCCAGTTCAGGTTCTGTGCGGCCTGGCTCATCTGGGTCAACTCAACGCTCCTGCTGGTTCGAGCCGCCGAAGAGATCGGTGCTGCTGTTGTGCGGTCCATCACCGTACGCCCCCTGGTCGGGGTCGATCCGGAAACTACCGGTGGTCCCGGAGTCGCCGCCGGCCTGGCGGCCCTGCTCGACGCCGCGGCGCAGGTTGGTCAGGCGGCCGCGTACCTCGTTCGGGTCGCGGGAGACCTGCGGGCCGTCCTGCGGGGTGGGCTTGGCGTTGCCCGGCACCAGGTTCTGCCGCGGCACGCGGCGCGGCAGACCCGACGGGGTCGTGCCCGAGGTGGAGGGCTCGCGGAGCTTCTCCGCGCGCTGCCAGTCGCCGTCGTTGGGGGACTCCCACTCGCTGGGCGCGGAGGTCGGGCCGGTCGGGCCGTAGCCGCCGAGCGCCGACACGTCGTGGCCGCGCGACTCGACGGGCGCCGAGGTGTCCTTCGCGCCGGTGAACCAGTTCGGGCTCTCCGCGCCCGGCCCGCCGGCCGGGCCCGCCAGCTGCTGGCCGGGCCGGCGCTGCGGCAGCCCGCCGCCGGTCGACCCGCCCGGGGCCGGCGGCAGCGCCGGCAGCTCCTCCGCCGGGTACGGGTGCCCGGCGGGCTCCTCGTAGCCGTAGTCCTGCTGCTGGTACTCGTCGGCGTACTGCGCCTGCGGGTACTGCTCGTCGCCGTACTGCTGCTGGTCGGCGAACTGCCCGGCGGCGTACGGCTGCTGGTACTCGTCGCCGTAGCCCTGGCCGGCCTGGAACGGGTCGTCCTGGAAGCCGGCCGGCGCGTACGGGGCCTGGTACCGGCCGGGCGCGTACGGGTCGTCCTGGTAGTGCTCGCCGGGCGTGTACTGGTCACGGCCGTAGCCGCTGTCCTGGTAGCCGTAGGCGTCGTCCTGGGCGGCCTGCTGGGGCTCGTAGGCGTCCGTGAAGGGGCCGGACTCCGGACGGCGGTAGTCGTCCGCGTACGGGGCCTGGTAGCCGTTCTCGGTGCGGTCGTCCCCGGCGCCGTAGGGCGACTCCAGGATCTCCGCCTCCATCGGCTCCTCGAGGGCGGCGCCCGGACCGATCTCCAGGGCGGCCCGGCGGCGCTGCTCCTCCAGGCGCTGCGAGCGCTGCATGGACTCCAGCGCGGGGGAGAAGCCGTTGCCGCCGGGCAGGCCGCGGCCCGGCAGGTGGTCGTCGAAGCCGAGTTCGGCGGCGGTGCGCTCCTGGCCGTCGAAGGACCACTCGGCGGGGGTCTCCTGCTCGGCGAAGATCCGCGAGACGGTGAACTCTTCGTTCTGCGGCTCGGGCACCGCGACCAGCGAGGTGAGCTGCTGCGGCAGCATGACCAGCGAGGTGGTGCCGGCCGACTCGCCCGAGGGGCGCAGCTGCACGCGGATGTCGTGCCGCTGGGACAGCCGGCCGACCACGAACAGGCCCATGCGGCGGGAGATGGTGGCGTCCACGGTGGGCGGTTCGGCGAGCTTCTCGTTGATCTCGGCGAAGTCCTCGGCGGTCAGGCCGATGCCCTTGTCGTGGATCTCCACCAGCACCCGGCCGTCCGGCAGGCTGGTGGCGTTGACCAGCACCCGGGTCTGCGGGGAGGAGAACGAGGTGGCGTTCTCCAGCAGCTCGGCGAGCAGGTGGACGAGGTCGGTCACGGCGGGGCCGACCACGTCGGCCTCGGGGATGCCGGCCAGTTCGATGCGCTCGTAGTGCTCCACCTCGGAGGCGGCGGCGCGCAGCACGTCGACCAGCGGGACGGGCGTGTTCCAGCGGCGGCCGGGCTCCTCGCCCGCGAGGACGAGGAGGTTCTCGCCGTTGCGGCGCATGCGGGTGGCCAGGTGGTCCAGCTTGAAGAGGTTCTCCAGCTGGTCCGGGTCGGCCTCGTTGTTCTCCAGGTCGGTGATCAGCGACAGCTGGCGCTGGATCAGGCTCTGGCTGCGGCGCGACAGGTTGGTGAAGATCGCGTTGACGTTGCCTCGCAGCAGCGCCTGCTCGGCGGCCAGCGAGACGGCCTGCTGGTGGACCTGGTCGAAGGCGCGGGCGACCTCGCCGATCTCGTCCGTGCCGTGCAGCGGGATCGGGGCGACCGAGGTGTCGACCCGCTCCGGGTCGGTCTTGGAGAGCTTGTCGACCAGCTCCGGCAGACGGTGGTTGGCGATGTCCAGCGCGGCGGTGTTCAGGGTTCGCATGCCGAGGATCATCGAGCGGGCGATGTAGCCGGTGAGCAGACCGGCCAGCACCAGCGAGGCGATCACGATCAGCGCGTTGAGCACCCAGTCGGTGAACGCCCGGTCCTTGATGCCCTGGGCGTCGGCGACGACCTGGTCCAGCAGCTCGGTCTCGGCCGTGCGCAGCGCGCTCATGTGGCTCTTGGTGGCCTGGTCCCACAGCGGGCGGGTCAGGCCGTCGGCGCCGGCCAGGTCGACGATCCGGGTGGCGGCGTCGCGGTCGGAGGCCGCGGTGGCCAGCTTGCTGCCGTAGTTCATGCCGATCGCGAGCAGCGAGATCATGCTCGGCATGGTGCGGCCGTCCGGCATGCGCAGCGGCAGGCGCTGGTCGGCGGTGGTCTGGGCGACCTCGGCGTCCGCGTAGACCTTCACCTCGTCGCTGCTGGACGCGGTGTTGAACTCGTCGCGGGCGGTCTGCTCCAGCTTGGCGGCGACCTGCAGACCCTGGATCAGGTCCTGGCCCTCGTGGCCGTCCACGCCGCCGACGCCGAGGCCGACCAGCAGGTGCAGCATCAGCGCGCGCTGGGCCGAGGCGGCCGCCTTGGCCAGCGACATCGCGTAGATGGCGCGGCCCTTGGAGGTGACGTTGGTGGAGCCGAAGCCGACCGAGTTGTCCATCGACAGCAGCGGCGCGTACATCATCGAGTACGCGTTGATGGTCGCGGTCGCGAACAGCTCCGGCTTGTAGGCGTTCTGCCGCAGGTGGGGGAGCCACGACACCATCGACTCGAACTGGCCGTTGCGGCGGGCGACGGTCGCGTCGTCCTTGATCTTGGAGAAGGCGGAACGGTACTCGGCCAGCGCCTGGTCGGTCTTGTCCCGGAGCTTCTTCACCTCGCCCTGGTCGCCCTGGCCGGTGAGCAGCGGCACCAGGCTGTCGTCGCGCTCCTGTTCCAGGGCGTCGGCCAGCTTGGTCGCGGCGCTCGCCAGCTTCGCGATGCGCACCGCGCGGTCGGCGTTGCTGTAGTCGTCCAGCGAGGTGTTGACGCGCAGGCCGCCGAAGACCAGCGCGATCACCACGGGGATGACCAGGATGGCCACCAGACGGGTCGGCACCCGCCAGTTCAGCGGCGACAGGAAGTCGGCCCGGCCGCCGCCGCTCTGACGCTTGC
Organism: Kitasatospora sp. NPDC048407; assembly: GCF_043200475.1. NCBI lineage: Bacteria > Bacillati > Actinomycetota > Actinomycetes > Kitasatosporales > Streptomycetaceae > Kitasatospora > Kitasatospora sp. NPDC048407. Next base: position 728 of record NZ_JBICXW010000046.1, on the reverse strand, counting down.
TCTCCTTGGCGGCGCCGGCCCGCTCGGCGGACTCGCCGACGGCCGCGGGGGCGGTGCGCTGCGGCTCGCCGCGGTCCTCGGCCGCGGTGAACGCGGAGAACTGACCTGTGGTCCGGCCGCTTGCCGGTTCCTGCTGGCGGGGCTCTGAGCGCCGCTGCGGGGTGACTGGCTGCTTACGCCTCACTCGACAACAACCTCTCGACCGACTGGCGGCCATGGATCAATCCGGCGGCTACCCCCCGACGGGCCGCGACCCGCTCGGATACTACGGGGTAGCTGGAATTCAACACGAGCCGGAGAAGCGGACAAACGGCTGCCCCGCCCCGCACGCCCGGGGAGGAAAGTGGACATTTGCGGCGGAACTTCCGCAAAGGTCTAGGCCATTGGCGCGGACCGGAGCCGGACGACTACGTACTGTCAGGAAAGCCCGGCAAATGTGCTGGTCGAACTGTTACCGGGGACGCGAACCATCCTTGGTACGCGCCCCCGGCGGGGCCCTGCTCCACTCACCGCAGGCGGGCGAGGAGGGCGTGCTCGACGAGGGTGATGAGTGCGCTCTTGGCGCTGTCCCGGCGTCGGGCGTCGAGGGTGACGATCGGGATGTCCGCGCTGAGTTGCAGTGCCTCCCGTACCTCGTCGCCGGTGTGGGGCTGGTGTCCGTCGAAGCCGTTGAGGGCGACGACGAAGGGGAGTCCCGAGTTCTCGAAGTAGTCGAGGGCGGGGAAGCA
>NZ_JBICXW010000045.1:0-5665 GCF_043200475.1 Kitasatospora sp. NPDC048407 | reverse complement strand
CCCCGCCGCCCCCGCCCCCCCGGCCGCGGCCCCGCCGGCCGGGGCGCCCCCGCCCCCCCCCCCCCCCCGCCCCCCCCCCCCCGGGGGCGGGCCCCCCCCCCCCCCCCCCCCCCCCCCGCGCCGCGCTGGGTTCAGTGCAGCGGACCGGGGTGGCTGAAGCGCCCGGCCCGGCGGTGGATGCGGTGCTCGCGCTGCCGCCGGCGGGGTGCGGGCAGCGCGGCCACGGGGGTGACGGGGCGGGAGAAGAACCACCGCTTGACGCCTTCGATCAGCACCAGATAGGTGACCACCATCCCGGCCAGGGCCAGGAAGAAGGCCGGCGGGAGGGGAGTGAAGCCGAGCGTCGCGGCGGCCGGCGAGAACGGCAGCGCCACGCCCACCGCCACCACCCCCAGCGACGCCACCAGCAGCGGAATGCTCGGGCGGCTCCGCAGGAACGGGATCCGCCGGGTGCGGATGGCGAAGATCACCAGGGTCTGGGTGGCGAGGGACTCCACGAACCAGCCGGAGCGGAACAGCGCCGCGTCCGCGTGGAACACACCGAGCATCACCCAGAACGTCAGGAAGTCGAAGAGCGAGCTGGCCGGACCGAACCACAGCATGAAGCGGCGGATGAACGAGATGTCCCAGTGCGCGGGCGCGCGCAGCTGCTCCTCGTCGACCCGGTCGGTGGGGATGGTGAGCTGGCCGGTGTCGTAGAGCAGGTTGTTGAGCAGGATCTGCGAGGGCAGCATCGGCAGGAACGACAGCGCCAGCGAGGCCCCTGCCGCGCTGAACATGTTGCCGAAGTTGCTGGACGTCCCCATCAGCACGTACTTGATGGTGTTGGCGAAGATCCGCCTGCCCTCGGCGACCCCCTCGGCGAGCACCCCCAGGTCCTTCTTCAGCAGGACGGCGTCCGCGGCGTCCTTGGCCACGTCGGTGGCGCTGTCCACCGAGATGCCGATGTCGGCGGCGTGCAGCGCCAGCGCGTCGTTGACGCCGTCGCCGAGGAAGCCCACCGACCGGCCGCTGCCGCGCAGCGCGCGCACCACCCGGGCCTTGTCCTCCGGGGACACCCGGGCGAACACGGTGGCGTCCGCGGCGGCCGCGGCCAGCCGCTCGTCGTCCAGGGCGCCGATGTCCCGGCCGGTGAGCGTGGCGCCGGCGGGCAGGCCCAGGTCGGCGCAGACCTTCTCGGCCACGACCGGGTTGTCGCCGGTGCAGATCTTGACGGTGATGCCGAGGCCTGCGAGGCGGCGCAGCGACTCCGCGGCATCCTGCTTGGGCGGGTCGCGGAAGACCAGGAACCCGGCCAGCCGCAGCCCGGTCTCGTCGGCCCCCGTGATCGTGCGCAGCTCCCCGGCCGGCCTGGCGGCCACCGCCACGACCCGGTCACCGGCGGCGAACAGCCCGTCCAGGACGGGCGCGGCCGTCGCGGGGACGTCCACGCACCTGGCCAGCACCTGCTCCGGCGCGCCCTTGGTGACGAGCACCGGGCTGCCGTCGGGCCGCCGGACGAGGGCGGAGGAGAGCTGGCGCTCGTGGTCGAAGGGGAGGGCGGCGAGCCGCCGGTGCCCGGCTGCCAGCCGGGCGGCTCCGGGGGCCTGCCACAGCGCGGTGTCCAGCGGGTTGTCCCCCAGGTGGTCGCCGTCGAGGTCCCCCTCGGTGGCGAGCAGGCCGAGCAGCAGCACCTCGTCGCGGGCGGTCCCGGCCGGATCGAGGGCGCTCTCGAAGGTGATCCGGCCCTCGGTGAGGGTGCCGGTCTTGTCGGTCACCAGAACGTCCAGGTCGCCGAGGTCCTCGATGCACACCAGGCGCTTGACCAGGACGTCCCGGGCCGCGAGGCGGCGGGAGCCGGCCGCCAGGCTGGTGCTGACCACGGCCGGCAGCAGCTGCGGGGTGATCCCGACGGCGATCGCCAGCGAGAACAGCAGCGCTTCCAGCAGCGGCCGGTGCAGCACCGTGTTGACCACGAAGATGCCGGTGGTGAGGACCGCGGCGACCCTCAACAGGAGCATCGAGAAACGGCGCAGGCCCACCTGGAACGCCGTCTCCGGCTGCCGTTCGCCGAGGCCGAGCGCGATCCGCCCGAACGCGGCGCGGCCGCCAGTGGCGACGACCGCCCCGGTGCCGCTGCCCGCGTGCACCACCGTGCCCATCAGCGCGCACGACGACAGCTCCGCCAGCTCGGCCCCCTCCGCCACCCGCGCCAGGCCCTTGGCCACCGGCGCGGACTCGCCCGTGAGAACGCCCTCGTCGCACTGCAGCCCGGTGCACTCCAGCAACCGGACATCGGCCGGGACGATCTGGCCGAGCGCCAGCCGGACCACGTCGCCGGGTACCAGAGCGGTGACGTCCACCTCCTGCTCGTGGCCGTCGCGCAGGACCACCGCGGTGTGCCGCACCCGGGAGTGCAGCGCCTGGGCGGCCCGCTCGGCCCGGTACTCGTTGGTGAAGCCCAGCACGACACTCAGCAGCAGGATGACGCCGATGACCACCGCATCGGTGCGCTCACCGAAGAAGAAGGACACCAGCGCGGCGGCCAGCAGCAGGAGCAGCAGGGCGCTGCGCAGCTGGCGGCCGAGCACCGCCAGGGCCTTGACCTGGTGCGTGCGCACCGCGTTGGGGCCGCCCGCCGCGAGCCGGCGTTCGGCCTCGACCCCGGTCAGGCCGGCCGGGGTGGCGGCCAGCCGGCTCAGCACCTGCGCGACGTCCTGGGCGGCGGCCTCGCCGACGGGCACCCCGGCCGCCCCCGCGGACCGGTCGGCGGCGGGGCCGGGCCGCACCGCGGACGGGCGGAGCTCCCGCCGAGTTCCGGACCCGGTCACGAGGCCGCGCCGGACGGGCCATCGGCGGGTGCGGCCTGCCACAGGGCGGCCCGGGACGGATCCCGGTCGTCCGCCGCGGCCACGAGGCGCGGCCTCCCTGTGCCGTTCATCCTGTCCACGTCCTTCTCCTCGGTGGGTGGTGCCTGGAGCGCGGGCAGGCCGCGCAGGTCGAACACGAGACGGGCACCGACCTTGCCGTCCGGGACTCGTGCTGTCACCATTCCACCGCCCCGGACCGGCGTGCGCTGGGGCCTGCCGGGGCAACAAGCGAAGCCGAAGGTCCTGCGGACGGCGGGGCCACCGCCGCGCTCCGCCGGCGCTGCGCCGACACCGGGACGTCCGAGGTACGCCTCCGCGCATCCCGGGACTTTGGGCCCCGCCCGCGGCGCCCGGCAGGCCCTGGAACCCCGGGCCAGTCCTCGGCGAGGCTGGTACCCGATCCCGAGCGGTGACGCCGGGGCTTGTCGAACGACGGAGAGCAGGACACTTCCATGAGCAGGTACATCCTGGCCGGCACCGACGGCTCGGCCGAGAGCATCGCGGCGGCGCGGTGGGCGGCCGACGAAGCGGTGCGCCAAGGCCACGCGCTGCGCATCGTCCACGCCTGGACCTTCGAGGACGACATCCACGCCGCCCCCGGCCAGCCGGCGGAAGTACGGGCCCTGACCGAACGAATGCTCGCCGACGCCGCCGAGCAGGTGCGCGCGACGCACCCCGGGCTGGAGGTGCGCACCGGTCTCCTGACGGACGACGCACCCGTCGCGTCGCTGGTCGCCGCCGCCGCCGAATCCGAGCTGCTCGTGCTCGGCTCGCTGGGCCTCGGCGGCTTCGAGGGCCTGCTGGTGGGCTCGATCGGCCTCGGGGTCGCGGCCCGGTGCGAGGTGCCCGTGGTCCTGGTCCGGGCCGAGCGGGCGGACGGCGCCGGCCGCAGGGCCGAGGTGGTCCTCGCCGTCGACACCCGGGAGCCGGCGGCCGAGGTCGTCGACTTCGCCTTCCAGCAGGCCGCCGCCCGCGGCGCCGTGCTGCGCGCCGTCCACGGCTGGACCCCGCCGCCGGTGTGGGGCTACGCGGGCTGGGTGACGCCGCAGTTCGAGACCGAGCAGTTCCGCGCCCTGGAAGCCGGGCTGCTCCGCGAGGCGCTCGGCGCGTGGCGCGCCAAGTACCCGGACGTCGAGGTGGTCGAGGACAGCCGGATCGGCAGCGGCGCCGGCGCGGTGGTGGACGCCTCCGGCGATGCCGCGCTCGTGGTGGTCGGCCGCCGGCGCCGCCACCGCCTCGGCGCCCACCTCGGCCCGGTCGCCCACGCGGTGATCCACCACGCCCAGGCGCCGGTCGCGGTCGTCCCGCACAACTGATTCCGGCCCGGACGCGAGAGCCCCGGTGTCGCCACTCGCTTCGTGCGGGTCGCGGTGCCGGGGCTCGGTCCGTTGCGGGTCACTGCGGCGAGGCTGTGGTGACCGTCCTGGTCGGTTCTTCCGCCGCGGTCGGTGGCCCGGACGCGAGAGCCCCGGTGTCGCCACCCGCTTCGTGCGGGTCGCGGTACCGGGGCTCGGTCCGTTGCGGGTGTCACTGCGGTGGTGCGGCGAGGCTGTGGTGACCGTCCCGGTCTGCGCCTCCGCTGCGGGCGGCGGCCCGGACGGTGGTGCCGGTGGTGCCGAGCAGGGTGCCCAGGGCGTCGTCGAGGGGGCCGATGGCCGCGATCCGTCCGGTCCGCTCGGCGAAGGTGGCGGCGGCGTCCGCCTTGGGGCCCATCGACCCCTCGGGCAGGTCGAGTGTGCGCAGGCGCTCGGGGGTCGCGGTGAGCAGCGGCTCGGGATGCGCCGAGCCCCAGCCGGCGAACACGTGGTTGACGTCGGTGAGGATCAACAGGGCGTCCGCGTCGAGCAGTTGGGCGAGCAGGGCGGCGGTGAGGTCCTTGTCGACGACCGCTTCGACGCCGCGGACCCGGCCGGTGTCCGGATCGCGGGTGACGGGGACGCCTCCGCCGCCGGCCGCGACGACCACGTCGCCGGCGTCCAGCAGGGTGCGGACGGCCGCCAGCTCGACGATCGCCGCCGGTCGCGGGGAGGGGACGACCCGGCGCATCCGCGCACCGTCCCGGGCGGTGCTCCAGCCGCGTTCGATCTCCATCAACCGGGCCTGTTCGTCGGTGAGTTGGCCGCCGATGAACTTGGTCGGCCGGTGGAAGGCGGGGTCGTCGGGGTCGACCTCGGTGTGGGTGACCAGCGCGGTGACGGCCCGTCCGGGCAGCAGGCCCGTCAGTTCCCGGGCGAGCAGGGTGCCGATCATGCCCTGGGTCTGGGCTCCGAGGACGTCCAGCGGGTACGGCACGGTGAGCGCCGGGTCGGCCTCGCTCTCCAGGGCGAGCATGCCGATCTGCGGGCCGTTGCCGTGGGTAATCACCACCTCGTGCCCGGCGGTGACGAGTGCGGCGAGCGAGCGGGCCGCGTCGTGGACGTGGTGCTGCTGGACGGCGGCGTCAGGGTGTTCGCCCCGCTGGAGCAGGGCGTTTCCGCCGATGGCTGCGACGATGCGCATGGTCACTTCTCCCCGAGGGTGGCGACGAGGACGGCCTTGATGGTGTGCAGCCGGTTCTCGGCCTGGTCGAAGACCAGCGAGGCCGGCGATTCGAAGACCTCGTCGGTGACTTCGAGGCCGTCGAGCCCGTGCTCGGTGGCGAGTTCGGCGCCGAGGTCGGTGCGGCGGTCGTGCAGGGCGGGCAGGCAGTGCAGGAAGGCGGTGTCCGGGTTGCCGGTCGCCGCCATCGTCTTCGCGTTGACCTGGTACGGCAGGAGCAGGGCGATCCGCTCGGCCCACCGGGCGTGGTCCTCTCCCATGGACACCCACACGTCCGT
>NZ_JBICXW010000044.1:0-6938 GCF_043200475.1 Kitasatospora sp. NPDC048407 | reverse complement strand
CCTCCCGATCGGTGGTCGCATCGTCCGCGAAGCGACGATCACCGGTCGCGTCGGGCACGTACTTCACACAGACAACGATCCTCAAGCTCACGGCCTGCTCTCCTGTTACTGGTCCGATCCGGCGGCTGCGGCTGCGTCCGTGCGTGTCGAGTGGTCTCGGCACACGCGCGGGGCCGCGGTCCGGGCGGCGCGCGCCGGTGCCCCGCCGGAACTCCCCGGCAGCATACTCATGAGTAGCTCAGCCGTCACTACTCGCCAGTAGCTTACGCTGCCGCAGGTCCGGCCCGGCACCCGTGCCACCGCCTTGGCCCATCCTGCCGCAGGCAGGCCCGACTGCCACCTGACCCGGCACCAGAACGCCTGTGAGATTGAACGCTAGACGGCCTCGCCGAGTGCCGCGATCACGTCCACCGTGCGCGGCTGACCTGCCGCCCGGCGCACCACCCGGCCCGCGGCGTCCAGCACCAGCACGGTCGGGGTGCGCAGGATCTCCAGCCGGCGCACCAGTTCAAGCTGCGACTCGGCGTCCACCTCCACGTGCGCCACCCCGTCGACCATCCCCGCGACCTCGGCGAGGGTGCGGCGGGTCGCCCGGCACGGCTGACAGAAAGAGGTGGAGAACTGCACCAGCGTCGCCCGCTCGCCCAGCGCGGCACCGAGCTCCGCCCCGGTCAACCGCACCGCCCCGTCCTCGCCGCCCATCCTTCGCCGCCTCCCGTCCCGCACCTCGCCGACCGCTGTCGGCGCCCGCGGGCACCGATCGGTCCGATCACCGTTCAAGTGTGACAAACGCCGTCCGCGCCGAATTCCCCGCCTTCGGGCACTCTCCGTACGTACCGATGCGCGAGGTCCGCACCACTCCCCACCCCGGCGCGCACGCCGGTCCGGGGTCGCCCGGCTGCCCAGGTTCGCCCGGATTTGCCTGCCGGGCACGGACCGCCGCCGGGCCGCCACCACCCCGAACTACGGCTCCCCGCCGGGCGTCCCGCCCCCGCCCGCACCGCGCCCGCACCCGCAGGTCCGGGCCGCGCCGTGCGCGGGCGTGACAGACCGTGCCCGTTCGGGGGATCATCGGGGGGAAACACCCGTGGCCGCCGCGGCGTGCCGCAACCCGTCGGCCCTGCCACGCCCCGGGATCCGACGCACCGGGCAACAGGCCCCTGGGAAGTAGGACTGACCGTGGCAGAGTTCGTGTACCCGCCGGTGATCCGCACCGCGCTCACCGCGTTCAAGGCGCTGGACCTGCGGATCAACATCGTCGGCGCCGAGCACATCCCCGCCACCGGCGGCGCCGTCCTGGTCAGCAACCACATCAGCTACCTGGACTTCATCTTCGCCGGCTTCGGCGCCTACCGGGTGGCCCGGCGCAAGACCCGCTTCATGGCCAAGGACGACGTGTTCCGGCACAAGATCTCCGGCCCGCTGATGCGCGGCATGAAGCACATCCCCGTCGACCGCACCGACGGCCAGCCGGCCTACGAGGCCGCGGTCAAGGCGCTGCGCGAAGGCGAGGTGGTCGGCGTCTTCCCCGAGGCCACCATCAGCCGCTCGTTCATGCTGAAGAAGTTCAAGACCGGCGCCGCCCGGATGGCCGCCGACTCCGGCACCCCGCTGCTGCCCGTCGTCCTCTGGGGCACCCAGCAGCTGTGGACCAAGGGCCGCCCGAAGACCCTGACGAAGCGCCACGTCCCCGTCACCATCATGATCGGCGAGCCGATCCACCTCACCGAGGCCGACCGGCCGGTCATGGTCACCCGCCGCCTGCGCGCCGCCATGTCCGAGATGCTCGACCGCGCCCAGCGCGAGTACCCGGCCAAGCCGACCGGCCCCGACGACTCCTGGTGGGTCCCCGCCCACCTCGGCGGCACCGCCCCCACCCCGGAGCAGGCCGAGGCCGAGGACGAGGCGGAGGCCACCGCCAAGGCCGAACGCCGCGCCGCCCGCTGACCCTTCCGCCCGCTGCCCCTTCCGCGGGACGGGCAGCGGGCGAACCGCTCAGGCGAACTGGGCCACGTACTCCTCGAACGGCGGGATGCCCACCTCGGCCCGCCGCTCGTCCATCCGCGCCGGGTCCTCGCACGGCCACGGCACCGGCGCGCCGTCGCGCACCCCCGCGATCTGGGTGCCGTAGACCTGCTCCCGCCCCTCGTTCACCAGCACCCGGTCCCGCAGGAACGCCAACTCCCGCGCCCCCGCCGCACCTTCGGCCACCGCCTGCTCCATCAGCCGCAACGCCCGCCGCTGGACGTCCAGTTGCCGGTCGGCGTGCTGCGCGATCAGCCACGCGGCCTGCGCCGCCTCCTCGCCGACCTCCGCAGCGACGGGCCAGCCGTGCTCGTCCAGCAGCTCGGCCAGCCGGTCCGCGTGCCGCGCGGTCGAGCGCCGCCACGCCAGCTGCTCCGCCGGGTCCTCGCTGTTCGCCAGCGGCGCGGACGCCCGGTCGGCGGCCCCCATCGCGGTCAACTCGGCTGCCAGCGCGGCCACTTCGGGGGTCATTCCACTCTCCGTCGCTCTCGGGCACCCTCGGCGGCGCCGGACAGCACCATTCTGGACGGGCGGATCGGCCCGAAGATCATTCCGCAGACCGGCGACAGGCCGCCCCTCCCGCTGGAATACTTGAGGTGTTCCCGGGGCCGCGACGTGCACCGGGCAGGCATCTCCAGCCCGCGCGGGGCCGGCCGCACCGGCTTGCGCCGCACGCCATCCGGGCCGTCCGCCCGCTCCGCGTAGCCGAGCGCCTTCAGCCGGTCCACCGTCTTCCCGGCAGCCTGCTTCGACACCCCCAGCCGACGCCCGATCTCACTCGCCGTCGCCCCCTCCAGCCCAATCACCTGCAACGCGAAACCGTGCGCCGGCCGCACCGCACCCCCGCGACGCCCCGTCAGCCGGCTCTCCGCAACGCCTCGACTCTCCCGCGACGCCCCGGCGCGGCCACTCAGCCGCCGAACCAGCCCGCCGCGTCCAGCCGGAAGCCGGACGGGCCGGCCAACCGGGCCAGACCGTCCTCGAGTTCGCGCAGCCGCTGCTCGCCAAGTGCCGCCGCCCAGCGTCCGCGGATCTGCTCGAACACCTCCGCCGACCGGGCCAGCATGTCCAGCCCGCGCGGAGTCAGCCGCACCACCTTGCGCCGCGCGTCGCCCGGATCGTCCGCCCGCTCCGCGTAACCGAGCGCCTCCAGCCGGTCCACCGTCTTCCCGGCAGCCTGCTTCGACACCCCCAGCCGACGCCCGATCTCGCTCGCCGTCGCCCCCTCCAGCCCGATCGCCTGCAGCGCGAAGCCGTGCGCCGGCCGCGCCTCGGGGTGGCCCTGGCGGGCGAGTTCGGCGTGCAACTCGTCGATGATCGTGCGGAATCCGGCGAACAGCAGCAGGGGAAGCTCGAAGCCGTTGCGCTGATCGACAACCTGGTTTACGTTTTGGTCAACCACGTTGTCCATTCTAGGACGCGCAGCCGCGGCACGCCCCCGGCCGCCCCGGCACGCCTCCGCCCGATCCCGAAAGGGCTCACCATGTCCACCGCCGCCCAGCGCTTCCCCGACCTCACCCCCGAGACCGCTCCGCCTGCCGCCCGCCGCTCCCTGGAGGGGATCACCCGCAACCTCGGCTACCTCCCCAGCGCCGCCGCCCGCCTCGCCCACTCACCCCAACTCCTCGACGGTTTCCTCAAGTTGACCGCCCTCTTCGACGCCACCGAGCTCGACCCGCTGGTCCGCGAAACCGTCGTCCTGACCATCGCCACCCGCAACGGCTGCCACCTCTGCGTCGCCATGCACACCGCCAAGCTCACCCACCTCGACGCCGACCCCGACCTGATCGCCGCCCTGCGCGCCCAGCAACCCCTCCCGGACGCCCGCCTGGAGGCCGTCCGACGCTTCGTCCACTCCGCCCTCGACCACACCGGCGCCGTCCCCGAACCCGACCTCGCCGCCTTCCTCGCCCACGGCTTCACCCCGGGCAACGCCCTGGAAATCGTCCTCGGCATCGGCGCCTACACCCTCTCCACCTTCGCCAACCGCCTCACCGACGCCCCCATCGACCCGCAACTCGCCGCCCACGCCTGACCACTCCTGACCACGCCTGACCACTCCGCCCAACCGGTACGCTCCCCCGGTGACCGACCGCGGCCTCACCCTCCCCGCACTACGGCACCAACTGGTGACCGCGGTCCTCACCCTGGCCGCCCCCGGCCTCCAGGACGCCGGCTTCGACCCCGCCCCGCACCTGGCCACCCTCCTCACCGACGCCTGCGACGCCACCGCCCCCGTCCCCTGGCTCGGCCACACCCTGCGCACCTCCGAAGAGGCCGCCCTCACCGCCGACCTCGGCACCGCCCTCCGCCACCACCTCGCCACGCTCCCGCCCGACCCCACCCCCACCGACCACCTCCGGGCCCCCACCTGGCACCCCGTCACCACCAGCGCCGCCCACCTCGCCCGCCTCCTCGTCCACAACGACCACCTCGCCGCCAGCCCCTGACGGCGCGCTACCGTCGGCCCGGTGAACAACGACATCGACACCTGGCACCGCTTCGCCGCCCTCCTCCCCGAGCCGGACGCCCAGGACGTCGCCGACTGCTGGCAGATCGGCGAACAGGAAGCCGGCCTGCGCGTCCTCGTCTCCGGCCTCCTCACCCACCAGATACCGATCAGCGAAACCGTCCGGGCCCAGCTCTCCGTCCTCGCCGAGATCTGGGGCGAACGCGAGGTCCTCACCCCCGACCTCCTCCGCTGCCCCGGAGACGGCCGACCCGCCCCCGTCGCCCTGACCGACCGGCCCTGGGAACCCGGCGAGGACAGCCCCGCCGAACCCGTCCTGGTCCCCTGGATCACCTGCACCACCTGCGGCCAACTCCTGCTGCGCGCCCACCTCCTGGACGCCGGGCAATCCCTCTCCCACGTCGCCGAGTACTACGCCATCGCCTCACCCGGCGGGGCCACCGTCCTGCACACCTTCCCCGCCTACACCGACGAGCCCTTCGACCCCGACGACCCCACCGACCCCGCCGGCACCGCCTTCGCCGCCCTCCTGAACGGCTGCGCGGAGCCGGCGGGCAGTCACTGACCCGGGCTCGGGCCCGGGCTCCCACCGGCTCACTGGCTGGAAACCCCCTGGGCATCGGCTCGGTGACGGTACATCATCACTATCGCCAGACACCGCACCACGAGAGCTGACCGACATGCCCCTGACGTTCCGAAAGCCCCGCCTCAAGGCCGGAATCCTCGCCCTCACCACCGCCGCAGCACTGAGCGCCGCCGCCACGCCCAGCGCCCACGCGGCCGGCAACTGCACCCACTACGGGCAGCCCGGCTACGGGCAGGTCTTCACCGACTACAACTACTCGGGCGACTGCTGGGAGTTCCAGATCGGCACCTGGACGGTCTTCCCCGTCCTGGTCAACCACAAGGTCTCATCGCTCAGGAGCTGGGCCTCCTACTCCGGCCAGCAGGTGAACCTGTCCGGCGACGGCATGACCTTCACCGCAGGCGCCGGCGAGTGGTGGCCGCAGCTGCCCGGCTGGTTCAACGACCACGCCAACGCCGCCTACTGACGGTCGGGGCCTGACGTCGAGGCCAGGTGGTCGGCAACCCGGCCACCTGGCCCCCTCAGAACTCCAACACCAACCCGACCGCGCCCGCTCCCGCGCTCTCCGCCGCCCGCAACACTCGCACCGGCCCGGCGAACAGCTCCGCCACCGTCCCGCCGCTGTCCTCATTGCCCATCACCGACAGCCACGCCTCCGCCCGCCCAACCTCAGCCCCCGCCAACAGCCGTTCCACCAGCGGCCGTTGCTCCCGCACCCCGGCCGCGTCGAGCACGAACTCGCCGCCCCAGCCCGGCAGCCGCTCCACCGCCTCCGGCCCCAGCGCGAACGCCAACGCGTCGAACGGGTAGGCCTTCGACGCACCGATCGCGCAGCGCTCCTCCTCCGCGCACCCCTCCAGGAGGCCGAGCAGCTCCCACCGCACCTGGTCCACGCTCTCCGGCTCGTCACTCCGCCAGCCGTCGAACACCCCCGCCAGCGTCAGGGCATCGTCCCCGCGCCACGCCCCACCGCCCGGCAGCCTCCGCAACCACTCCGTCCGCGCCGCGAGCCGCTCCCGCCACCACGTCAACTCCCCGACCGCCGTCTCCGGCCGCCGCACCCAGTGGCCGGCACCCGCCGCCACCTCATCAGGAACCACCCCCAGCACCCAGTACCCGTGAAAACCCACGCCGCGCCACCCTCCCCCAACACACCAAACGGGCCCCGGCCACCACGGCCAGGACCCCTGTCACCCTCCCACTCAGCGCCCCGGACCCTCGCCCTCACCCGGCAGCGTCTCAGGCAGAACGAACTGCGGGTTCTCGATCAACCCGACCACCGCGCCCGTCGGCTCGACCACCGTCGCCACCCGGATCCCGCCGCCGACCTCCTGCACCGCACTCCGCACCGTCGCCCCCGCGGCCACCACCGACTTCAGCGCCACATCGACGTCCCTGACACCCCAGTACGTCACCGGGCCGGCCGCCGGATCGCCGTTCGGATCGAGCGACAACTCGTAGCCCCCGACATTGAAGCCGACATAGAACGGCTCGTCGAAGTACGGCTCGACGCCCAGCACCGAGGTCCACCACGCCTTCGCGGCAGCCAGGTCCGGCGCGGGGTAGATCACCGTCCGAAGACCAAGGAACATGTCAACGCCCTTTCCCAGCACGACAGTTCTTCCGCGCGTGAGCCTACGGCCCAGGTCCGACAACACCGCCGCCGGCAACAGGCCCGGCCCGCCTTCGAGATCCCCCGGAAATGCAGAAAGGGCCCCAGCCTATTGGCTGGAGCCCTTTCCAGAATAATTGTTCGGCGGCTTCCTACTCTCCCACAGGGTCCCCCCTGCAGTACCATCGGCGCTGTGAGGCTTAGCTTCCGGGTTCGGAATGTAACCGGGCGTTTCCCTCACGCTA
>NZ_JBICXW010000043.1:0-17317 GCF_043200475.1 Kitasatospora sp. NPDC048407 | reverse complement strand
ACCCGCAGCCGCCTCGGACGCCTCACTCGCCAAGGCTTCCTCACCCAACCTGGACGAGGCCGCTACCAGAAACGGACTTAACGTCCACTGAGAGCGCGTTTGAGACTCCTCAAGGATTCGCCGGGTCGGCTACTCCCGGGACGCGACTTCGAGGAAGTATTCGACAGCATGTCTCAGTGCGGCCTCCAGTGCTGCCAGGCCCTTGGCTGTACGCCAGTCGTTGGTTCCTGCTTGGCACGCATGCCATGCGTCGACGTAGACGTCTTCTATGTCAGCGATGCTGAACAGCAGCTCGTCGAGATCATCACCCGAGACCCGACTCCGGCCAGTGTCGAGGATCCTGGCGTTCATCTCGGCCCGGGCGACCAGGACCTCGCCTGCGCGACGAAGGTGCACGGCACCGACATTCGGACTGACGATGATCTCGGATAGAACCCGAAGTGCGGGTGCTGGGCCGTACACCGGAAACCCCCTTGGGGCGTCATGTGCTGGTGCGGGACAGGAGCCTTGGACCTGGTCGGGTAGCGGGCTGGCCTCGCGTGAGCCGCCGGACCATGATGCTGATCATCGCCCATCGAATCATCGTCTTGGAGTGGGCCGGGCTGGTCTCGTAGTCCCTGGCTACGCGCCGGTGGGCGGTGAGCCACGAGAACGTGCGCTCTCTACCGCCCACCGCTTCGACTGGACCTGGAAGCCGCGCTGGTCGGGGTCCTTGCGGACGATCTCCAGGTCGCGGCCGAGGATCTGAGTGACCCACTCGACCAGGCGGCCGGCGAAGCCCTGGTCCGCCCAGACCTTCTTGATGCTGGGATGATCGAGCCTGGTCCACAGCAACGGCCGCTTCGCGCCGTCGCGGTCCTGGATGCTCGCCGCGACGACGTGGACGGCCAGCAGCAGGCCAAGGGTGTCGGTGACGATGAACCTCTTGCGACCTTTCACCTTCTTGCCCGCATCGAAGCCCCTGGTCGCGGGCGGGACTGTGTCGGCAGTGCGAACGGACTGCGAGTCGATCAGCCCGGCGCTCGGCTCCGCATCACGGCCGTCAGCCTCGCGGACCTTGCGGCGCAGCGCGTCATGGATGCGCTCGACGGTTCCGTCGTCGTGCCACCACGTGAAGTACCAGTACACCGTCGGCCACGGAGCAAAGTCGTTCGGCAACTGCCGCCAAGCACACCCGGTCCGCACCACGTAGAAGATCGCGTCCGCGATCCGCCGCCGCGGATGCTTCTCCCGCCGACCGCCCTTCGGGCCACCCCGCGCAGGCGGAAGCAACGGCTCCACCAGCGCCCACTGCTCATCCGTCAGGTCCGACGGATACCCACCCCCAACACTGCTCACGATGAGCTCAACGAACGCCTCAGCAACGGGACACGGCAGATCTCAAACACGGTCTGAGCAGGCTTCTTGGCCAGGGGTCAGGGGCGGTGAGCGAGGAGGACAGTCTGGAGTGCGGTCGGGGTGCCCGGCCCTCGGCGGATGCTGTAGCCGACCTTCCGGCTGACGTATCGCGCCTCGGCCGCCGGCGGCCCGAGTGTTGCCGAGGCGGCGGACTCATCCGGGCTGCGGAGGAGGCGGTCGGCCATCTCAAACACGGCAGCTGCGACCAGCGGTGGGGCCGGCGGGTCGCTGTAGGACGTGGTCGCGCTGGCCTGCTTGCCGGGAACCGCGGACCGTTCTACGTAGTCGAGCTGCCGCTGGCGGGCCTCCTCGCCCAGTGCCCGGGCCAGCTCGGGGGTGGCCGCGCGGATCCCCGTCGCGGGCCATGCCATGAAGATCAGCGCAGTGATGACCCGAAGGTCGATGGCCACCTCACGCGCCGCCGCGAACGCCGCCCGGTCCTCCGCCTTCACGGCCAAGTGGACCGGGCGGACATCGACCAGCCACCGGCCGCCCGGCATCACCACCAGGCAGTCCGGGATGTGCGAGCGGGCCCGGCCACCCACCGTCGTGAACCGCAGCCGCAACGACTGCGACACCACACCCCGGACCGCCCCCGCGAAATCCAGCACCCGCAGGAACTTCTGCTCCTCCAGGCCCTCGAACCCGTGCCGACTCCCCATTGCGTCCAGCAGCTCCAGCCCGGCGCGGCGACCCTGGCGAAGATGCCGGCCGAAGTGCCGAGCCGGCTCAGCGGCCTGCACTGGAACGCCTGTGGCCTGCACCGGAACGCCCGTGATCTCACTGACCGGACACCACACCTCGGCACCGGTGAGATTCCACGCCACCGTCCACCGACCGGCCCACCCGTCCGACAGATCCAGCGTGCAGCCATCGTCAGGCCCCAGCTCCAGCGGAACGAACAACCCGTCCACCGCGCACAACGCCGACCAGAGCCAGGGCTCGCCCCCCCTGCAGGCCATGGCAGACCCTCCAGCCGCACCCCCACCACAGCGGCCCGGACCAGGTGCCACGTACGGCTGAACACCACCCGGCTCAGAGCCCCGCGTACAGCCTGGCCGACGACCCTGAAAACTTTTTTGGCCAACCACGCCGCACAATCACACCGCGCACGGTAGTCGGCCACTCTGCAGGCCAGTCGGCCAAAATTTCCCGCCCTGACGGCCAGTCCGAGCAGGCTGGTCGGCCACTGGTCAGCGGCGGTGGGCGAAGAAGGCGGCGGGACGCAACCGCCGGTGATCGTCCAGGTTCGTTCAGTCGATCAAGCGCGGTTCGGTCGATCAAGCGCGGTCGTGGAGCGTGACCTGGTAGCCGTCGGGGTCGGCGAAGGTGAAGGTCCGACCGAAGGGGCCGTCGACCGGCGCGGAGACGACGGTACGACCGTCGGCGACGAGCGCGTCGTGGATGGCCTGGACGTCGGTGGCGTGGAGCCAGATCGCGGCACCGATGCCAGGCCGGGCGACGGATGCGAGGTCGGTTCCGGGAACGACGTCGCGGAGTGCGAACGCGATCGGCTCCGTCTCGAATACCACGGCGTGCGAAGGTCCGGCCGGCGAGCGGACGAGGCCCAGGTACTGCTCGTAGAACGCCCGCGAAGCGTCGAGGTCACGCACTTGGAGCGAGATGAAGTCAGGGCCGGTAACGGGCATGAGGACACTCCTTCGTTCATGTCAGTTTTCTGACATGCGTCAACGTATGTCAGAATACTGACATGAGTCAAGAAGGTGTCGGCGTCCACCTGGAGACGTCACTGGGCTACCTGCTGAAAGAAGCGTCGAGCGCCCTTCGCACGGCCATGGAGGAAGTACTGCGGCCGCTCGGGATGAGCGTGACGCACTACTCCTGCCTCGAGCTGCTGGCGCAACGACCGGGCCTGTCGAACTCCGAGCTCGCGCGGGGCGCGTTCGTGACACGGCAGACGATGAACGTGCTGCTCCAGGCCCTGGAACGAGACGGCTACGTGACCAGACCCGCGGAGGCACCCGTCGGAAAGGCGCTTCCCACGCGGCTCACAGCGAGCGGCCGACGAAGCCTCCAGAAGGCGAGCACAGCCGTCCGGTCCGTCGAGGCCAGAATGCTGGCCGACCTGACCGCCACCGAGCAGTCGGACGCGTTCCGGATCCTGCAGACCATGATCCATTCCCTGCACAGCGACAACAAGGACGCATAGCCCCGTCCGCGACGCGCTCCCACAAAGACCGCAGCCGAGCCCGAAATCCGCGTCGGCGACCTTCACAAACCGACAGACCCCGACCGCATCGTCGGCATACAGCCCGGCCAACCACCCGGAAAACGCCGGCCCACTACAAAGCACAGTCACACGAACCACCCGGCAACAACGACCACGACCCGCCACCAGTCCCACCCGCCGACGCCCCGACGCCGCCGCCCCGGCCCGACGCACCCCGCGAACACCTCACCCCGGCCGGACACCGCACGGTGCGCCACGACCCGCCCGACAGCAGAGAATCCACGACCAGCAACCCCCCACCCACACCCACCCACACCCCGCACGACACCGAACTCACCGACGAGACCACCACCGCACCGGACACGACCACCGGCTTCGACGACAACCTCGCCAGCGAGACGACCCGCATCACCAACCGCCCACGCGGACTACACACCCAGATCCACCCGAACCCCGAACGGACGCCAGAACCACGGCCCGACCACCCCGCAATGCCGGCTCTGCCAGAACGGTTCCGACTCACCGGCCACCCCACGCAAAGCCGGACACCGCCGCCTTGCCGGCGCCACCTGGCCCCTGGCCCCGCACACGCCCGAACACCCCGCCGAGAACATCCCCCCACCCGACGAACAGACCACCCCCGCCCCGGACACCGAAGCGCCCACGCCGACCGGCCCGAGCCCGACCGGCCCGCCGCGGGCCGTCCCCGGCCCGCGAGAACTCCTGGAGAAACGGATCCAGGAACCACTGGACGAACACCCGCCCTCCGCCCCCACACGACGCGGGACCGCCCCCGGAGCCCGAAAGCCCGGGGGCGGTCCCATTCACCGAACGAGCGGCGAAGGCGCGGGTACTACCCCACGAACCGGTCCGCGTCCGCACGACGACGCGCCCGGTACAGCAGCACACCGCCCAGCGTCAGCAGCCCGCCACCGGCCAGACCCGCAGCCGCGAGACCCGCGGACGAACCCGTGTCCGGCAGGTGACCCCCGCCACCGGCCTGCGGCGGCTTCGAAGGACCACCCGGACGCGGCACCTTCACACAGCCCTCGCCCTTCTCCTTCTCCGGGCACTCCGACACCGTGACACACAGCGACACCGGCCGGGACTCCACCAGCTGCCCCTGCGGATCCCGCGCCGAAGCCGCCGCGACGTTCGTGACATGACCGACCTTCGCGTCCTCGCCGGTCACCACGTAGGTGCCGCGGCACGTCGTGCTCTGACCCGGCTCCAGCGCGGTCGACTCGCACACCACCGGGGACACCCGGTCGTCGCTGACCGAGACGTCCGTCAGCACCGTCGACCCGGTGTTCGTCACCGTGTACGTGTAGGTGATGGTGTCACCCACCCTCGCGGAACCCGACACATCGGACTCCTTCACGATCGACAGCGACGACGCACCCGAAACGGTCTCCACCGTCGCCTCACCCGGCGGACTCACCACCGGGTGACCCTCCGGATCCGTACCGCTCGCGGTCGCCGTGTTCGTCACACGACCCGCCTGAACATCCTCCTCGGTAATCGTGTACGAGCCATGACACACCGCGCCCTGACCCGGATTCAACGTGGTCGCCTCACACACCACCGCGGCGACACGGTCGTCCGAGACAGTGATGCCGTGCACGGGCACAGCACCCGTGTTGGTGACCGTGTACGTGTAGGTCACCGTGTCACCCGCACGGAACGGACCCGCCGCGTCGGCCTGCTTCACGATGGACAACCGGGCCTCACCCACCACCGGAACATCCACCTCACCCGGCGGAGACTCCACCGACAGGCCGTCAGGACCAACACCACTCGCATGCGCCACATTCACCACGTGACCGGCCGCCGCATCCGCCGCGGTGATCACGTAACTGCCGTGGCAGAGCGTGCTCTGACCCGGGTTGAGCGTCGTGGTGTTGCAGGTGACCGAGGCGACATGGTCATCCGCGACGGTCAGGTTGTGGATGACGGCCGTGCCGGTGTTGGTGACGGTGTAGGTGTACTGCACCGTGTCACCGACATGGAACGGACCAGCGCTGTCCGCGGTCTTCTCGATCGACAGCGACGCCACACCCACCACCGGAACAGTGGCCTCGGCCGGCCCACTCCGCACCGGCTCACCCTCCGGGCCGGTGCCGTTGGCGTGAGCGGTGTTGGTCACGTGACCCGCCGCAACATCCGCGGCGGTGATGACGTAACTACCGTGGCAGAGCGTGCTCTGACCGGGGTTCAGCGTCGTCGCGTTGCACGTGACCGCGGCGACATGGTCATCCGACACGGTCACGTTGTGGATGACGGCCGTGCCGGTGTTGGTGACGGTGTACGTGTACGCCACGGTGTCACCGACATGGAACGGGCCGGCGGAATCCGCGGTCTTCTCGATCGACAGCATGGCCTCGCCGACGACCGGAACGGTCGCCTGGTCGGGCGGGCTCTGCACGGGCTGGCCCTCGGGGTCGGTGCCGTTCGCGTGAGCCGTGTTCGTCACATGACCCGCCGCAACATCCGCAGCGGTGATGACGTAACTGCCGTGGCAGAGCGTGCTCTGACCCGGGTTGAGCGTCGTCGTGTTGCACGTCACCGCGGCGACATGGTCATCCGTCACGGTCACGTTGTGGATGACGGCCGTGCCGGTGTTGGTGACGGTGTACGTGTAGTTCACCGTGTCACCCACATGGAACGGACCCGCACTGTCCGCCGTCTTCTCGATCGACAGCCGGGCCTCGCCCACGACCGGAACAGTGGCCTCGGCCGGCCCACTCCGCACCGGCTCACCATCCGGATCCGTACCGTTCGCGTGAGCCGTATTCGTCACATGACCGGCCTGAATATCCGCGGCGGTGACCACGTAACTACCGTGACACAACGTGCTCGCACCGGGGTTCAGCGTCGTCGCGTCGCACGTCACCGAGGCAACATGGTCGTCCGCGACGGTCACGTTGTGGACAACGGCGGTGCCGGTGTTCGTCACGGTGTACGTGTACGCCACGGTGTCACCCACCTCGAACGGGCCGGCACTGTCAGCGGTCTTCTCGATCGACAGCCGGGCCTCGCCCACCACCGGGACGGTCGCCTGGTCGGGCGGGCTCACCACCGGCTCACCATCCGGATCCGTGCCGTTCGCGTGCGCCGTATTCGTCACATGACCCGCCGCAACATCAGCCGCGGTGACCACGTAACTGCCGTGGCAGAGCGTGCTCTGACCGGGGTTCAGCGTCGTGGTGTTGCACGTGACCGCGGCAACGTGGTCGTCCGAGACCGTGACGTTGTGAACGACGGCGGTGCCGGTGTTCGTCACGGTGTAGGTGTACTGCACCGTGTCACCGACCTCGAACGGACCAGCGCTGTCCGCCGTCTTCTCGATCGACAGCACGCCCTCGCCCACCACCGGCACAGTCGCCTCAGTGGGCGGACTCACCACCGGCTCGTTCTCCGGGTCGAGACCTCTCACATGCGCGGTGTTGGTCACATGCCCGGCCGTGACATCCGCCGCCGTAATGACATACGTGCCATGGCACAGCGTGCTCGCACCGGGCTCCAGCGTCATCCGGTCGCATGTCACGGGCGAGATGAGATTGTCGCTCACGTCCAGGTCGTGCACGGGAGCGGTACCCGCATTGGTCACCGTGTACGTGTAGGCGACGGTGTCGCCCACGTGGAACGGGCCCGCGCTGTCCGGCGTCTTCTCGATGGTCAGGACGGCGTCACCGGCGATGTCGATCGTCGCCTCACCCGGAGGACTCTGAACATCCTGACCTTCGGGGTCCGTGCCGTGCGCGTGAGCCGTATTCGTCACATGCCCGGCCGTCACATCCGCCGCCGTAATGACGTACGAACCGTGACAGAACGTGCTCTCACCAGGGTTCAGCGTCGTCCTGTCACAGTCCACCTCCGCGATGTGATCGTCCGACACAGCCAGGTTGTTCACCGTCGCCGTACCGACGTTGGTCACCGTGTACGTGTAGTCGACCGTGTCACCCACATGGAACGGACCAGCAGAGTCCGCAGCCTTCTGAATGACCAGCGCCGCAATACCCAACACCGGGACAGTCGCCTCGTCGGGCGGACTCACCACCGTCTGACCCTCAGGGTCCGTACCCTCGGCATGAGCCGTATTCGTCACATGCCCGACCGCAACATCCGCCGCCGTCACCACATACGTGCCATGACAGAGCGTGCTCTGACCGGGGTTCAGCGTTGTCGCGTTACACGTCACCACAGCGACATGGTCGTCCGCGACCGACAGGCTGTGCACCGCGGCGGTTCCGGTGTTGGTAACGGTGTAGGTGTAGGCCACGGTGTCACCGACGTGGAACGGGCCGGTGGCGTCCGCGGTCTTCTCGATGGTCAGCTCGGCGATACCCGCCACTGGGACGGTGGCTTCACCGGGCGGGCTCTGCACCGGCAGGCCCTCGGGGTCGGTGCCGTTCGCGTGAGCCGTATTGGTCACGTGACCAGCCGCAACATCAGCCGCGGTGATCACGTAACTGCCGTGGCAGAGCGTGCTCTCACCCGGGTTCAAGGTTGTCGAATCACACGTCACCGAGACAACGTGGTCGTCCGCGACGGTCAGGTTGTGCACCGCCGCCGTACCCGTGTTGGTCACCGTGTACGTGTAGGCAACGGTGTCACCCACGTGGAACGGGCCGGCGCTGTCCGCCACCTTCTCAATGGTCAGCTCCGCCTCGCCCACCACGGGGACGGTCGCCTCGGCAGGCGGGCTCTGCACATCCTGGCCCTGCGGGTCCGTGCCGTTCGCATGAGCAGTGTTCGTCACATGACCTGCCGCAACATCAGCCGCGGTGATCACGTAACTGCCGTGGCAGAGCGTGCTCTGACCCGGGTTCAGCGTCGTCGCGTCACACGTCACCACAGCAACGTGGTCGTCCGCCACGGTCAGGTTGTGCACCACAGCCGTACCGGTGTTGGTCACCGTGTACGTGTAGCTGACGGTCTCACCCACATGGAACGGACCAGCAGAATCGGCCAGCTTCTCGATGGTCAGCTCGGCGATACCCACCACCGGAACAGTGGCCTCACCGGGCGGGCTCTGCACCGGCAGGCCCTCGGGGTCGGTGCCGTTCGCGTGCGCGGTGTTCGTTACGTGGCCGGCCGTCACGTCCGCGGCAGTGATGACGTACGAACCGTGACAGAGCGTGCTCTGACCCGGGTCCAGCGTCGTCGTGTCACACGTCACCGCCGCGACATGGTCGTCGGTCACGGTGAGCCCATGAACGGTGGCCGTACCGGTGTTGGTCACCGTGTACGTGTAGTTGACGGTCTCGCCCACGTGGAACGGGCCGGCACTGTCGGCGGTCTTCTCGATGGACAGCTCGGCGATGCCCAGAACGGGGACGGTTGCCTCACCGGGCGGGCTCTGCACCGGCAGGCCCTCGGGGTCGGTGCCGTCGGCGTGGGCCGTGTTGGTCACGTGACCGGCCTGCACGTCGGCATCGGTGATGACGTACGAACCGTGGCAGAGCGTGCTCTCACCAGGGTTGAGCGTTGTCGTCACACAGCCCACCGGCGTGATGTGGTCGTCCACGACGTTGAGGTTGTGCACGGCCGCCGTACCGATGTTGGTCACCGTGTACGTGTAGTTGACGGTGTCACCCAGGTGGAACGGGCCCGCGCTGTCGGCGGTCTTCTGGATGGTCAACTCGGCCTCGCCCGCCACCGGGACGGTGGCTTCGCCGGGCGGGCTCTGCACCGGCAGGCCCTCGGGGTCGGTGCCGTCGGCGTGGGCCGTGTTGGTCACGTGACCGGCCGCAACATCCGCGGCAGTGATGACGTACGAGCCGTGGCAGAGCGTGCTCTGCTCCGGGAGCAGCGTCGTCAGGTCACAGGCCACGGCCGGGACGTGGTCGTCCGCGACCTTGACGTTGTGCACCACGGCGGTACCGGTGTTGGTCACCGTGTAGGTGTAGTTGACGGTGTCACCGAGGTGGAACGGGCCGGCGCTGTCGGCGGTCTTCTCGATGGTCAGCTCGGCGATGCCCACGACGGGCAGTGTCACTTCTTCCGGTGGGCTGAAGATTTCTTCGCCCAGCGGGTTGGTGCCCACGGCCTGGGCTCTGTTGGTGAGGTGGCCGAGTGCCAGGTCTGCTTCGGTGACGAGGTACGTGCCGTGGCAGAGGGTGCTCTCGGTGGGGTTGAGGGTGGTGGTGTCGCAGACGATGTCCGTCGAGTGGTCGTCGGTGACGAAGACGTTGTCGAGGACGGTCTGGCCGGTGTTCGTCACGGTGTACGTGTAGTTGACGGTGTCACCGACGTGGACCGGGCCGGGGGTGTCCGCTTCCTTGGCCAGGGAGACCGAGGAGGGGCTGATGACCGGAACTGTCGCGTCTGTCTCCGGGGAGTCGACCGGCTCGCCGTTGGCTGTGCCGTGCGCCGTCGCGTGGTTGGTGACCTCTCCCAGGTCCGCGTCCTCCGGCGTGACCACGTAGGTTCCATGACACTTGGTCACGTCCCCGGGGCTGCCGCGTGGGGCGAGGGTGGTGAAGTCACAGGTGATGTTGGTGACCCGGTCGTCCTGCAGGAAGAGGTCGGTGATCTCGGTGCCGCCGGTGTTGTTCACGACGTATGTGTAGGGGATGGTGTCGCCCACGTTGAACGGCCCGGGGGTGTCCACCTGCTTGATGACCTCGAGGCCCGGAGATTCCACCACCGGGATGTCCTCGGAGGAGGGTGGCGAGGTCACCGGGCCGCCGGGTGTGGTTCCGCTGGCCTGCGCGGTGTTGGGGATGTGGCCGGCGGCCCCGTCTTCGGGTGTGACCACGTAGACCGCTGTGCAGGTGACTGTCTGGCCGGCCGCCAGCGTGCTCACCGGGCAGGTGATTCCGCCGATCTTCGGGTCGGTGACCACCAGGTTGTCGATGTCCACGTTCCCGGAGTTGGTGACGACGAAGTCGTACGGGACCGGGGTGCCGACGGTCAGGTCGGCGGGCAGCGGCCGGTGGGCCTGCTTGACCAGGTTGAGTTCCGGCAGCGGCTCGTCGGTGGCGATCACCACGTTGCGGATCAGGTGCACGTCGGTGAACAGGCCCGTGGAGCCGGCGAAGCCGAACTTGTAGGTGGAGGGGACGGGTTGCGGTGCGGGGGTGCTCAGCACCTGGTGCTCGCCCGTGCCGTCGTTGAAGTCGACTCCGATGGTCAGGACCGGGTTCGGCGACGGGGTCAGGTGGACGTGCACCCGGCGGCGGGACGGCTCGAGCAACGTCTGTGCCTGCGGCGGCGTCACATCCGGCGGGAGGAACGTCAGCGGGCCCTGCAGGGTGCCCGGCAGGGTGGACGGCCACGGGCCGCTGGTGGTGAAGTTGCTGGTCGTCGCGGTCAGGAAGCAGTAGCCCTCGACGCCGTCGCCGGGCCCGCGGACGGTGACCATGTTGGCGCCCGGCGCCGGGATGTAGAAGCCGGTGCCGGAGGGGGAGCGCTCGCCGGGCGGGCAACCGTTGCCGCGGTGCTCCCAGTCGCCGAAGTAGTTGCCGAGCACGTCGAGTCCGACGCCCAGATAGCCGCTGTCGACGCCCGGCAGGAACGGTTCGGCCGGATTGTCGCCGGGCAGCTTCTGCGCGTAGCCGAGGCTGCCACCGAACGCTCCCGGGTGGGTGAGCGTGACGTCACCGTTGACCAGGAAGAACGAGATGCCGTCGGCCGGGGTGGCGGGCGTGGTGCTGCCGTACTGCCACTGGTCGAAGTGCACGTCCAGACCGGCGTTGGCCGGCAGCGCCTGGTCGAACAGCACCGCACCGCTCTCGTCGTTGGCGGCGTCGGTGATCCGCAGGTAGCCGAACGGTGCGCTGTCCAGCGGCGGCACCGGCCCGATCTCCGGGGTCGGACAGCCCGTCAGCTGGTGGCCGCCCCCCGGAAGGGGGTTCGTGACGGGTCCGCCGGTGAGGCAGGCCGCGCCGACGGCGACGAACCTCGAGTCCGCGGTGGCGCCGGTGAAGTCCTCGTTCAGCAGCGTGGAGCCGACGGCCCGGAGACGCTCCGGTGGCGCGGCGTGGTGGCGGGTTGGCGCTGCTGCCTGGGCCCATGAGCCGGCCAGGCCTGCGCTGATCAGGCCCAGGGTGGCTGCGGCACTGATGAGGCGGGCCGTTCGGGATCTGAGCCGACCCGGTCCGCGGAAGAGTCTCGTCATGCCCTTGACTATGTGCAGCCACTACTCGCAGTTATCAGTTTGTACTATCAGTGGACCTATCGAATCGCTCGGATGCTCGAGCAGCGGATGCCGCCGGAAACGGCAGCGCCCTGACTTGGTGTCAGGCTCCCCGAGAAGTCGTACTGATCTGACGTCAGATGTGATGGGGCAGACCGCCGATGATTGTTCAGCAGAAAGGAAACTGCTGGGGGTACGGGCGTCATCCGCCTGCGCGGGCGAGCACTCAGGGGTGAACCTTCATTCGGTCCCTCCCCTTGCGGGCGCAGGACCGAGTGCTCGCCGCAGCGACCACATGGACGCACGGCCGCATTGCGGGCCCCCGCGTCCCGTGTCGTTCTGGAATCGGCGGGGCCACCACCGCGCCCCGCCGGCCGTCGAACTTCTCGGAGGAGAACTTTCATGCGTGCTCTCAAGCGTGTCCTGGCCATCGGCGCTCTCACCGCCCCCCTCGTGATCGGCTGCGCCGGGCTCGCCTCCGCCCACGAGGGTCCTCACGAGGGTCCGGGCGCCCACTGGAGCAAGTCCCAGTTCATCGCCAACGAGGAGGGGGCCGGCTTCGCGGAGGCGTTCTCCTTCGTCGGCCCGGACGGGGTCGAGCACGGCAAGCGGTGGATCTGGGCGGACGACAACGGTGTCTCCGGCTCCTTCATCGAGTCCGGCGCCCACTTCTAAAAGCCGGGCCAGGTGTCCGGCGGGCGGCACGCCCCGCCCGCCGGACAACCGCCCGCCCCACACTCATCGACCCGCGCGTCCCGGCCTCCGTGGCCGAGCGACCGCGGGTCGATGCGTGTTCCGGGCAGCAGCCGGGACGGCTCAGCAACGCAGCGCCCCCCGGCCACGGAGGCCGGGACGGCTCAGCGGCAGAGCGCCGCGTCGACGGCGTCGGCCACGCGCTGCCGGACCTCCGGCGACGGGGCCTCGGTCACCGCGACGTTCGCCGCGCGGCCGTCCTCGGTGACGCCGCCGCGGGTGACGTAGCCGGGGAGGCTGCCGCCGTGGCCCCAGGACAGGCCGCCGCAGGGCAGCGGGCGGCTGGCGAGGCCCAGGCCGTATCGTGCGCCGGGGCCCATGTACTCGGCCGGGACGGTGGTCCGCATCTGCGCGAGCTGGGCCGGTGGCAGCAGTTGACCGCCGATCAGGGCGGAGAAGAAGCGGTTCAGGTCGGTGTTGGTAGAGATCACCGCGCCGGCCGCCCAGGCCCAGGACGGGTCCATCTCGGTGATGTCGAGGGGCGGGGTGCCGGGTTCCTCGACCACGTAGCCGTGAGGGTGGCGCTCACGGATGGTCAGGTCGCCCTGGGCGGGGAAGTACGTGTGGCGCAGGCCGACGCGGTCGATCACCCGCTTGGTGATCTCCTCCCCCACGGGGCGCCCGGTGACCTTCTGGACGATCAGTCCGGCCACCAGGTATCCGGTGTTGCTGTACTTCCAGCCGGCGCCGGGGGCGAAGTCCGGCCGGTGCGCGAGGGCGATGTCGAGCAGTTCGCGCGGCTCCAGGTACTGGTCGGCCCGGGAGAACTCCAGGAAGTCGGTGTAGTTCGCCAACCCGCTGGTGTGCTGGAGGACTTGGCGGACCGTTATGCGCCGCCCGTCGATGCCGTCGCCGTGGATCAGGCCGGGCAGGTAGGTGTCGAGGGAGGCGTCCAGGTCCACCTTGCCCTCCGCCACCAGCTGGAGGACGACGACCGCGACGAAGGTCTTGGTGTTGCTGCCGACCCGGACCTGCCCGTCGGCGGGGACCTTCGCGCCGGTCGCCAGGTCGCCGACGCCCGCGGTGTAGTCGCGGGTGCGGCCGTCCCGGCCCCGGACGGCCGCCAGCGCGCCGGGCACGTGGTCGCCGGTGACCAGCGCGTCGAGCCGCTGCTGGACGATGTCGGCCGCCTTGGCCTCGACGGCCGCCTTGGCCTCGGCGGGCGCGGCGTGGGCGGACGGGGCGAGTCCGCCGAGCAGGAGGGCCGCGGCGGCAACGGCGAAGGCGTAACGGCGGTGCGGGGGTGGCGAGTTCACGAGGTGTCTCCTTGATCGGGGCGGAGTGCCGGTCCGCTCCAGAAGACCACGCGGCTCTGCGGGTTTCCGTCGCCTCCAAGAAGGGGCGGCCGTCGCCTCCGAGGAGGAGTGCCGTTCGCCGCCTGTCGTCCTGACGGGGTATCAGGAACCCTGATCCGGCTCCGTGGCGGAGAGGCTCAGCATGAAGGGTGAGCCGTTCGCGGTGGGGTTCCAGCCCTGGGCGCGGGCGGTGCGGATGCCGTGGGCGACTTCGCGCGGCAGGACCAGGTCGGTCGGGGTGAGGTCGGGCTCGAGGCGGGCCCGGCGGCCGGTTTCGACGACGAGGGTGGTTCCGGGGCGGTTCGCGTCCTCGGCGACGTAGCCGAGGGTGCCGCCTTCGTAGTCGCAGCAGAGGTGTCGTCGGCTGGCGTGCCAGCGGTATTCGGCGCCGTCGACGACGATGCGGCGGGTGCCTTTCCTGGCGAGTGCCATGGTGGCGCCTTTCGACTTCGGGGGCGGTAAGTCCGCGGACAGTGTCGTGGGGGCGGCGCGCGGGTGTCACCGGGTTTTCCGGTGCGGCGGTGAGGAGCCCGCGTCAATCGGCGGGGCGGTCCCAGAGGCGTGCGAGATGGGTGTGCAGGAGGTGTTCGGCTTCTTCGGGGGTGCGGTGGCCGATCAGGACGTGGGCGGTGAGGCCGTCAGTGAGGGCGAGCAGGGTGCGGGCCTCGTGGGCGGGATCGGGGTGGTCTCCGGCTGCGGCGATGAGCCCGGTGAGCAAGGTCTCCAGGTCGGTGTAGCTGGTGCGCAGCGCGGCGGCGAGGGTGGGGTGGACGGCGGCTGCGGCGAGGAAGGCGATCCAGGTGCGGGCCTGGGCGCGGTGCCGGGTCTGGAGCAGGGCGATTTCGCGGGCGAGGTGGCCGACGGTGCTGGCCGGGGACTGGGCGGGGGCGGCGAGCAGGCTGGCGTGGGCGCGGGCGGTGACCTGGTGGCCGATGTGGGCGAGAGCGAAGTGCAGCATCTCGTCCTTGGTGCGGAAGCAGCGCTGTACGGCGCCCATGGAGACCTGGGCGCGGGCGGCGACGTCGCGGAGGGTGGCGGCTTCGATGCCCTGTTCGTCGATCAGGGCGCAGACGGCGTCGGCGATCTGACGGCGGCGTTCCTCGTGGTCGACCTGTTTGGGCATCTGTTGGGGCCTCCCGTCGCCTTTTATTCGATGCGAGTGTATCGGTTCGCGGGCTAGAGTGCGGCTCGGTTCCGATGCAACCGCATCGGAACCGAGCGAGAAACCCAGGAGGACCGGATCCATGTGGAAACTCTCCGCCGCCGAGCTCGCCGCTGCCGTCCGCAGCGGCGAGGCGTCCGCGCTCGACGTGGTGGACGCCCATCTCGACCGGATCGCCGCGGTGAACCCGCGGGTCAATGCCATCACCCAGCTGCTCGCCGACCGGGCCCGCGCCGAGGCCCGCCTGCTCGACCGGCGCCGGGCCGCCGGCGAGGAACTCGGCCCATTGGCCGGGGTGCCGTTCACGGTCAAGGAGTGCATCCGGATCGAGGGGGTGGCGACCACGTTCGGCACGCCCCGCTTCGCCCACATGATCGCCCCGGAGGACGCGATCCCGGTGGCCCGGCTGCGGGCGGCCGGGGCGATCCCGCTCGGCCACAGCAACATGCCGACGCTGATCCTGTCCGGCATGCACCCGCGCAGCGAGCTGTACGGCGAGACCCTCAACCCGTGGGACCCGGGGCGCACGCCCGGCGGCACCAGCGGCGGGGACGGGGTGGCGGTGGCCACCGGGATGGCCGCGCTGGGGCTCGGCAACGACTCCGGCGGCTCGGTCCGCATCCCCGCCGTGTTCTGCGGCGTCGCGGCGCTCAAGCCGTCCGCCGGGCGGTTCGCCGCCGACCAGCGCATGCTGGGCCCGGACGACCCGGGGCCGGCCTCCCAACTGCTGGTCCACGACGGCCCGTTGGCCCGGACGGTGGGCGACCTGCGGATCGCGTACGAGGCGCTGTCCGGGCCCGACCCGCGCGATCCGCGTGCCGTTCCCGCGCCGTTGTACGGCCGTCCGTTCGACGCTCCGCCGAAGGTCGCCGTGGTCACCGACCCGGGCGGGCTCGGTGTCCACCCGACCGTCCGCCGGGCCGTCGAGCGGGCCGCCGGGGCGCTGGCGGACGCGGGGTACGACGTGCGCGAGGTGCCCGACGCGCCCCGGATGGCCGAGGCGTTCGAGGCCTACCAGCAGCTCACCAACACCGAGTTCGCGCCCGCCTGGCCCGCCGTCCGGCAGGTGCTCGGCGAGGGCGGCGACCGCTACATCGGCTTCGCGATGCGCAAGGTGCCGCCGGTCGACGCCGCCCGGCTGATCGCGCTGATGGGCGCCTGGGCGAACATCCGCCGGTCCTGGGCGGAGTTCATGGCGGAGTACCCGCTGCTGCTCGGCCCGGTCTTCACCGAGCCGCCGGTCGAGCCCGGCCTGGAGTCGCGCGACCAGGCGGGCCGGGACCGGGTCGCTGCCGCCATGGCGCTGAGTTCGGTGACCAGTTTCGTCGGCGTCCCCGCCGTCGCGGTGCCCACCGGCGTGGGCGACGGCCTGCCGACGGGCGTCCAGCTCGTCGGCCGGCCGTTCCGCGAGGACCTGTGCCTCGCCGCCGCCCAGCAGATCGAGGACCGGCTCGGCATCCTCGCCCCCGTCGACCCGGTGTTCTGAGCAATCTCCGGGCCCCGGCGGGCCGCGACCCGCCGGGGCCGTGGGGGTGTCAGGCGCGGCGTCGCACCGCGCCGACGGCGGCGACCAGGGCGCCGAGCACCGTCGCGGCGACCGGCACCAGCAGCGCCGCGCGGAACGCCTCCACCATCCGTTCGCTGGCCACCTGGACGGAGGCGCACCAGCGGGAGATCGCCGCCGCCCGGGCGGCGTACGACGCGCGCGAGGGCAAGCCTCAGGAGTCCGTCAGCGGGTGATGTCCACCTCGACGGTGAAGTCCTGCCCGCCGGGCGGGCAGGGCTTGGCCTCGCCGCAGCTGCTGCGGTGGGCGGTCAGCCGGACCGAGCCGGCGGTACGGGCGGTGAAGGCGGTGGTGACGGTGCCGCAGCCGCTGCCGGGGCGGCAGGAGGGCGCGGCGGCGGTGGAGGGTTCGCCGGTGGGGGCGAGCAGGCCGGGGTCGGTGCTGGTGGCGGGCGACCAGTAGGTGCTGTGGAGCTCGGTGCGGACGATGGTGCCGGGCGCGACGGTGATGTGGGTGCGGTCGGCGGATTCGTCGAGCACGACGGGACCGGTGGAGGCGGTGGCGCCGGTGGAGCCGGTCGCCGGGCCTGCGGCGGTGGTGGTGGCGGACCCGCAGCCGCTCAGTGCGGCGAGGGCGAGCAGGGCGGCTGCGGCGGTCTTGATCAGCTTCGGGGTCATGGCTTCGTCTCTCTGAACGGGTCGGGCCGGCGGGCGTGCGGTGATGGGACGCGGCGGCGGCCCTACTGGATCCCCTGTACAACGGCGCCGGGGGGGGGGGGGGGGGGGGGGGGGCCCCCCCCCCCCCCCGGGGGGGGGGGGGGGGGGCCCCCGCCCCCGCCCCCCCCCCCCGCCGCTCAGGGGGTACTACCTG
>NZ_JBICXW010000042.1:0-19242 GCF_043200475.1 Kitasatospora sp. NPDC048407 | reverse complement strand
GGTCCGAGAACCGCTCACCCGCCGACGACTTCACCTGTCCAGGCCTTGGCACAACCAGCCCAACGACCAAAACCACACAAAGTCACCGGTATTGCGTCTAGCCCGTCGATGCACGTCCAGTACAGGCTTTCGGTCTCCGCCCCGCAGGCCAGCACCACCAGGTTCTCGCCGGTCTCCGCCAGCAGCCCGGCCAGCTCGACCAACACCGGTTCGAGGTCGCCGAGTTCGGTGAGCCGCTCGACCAGCCCCGGCCCGGACCACTCGCCGAGGCCGCCCGCGAGTCCACCGCAGAGCGGGCCACCGGGCCCGTCGAGGCCGGGGCCGGGCGGTTGTCGCAGGCAGCTCGCGGTGTGCGCGCCGGCCTCCGAGAGCTGCTGCCCGAGGGTGGCGAGCTCCTCGCCGTCGTGGTCGGCGAGCCGCGCCCCGACGGCCTCGGTGAGCAGGACGGACTGCCAGGCCTGGTGCAGGATGTCCCCGGTCGCCCGGGCTTCGGCCAAGGCGTGCCGGACGGTCTTGATCAGTCGCAGTGCCTCCACGGCGCGCTCCCCTCGTTCGCCGCCTCCGCCGTCGGTCGGCGGTCGGTCGGTCGGTCGGTCAGGGGCTCAGCGTGCCGCCGACGGCCTGGTCCTCCCAGCGCATTCGCCGCGCCTGTGGACAACCCGGCCCTGTGGAAAACTCCGGTCCCCCGCAGGAGGGAAAACCGGATGATTTCCCCGCCCACCGGGAACCCGCCACGAGCCCACCGGGAGCCCGCCACGAACCCCACAGGCCCGCAGGCCCGCAGGCCACCGAGCTACGAACCGCCCCCCGCCGCCGGGAACCGGCTCTCGTTGCGCTCGATCTTCTCCGCCAGCGCCCGCAGCGGATCCACCTCCAGCACGGTGCACAGCTGCAGCAGATAGGCCAGCACGTCGGCGACCTCGTCGCGGACGCGGCGCGCCGCGTCCGTGTCGGCCATCACCGCGCCGGCCTGTTCGGGCGTCAACCACTGGAAGATCTCGAGCAGTTCGCCGGCCTCGACGGTCAGCGCCGAGGCCAGGTTCTTCGGGGTGTGGAACGGCTGCCAGTTCCGGGCGGCCGCGAACTCGGCCAGTCGCCGCTGGAGTTCGGGCACCGTCAGTTCGTCGCTCATTCCCCCAGGTCTACCACCGCGGCCTGGTCGGGCGAGGTGCCCTGGGCGGGCACCCGGGGGGCGGGTTCGGTGCGGCGCAGCAGGCTGTGGCCGGTGGCCGGATCGCGTCGGCACTCGACCAGCTCGACGCCGTCCAGGCCGAGCGCGGGGCCGGGTTCCTGGAGGGTGGCGAGCAGCCGGATGTCGCCCTTGCCGGTGACTTCGCGGGCCAGCCGCAGCAGCACGGCGACCTGCTCGGCCGCCAGGCCGGCGCCGAGGTCCTCGGCGAGCAGCACCAACTGCCGGTGCGCGTCGGGGACTTCACCGGCCGGGTCGACATCGATGACGTCGGCGCCGGTGAGCAGGACGGCGGCGAAGGCGAGCAGTCGCAGCATGCCGTCGGAGGCCTGGTCGGCGCCGGTGCGGCCGAGTACGCCCTCGTCGAAGACGGCGATCATCCGTTGTTGCGCGCCCTCGCCGCGCCGGGCGACGTCCAGGTCGAGCAGCGGGTGCGGGGCGGCGGCCTGGACGGTGCGCAGCAGTCGGGCCCAACGGCGCTGGCATTCGTGTTTGAGGCGGCCGAGGACGGCGGAGATGTTGGCGGCGGTGCCGAGCAGCCGGGCCTGTGGTTCGGGCCGGGCCCAGCCGCGCATCGCGGCGGGCACGGGGTGCAGGTTGAACACCTCGCGCAGCGCGGTGAGCAGCTGTTCGGTGGCGGCCAGTACCTTGCGTTCGCCCTTGGACGATCCGGCGACCCGAAGCGGCAGTTGGGCGGTGATCAGGCTGCTGCTGGAGAGCGGGGCGCGGATGTCGCCCTGCCGGGAGTCGTTGTGCCAGGTGACGTTGACCCGGCCGCGGGCGAGGTCCTGTTCGCCGGTCTCCATCAGGGTCTGGCCGTCCACGGTGAGCAGTTCGCGGGCGATCCGGACGCGTTCGTCCGTGCGCACCACCACTTCGAGCCGGACCGGGCCGACGCTGGAGCGGACGGTGCAGCCCAGGATGATCGCGTTGCGTCCGTGGGGCACGCAGCCGATCAGTCCGCCGCGGACCGGGGCGGCGAGCGGGCCGCCGATCCCGCCGATGCCGTCCAGCGAGGGTCTGATCTCCTCGCCGAGGGCGAGCCGGGAGAGCACGCAGAGGGCGTCCAGCGCGTTGGACTTGCCCGCGCCGGACGGGCCGTGCAGGACGGTCAGCGGCGACAGCGGCAGGGTGGCGCGCCGGTAGGACTTGAAGGACGTGAGTCGCAGTTCCTCAACGGTCGGGCGCTTCACCAGGGGGGCGGGCGGGCGTCGGCCAGGCTGGGCGGAGGAGCGGTCGGGCGGGCCGACCGGGGGCGGGGCCAAGGGGGCTTCGCTGGTCACCCGGAGCACTTTAGGTGCGCAGTGAGCTGGAGAAACGTCTCTCCTGACGGCCTTTCACCCCTTCGAGTCCCAACCGTCCCCGGCCCCGGCGGAGTGTCACTCGTACGCGGTGATCCGCACCGAACCGGTGACCTCCACCGGCTGCGGCAGCCCGTCCAGCGCGGCGGTCAGCGCGGCCGGGTCGGTGTGCCAGGCGCTCGGTCCCATCCCGACCACCGCGGCGGCGTCCGCCCGCGACAGCCGCAGCGTGAACTCCACCTCGGTGCGCCCCACCGGCGCGAACCACGGGCCGAGCTTCTCCTCGATCCGCCGGTCCTTGTCCTCGTCCACCGACAACAGGCCCAGCGCGCCCACCAGTTCCCGCAGGTGGCGGGAGGTCGGCGCGGCCACCAGCAGCCGTCCGCCCGGGCGCAGCACCCGCCGCATTTCCGGTCCGTTGCGCGGCGCGAACACGTTCAGCAGCACGTCCGCCGCGCCGTCCCGCAACGGGAGCGGGCGCCACGCGTCGCACACCACGGCGCCGATCCTCGGGTGCGCCTTCGCGGCGCGCCGCAGCGCGTACTTCGACAGGTCGAGGGCCGCGCCGGCCGCGCCCGGCCGCGCCTCCAGCACCCGCGCCAGGTAGTGGCCGGTGCCCGCGCCCAGGTCCGCCACCAGTCCGGTGTCCGCCGCGACGCCGGCCGCGGCCTCGGCCAGCGCCCGCTCCAGCGGACGGTAGTGGCCGGCCGCCAGGAACTCGCTGCGGGCGGCGACCATCTCCGCGGTGTCGGCGGTGCCCGCCTTCGCGTCACCCGTCAGCAGGCTGACGTAGCCCTGCCGGGCCTGGTCGAAGCTGTGGCCCTGCGGGCAGCGCAGGGTGCGACCGTCCAGGGTCAGTGGGCGGGCACAGTGCGGGCAGACCAGATAGGGCTCGATGTCCTGCAGCAACTCGGTCGCATCCTCGCGGGATCGTCAGAGGTCGGGGGAACGTCGAGGGTATCCCGGCTGCGGACGCCTCGTCGCTCTCCCGACCCCTGACCCCACCTGCGCCGACGTGCCGACGGCTCACTCCTCGCCGTCGTCGCCGACCTCTTCCTCCTCCGACTCGTCGACCACCCACATCGCCAGCCGCTCCGCCACACCCGTGATGCCGAGCTTGCCCTCCCGGATCGCCCGGGCCAGGCTGCGCACCTCCCGCGCGGTGGTCGCCACCCGGCAGCCGCTGGCCACCAGGTACGCGTAGGCCACGGCGGTGGCGAACAGCTCGTTGTTGCGCTCCAGCGCGGGGACCCGGATCAGCTGGTGCATCAGCGCGGCCGCACGGTCCTGCGGCTCCGGGTAGACGGCGATGTCGAAGATCTCGGCCTGGTGCCTGGTGACCGCCGCGAGCAGCGATCCGTAGTCGGTGACCTGCGGGTCACCGGGCGTGTACTGCTCCGCGGTCATGAGCAGCCACGAGAGGTCGACCTCAAGTTTCAACGGCGCACGTCCTGGAGTTCGCTCGGCGACCCGAACTCGGCGAGGAACGCCGCCTCGTGCTCCTTCATGAACTGCGCCGCGGCATCCACGAAATTGCGCCCCGCCTCGCCCATGTCCTGCTGGACCAGACGCTCGATGTACTGGTTCATGCTGATCCCCTGCTGTTCGGCCCGCTCGCGGGCCATCTCGGCGGTGGTCGCATCCACCCTGACGTTCAGCTGCTTCTTGGCCATGCTTCACGCTAGCGCCAAGGTGCTAGCACAACAAGGGCGCAAACCGGCCGCACCCCCACTCCCCCACCTTCTCCGCCCACGCCCCTACGAAAACCGGCCACCGACCCCGATCCGGCACCGACCCCGATCCGGCCCCGACCCTGATCCTGACCTCGGGCCCGAAACGCCGCACGGGCGCGGGAGAGGCTCCCGCGCCCGTGCTGATGATCGGTTCGGTTACTGCCGGCCGGCGATCGGCTCCAGGATGGCCACGCACTCGAAGTGGTGGGTCATCGGGAACAGGTCGAAGGCGCGCAGCGAGACCGGGCGGTAGCCGCCCTCGCGGAAGAAGGCCAGGTCGCGGGCGAGGGCGGCGGGGTCGCAGGCGACGTAGGCGATGCGGCGGGCGGAGAGCGAGCAGAGGTGGGCGACGGTGTCGCGGCCGGCGCCGGCCCGCGGCGGGTCGAGGACGATCAGGTCGGTCGAGGTGATGCCGGTGCGGGGCAGCAGGGTCTCGACCTTGTCGCACTCGATCCGGACGTTCTCCAGCGCGGCGAGGTTGTGCCGGGCGTCCGCGACGGCCTGCTTGCCGGACTCGATGCCGAGCACCGCGCCGTCCTCGCCGACCCGCTCGGCGAGCGCGCCGGCGAACAGGCCGACGCCGCAGTACAGGTCGAGGGCGTTCTCGCCCCACTGCGGGTCGAGGCCGGTGAGGACGGCGTCGACCAGGGTGGCCGGGGCCTCGGGGTGGATCTGCCAGAAGCCTCCGTTGGAGACCCGCCAGGTGCGGCCGGCGGCGCGCTCGCGGACGAAGGCGCGGCCGTGCACGCGGTGGAACAGGTCCTGCTCGTCGATCCGGGCGATCGAGGCCTCGCGGTCGAGCTCGACCAGCGGCAGCTGCTCGCCGGGCTGCGGCCGCAGGATCACCTGCCGGTCGGAGGAGCCGGACGCGGCGATCGCCTCGACGGACGCGATGCCGGTCCAGTCGCGGGACTCGATGCCGAGCTCGGTGACGCCGGGCGCGGCGATCAGGCAGCGGTCGATCGGCTGGACGTCGTGCGAGCGGTGCTTGCGCAGCCCGATCGCGCCGTCCTCGCCGACGGCGTACTGCACCCGGGTGCGCCAGGCCGGGACCTCGCCGGCCTGCAGCTTGCCGCCGACCGGCTCGACCGAGCCGTCCCAGCGGGCCTCCTCGGGGGTGAGGCCGGCCAGCTTGGCGAGCTGCTCGGTGAGCACCGCGCCCTTGAGCTTGCGCTGCCCGCCGGGGGTGACGTGCTGCCAGTCGCAGCCGCCGCACTTGCCGGGGCCGGAGAACGGGCAGGGCGCCTCGATCCGCTCCTTGGCGGCCTCCAGCACCTCCACCGCGTCGGCCCGCAGGAAGCGCGAGGTGGTGGTGCCGTCGGTGACCTGCGCGATCACCCGCTCGCCGGGCAGCGCGTGCCGGACGAACAGCACCCGGCCCTCGTGCCGGGCCACGCAGTGCCCGCCGTGCGCGACCGGCCCGACCTCGACCTCGTAGCGCTCGCCGACCAGCGGGTCACCGGACGGCTGCCGCAGCACCGGCTGGGCCGAGCGCGCCGCCTTCGGCGCCCGCACCGCACCGGGCTTGCGCCCCTGCCGCTCGGCCTTCTTCGCCTGAGCACCCTGAGCACCCTTGCCTGCCTGAGCGCCCTTACCGCCCGGCGCACCCTTGCCGGCCTGAGCGCCCTTACCGCCCGGCGCACCCTTGCCGGCCTGAGCGCCCTTACCGCCCGGCGCACCCTTGCCGCCCTGCGCGGCCTGCGCGCCCCGCGCGCCCTTCTCGGGCGCCGGCCGCTCCGCGGCGGGCCGCTGCTCGCCCGGCACCGGCGGCAGGCTGCGGGCGGTGTTGCCTTCCCGGTCGGTGGCCTCGGGCCGGGACGGCCGGCTGCTCCAGCGCGGGTGCGCCACCTGCCCGGGCTTGGCGCCGGACGTGCGGCCGGGGCGGCCCTGGCGACCGGAGGAGCGGGGCGGGTTGTTGCGGGTCACGGGGCGCTTCCTTACGCGAAGACGAACGACGAACGACGAAAACCAACGAAAAGATCGGGACGGTGGAGAACAACGGCGGCCCGTGGCGGACCGGGAACGATCCGCCACGGGCCCATTGAAGGCCATCAGGAGGCCGGACGGGCTGCGTCGCTCAGTCGCGCGGCGCGGCTTCGTCCTGGCCGCCGGAGGACTCCCCGGTGGCTCGCCCGGCGCGCGGGCGGGGCTCGCCGCGGCGCACCGCGCCGGGCGCGGACCACGCCTTGGGCGCCTTGCGGCGTTCCGAGGACTCCAACTGCCAGGGTACGGATGTCACCATCACACCGGGCTTGAACAGCAGACGTCCCTTGAGCCGCAACGCGCTCTGGTTGTGCAGCAGGTGCTCGTACCAGTGGCCGACCACGTACTCGGGGATGTAGACCGCGACCACGTCGCGCGGGCTGTCGCGGCGCAGGTTCTTGACGTACTCCAGCACCGGGCCGGTGATCTCGCGGTACGGCGAGTCGAGGACCTTCAGCGGCACGGCGATGCCGCGTTCGTCCCATTCCTCGCGCAGCGCCGCGGTGTCGGCCGGGTCCACGTTGACGGTGACGGCCTCCAGGATGTGCGCCCGGGACAGCTGGGCGTACGCGAGGGCGCGCAGCGCGGGCTTGTGCAGCTTGGAGACCAGGACGACGGCGTGCACGCGGGTCGGCGGGGCGACGTCCGCGGCTTCCTCGGCGGCCTTCAGTTCGGCGTTGACGCTGTCGTAGTGGCGGCGGATCGCCTTCATCATCACGAACAGCACCACCATCAGCGCGATCGCGATCCAGGCGTGGCCGATCTTGGTGGCGAGCACCACGATCAGCACGGCCATGGTCATCACCAGGCCGAAGGTGTTGATCGCCCGGCTGCGCTGCATGCGGCGGCGCTTCTTCGGGTCGGTCTCGGTCTTCAGCAGCCGGGTCCAGTGCCGGATCATGCCGGACTGGCTCATGTTGAACGCCACGAAGACGCCGACGATGTACAGCTGGATCAGCCGGTTCGGGTCGGCGCCGAACGCCACGATGAACAGGATCGCCGCGCCGGCGAGCAGCACGATGCCGTTGGAGAACGCCAGCCGGTCGCCGCGGGTGTGCAGCTGCCGCGGCAGGTAGCGGTCCTGGGCCAGGATCGAGCCGAGAACCGGGAAGCCGTTGAACGCGGTGTTCGCGGCGAGCACCAGGATCAGGCCGGTGGTGCCGGCGACGAAGTAGAAGCCCGGGGTGAAGTTGGAGAACACCGCTTCGGAGATCTGCGCCAGCACGGTCTTCTGGTGGTAGTCCGCGGGCGCGCCGATCAGCTGCTCGGCCGGGTTCTCGGCCATCTGCGTCCCGGTCAGGTGCGCCAGGTAGATGATGCCCATGAACATCGTCACAGCGATGGTGGCCATCATCAGCAGCGTGGTCGCCGCGTTCTTGCTCTTCGGCTTGCGGAAGGCGGGCACGCCGTTGGAGATCGCCTCCACACCGGTGAGCGCCGCGCTGCCCGAGGAGAACGCCTTCAGCAGCAGGAACACCAGGGCGAACCCGGTCAGCCCCTCGTTGCCGGGCGTCGGCGCCAGGTGGAACGCCGAGCTCTCGGCGGGCAGCTCGGCGTTGAACCCGAAGTGCCGCACGAGTCCGTAGACCACCATGCCGAGCACGCCCACCATGAAGGCGTACGTCGGCACCGCGAACGCGGAACCGGACTCGCGCACACCGCGCAGGTTCATGCCCATCAGCAGGATGACCACGGTGACCGACAGCGCCAACTCGTGCCCGCGCAACGCCGGCACCGCCGACACCACGTTGGCCACGCCGGAGGTGGTGGACACCGCCACGGTCAGGATGTAGTCGACCATCAGCGCACTCGCCACCACCAGGCCGGAGTTCGGTCCGTGGTTGACGGTGGCGACCTCGTAGTCGCCGCCGCCGCTGGGGTACGCGTGCACGTTCTGTCGGTACGAGGCGACCACCGCGAGCATCACGATGGCGACGACGACGCCGATCTGCCAGGAGAAGTGGATCGCCCCGGCACCGGCCAGCGACAGCGTGAGCAGGATCTCCTCGGGCGCGTACGCCACGGAGGAGAGCGCGTCCGAGGCGAACACCGGCAGCGCGATGCGCTTGGGGAGCAGCGTCTCCCCCAGCTTGTCGCTGCGCAGCGCACGCCCGATCAGGATGCGTTTCGGTAGGTCAGCAGGCATAGGCACAGCAAGGAATCGTAAGGCCCCTCGCTGGGAGCCGACGCCGCACGGGGCCACCTTGGTCGCGACTCTGTTCGGCGGACCGGCTAGCGTGTCGGATTAAGGGTTAGCGGGCAACACCTCGTTGCCCCCTCGCGTCGGATCACAGGCGCGGCCGACAACTGGCCCCCGGAATCGGGGGCACGGAAGGACGATGAGCGGTGTTTACGCAGGTCATGACCCCAACGGATCGGGTGAGGTAGTCGCGTGCACATCGTCATCATGGGTTGCGGACGCGTGGGCTCCGCCCTCGCCAGAACGCTCGAGAAACAAGGCCACTCGGTCGCGGTCATCGACCAGGACCCGACCGCCTTCCGCCGGCTCGGCGCGGGCTTCAACGGCCGCCGCGTCACCGGTGTCGGCTTCGACCAGGACACCCTGAGGGAAGCCGGCATCGAGGAGGCGGGCGCCTTCGCCGCCGTCTCCAGCGGTGACAACTCGAACATCATCGCGGCCCGGGTGGCCCGCGAGAACTTCGGCGTCGAGCACGTCGCGGCCCGCATCTACGACCCGCGCCGCGCCGAGGTCTACCAGCGCCTGGGCATCCCGACCGTCGCGACCGTCCGCTGGACCGCCGACCAGATGCTGCGGCGGCTGCTGCCCAGCGGCGCCGAGCCGGTCTGGCAGGACCCCTCGGGCGCCGTGCAGCTCGCCGAGGTGGCGTTCGCCCCCGCGTGGATAGGCCACCGCCTGTCCGAGCTCGAGGCCGCCGCCGGTGCCCGGGTGGCGTTCGTCACCCGGGTCGGCGAGGGCGTGCTGCCCAACCCGCAGATGGTGGTGCAGGAGGGCGACCTGGTGCACGTGATGCTGCGCCGCAACGAACTGACCGCGGTCGAGGCGGCCTTCGCCAAGGGCCCCGAGGAGGCTGGTCACTGATGCGCGTCGCAATCGCCGGAGCCGGTGCCGTCGGCCGTTCCATCGCCGGAGAGCTGCTGGAGAACGGCCACGAGGTCCTGCTGATCGACAAGAACCCGAACTCCATCTCGGTGGAGCGGGTCCCGCTGGCGGAGTGGCTGCTCGCCGACGCCTGCGAGATCACCTCGCTGGACGAGGCCGCGCTGCAGCGCTGCCACGTGGTGATCGCCGCCACCGGTGACGACAAGGTCAACCTGGTCGTCTCGCTGCTCGCCAAGACCGAGTACGGGGTGCCCCGGGTGGTCGCCCGGGTGAACAACCCGAAGAACGAGTGGCTGTACAACGAGTCCTGGGGCGTGGACGTCGCCGTCTCCACCCCGCGCCTGATGTCCGCGCTGGTCGAGGAGGCCGTCAGCGTCGGCGACCTGGTCCGGCTGATGCGCTTCTCGCAGGGCAACGCCAACCTGGTCGAGCTCACCCTGGCCGCCGACACCGGCCTGGTCGGGACCCGGGTCTCGGACGTGGCCTGGCCGGTGGACACCGCGCTGGTCACCATCATCCGGGCCGGCCGGGTGCTGGTCCCCGGTGGCAGCGACACCCTGGAGGCCGGTGACGAGCTGCTGTTCGTCGCCGCCCAGGAGCGCGAGGAGGAGCTGGAGACGCTGCTCGCCGGCTGATCCACCCCGCCGTACGGCGAAGGGCCCGCGCATCGCGCGGGCCCTTCGTCACATCTGTGGCGCTACTTCCGGGGTTCTTCGTCGTCCTCGGGCAGCTCCGCCTTGATCGGCGGCGGCGCCTTCAGCAGGATCTGCCAGGTCACGTACATCGCCAGCAGCATCGGCGGGATGCCGAGGGCGACCTTGAGCCAGCCCAGCAGGTTGACGTTGTGGGTGAAGTACAGCGGGAACAGGATCACCGGCTTCAGGCCCATGATCAGCACCCAGGCCCAGGTCGCCTTGGTGTAGGCGGCCAGTCGGCCCGGGTTCTGCTTGCGCCAGGTGAACATCTCGCCGGTGATCGGGCCCAGCATCAGGCCGATCATCGGCCAGCGCACCAGCGCGGAGACCGCGAGCGCCACGCAGTAGCCGACGTTCCACAGCAGGCCCGGCAGGTAGAAGTCCTCGGCCTTGCCGGTCTTCATCGAGATCCAGGCGCCGATCGCCACGCCGAACACGCCGGAGAAGGCGTGCTGGATGGTCTCCCGGCGGGCCAGCCGGACCACCACGAACACCGCGCACAGGGCCAGCGCCGACCAGGCGGCGACCGGCACCTTGTGGGTGATGTTGAAGGCGATGATGAACACCAGGCCGGGCAGCGTCATGTCGACCATGCCGCGGATCCCGCCGAACGCCTTCAGCACCGTCTCGGCCGCCTCCTTCGAGGCGTCCCGCTCGTGCTGCGCGCTGCTCTGCTCGTCACCCTGCGGGTCGTGGGCGGTCACCCGGACCGCCTCGGCCTCGTTGCTCACGCGGACTCGCTCCCGTGTCCCACCGGACGCAGCTCGTAGCGGGGGTTGAAGAGCACGCGGCGCCCGCGTGCGTGGCCGATCCGGCCGCTGGCGATCAGGCGGCGGCCCGGCTCGATTCCCACGATCGAGCGACGGCCCAGCCACACCACGTCCAACGCCTCCGTGCCGTCGAACAGCTCGGCCTCCAGCGCGGGCACACCCGCGCGGGGGCGGAGCGTGACGGTCCGCAGCGTGCCGGCCACGGTGACGATCTCACGGTCGCCGCAGGCGGCGATCGGGGTGCAGCCCGCCTCGGCGGTGTCCTGCCGCAGTTCCTGGGCGGCCAGCTCCTCCGAGGAGGACGTCAGCCGACTCAGCATGCGGCGGAAACGGCCCTGCGGCTGGTCGCCGATGTTGTCACCACTCATGCCGGAAGGGTACCGGTTCACCCCTGCCCGATGGCAGAGCCAAAGGTGGGCCCGGTCACGGCTCGAAGCGGTAGCCCATGCCCGGTTCGGTGATGAAGTGCCGGGGGTGCGACGGGTCGGCCTCCAGCTTGCGGCGCAGCTGCGCGAGGTAGACCCGCAGGTAGTTGGTCTCCTTGCGGTAGGCCGGCCCCCACACCTCCTGCAGCAGCTGGGTCTGGCTGACCAGCCGCCCGGAGTTGCGCACCAGAACCTCCAGCAGGTGCCACTCGGTGGGGGTGAGCCGGACGTCGGCGCCCTGACGGGTGACCTTCTTGGCGGCCAGGTCGACGGTGAACGAGTCGGTGACGACCACCGGCTCGCCCTCGGCGGTGACCGGCTCGGCGCGGCGCACCGCGGCCCGCATCCGGGCCAGCAGCTCGTCCATGCCGAACGGCTTCGTGACGTAGTCGTCGGCGCCGGCGTCCAGTGCCTCGACCTTCTCGTCGGAGGCGTGCCGGGCGGACAGCACGATGATCGGCACCCTGGTCCAGCCGCGCAGGCCGCGGATCACCTCGACGCCGTCCATGTCGGGCAGGCCGAGGTCGAGCACCACCACGTCGGGGTGGCGGGCGGCGGCCAGTTCCAGGGCGCTCGCGCCGTCGTGCGCGGAATCGACCTCGTACTTGCGGGCCTTGAGGTTGATCACCAGGGCGCGGACGATCTGGGGTTCGTCGTCCACCACGAGGACCCGGGTCATGCGGGACCGGCCTTTCCGTTGTCAGGGTGGTCGTGCAGGTCGACGGCGGGCAGCGAGACCACCATGGTCAGCCCGCCGCCGGGGGTGTCCTCGGCGGTGACGGAGCCGCCCATCGCCTCGGTGAAGCCGCGCGCCACCGCCAGGCCGAGGCCCACCCCGGTGCCGCGCGGGGCGTCACCGTAGCGCTGGAACGGGGCGAAGATCCGCTCCCGGGCCTCCTCGGGGACGCCCGGGCCGCGGTCGACGACGCGCAGCTCGACCCGGGCGTCACGCGGCAGCAGGTCCGCCTTGACCAGCACCTGGCTGTCGGACGGGCCGTACTTGACGGCGTTCTCCACCAGGTTGGCCAGCACCCGCTCCAGCAGCCCGGCGTCGGCGCGCACCATCGGCAGCGACTCCGCCACGTCCAGCCGGACGCTGCCCGGCGGGACGCCGCCGAGCGCGAACGGCACCACCTCGTCCAGGTCGGTGGGCTGCAGCAGCGGGGTGACGGTGCCGGTCTGCAGGCGGCTCATGTCCAGCAGGTTGTTGATCAGGTGGTCGAGGCGGTCCGCGCCGGACTCGATGCCGGCCAGCAGCTCGGCCTCGTCCTCCGGGTCCCATTCGACGTCCTCGGCGCGCAGCGAGGTGACGGCGGCCTTGATCCCGGCCAGCGGGGTGCGCAGGTCGTGCGAGACGGCGGCGAGCAGCGCGGTGCGGATCCGGTTGCCCTCGGCCTCGCGGCGGGCGGCGGCTGCCTCCCCGGCCAGCCGGCGGCGCTCGAGCAGGACGGCGGCCTGGTTGGCGAACGCGCCGAGCATCCGCCGGTCGGCGGCGGGCAGTACCCGGCCGCGCAGCACCAGGGCGAGGCGTTCGCCGACCGGCACGTCCACGTCGGCCTGTTCGGGCCCGGCCGGCGGGCGCGGTCCGACCGAGGCGGCGACGTGCCAGGCGGCGTGCGGGTCGGCGCGTTCGACCAGTGCCACGGCGTCCTGCTGGAAGGTCTCCCGGACCTGTTCCAGCAGCGCCGTCAGCACCCCCTCGCCGGTGGGGGCGCCGCGCAGCACGGTGCCGGCCAGTGCCGACATGGTCTGCGCCTCGGCCTGGGCGCGGGCCGCCTGATGGCTGCGCCGGGCCGCCAGGTCGACCACGGTGGCGACCGCGATGCCGACGGCGGTGAAGACCGCCACCGCCAGGATGTTCTGCGGCTCGGCGATGGTGAAGGCGTGGATGGGGGGCGCGAAGTAGTAGTTGAGCGCCGTTGATCCGACCAGCGCCGAGGCGATCGCCGGGTACAGCCCGCCGACCAGCGCCGCGCACACCGTCAGCGACAGGAACAGCAGCATGTCGGTGGAGAGTCCCTGCCCCCGGAACTGCGTCAGCACCAGCGCCAGCAGCGGCGGCCCGGCCACGCCGATCAGCCAGCCCGCGATCGTCCTGGTCCGGCCCAGGTCGGTGACCTTGCGGATCGGGATCCGGCCCCGGCCGCGCGCCGCGTGCTCGTGGTTGACCATGTGGACGTCGATGTCGCCGGAGTCCCGGGTCACCGTGAGGCCGACGCCCGGCCCGTACAGGTACTGCCAGAACTTGCGGCGGCTGGTGCCGATCACGATCTGGGTGGCATTGACGCCGCGCGCGAAGTCCAGCAGCCCGGCCGCCGGGTCGTCGCCGAGCACCGAGTGGAAGCTGCCGCCGAGGCTCTCCACCAGCGCGCGCTGCTCGATCAGCGTCTGCGGCGAGGAGCCCGACAGTCCGTCGGACCGCGAGATGTGCACCGCCAGCAGTTCGCCGGCGCTGGCCCGGGCCGCGATCCTGGCGGCGCGGCGGATCAGCGTGGCGCCCTCCGGGCCGCCGGTCAGGCCGACCACGATCCGCTCCCGGGCCTGCCAGGTGCCCTGGATGCCCTGCTCGGCCCGGTACCGCTGGAGGTACTCGTCGACCCGGTCCGCCGTCCAGAGCAGCGCCAGTTCGCGCAGCGCCGTCAGGTTGCCGAGCCGGAAGTAGTGGGCGAGCGCCGCGTCGACCTTCTCCGGCGCGTACACGTTGCCGTGCGCCAGCCGGCGGCGCAGTGCCTGCGGCGACATGTCGACCAACTCGATCTGGTCGGCGCGCCGCACCACCTCGTCCGGGACGGTCTCCCGCTGGCGGACGCCCGTGATGCCCTCGACCACGTCGCCGAGCGACTCCAGGTGCTGGATGTTGACGGTGGAGATGACGTCGATCCCGGCCGCCAGCAGCTCCTCGACGTCCTGCCAGCGCTTGGTGTGCCGCGAGCCGGGGACATTGGTGTGGGCGAGCTCGTCGACCAGCACCACTGCCGGGTCGCGG
Organism: Kitasatospora sp. NPDC048407; assembly: GCF_043200475.1. NCBI lineage: Bacteria > Bacillati > Actinomycetota > Actinomycetes > Kitasatosporales > Streptomycetaceae > Kitasatospora > Kitasatospora sp. NPDC048407. Next base: position 5,078 of record NZ_JBICXW010000042.1, on the reverse strand, counting down.
GCCAGCACCGCGTCCAGGTCGAGCTCGGTGAACTCGGCGCCGCGGTGGATCAGCGTGCGGCGCGGGACGGTCTCCAGGCCGTCCAGCAGTTCGGCGGTGTGAGCCCGTCCGTGGGTCTCCACGAAGCCGATCACCACGTCCGCGCCGCGGCCCAGACGCCGGTGTGCCTCGGCGAGCATGGCGTACGTCTTGCCGACGCCCGGGGCCGCCCCGAGGTAGATCCGCAGCCGGCCGCGGCCCGTGTGCACCATGCCCTTGAGGTTAAGCCCTGCAATCTGAATATCCGCTGATCAGGGTGGTTTGGCTGAAGAATTGTCAACTTCTTGACGGCCGTTGCGCCAAAATGCCGAACGGAAAGATCGACCTGAAAGGACCCACCATGCGCGGACTCGTACTCGGCGGCGGCGGACTCGCCGGCATCTCCTGGATGACCGGACTGCTCCACGGCCTCGCCGAAACCGGCCTGGACCTCCCCGGCACCGCCGACCACATCCTCGGCACCTCCGCCGGTGCCACCGTCGCCGGCCAACTCTCCTCCGGATTACCGCTCGCCGAACTCCACCTGCGACAGACCGATCCCGCCCGGCAGAACCACGAAATCGTCCCGCCCGTCGAAACCCTCTGGCCGCTGCTCGAAACCCTCGCCGCCCTGCACGCCGAGATCACCGACCCCGCCGAACTGCGCCGCCGCATCGGCCGCCTCGCCCTGGACGCCGACACCGTCCCCGCGGCCGACCGACGCGCCGTCATCGCCGGTCGCCTCCCCGCCCACGACTGGCCCAGCCGGCCGCTCACGCTCACCGCCGTCGACGCCGAAACCGGCGAACCCCGCACCTTCGACCGCCACAGCGGCGTCCCCCTGGTCGACGCCGTCGCCGCCAGCTGCGCCATCCCCGGCATCTGGCCCACCGTCGAGATCGACGGCCACCGCTACATGGACGGCGGCATCCGCACCTACGCCAACGCCGACCTGATGACCGGCCAGCAGACCGTCCTGGTCGTCGCCCCGATGCCCGACCCCAACCTCGACACCGAGCTGGAGACCCTCCGGGCCACCGGCACCGTCCTCGCCATCACCCCCGACGAGGACGCGCTCGCCGCCTTCGGTGCCAACCCGCTCGACACCACCGTCCGCGCCCCCGCCGCCGAAGCCGGCCGGGCCCAGGCCCGGCGGGTCGCCGACCAGGTCCGCAAACTCTGGCTCTGACCCCTACGGCTCGACGATCTTGCCGTCCCGCAGCTCGAGCACCCGGTCCGCCAGGTCCATGAGCTGCGGGTCGTGCGTCGCCACCAGCGCCGTCACCCCCTCACTGCGCACCACCGCCCGCAGCAATTCCATGATCGCCATACCGGTGTCCGAATCCAGCTGCCCGGTCGGCTCGTCCGCGATCAACAACGCCGGCTCGTTCGCCAACGCCCGCGCCACCGCCACCCGCTGCTGCTGACCACCCGACATCTCCGTCGGCCGCTGCGCCGCATGGTCCGCCAGACCCACCAGCGCCAGCAGCGTCCGCACCCGCTCCTCGCGCTCCTTCACCGCCACCCGGCGGAGCCGCATCGGCACCCCGACGTTCTCCGCCGCCGTCAACACCGAGATCAACCCGAACGACTGAAACACGAAACCGATCCGGTCCCGGCGCAACGCCAACCGGCCCGACTCGTCCAGACCCGACAGGTCCATCCCGGCGATGCTGATCCGCCCCGCCGACGGCATGTCCAGACCGCCCACCAGGTTCAGCAGCGTCGTCTTCCCCGACCCCGACCTTCCCCGCAGCGCCGTCAACTCCCCGGCCTTCGCCGTGAACGACACCCCGCGCACGGCGTGCACCGCCCGGTCGCCCGCACCGAACGTCCGGTGCACGTCCTCCACGACCACCATCGCGCCACTCATCCGCGTACCTCCGCACCCTCCGCGCGCCACACCCCGATGTGGTCCTCCTCCAACGCCAGCCGCACCCGGCGGCTCAGCCCCAACGCCTCCGTGAAGTCCTGCGGCAACTGCAACCGGCCCACCCGGTCCAGCACCGCGTACTCCACCCCCGGCTCGCCCCGCTCCGGACGCAGCACCTCCGTCGACGTCCGCCCGTTGCGGATCCGCACGGTGCGCCGCACCTCCTGGGCCACCATCGGGTCGTGCGTGACGATCAGCACCGTCACCCCCAGCTCCTCGTTCACCGACCGCAGCGCCGCGAAGATCTCCTCGCTGGTCGCACTGTCCAGCTCACCCGTCGGCTCGTCCGCCAGCAGCAGCGCCGGCGCGTTGGCATTCGCCACCGCGATCGCCACCCGCTGCTGCTCACCACCCGACATCTCGGCCGGCCTACGCCCCGCCAAGTGCCCGATCCCCAGCATCCCCAGCAGATCCGTCGCCTGCCGCTGCCGGTCCCGCCGCGGCACCCCCGCGTACCCCATCGGCAGCATCACGTTCTCCACCGCCGTCAGGTACGGCAGCAGATTCCGCGCCGTCTGCTGCCAGACGAACCCCACCGTCCGGCGCCGGAACGCCAACCGCTCCTTCTTGTCCATCGCCAGCAGATCGTTCCCCGCCACCCGGGCACTGCCCGCCGTCGGCACGTCCAGCCCCGCGAGGATCCCCAGCAACGTCGACTTCCCCGAACCCGACGCGCCCACCACCGCGATCAACTCGCCGTCCTCGACCGTCAGATCGAGCCCCTGCAGGGCCTGCACCTCGACGCCCTCGGAACGGTGGATCCGCACCAGGTTCTCGCACACCACCATGCCCTCGGCCGGCGGCGGACCCGCCGCGGCCGCGCGCCTGCGCAACTCCTCCAGCCCCCCGGGCTCCGACCCCGCCGGCACCCCCACCGCCTCAGCCCCCACCGCATTCCCCTCCGGCCGCCGAACCCACGATTCACCACGGCCTGCACTCCGGGCCGACGCCCGGTCGGACATCCGGGGCAGTCCCCTGTTCTGCCCCGACCGCCCAACCGGGCGCACCCCCCGCGGGCCACCGCCCCGATCGACAGCGGCCTCACCACACCAACGCGGCCCGAAGCAGACCGGTTGCACCGGCCCACGGACTTTTTTCGAAACCCTCCGAGCAGCGCCCGCCTTGGGCTGCCGAAGCTCCGACGCGGACCTCAGCCCTCCCCCGGCTCGGACGCGCGCAACTGCAGGAACTCCAGCGCCGACTCCCGGAACGGATCCGACAACCCCGCCGCCGGAGCCACCCCCCGCCCGCCCCGACGCACCGTCAGCACCGCCACCGTCGTCCCGCTGATGTGCACCGCCAACTCCTCCGCGTACGCCACCGGCTGCCGCACACCCAACGCCACCACCGCGCCGACCTGCTGCTCCACCACCCAGCCCGCCCCCGAGCTCACGCACTCCCCGCCCGCCATCAGCCGGGTCGCCTGGTGCTCCGCCGCCAGCGGCGAGCCGAACCGCATCACAATCTGCTGCGCCGACACCTCCGGGTGCCCGGCATCCACATACCGCTGCCCCCACAACTGCTCGGCACCCGACGTACTCACCAGCCGCGCTACGCACCCGTCCGCGAACGCCCCCGGGCCGGGAGTTCCGGACGGGTCGGCCGACGGACCACCGGACGGAGTTACGCTCGAACTCCCACTCGGTGAGAGACTGTTGGTGGCAGACGAGCCGGCGCTTGCGCTCGGACGAATCGAGGCGGGCCCGCCCGGGGACGCGCTCCCGGACGGACCTGCCGCCGCCGGGTCCACGGCCGGCAGCGCCGTCCACGGGCCGTACCCGCCCAGCACGCTCGGCAGCCGCGACACGTCCAGCACCAGCGCCCGCGCCATCGGATCGGCGGACTCCAGCGACGGCCACTCCGCCACCCAGTTCACCGACGGCAGCAACGGCAACTGCGGCTCCGGCAACGGCACTTCCAGCTTCGGCGCGGGCGCCGCAGCCGTCGGCGGCACCGGATACCCCGCCACCCCGTGCCCCACCGGCCCGGGCACCACCGCCGCCGCGGACCACAGCACGGCGACGCCCAACACTCCCGCCACCACCACCGCCCCCACCCGACGCCGACGACGCCTCGCCCCGCGACGCGCCACCTCCGCACTCGGCGGCACCGGCACGGCAAGCACCACCTCGCGCCGCAACCCGTCGAACATCGTCTCCAGCCGGGCCGCCCCGATCGCCGGACGGTCCGCCGCCCCCGCCGCGCCCGCTGCCCCTGCCGTCCGCACCGTCTCCGCCTCGGGCCTAGACATGCGAACCGCAGTCTTCCGCCACCTGCACCTGAGCCCCCGTCACCTTCACCGGCTCCCCGTCACCGCCGCCGACCCCCGTCAACTCCCTGTCCCCCGCCGTCGGTTCACCTGCGGCAACCGCCGGAGCCGACCGCAGCGGCGCAATCGTCGGCTCCTCCACGACCGCCGCCGGATCTTCCCCCAACAGCACCGCCAACGCCTGCCGCCCCCGGTGCAACCGCGCCTTGACCGTCCCCACCGGCACCCCTTCGTCCGCGGCGATCTCCGCCACCGAACGACCCCCCATGTGATGCCACACCAACGCCGACCGCTGCGCCTCCGGCAACTGCCGCAACGCCTCCACCAGCACCACGGTCTCCGGCCCCGGCCCCGGAACCGGCAGATTCGCATCCCCGTGCCGGATCCAGCTCTGCAACGCCGTCCGCGCCCGCCGCCACCGACTGATCGCGATCCGCTGCCCCGTAAGCCGCACCCACGCCACCGGATTCTCGTGCGACACCAGCCGCCCCCAGTGGTTCCACGCCCGGACGAACGCCTCCTGGGCAGCGTCCTGCGCCTCACCCAGATCGCCCGTCAGCGCATACAAGTGCGCCACCAGCTGACCGTACGCAGCCTCGTAGAACACCCGAAAGTCGTCGCCGCCCCGGCCTGCTCTTCCGCCGGCCCCCTCGCCCTGCTCCACGACCATGACGCCACAGTGTGCCGCGCACGGAACCACCCGGCAACAGGCCGTGCACGCCTCCGGGGTCCTACGGGAATGCTCCGGGAATTCTCTGGAAACGCGAAAAAGCCCCCCGCCAAAAGGCGGGGGGCTTTCCCTGAATGATTGTTCGGCGGCGTCCTACTCTCCCACAGGGTCCCCCCTGCAGTACCATC
>NZ_JBICXW010000041.1:0-30350 GCF_043200475.1 Kitasatospora sp. NPDC048407 | reverse complement strand
GCAGGGGGGACCCTGTGGGAGAGTAGGACGCCGCCGAACAATCATTCAGGGAAAGCCCCCCGCCTTTTGGCGGGGGGCTTTTTCGCATTTCCGGGGCATTTTCGGACGCCCCTCGGGGCGGGCGGGTGGAACGAGTCCGGTCTGTGATCGGTGGGCTGTTGTCTGGGCCGGGGGTTGGCGGCAGACTGCCCGTCATCGAGATTGGTCCAGACCACCGGCGGACGGGAGGGCTTCGGGGGAATGGGAGCGGACGGGTGGGGTTCGCCCGCGGGGGTTCGGCGGGCGGGGCAGCACGGGGTGGTGCTGGGAGCTGCTGCGGTGACGGTGCTGGTGGCGGTGGCGGTGTTGACCGCGCTGACGGCACTGACGGGGAGTTCGGTGACGCAGGGGATGTGGCACCGGTTGGCGGCGGATCCGCGGTTCTCGGTGTCGCTGTCGGGGCGGTACGCCGAGGGCGGGGACACGGCGGCGGATGCGCAGGTGCGGGCGGCGTTGCACCGGGCGTTGCCGGGGATGCCGGCGGAGATCGAAGAGGCGCTGCACGGGACGATGCCGTTGCGGACGCCGCTGCCGAAGGTGGCGGGGGCGGACTCGTCGCCGCTGGGGTTGGCGATGGCGCCGCTGGCGGTGACGGAGCCGCAGCGGGTGGCGGAGTTGGCGCAGGGGGCCTGGCCGACCGGGCTTGAGCAGGTGGCGGTGTCGGAGACGGCGGCGCGTCTGCTGGGGGTGTCGACGGGGGCGAAGTTGCCGTTGGCGCTGCCGGCCGGCGGGACCTTGTCGCTGACGGTGAGCGGGGTGTACCGGGAGCTGCCGGGGGCGGCGCGGCTGTGGCGGGCGTGGGGTGCGACGTCCGCGGTGGAGTCGCCGGAGCGCCTGGTGCTGGCGTCGCAGGAGTTGCTGCGGACGCATCCGCTGCTGCACGACCAGGTGGACGTGCAGTGGACGGCGGTGCCGGAGCCGGGGCAGGTGCGGCCGGAGGGGCTGGGGCTGCTGCGGGACCGGGTGGAGCGGCTGACGGGCGGTGATGTGAACCGGGCGGTGTTCCGGGGCGTGAACCCGTCGCTGCAGGGGTTGCGGGCGTCGAGCGATCTGTCGGCGGTGTTGAACGATCTGCGGTCGCCGATGATGGTGGCGCGGTCGGGGATGCTGGTGCCGGTGACGATGCTGGCGGTGCTGTCGGCGGGGACGATGGTGCTGACGGCCCGTCAATTGACCGATTCCCGAAGGGCGGAGCTGCTGTTGCAGCTGGCGCGCGGTGCGGGTCGGGCCCGGCTGTTGGGTGCCGCGGCGGTGGAGTGGGCGCTGTGCACGGTGCCGGCGGCGCTGCTGGGGGTGTGGGTCGCGGGGCCGTTGCTGCGGTTGCTGGAGCGGCTGGGGCTGCCGGTGGACGGGGCGGCCGCGGAGGCGACGGGCGCGGCGGCCTGGGCGGTGGCCGGGGTGGCGTTGGTGCTGCACGGGTGTGCGGCGCTGCTGCCGGTGCTGTGGACGGTGGACGGCGGCGAGCGGGAGACGCCGTCGCGCAGTGCCCGGCGGGCGGTGGCGCAGCGGGCCGGGGCGGACCTGGTGCTGGCGGCGGTGGCGGTCCTGGCGTATCTGCAACTGCGGCAGTACCAGGGGCTGTTGAGCCCGGCGTCGAGTGCGGTCGGGTTCGATCCGGTGCTGGTGGCGGCGCCGGTGGTGATGACGGTGGCGGCGGCGTTGCTGCTGTTGCGCTTGTTGCCGCCGCTGGGTCGGGGGTTGGAGGCGTTGGCGCGGCGTGGGCGGGGTCTGGTGGCTCCGCTCAGCGGTTGGCAGGTGCGTCGGGGCCGGGCGGGTCAGGCGGCGCCGGTGCTGTTGATGGCGTTGGCGTTGGCGGTCGGGGCGTTGACGACGACGGCGATCGCGGGTGAGGGGCCGAGCGACCGGGACCGGGCGGCGTTCGAGCTCGGGGCGGACCTGCGGGTGACGGGTGGTGAGCTTCCGGTGGGGGCGCGGCTGGCGGCGCTGGCGGCGGTGCCGGGGGTGGCGGCGGTGACGCCGGTGGCTTCGGTGGCGGGCCAGATCCAGGGGTCGCAGGTTTCGGTGCTGGCGGTGGACACGGCGGCGGTGGGGCCGGTGGCGACGTCGGAACGGACGGCGTCGGGGGCCTGGACGCATGCGGTTCCGGCGGTCCGGGCGGATCTCGAACAGGGCGCGCTGGCCGACCAGTTGGCGTTGCTGCGGGACGGCGAGGTGCCGGTGCACGGGATGCCGCTGGAGGGACGCCCGTCGGAGCTGAAGGTGCGGGCGGCGGTGTCGGCGGCGGACCGGGTGGGCCAGGTGTGGCTGGTCGCGCAGGTGGAGGACGCGAGTGGCCTGGTGACGCAGGTGAAGGCGGAGCTGACGGCGGACGGGGTGGCCCGGTCGGTGTCGCTGCCGTTGGCGTCGGGGACGTTGCACTATCCGCTGCAGGTCACGCAGTTGGGGGTGCGGAGTGCGGCGCGGGGTTTCCCGCGGGCGACGCTCCGGCTGACGGTGTCGGCGGTCGAGGGGGCGAGCGTGCCGCCTGGCGCGAGCTGGGTGAACGTCACGCGCGGGGACGTCCGGGTGGCGGGCATGGGGTGCCCGGGCGTGACGGATCTGGGGGACCGGCGGGTCGAGGCGGGGGTGTGCGAGGTGTCGAAGCCCGAGGGCGGGCTGCTGTCGGCGGTGGTGCGCGGGGCGGATTCGACGCAGGGGGAGGCCTTGGACGGGGTGTCGTTCGGACTGCTGCCGTCGGGGACGCCGAAGCGGGTGCAGGGGATGCCGGTGACGGGGTACCTGGTGCCGGCGCTGGTGAACGAGGCGTTCGCGCGGAAGATCCGGTTCGGGATCGGTGGCGAGGTGCGGCTGATGGGCGGCCCGGAGGACCTGTTCGGGCTGCGGATCGTCGGGGTGCTGCCGGAGCTGCCGGGTGGCGGGGACCGTGACAAGGCGCAGGTGCTGGTGGATCTGCCGGCGTTGTCGGCGGCGCGGTCGGGGCTGGGGCTGCCGCCGGTGACGGACGGGTCGTGGCTGCTGGCGGCGCAGTCGAGGGCCGGCGCGGAGCAGGCGGAGCGGGTGATCGCGGCGGATCCGCGGCTGGGCCGGGTGGAGAGCGTCCGGTCGCGGGCGGCGGCGTTGGCGGCGGATCCGTTCCGCTCGGGCCGGCGCAGTGCGCTGGTGCTGTCGTTGGCGCTGTCGCCGGTGTTCGCGGTGGCCGGGTTCACGGTGCACGCGGTGGGTTCGGCGCGCTCGAGGCGCCGGGAGTTCGCGGTGCTGCGGGCGATCGGGGTGCGGCGCCGGCAGTTGGCGGGGGTGCTGCGGCTGGAGCAGTTGGCCGTGGTGGGTTTCTCGGTGCTGCTGGGCGGGGCGCTGGGTGTCGCGCTGGCGGCGGTGGTGCTGCCGTTGATCGTGGTCGACGGGAGCGGCCGAGCGGTGTTCCCGTCCATGGAGTTGACGGTGGGCTGGGGCTGGACGGCGGCGGTGGTGCTGGCGACCGGCCTGGGGGTTGGCACGGTGGTGCTGGTGCTGTCGCGGATGTTGGCGCGGGTGGATCTGGCGCGTGAGCTGCGGGCGGGGGAGAGCGGATGAGGGGCCTCGGCGGGTTCGGTGGGTGGCGTCCGGCGCTGCGGGAGGCCCGGACGGGGTGGCCGGTGCTGGTGGTGCTGACGGCGCTGGCGGTGGTGCTGACGGTGGCGTCGCTGCTGTGGCCGCCGGTGTTCGACGGCCTGGCGACGAAGGAGCTGAGCCGCCGGCTGACGGTGGCGCAGGTGGACGGGCCGCTGGTGATGGCGCGGGCGTCGCTGAAGGCGCCGCGGAACTTCTACGGTAATTCCACGGCGCCGCAGTTCGGCTCGTTGGACAGTGACCTGACCCGGGTCGGGGAGACCCTGCGGCAGGGGGCGTCGGGGGAGTTGGCGCACACCCTGGTGCGGGTGTCGGGCTGGGCGCAGAGCGAGGGCATGAAGCTGTCGGGAGCGGGAGTGCCCGAGCCGGACGACAGTGGCACGTCGGTGTCGCTGGCGTACGCGCAGGACGCGGCGGACCGGGTGCGCTGGACAGCGGGCCGGGCGCCGGCGCAGCCGGACGGGGCGAAGGAGGCTCCGGTCGAACTGGGGATGTCCCGCCAGGGGTTGGAGCAGTTCGGGCTGACGGTCGGGCAGCGGGTGAAGCTGGAGGGGCAGACGGAGGCCACCGAGGCGGTGGTGGTCGGCGAGTTCGAGCCGCTCGACGGCGCGGACGACCTCTGGCGTGAACTCCCGTTGCTGAACTCGCCGTTGTACGCGCCGGAGCCGAACGGGTACGTCCGGTACGGGCAGGCGCTGGTGGCTCCGGCGGGGCTGGAGGCGTTGGAAGCGCGCGGGTCGCTGTCGGTGTCGGCGACCTGGGCGTTCCAGGCGGCGCAGCAGCCCTGGGGGACCGGTGGCACGGCTGCGGGCACGCGTGAACTGGCAGTGGGGGCAAAGGGGTTCACCAGGTCGGCGGTGGACCGGGTGTGCGGTGAGATCGTCTCGGATTCGCTGCCGTGCCCGGCGGGGGTGCGGACGGTGTCGCCGCCGCAGGTGCAGGAGCGGCTGTCGGTGCTGATGGACCGGTTCGCGGAGCAGCGGGCCCGGACGGTGTCGTTGCAATCGTTCGCGCTGGCCGGGCTGTTGGCGATCGGGGTGTCCACGGCGGTGGCGGCGGCCCGGCTCGGGGCGCGGCGCCGGGAGGCGGCGCTGACGCTCCAGCGGGCGCGTGGGGCGGGTGAGATCGCGCTGGCGGCGGTGCGGGCCCTGGAGGCCGTTCCTGCGGTCCTGGTAGGGGTGTTGGCCGGCTGGCTGGCGTCCCGGGCGCTGGCGGGGGAGCGGCCGCTCGGTGCGTGGTGGCCGGCGCTGCTGGCGGCCCTGCTGGTGGCGGGCGCGCCCGCGGTGGCGGTGTGGTGGCAGGGTCGGGCGGTCCGCCGGGCGGGCCGGGAGCCGGTGCAACGGCGGGGCCTGAAGCGGGTGTTGGGCCTGTCGGCGCGGGTCGTGGTGGAGGGCACGGTGCTGGCGCTGGCGGCGGCGGGCGTGCTGCAGTTGCGGCTGCGCGGCGCGGTGTCGGCGGCGGCGACCGACCCGGATCCGCAACTGGCCCTGGTGCCGGTGGTGTTGGGCCTGGCGGCGGTGGTCGTGGTGCTGCGGGTGTACCCGGTGCCGCTGCGGGTGCTGACGGGCTGGGCGCGGCGGCGGCGCGGCACGGTCGCGCTGGTCGGCCTGTCGCAGGCCGGGCGGCGTTCCGCGGCGGCGGCGACGGCACTGCTGGTGCTGGTGCCCGCGCTGGCCTGCGCGGTGTTCGGCGCACTGGTGTCCGGGACGGTGCGGCAGGGCCGGGTGGAGGCCGCCGAGTGGCGCACCGGCGGGGACGCGGTGGTCCTCGGGCCGTCGCAACGCCCTTTGCCACTTGAGGAGTTGGCGAAGGTTCCGGGTGTCGGCGGGGTGCTGCCGGTACGCGGCGGGGTGGCCGTGCTGACCGCCGACGAGGACGGCTCGGTGGTCAAGGGCGTCGGCCTGGTCGGCGTCGACCGGACGGCGCTGGAGGCGGTGGAGCCGGGCTCCCCGGTGGCGGCGGCGCTGTCCGGCGCCGCCCTGTCCGCACCGCTCGCCGCGGGCGCGGAACTGCCCGCGCTGGCCGACGCGAAGACCGCCGCGCGGTACCCCGAGGGGTCGTTCGACGCGGACGCCGGGGCGACCAGGTTCCGGGTCCGGATCGTCGGCGTGCTGCCCGCCGGGGCGGACCGGGACCGGGCGATCGGCCCGGTGGTCGGCGACGTCGCCACCGGCCCGCTGCTGGTGTTCGGCGGGCCCGCCGTAGACCGGCTGCCCCGGCAGACCGGGCAGCGCAACGCCGCGGTGCTGTTCGCCGAGCCCGGCCGGCCCGGCTCGCCGGCCGGTGCGCAGCGGATCGACGGGGCCCGGCTGCGGGCCGTGGTCGCGGCCTCGGCGGCGACCGGGGGCGCGGGTGGCGCAGGGGCGGCCGGTGGTGCGGTGCTGCGTGGGGCGCCGGTGGAAGTCCGCGATCTGGCAGGGCAGTTGAGGGAGTCGGCGGACGACGGGCTGGTGTCGGCGCTGGAGTTGGCGTTCCGGACGGCGGCGGCGATCGGGCTGCTGCTCGGGCTGGCGGCGGTGGTCCTGGAGCTGCTGCTCGGCTCGGCGGAGCGCGGGCGGATGCTCGCGTACCTGCGGACGCTGGGGCTGGACGGGCGCTCTGCGGCGGGCGTCCAACTGGTGCAGCTGCTCCCGGTGATGGCGGCGGCGGTGGTCGGCGGCACGGTGCTCGGCCTGGGGCTGCCGTGGCTGCTCGGGCCGGCGCTGGAACTGCGGGCGTTCACGGCGGGGCCGGGGGCGCCGGCGTTCGCTCCGGACTGGCTGACGATAGCTGCCGCCGCTCTGGCGCTGCTGGTGCTGGTGCCGTGTGCGGCGGCGCTGGAGGGGGTGACGGGGCGGCGGCGGGTCCCGCAACTGCTTCGGCTCGGTGAAGGAGCGCAGTAACCGGTTCAAGAACGGACAGTGCAACGGGGTCGTGCGTCGTCGGCGTGCGGCCCCGTCGTGCTTGGCCGCGCAGTTCCGCCCCCTCGCTTCGCTGGGGGGACCCCCAGCGCCCCTGTCGGGGCGCGAGAGTCAGGGGTGTCAGTGGGGCGCGGTAGGTTCGTCGGTGCGATGTGTCCTGATTGTGGGTGAGGTGTCCGTTGCAGTTGGCGCAGGTGGAGGGGGTCCTGGAGCGGGTCACGTACGCCAATGAGGACACGGGGTACACGGTGGCGCGGGTGGACACCGGGCGTGGGGCGAATGATCTGTTGACGGTGGTGGGGGCGCTGCTCGGGGCGCAGGTGGGGGAGAGCCTGCGGTTGTTCGGGCGGTGGGGGTCGCATCCGCAGTACGGGCGGCAGTTCACGGTGGAGAACTACACGACGGTGCTGCCGGCCACCGTGCAGGGCATTCAGCGGTACTTGGGTTCGGGGTTGATCAAGGGGATCGGGCCGCGGTTCGCGGAGCGGATCGTGGAGCGCTTCGGGGTGGAGACCCTGGAGGTGATCGAGAACGAGCCGAAGCGGCTGATCGAGGTGCCGGGGCTGGGGCCGAAGCGGACGAAGATGATCGCCAAGGCGTGGGAGGAGCAGAAGTCCATCAAGGAGGTAATGGTCTTCCTGCAGAGCGTCGGGGTGTCGACGTCGCTGGCGGTGCGGATCTACAAGCAGTACGCGGACGCGTCGATCGGGGTGGTGAAGAACCAGCCGTACCGGCTGGCTGCGGATGTGTGGGGCATCGGGTTCCTGACGGCGGACCGGATCGCGCAGGCGGTGGGTATTCCGCACGATTCGCCGGAGCGGGTGAAGGCGGGCCTGCAGTACGCGCTGTCGCAGTCCACCGACCAGGGGCACTGTTATCTGCCGGAGGAGCGGCTGATCGCGGACGGGGTGAAGCTGCTGCAGGTGGATGTGGGGCTGGTGATCGACTGCCTGGCGGAGCTGGTCGCGGCGGAGGGTGTGGTGCGCGAGCGGCTGCCGGGCGGGGACGGGCTGGAGGTCACCGCGGTGTATCTGGTGCCGTTCCACCGGGCGGAGATCTCGCTGGCGGGCCAGTTGCTGCGGCTGTTGCGGGCCGAGGAGGATCGGCTGCCGTGGTTCCGGGGGGTGGACTGGCCGGCCGCGCTGAGCTGGCTGGCGAAGCGCACGGGTGCGGAGCTCGCCCCGGAGCAGGAGCAGTCGGTGCGGCTGGCGCTCACCGAGCGGGTCGCGGTGCTGACCGGCGGCCCGGGCTGCGGCAAGTCGTTCACGGTGAAGTCGATCGTGCAGTTGGCGCTGGCGAAGCGGGCGAAGGTGGTGCTGGCGGCGCCGACGGGGCGGGCGGCGAAGCGGCTGGCGGAGCTGACCGGCGCGGAGGCGTCCACCGTGCACCGGCTGTTGGAGCTGAAGCCGGGCGGGGACGCCGCGTACGACCGGGACCGGCCGTTGGACGCGGACCTGGTGGTGGTGGACGAGGCGTCGATGCTGGATCTGATCCTGGCGAACAAGCTGGTCAAGGCGGTCGCGCCGGGTGCGCACCTGCTGTTCGTGGGGGACGTGGACCAGCTGCCGTCGGTGGGTGCCGGCGAGGTGCTGCGTGACCTCCTGTCGCCTGGCAGCCCTATCCCGTCGGTGCGGCTGACCCGGATCTTCCGGCAGGCCCAGCAGTCGGGTGTGGTGGTGAACGCGCACCGGATCAACGAGGGCCTGCCGCCGCTGACCGACGGCCTGCCGGACTTCTTCCTGTTCGCGGAGGACGACACGGAGCGCGCGGCGGGCCTGACGGTGGACGTGGTGGCCCGCCGCATCCCGCAGCGCTTCGGTCTGGACCCGCGGCGCGACGTTCAGGTGCTGGCACCGATGCACCGCGGCCCGGCGGGGGCGGGCGCGCTGAACACGCTGCTCCAGTCGGCGGTCACGCCGGCCCGCGAGGGCCTGCCCGAACGGCGTTTCGGCGGGCGGACGTTCCGGGTCGGCGACAAGGTGACGCAGATCCGGAACAACTACGACAAGGGGCGCAGCGGCGTCTTCAACGGCACAGTGGGCGTCGTGACCTCGCTCAGTGTGGACGATCAGCGACTGACGGTGATGACCGACGAGGACGAGGAGATCCCGTACGACTTCGACGAACTCGACGAGTTGGCGCACGCGTACGCGGTGACGATCCACCGTTCTCAGGGCAGCGAGTACCCGGCGGTGGTGATTCCCGTCACGATGTCGGCGTGGCCGATGCTTCAGCGCAATCTGCTGTACACCGCGGTGACGCGGGCGAAGAAGCTGGTGGTCCTGGTGGGGTCGCGGAAGGCGATCGGGCAGGCGGTGCGGGCGGTGAGCGCCGGGCGGCGGCACTCCGCGCTGGACCACAGATTGGCCTCGGGGCGTGGTTCAGGGGGTACGGTACGGGCAGAGGTTGTCTTGACGTGAAGAGATTTAGGGCGGAACCTGGTCTGGTGCCGATCTTGTCCGGTTCACACCGGCTGCGGCAGCAGAGTTTGTAGGCCCTGGTCCTTTCCCGGGTCACCCCCGGTGCGCGGCCGTCCTTCGGATGCGGGATCGTTGAGACAGTCAGGGCAGTCGGATGAGGATCAATTTCGTCGGTGAGGAAGACGTGAGCGACAAATCGGTAGTACTGCGGTACCAGGACGGCGAGTACGAGTACCCCGTCGTCGAGAGCACTGCGGGCAACGCCGGCTTCGACATCTCGAAGCTGCTTCCGCAGACCGGCCTGGTCACCCTGGACAACGGTTTCGGCAACACCGCCGCCAACAAGTCCGCGATCACCTTCATTGACGGTGACGCCGGCATCCTGCGCTACCGCGGCTACCCGATCGAGCAGCTGGCCGGCGAGGCCAACTTCATCGAGACCGCCTACCTGCTGATCAACGGCGAGCTGCCGAACGCGGGCGAGTTGGCGACGTTCAGCAACGAGATCACCCAGCACACCCTGCTGCACGAGGACGTCAAGCGCTTCTTCCAGGGCTTCCCGCGGGACGCCCACCCGATGGCGATGCTGTCCTCGGTGGTCGGCGCGCTCTCCACCTTCTACCCGGAGAGCCACAACCCGTTCGACGCGGACCAGCGCCACCTGTCGACGGTGCGCCTGCTGGCGAAGCTGCCGACGATCGCGGCGTACGCGTACAAGAAGGCGATGGGCCAGCCCTTCGTCTACCCGCGCAACGACCTCGGCTACGTCGAGAACTTCCTGCGGATGACCTTCGCCGTCCCGGCCGAGGACTACGAGCTGAACCCGGTCGTGGTCAACGCCCTGGACAAGCTGCTCATCCTGCACGCCGACCACGAGCAGAACTGCTCCACCTCGACGGTGCGCCTGGTCGGCTCCTCGCACGCCAACCTGTTCGCCTCGATCTCGGCGGGCATCTCGGCGCTCTGGGGCCCGCTGCACGGCGGCGCCAACCAGGCCGTGCTGGAGATGCTGGAGCAGATCAAGAACGACGGCGGCGACGTCGACGCCTTCATCCGCAAGGTGAAGAACCGCGAGGACGGCGTCAAGCTGATGGGCTTCGGCCACCGCGTCTACAAGGCGTTCGACCCGCGCGCCGCGCAGGTCAAGGTGCTCGCCCACGAGGTGCTGGCCCAGCTCGGCAAGTCCGACGAGCTGCTGGAGATCGCCCTCAAGCTGGAGGAGCACGCGCTCAAGGACGACTTCTTCGTCTCGCGTCGCCTCTACCCGAACGTGGACTTCTACACGGGTCTGATCTACCGCGCGATGGGCTTCCCGACCAGCATGTTCACCGTGCTGTTCGCGCTCGGCCGGCTGCCCGGCTGGATCGCCCACTGGCACGAGATGATCAAGGACCCGACCAGCCGGATCGGCCGCCCGCGGCAGATCTACACCGGCGTCGAGATCCGCGACTACGTGCCGCTCGACGGCCGCTGAGCGAGCCGCGACCGAACGAAGGGGCCCGGCCCCGGCCTCCCGATGAGGGAGGCCGGGGCCGGGCCCCTTTTTCGATGCCGCGGTGCTGGTTGTTGGGGCGCACGGCGCCCGGGACGGACCCCGGGTGGGGAACGGCCGCTCAAAGCAATCCCCGGGCTCCCGGATCCGGCCCGGCGCCGTGCGCGAGGGCCGTCGACGAATCGACGACCGTCCGGGGCCCGCCGGAGCCCCGCTCTACAAAAGGTAAGACGTAACAGGGGGCGCAGAGTTACGCCAGGGGGGTGTGAGTTGCCTCTCTCCACTCTCCGTGTGCATCCGCGCACCCGGACGGCGGAGCGCATATCACACCGCACGGTGAGCGCGCGACGTCACCCACCCCGCAGACACCGCAACCCAGCGTGATAGGAATCGTGGCAATCCGGTACGGACCGCCTGCCATCCGCTGAGCGGTGAACGGTCAGGGAGGGAGTCCGCTATGGCCAGGAACGTTGTTGTCACCGGTGGAGGAACCGGCATCGGCCTCGAGGTGGCCCGGCGCTTCGCCGAGGCCGGCGAGCGGGTGGTGATCGTCGGCCGCCGTCCCGGCGTCCTCGACCACGCCGCCGCCGAACTCGGCCCCAACGTCACCCCGTTGGTGTGCGACCTCGCCGACCCGGACGCCGTGGAGGCCGCCCTGGCCGAACTGCCCGCCCGGATCGACGTGCTGGTCAACAACGCCGGCAGCCGGGAGACGGTGTTCGGCGCCGGCCCGCACGCCGTACTGGCCCGCTGGCGCGGCGACTTCGAACGCAACGTGCTCACCGCCGTGCTGCTCACCGAGTCCGTCCGCGACCGGCTCACCCCCGGCTCCGGCCGGGTCATCACCGTCTCCTCGATCGCCGCGCTGCGCGGCGCCGGCTCGTACGGGGCGGCGAAGGCCTCGCTGCACGCCTGGAACAACTTCCTGGCCGCCCAGCTCGGTCCGTCCGGGATCACCGCCAACATCGTGGCGCCCGGCACGGTGGCGGGCACCGAGTTCTTCGGGCCGCGCCTGGACGAGGCGGAGGTCGCCCGCCGCTCGGCGCGCACTCTGCTCGGCCGGATCGGCGAGTCCGGGGAGGTCGCCGCCGCCGTGTGCTTCCTCGCCTCCGAGGAGGCCGGGTTCATCACCGGCGAGATCCTGCACTGCAACGGCGGTGAACTGCTCGGCCGTTGACCGGGCGGCCGGTGCTCAGGCCGGTGCTCAGGCCGGCTGGAAGCGGCGCAGCCGCAGGCTGTTGGTGACCACGAAGACCGAGGAGAAGGCCATCGCGGCGCCCGCGATCATCGGGTTGAGCAGGCCGGTGGCGGCCAGCGGCAGGGCGGCGACGTTGTAGGCGAAGGCCCAGAACAGGTTGCCCTTGATGGTGGCGAGGGTCCGCCGCGAGAGCCGGATCGCGTCCGCCGCGGAGCGGAGGTCGCCGCGGACCAGGGTCAGGTCGGCGGCCTCGATGGCGGCGTCGGTGCCGGTGCCGATGGCCAGGCCCAGGTCGGCCTGGGCGAGGGCGGCCGCGTCGTTGACGCCGTCGCCGACCATGGCCACGGTGCGTCCTTCGGCCTGGAGGCGCCGGACGGTGGCGACCTTGTCCGCGGGCAGCACCTCGGCGATCACGTCCTCGGTGGGGATGCCGACCTCGGCCGCCACCGATTCGGCCACCAGCCTGTTGTCGCCGGTCAGCAGCACCGGACGCAGGCCCAGCGCCCGCAGTTCGGCGATCGCCTCGGCGCTGGTCGGCTTCACCGCGTCCGCGACCTCCAGCACGGCGCGCGCCGCGCCGTCCCAGGCGACGGTGACGGCGGTGCGGCCGGCCCGTTCGGCGGCGGCCCTGGCGTCGGCGAGGGCGGGCGGCAGGGGGGTGCCGGCGAGCAGCGCGGCGCGTCCGGCCAGCACCTGGTGGCCCTCGACGGTGCCCCGCACGCCCAGGCCGGGGACGTTCTCGAAGCTCTCGACCGGCTTCAGCTCGCCGAACTTCTCCTGCGCGGCGGCGGCGACGGCCTGGGCGATGGGGTGCTCGGAGGCGTGCTCCAGCGCGCCGGCCAGCCGCAGCGCCTCGTCCGCGGTGGTGCCCTCGGCGGTGTGGACGGCGGTGAGGGTCATGCGGCCGGTGGTGACGGTGCCGGTCTTGTCGAGGACGACGGTGTCGACCTTGCGGGTGTTCTCCAGGACCTCGGGGCCCTTGATCAGGATGCCGAGCTGGGCGCCGCGGCCGGTGCCGACCATCAGGGCGGTCGGGGTGGCCAGGCCGAGGGCGCAGGGGCAGGCGATGATCAGGACCGCGACGGCGGCGGTGAACGCCTCGGTGGGGCTGTCGGTGACCAGCAGCCACCCGACCAGGGTGGCGAGGGCGATCAGGATGACGGCGGGCACGAAGACGGCGGAGATCCGGTCGGCGAGGCGCTGGGCTGCGGCCTTTCCGTTCTGCGCGTCCTCGACGAGCTTGGCCATCCGGGCGAGCTGGGTGTCCGCGCCGACCCGGGTGGCCTCGACCACCAGCCGGCCGCCGGCGTTGACGGTCGCGCCGGTGACGAGGTCGCCGACGGCGACCTCGACGGGCACGGACTCGCCGGTCAGCATCGAGGCGTCCACGGCGGAGCTGCCCTCGACCACGGTGCCGTCGGTGGCGATCTTCTCGCCGGGACGGACCACGAACCGGTCGCCGACCGCGAGCCGGTCGATCGGGACGCGGGTCTCGCGGCCGCCGCGCAGCACCGTCACATCCTTGGCGCCGAGGTCGAGCAGGGCGTGCAGGGCGGCGCCGGCGCGGCGCTTGGAGCGGGCCTCCAGCCAGCGGCCGAGCAGGATCAGGGTGGTGACGGCGGCGGCGGTCTCCAGGTACAGGGTGGAGGAGGCGGCGGTGCGGTCGACGGTGAAGGCGAAGGAGTGCCGCATGCCGGGCATCCCGGCGTGCCCCCAGAACAGCGCCCACACCGACCAGCCGAAGGCCGCGAGGGTGCCGAGCGAGACCAGGGTGTCCATGGTGGCGGCGCCGTGCTTGGCGTTGGTCCAGGCGGCGCGGTGGAACGGCCATCCGCCGTAGACGACGACGGGGCCGGTGAGGGCGAAGGACAGCCACTGCCAGTTGTCGAACTGGAGCGCCGGGACCATCGAGAGCAGCACCACCGGGAGGCTGAGCACGGCGCTGATCAGCAGCCGTTCGCGCAGGGGGTCGGGCTCCGGCGCGGGAGCCTCCGGCTCGGGCTCGGGGGCCGGCGGGAGTTCGGCGGTGTAGCCGGTCTTCTCCACGGTGGCGATCAGGTCGGCGACGCTGGTGCCGGGGCCGAAGTCCACCCGGGCCTTCTCGGTCGCGAAGTTGACGCTGGCCTCGACGCCGTCGATCCGGTTCAGCTTCTTCTCGATCCGGGCGGCGCAGGACGCGCAGGTCATACCGCCGATCGCCAGTTCGACGCGCTCCCGGGGCCCGGCGGGGGCGGCGGGATCGGTGGTGGTGCTCATCGGCTCGTTCTTTCTCGGCGGCGGCGCGGGGGCGGGCTACGCGGCCCACCCCCGGCGGCGGGTCAGGCGGCCCGGCCGACCAGCTCGTAGCCGGCCTCGTCCACGGCGGCGGCGATCTGCTCGTCGCTGACCGGGGACTCGGCGGTCACGGTGACGGTGCCGGCCTTGGAGTCGGAGGAGACCGCGGTGACGCCCGCAAGGACGGAGACCTCGCCGTTGATGGCCTTCTCGCAGTGGCCGCAGCTCATGCCGCTGACGTTGTAGGTGACGGTGCTGGACATGGAAACCTCCGGGACGCTCGCGCTTGTACCGACAGGAACAGCATACCCCCCAGGGGTATTCCGTCCAGGGGTGACCGGCGTTTTCTCCGGCCGGAGCAACCAGCGGCCCGACCCCGAGCCTAGTCCGCGGCCGCCGCCCGTCCGTAACGCCGGGCGACCCGCCGCCACCCGTGGCGCCGAACGGCCCGACCGCCCGCCGAGGCCCGCCCGGTCGAGAAGGGCGGGGTGGACGGCGGTCCGATATGTTCGGAAATGTGCAACTTCGACGCCGGGAACGGACGCCGGCCACCGGGAGCGGCGATGTGCCGTCCTCCTGGCGTCGGGCCGCGTTGCTCGCAGACCTGCAGGACATCCCCCTGCTGCTCCGCTCCGCACCCGCGCTGATGGCCATCGGCCTGGTGACGATGGCCGACCTGCTGGCCGGGTCGAGCACCTACCTGGCGCCGTTGATGGTCGTCGTGCCGTCCGTCGCCGCGCTCACCCTCACACCGCGCGAGCTGCTCGGGATATGCCTGCTCGGCCTGCTGGCGATGCTGGCCCTCAACCGCTACTACGACCGGGTCACCGCCCCGTCCGACAGCCGGTTCCTGTTCGGCGCGGCGATCAGCTACATCGTGCTGAGCGCGTTCAGCGCCTGGGTCGCCGAACTGCGGATGCGACGAGCCCAGGCCTTCGCGGCCGTCAGTTCGGTCGCGGAGGCCGCCCAGCGGGCGCTGCTTCGCCAGCCCGACCCGGTCGTCGGGCCGCTGCGGCTGGCCGTGCACTACGTCTCCGCCGCGGACGCCGCCCGGATCGGCGGCGACCTGTACTCCGTGCTGGAAACCCCGCACGGCACCCGGGTGCTGGTCGGCGACGTCCGCGGCAAGGGGCTCGGCGCGGTGCAGACCGCCGCCGTGGTGCTCGGCGCGTTCCGCGAGGCCGCCTACGACGAGGAGCGGCTGCCGGACGTCGCCGCCCGGATCGAGGCCAGCATGCACCGGCACGTCGCCGACGGGGAGTTCACCACCGCGCTGTTCGCCGAGTTCCGCGCCGCCGGCCACGTCGACCTGGTGCACCTCGGCCACGTTCCGCCGATCCGGGTCGGTGCCGACGGCCGCGCCGAGGTGCTGGAGGCCGCCGACCCGTGGCTGCCGCTCGGCCTCGGCGACCTCGCCGCCGGCGCACCCCGCTCCATCACCGTCCCGTTCGGCCCGCAGGACGTCCTGGTGCTGTGCACCGACGGCGTGATCGAGGCCAAGGGCCGCCGCTCCGGAACGTTCTACCCGCTGGCCGAACGGGTCGGCCCGCTGGTCAAGGACGGCTGGCGGTCACTGACCGACCTGGACACCGCCGTCGCCCACCTCTACGGCGACCTGCTGGAACACACCGGCGGCGAACTCGGCGACGACGCGCTGCTGCTGCTGATCACCCGGCCCGGCGAGGCGCAGGCCGATCACTTGGCGTCGCCGTAGCAGTCGACCACGGCGGTGCTGAGCGGGAACCGGACCGGGGTGTCGCCGAACACCAGGGCCGACGCCTCGTCGGCCGCCGCCGCGACCTCGGCGGCCACCGCGTCCGCCAGGTCGGCCGGGGTGTGCACCACCACCTCGTCGTGCTGGAAGAACACCAGGTGCGGGCGGTCCGGGCCGGAACGCAGCGCGGCCAGCCGGCGGCGCAGCGCCGCCAGCAGGGCCAGCGCCCAGTCGGCGCCGGAGCCCTGGATGACGAAGTTGCGGGTGAAACGGCCCCGGGCGCGGGCCGAACGGCCGCCCGCCTCGCCGGACTCCGGGGCCTCGGTGAGGTCCAGCCAGTCCGCCGACGGCGGCGGGCAGACCCGGCCCAGCCGGGAGGAGACCACGCCGCCGTCCTCGCCGGTGCGGGCTGCGGCCTCCACGTAGCCCATCGCGTCCGGATAGCGGCGGCGCAGCGTGTTCAGCAGCGGGCCGATGCCGCCGCCCGTCTGGCCGTACATCGCGCCCAGCAGGCCCAGCTTGGCCTTCTCCCGGTCGCCCTGGAAGGCACTCGCGGCGAGCGCCGCGTACAGGTCGCCGCCGGCGGCGGTGCGGGCCAGGCCGCGGTCGCCGGACAGCGCGGCCAGCACCCGCGGCTCCAGCTGCGCGGCGTCCGCGACCACCAGCAGCCAGCCCGGGTCGGCGACCACGGCGCGGCGCAGGGTGCGCGGGATCTGCAGCGCGCCGCCGCCCCGGGACGCCCAGCGGCCGGTGACCACGCCGCCCACCACGTACTCGGGGCGGAACCGGCCGCCGCGCGCCCACGCCGCCTGCCAGGCCCAGCCGTGCGCGGCGTGCAGCCGCGACAGCTCCTTGTAGCGGACCATCAGGGCCGCCGCCGGGTGGTCGACCGCCTTCAGCTCCCAGGAGCGGGTGGACGACAACTGAATGCCGCGATCGGCGAACGCCTTGATCACCTGGGTGTGCGAGTCCAGGTTGAACGGCCTCGCGCCGAGCGCCTGCTGCACCTCCAGGGCGAGATCGGACAGCTTCGAGGGCAGCGTGCCCGGAATGGTCGGACGCGGGCCCAGCAGCTCGGTCAGCAGCGCGTCGTGCACGTCCGCGCGCCACGGCAGCCCGTCGTACGCCATCTCGCAGGCCAGCAGCGCCCCCGCCGACTCGGCCGCCACCAGCAGCCGGAACCGGGACCGGGCCGCCGGATCGGCGATCGCCGCGAGCCGCCGCAACTGCTCCGCGTGGACGGCCACCGTGGCCTCCAACGGATCGGTGCCGGGCGGCAGTTGCAGCCGGTCCGGGGCGAACAGGCCGTCCTCGTCGGGCAGCGCGCCCTCCGGCAGGTCGGCCGGCACCGGCAGCCCGCGCAGCCGCGCCCACGCCGCGCCCAGCGAACGCGGCGCACCGAACCGGCCCTCCCGGCCGAGCAGCAGCGCCTCCGTCAACCGCAGGTCGTGGCAGCGCGCCACCCGCTCCGGCAGCGCGGCCAGCAGCGGGCCGTACGCGGTGTCGGCGGTCGGCCACACCCAGCGCGGCGCGTGCTCGGCCTCCACCGCCGCGACCGCCTCGGCCAGCCGCGGCACCCGCTCGGCCGGGCCGAGCGGGGAACCGTCCTCGGCCAGCGGGCGCAGCCGCCCGCCCGGGCCGTGCGGGTCGGGCACCAGGGCGTATCGCACGGGGCGGCTCCTTCCGGGGGCGGGCAGGTTTCGTGCTGCGGCTTCGTGTTGCGGCTTCGTGCTGCGGCGGGGGACCTGTTGACGGTAGCCGGTACCGGTGACAGCCCACGTCAGCAGTGCTTGTGGGGATTCGGTGTTCCGCCCGGGCCCGGCGCCCCGTAGGGTCGGCGGACATGAGCGACAATCCCTTCTTCTCGCCCAGCACCCTGGTGTTCGAGCTTCCGCCCTTCGCCGAGATCCGGGAAGAGCACTACCGTCCGGCGTTCGAGCGGGGCATGGCCGACCAGCTCGCCGAGGTCGCCGCGATCGTCGCCGACCCGGAGCCGCCGACCTTCGACAACACCGTGGTGGCGCTGGAACGTTCCGGCGCGGTGCTGCGCCGGGTGAGCGTGGTGTTCGAGAACCAGGACTCCTCCGACACCACCCCCGGAGTCCAGGCCCTCGACGCCGAGATCAGCCCCCGGCTGGCCGCCCACTCCGACGCGATCCACCTCGACGCGGCGCTGTTCGCCCGCATCGACACCCTGCACCGCACCCGCCACGAACTCGGCCTGGACGCCGAGTCGCTGCGCCTGCTGGAGCGCCACCACACCGCCTTCGTCCGGGCCGGCGCCCGCCTCGACGAGGCCGGCCAGCAGCGGCTGCGCGAGATCAACACCCGGCTCGCGGCCGACGCCGCCGCGTTCCGCAAGAACACCCACGAGGCCTCGCTCGCCGGCGCCATCGTGGTGGACAGCGCCGACGCCCTCGACGGGCTGCCCGGCACCGCGATCGCCGCCGCCGCCGAGAACGCCCGCGCGCTCGGCCACGACGGCCACTGGGTGCTCAGCCTGAAGAACTTCTCCAACCAGCCCGAACTCGCCGAGCTCACCGACCGCGCCCTGCGCGAGCGCCTGCTCACCGCCTCGCTGCGCCGCGGCCTGGACACCAACGGCCCGCTGGCGGCCCGGATGGCCGCGCTGCGCGCCGAACGCGCCGCGCTGCTCGGCTACGACAGCCACGCCGCGTACGTCGTCGCCGACGAGACCGCCGGCACCGTTGAGGCGGTCGACGCGATGCTCGGCCGACTGGTCGGACCCGCCGTCGCCAACGCGGAGCGCGAGGCCGCCGAGCTGGCGGCCGCCGCGGCGGCCGACGGCGTCACCGAATTCGCCGCCCATGACTGGGCGTTCTACGCCGAGAAGGTGCGCGCCGAGCGCTACGACGTGGACACCGCCGCGCTGCGCCCGTACTTCGAGCTGGAGCGGGTGCTGCGGGACGGCGTGTTCTTCGCGGCCGGCCTGGCGTACGGGCTGAGCTTCACCGAGCGTCCGGATCTGACGGCCTACCACGCGGACGCCCGGGTGTTCGAGGTGACGGACGCGGACGGGTCCTCGCTGGGCCTGTTCATCGGCGACTTCTTCGCCCGCGAGTCCAAGCGCGGCGGCGCGTGGATGAACGAACTGGTCCCGCAGTCCCGGCTGCTCGGCCGCAAGCCGGTGGTGGTCAACAACCTCAACATCGCGCACCCGCCGGCCGGCGAGCCGGCGCTGCTCAGCTGGGACGAGGTGCGGACGCTGTTCCACGAGTTCGGGCACGCGCTGCACGGCCTGTTCTCGGACGTGCGGTACCCGCTGTTCGCGGGCACCGAAGTGCCGCGCGACTTCGTGGAGTTCCCGTCCCAGGTCAACGAGATGTGGATGGTCTGGCCCGAGGTGCTGGCCAACTACGCCCGGCACCACGTCACCGGCGAGCCGCTGCCCGCCGAGACGGTGGAGCGGATGCTGGCCGCCGAGAACTACGGGCAGGGCTTCCGCACCGTCGAGTACCTGGCGGCGGCGTTGCTCGACTGGGCCTGGCACTCGCTGCCGGCCGGCACGGTCGTCGAGGACGCGGAAACCTTCGAGGCCCGGGCCCTCGCCGAGGCGGGCGTCGGGATGGCGACGGTGCCGCCGCGGTACCGGACCGGCTACTTCAACCACGTGTTCTCGAACGGGTACAGCGCCGGGTACTACGCGTACATCTGGTCCGAGGTGCTGGACGCCGAGACGGTGGAGTGGTTCCGCGGCGGCGGGCGCGAAGTGCGGGAGAGCGGCGAGCTGTTCCGGGCTGAGCTGCTTTCGCGGGGCGGGAGCCGGGACGCGATGGAGTGCGTGCGGGCGGTGCTCAAGCGGGAGCCTTCGATCGAGCCGCTGCTGGTGCGGCGCGGGCTGAAATAGGGGCCGGGACCCGCGCCCCGACAGGGGCGCGGGGAACTGCGCGAGCAACCACGCACGAGCAGGACGGAGGGCACCCGAGCGCCCCGTGCCTACCGTCCGGCGAACACCGGGCCGTAGCCGGGCGCCGGTGCGCCGGTGGGGGTGAGGGCGCAGTAGCCGCCGTTGCCGCGGCACCAGTACCACATGGTCCAGGCGGCGGCGAAGCCGTTCATCGCGGTGACCTGGCGGCGGATCAGTTCGGCGTTGCCGGGGGTGGCGGCGCTGGGCGGGCCCCATTCGCCGACCAGGACGGGGAGGTGGTGGGTGCGGGGGTAGGTGGTGATGGCGTCGGTGTAGGCGTCGACGAAGCCGCCGGCCGGGTCCCAGTCCCGGCCGGCTTCGACGGCGGTGTCGTAGAAGTGCGGGGCGTAGCCGATCCGGTCGGCGCCGGGCCGGGGGTCGGTGAAGGCGGGGAGCCGGGTGGGGACGCCCTGGCCGACCAGGACGGTGGGTTCGACGAACAGCCAGGCGTCGCGGTCGACCTGACGGACCGCCGCGATCAGGCGGCGGTACATGGCGGGGAGCCGGCCCTGTTCGAGGGCGGCGGCGGAGGCGGCGAGGACGGCCGGGTCGGTGGGGTCGCCGTTCACCGGGCCGAACGGCTCGTTGAACAGGTCGTAGCCGAGCAGGGCGCGGTGGCCGCGCAGTTCGCGGGCGACGGTGGCGTAGAGGTCGGCCTGGGCGCGTTGCAGGTCGCGGTCGTCGTAGAGGTGGCGGAAGGCGGCCTGGACGGAGGGCTGGAAGTAGCCGGCGAACCAGTCGTTCGGGTCGGGGGTGAACGGCAGGCCGTCGTCGCGGGTGGCCCAGCTGGGTGCGCCGCCGTCGCCGCCGCCGAAGTACTGCCCGTAGACGTCCTGGTGGTAGTCGACGACGGCGTACAGGTGGTACTTCTCGGCCCAGTCCAGGATGCGGTGCAGGCGGGCGAGTTGGGCCTTGTCGTAGCGGCCGGGGGCGGGTTCGAGGCGGGCCCAGGAGACGGCGACGCGGATCAGTTGGAAGCCGTGCGAGGCGAGGTCGCGCAGGTCGGCCTCGGTGGTCTCGTCGTACTTGTCGAGGTTGAAGCCGCGCAGGTCGAGGACGCGTCCGTGCCGGTCGGTGAAGGCGGTGCGGCCGTCGGGGAGGGTGGTGGCGGAGACCTTGCGGGCGTCGAAGCGGTCGGTGTGGTCGGCGGGCGGGCCGGCCGAGACGGTGCCGAGGACGACGGCGGCGGTGAGCAGCAGGGCGGCGGCGGAGCGGCGGACGCGCACGGGGCACCTCGCGGCGGGGTGGGGAGGGGTGGGGTGCGCCGATCCTGCCGGAGCCGTCCCCGCCGCACAAGAGGTGAGACATGCTCATGTTCGATGGGTGGCCAGGCCTCCGGCGTGGCGAGCATCGGCGGCAGGTCGGCAGCCGATGCTGGTCAGGCCTCCGGCATGGCGAGCATCGGCGGCAGGTCGGCAGCCGCCGAGAGCCGGCCCCACAACAGGTCGGCGAGCGCCTGCACCATCCGGGCGCGCGGGCAGGGGCGGGTCTCCAGCCACCAGTCGCCGGCCGCCAGCACCATGCCGGTGATCGAGCGGCCCCAGGTCTCGGAGAGCAGCGGCCCGTCCTGCCCGAGGTCGATCTGCCGCTGGATGGCGCGGGTGATCTCCTCGGCGATCTGCCGCAGCGCGGGCGCCAGCGCGTTGCCCGCGCCGGTGGGATCGCCGGGCTCGGGGTGGGTGAGCAGCCGGTACACCTGCGGGCGGGCCTCGATCGCCGCCAGATAGATGTCCAGCACGTGCTCGACCCGGTCGCGGCGCTCCAGCGGCTCGTTCAGGGCGGCCCGGACGGCGGCCAGCAGTCCGGCCGTGTGACGTGCCGTCAGCGCGCCGATCAGGCCGTTCCGGTCGCCGAAGTGCCGGTACAGGATCGGCTTCGTGATGCCCGCCTCGGCGGCGATCGCGTTCATGCTGGCGCTCGGGCCTTCGCGCTGGACGACCCGGTCGGCGGCGTTGAGCAGTTGTTCGCGGCGGGGTTCGGTGGTCATGCGCTGCTCCTCGTGCGTGCAGGGCGGTCCGGGACGGGCGTTGACACCGGTTACCTATCGGTAGCAGACTCGCCACCATGTTACCGGAGGTAACAGCGCAGTGGCGCGGACGCTCCGGCCCGCATCCCCGTCCCATGGAGGCCGACCCATGACCACCTTCTCGCTCGACCCCGGGCCGGACCAGATCGCCGTCCGCGACTGGCTGCACGGCTTCGCCGCCGACGTCATCCGCCCGGCCGCCGCCGAGTGGGACGAACGCGAGGAGACCCCCTGGCCGATCATCCAGGAGGCCGCGAAGCTCGGCATCTACTCGCTCGACTTCTACGCCCAGCAGTTCTTCGACCCGTCCGGCGTCGGCATCCCGATCGCCATGGAAGAACTCTTCTGGGGCGACGCCGGCATCGCCCTGGCCATCACCGGCACCACCCTGGCCGCCGTCGCCGTGCTCGCCAACGGCACCGACGAGCAGATCGGCACCTGGGCGCCGCAGATGTTCGGCACCCCCGACGACGTCAAGGTCGCCGCGTTCTGCTCCTCCGAGCCCGACGCCGGCTCCGACGTCTCCGCGCTGCGCACCCGCGCCGTCTACGACCAGGCCAAGGACGAGTGGGTGATCAACGGCACCAAGACCTGGGCCACCAACGGCGGCATCGCCCACATCCACGTCGTGGTCGCCACCGTCGACCCCGAGCTCGGCTCGCGCGGCCAGGCGTCCTTCCTGATCCCGCCCGGCACCAAGGGCCTGAGCCAGGGCCAGAAGTTCAAGAAGCACGGCATCCGCGCCTCGCACACCGCCGAGGTCGTCCTCGACGACGTCCGGATCCCCGGCCACTGCCTGCTCGGCGGCAAGGAGAAGCTGGACGCCCGCCTCGCCCGGGCCCGCGAGGGCACCAGGGGCGGCGGCAAGAACGCCGCGATGGCCACCTTCGAGGCCTCCCGCCCCGCCGTCGGCGCCCAGGCCATCGGCATCGCCCGGGCCGCGTACGAGGTCGCCCTGGACTACGCCAAGACCCGGGTCCAGTTCGGCAAGCCGATCATCGAGAACCAGGGCGTCGCCTTTCAGCTCGCCGACATGAAGACCCGGATCGACGCGGCCCGGCTGCTGGTCTGGCGGGCCTCCTGGATGGCCGTCAACAACCGGCCGTTCACCAACGCCGAAGGCTCGATGTCCAAGCTGTACGCCGGCGAGACGGCCAAGTTCGTCACCGCGCAGGCCATGCAGATCCTCGGCGGCAACGGCTTCACCCGCGAGTACCCGGTCGAGCGGATGCACCGCGACAGCGCGATCTACACCGTCTTCGAGGGCACCAGCGAGATCCAGCGGCTGGTCATCGCCCGGGCCATCTCGGGCGCGCCCATCCGCTGACGCCTCCTCGGCGTCTTTTTAGCGGGGGCCGGCCGTTCAGAACGAGGGCTCGCGCCGCTCCAGGAACGCCGCCAGGCCCTCGCGGACGTCCGGTGCCGTGCGGGAGGCACGCTCCCACGGCTCCAGGGCGTCTGCGGCATCCGCTGCGGGGACGGCCAGGGCCGCCTTCACCGCGCCGATGGTCTGGGGTGAGCGGTGGGTCAGCAGGCGGGCGAACTCGCGTGCGCGGGAGTCGAGTTCCTCGGCCGGGACGACCTCGTCCAGCAGGCCGAAGCGCTCCGCGCGGGCGGCCGGGACGAGCGCGCCGGAGAACAGCAGGTACTTGGCCCGGGCCGGGCCGACCAGCGCGGCCAGCCGCAGGGTCGGCACCGCCGGGTACACCACGCCCAGCTTGGCCGGGGTGATGCCGAGCCGGGCGTCCTCGGCGGCGAAGCGCAGGTCGCAGGCGACCGCCAGCTGGCAGCCGCCGCCCACGCAGGCGCCCCGGATCACCGCCAGCGTCGGCCGCGGGAATGCTGCCAGCGCCTCCTCGGCCGCCACGTTCAACGCGTGATAGGCGTCCGCGGCGGCCGGATCGGCGTACACCCCGGCGAGTTCGGCGATGTCCGCACCGGCCGAGAAGGTGCCCTCGGCGCCGGTCAGCAGCAGCGCCCGCACGTCGGCGCGGGCGCCCAGCTCGGCCAGCAGGCCCGGCAGTGCCCGCCACATGGCGCCGGTCACCGCGTTGCGGCGCTTCGGCCGGTCCAGCAGCACCGTCGCCACCCGGTCCGCGCCCACCCAGCAGCGCAGGCCCGCCACGCCGGTCGGCAGCTCGGTGTCCCCGGGGCCCGGGCGGTCGAGCGGGTCGGTGCTCGTGGACATCACGGCCTCCGGAATAGCGGGAAGGGACGGTTCGTCAGCCTTCCACAGCGTGCCGGGCGCGGGCCATGTGATCAGGATCAAGCCGCCTCGCGGGCCGCCCGCCACTCCGGCGCCAGCATCGACCAGATCTCCAGGTCCAGGCGCTCGCCGTGGTGCTCGGTGTACTTGCGCATCGTCCCGTCCAGGGTCATGCCCAGGCGCTGGGCGGTCGCCCGGCTGCGCGGGTTCACCGTGGAGTTCCACCACTCGGCGCGGTACAGGCCGCGCTCCAGCAGCGCGTAGTCCAGCAGGTGCCGGACCGCCTCGGTGATCAGCCCGCGGCCGCGGCCGGCCGGCTCCGACCACACGCCGATCTCGCACACCCCGCCCTTGGCGTCGAAGTGGACGAACATCGTCCCGCCGACCAGGGTGCCGTCGAGCCAGATTCCGTAGATCCGGCCGGCGTCGGCGGCCTGCTTGTCGGCGTAGCGCTGCAGGGTCGCGCGGGCCGAGGCCAGGTCGGTGCTGATGGAGGCCCACGGGATGAACGGGTCGACGGTGGCCCGGGCGCGGTCCATGTGCGCCAGGAACTCCTCGGCCTGCCACGGCTCAAGCGGGCGGAGCTCGGCGTTCTCGGCGAGTGCGACGGTGTACATGGGCGGCCCCTCCGGCGTTCCGACATACATAACAAACGTTTGGTAGGTACCCTAGCGCGATGACACCACCCGCCCGCGGAGACCACGAAGCACGCCGCCGGGACGTCTCCGAGGCGGTCTGGCGAGTACTCGCCGCCCGCGGCTTCGGCGGACTCACCCTGCGCGCCGTGGCCGCCGAACTCGGCGCCTCCACCGGGCTGCTCACCCACTACTTCCCCAACAAGCGGGCGCTGGTCGCGCACGCGCTGGACGTCCTCGACCGGCAGAGCGCCGAACGCCACCGCCCCGCCACCGCCGAGGCCGCCACCGCCCGCGGCCTGGCCCTGCTGCGCGCCGCGCTGCTCGACATCCTGCCGCTGGACGGCGCGGGCGCCGCCGGCAACCGGATCTGGGTCGGCTCCTGGGACGCCGCGCTCACCGACCCCGAACTGACCGCCGAACACGCCGAGCGCTACCGCCGCAGCCGGCGGCGGATGACCGAGCTGTGCGCCGAGGCGCAGGAACTGGGCGAACTCCCCGCCGACCGGCCGGCCGCGGACCTGGCCGCGCTGGCCCAGTCCTTCGCGCTCGGACTGGTGGTGCAGGCGCTCTTCGCGCCCGCCGAATTCCCGCCGGAGCGCCAACGCGCGCTGCTGGACGGCTTCCTGGCCGGTCTGGCGACGGGGGAGCGGGCGGGCCCGGACGGGGCGTGACCCGGGGCCGACCGGGGAGCTCAACGGGGACCGGCCGAGGGCGGGTCGGCGACTGGCCGGGGGTGCGCCGGCGACCGGCCGGGTGCTGGCCGGGGGTGGGGCTGCTCGGCGGGTCGCCGGAGCCTTGTGTGCCCCCAGCAGGATTCGAACCTGCGACCTACCGCTTAGAAGGCGGGTGCTCTATCCGCTGAGCTATGGGGGCCGGGTGTGACGTCGGCCCGCTTGCCGGGCCTGGGCGCCGGGACGGGATGTTCCGGGACAGGATACGGGTGTTCAGTTCCGCCACCTGGACTTCGAAGACCCGACAGGGGTGTGTCGGCCTCCACGGGGCGGTCCGATAATCGCAGGTAGTGCCCTGATGCGCAGCGTTCTGCGGCGTCCTGGAGCCGGACGTTGTGCAGTCGTTACGGGGCTGTCGCCCCACCCGTTATGCATTCGGCGTGGCAATCCCCCGAACCGGCCCGCGGGTGGGGGCATGTTTAGGGGTTCGTTCAGGTGGATGACATGGACGGGGCGAGTTGACGCCCGCCCGTTCGGGGTTTCGGTGGTGGCGCGCAGGTGTCCTGCGGGTGTGCGGAGAGCCTTGTCGTGAACACGATCCCCGGTGCGTCACTTCAAGTGATCGATTCTGAACAGGAAATCACCGGTATTTCACTCTTGCGAGTTATCCCGGTTTTCCACAGGGCCGAGTTTTCCACAGGGGAAGCGAAGTTTCCGGTCCGAATTCGTCGGTGGGAGGAGGATCTGTCCGCGGCGGAAATACCGTCGGCGAAAAGCGGTTCGGCCGGTCCGGCGGCCGGAGAACGGAGGCAGGGGAATGGACGGCGCGCTGGTGACGATGGTCGGCAATGCGGCCTCGAATGTGACGTACCGGGAGACGGCCGGCGGGGTGGCCGTCGCCAGCTTCCGATTGGCCGCCACCGAGCGGCGCTACGACCGGGAGCGCGGTGATTGGGCGGACGGCGAGACCACCTGGCTGACGGTGGTGGCCTGGCGGCGGCTCGCGGTCAACGTGGTCAGTTCGGTCAACAAGGGAGACCCACTGGTGGTGAGCGGGCGGCTGCGGGTGCGCGAATGGGGAGAGGAGGGCAGTCGGCGTACGGAGGTGGAGATCGACGCCCGGGCGGTGGGGCACGATCTCGCCCGCGGCACCTCGGTCTTCAAGCGGGGGCTGGAGGCCCGGGCGGTGGAGGTCAAGGCGGCTGCGGTGCAGGGCAGTTCGGCGGCCGAGTGGCCGAGCGGCCCGGCGAGGGGCGGGTCGCGGGAGGTGCGGCTGGTGGAGGAGGCAGTGCCGGAGTGGATCGTCAGGGCGGTGGCGGCCCGCCGGGAGGCCGATGCGGCGGCGGGCGCGGCCGGCGGCGGTGCGGGCGGCCCGGCGGGTGTTGCGGCGGGTGGCGTCGCGGGGCCCGCGGGGCCGGGGGGTTCGGATGTGACGGAGGAGGTTCTGAACTGACGGATTCTGGGCACCTGAGGCACCGATCGGTGCAATCCTGATTGCCGCGGCGGCGGCTCGTGACTTTATGTCGACTCATCAACTCCCGCTGACAGTCCGCTCCTTGATAACGAAACAGCTACGATATCGTCCTGATTTGCTACGGGCGCCGAGTGCTCGGGCGGCGTCAATAGGATGCGTCTGGTCCACACACGTGCAGCGGCGCCACAGGGGGTTGCCGCTTTGCAGGGGGCGGGTTGCCAACGGCACGTCGCCGCCCGGAGGGATCGCACATGTTCCACAAGCAGGGGCGGGCTGTCTCCCGCATCGTTGCTGTCATGCTCGCGTCCGGTCTCGTCGTCGGGTCGGGGCTGCTCGCCACCGGTACCGCCGCCGCGGCCGACGGCCACTCGGGAGTGACCGGGAAGCTGCAGGGCGGCGTCCGCTACGGCGAGAAGATCGAACACGAAGTGAGCCCGGGCCACTGGCTGGCCATCCCCGCAGGGCAGTTCACGCTCGGTGTGGTCGGCACCGAGAGCACCTTGGACGTCTACTGCATCGACCTGCTCAACGACACGCTCAAGAACGCCACGTACCACGAGACGGACTGGGCCTCCACCTCGCTCTCCCAGCCGGAGAAGGTCAAGGCCAAGGCCGGCCCGAAGATCCAGTGGATACTCGAGCACTCCTTCCCGAACATCGACGAGGCCGCGCTCTCCAAGGCCTCCGGGATCGACGGCCTGACCAAGGACGATGCCGGTGCGGCCACCCAGGTGGCGATCTGGCACTTCTCCGACCCGAACGTCGCGGTCAGGCAGAGCAGCGACTTCCCGAAGGCCAAGCAGCTCACCGCCTGGCTGATCGCCCAGGCCGACGCCAAGGGCGGCGCCGAGGAGCCCAAGCCCTCGCTGGCCCTCAACCCGGGCTCGGTGGCCGGCAAGAGCGGTGAGACGCTCGGCCCGATCACCGTCACCACCGGCGGCGGCGCCGCCGACGTCGCCGTCGCCCTCGACAAGAAGGGCACC
This sequence comes from Kitasatospora sp. NPDC048407, assembly GCF_043200475.1. Lineage (NCBI taxonomy): Bacteria > Bacillati > Actinomycetota > Actinomycetes > Kitasatosporales > Streptomycetaceae > Kitasatospora > Kitasatospora sp. NPDC048407. The sequence goes on along the minus strand of NZ_JBICXW010000041.1, from coordinate 2,820 downwards.
GACGCGGGGGTCACCCTGGTCGACAAGAACGGTGCCGCGGTGAAGACCGCCAAGAACGGCGACCAGCTGTTCGCGAAGGTCCCGGCCGGTGCGGACGCCGGCACCGCCACCATCAACGCGGACGCCTCCGCCACCATCAAGCTCGGCCGGGCGTTCGTCGGCGACGACAACGGCAAGCACAGCCAGACGCTGATCCTGGCCGGCAGCAACAAGGTCAAGGTCAACGCGCTCGCCACCCTCGCCTGGGCGCCCACCGGCCCGATCCCGGCCGCCACCGCCAAGGTCGACTGCACGCAGGGCGCGCTGGTCCTCACCGTCTCCAACAAGGGCGACCAGGACTGGAAGTTCACCGTCGGCGGCAAGGACGTCACCGTGAAGCCCGGCGCCACCCAGGACGTCGTCCTGCCGGTCGCCGAGGACACCGCCTACAACTTCACCGTCACCGGCCCGGGCGGCTTCTCGCAGACCTTCAGCGGCGTGCTGAACTGCAAGACCGACAGCGTCAGCCTGCCGCCGACCACCCCGCCGGCCACCCCGAAGCCCAGCTCGTCCGCTCCTGAGCTGGCCACCACCGGTGGCGGCATGGGCACCGGCATCACCGCCGCGATCGCCGGTGCGCTGGTCGTCGCCGGTGCCGCCGCGGTCTACGCCCTGCGTCGCCGCGGCCGCCACAGCCGCGCCTGACCCGCACGCTGACCCTCCCCGGCCGCCCGCCGGGGAGGGGCGGCCCCGCCCCCGCAACACTGGGGGCGGGGCCGTTCGCGTCCCGGGCCGCCCGCGGCCACGGCCCGGCCGGTCGCCGTCGCCGCACACCCTCGAGCGCGTTCGGGGCGGCACCGGCCTTACGGCACAATGGAACGCTGCAAGCCGATTAACTCGACGACGACGCCGGAGCGATCTCACGTGGCGGAATACATCTACACCATGCGCAAGGTGCGCAAGGCACACGGCGACAAGGTCATCCTTGACGACGTGACGCTCAGCTTCCTCCCCGGGGCGAAGATCGGCGTCGTCGGCCCCAACGGCGCCGGCAAGTCCACCGTGCTGCGGATGATGGCCGGCCTGGACCAGCCCTCCAACGGCGACGCCTTCCTCTCGCCGGGCTTCACCGTCGGCATGCTCCAGCAGGAGCCGCCGCTGGACGAGACGAAGACCGTGCTGGAGAACGTCCAGGACGGCGTCAAGGAGACCAAGGGCAAGCTCGACCGGTTCAACGAGATCGCCGAGCTGATGGCGACCGACTACTCGGACGCGCTGCTCGACGAGATGGGCAAGCTCCAGGAGGACCTGGACCACGCCAACGCCTGGGACCTGGACGCCCAGCTGGAGCAGGCCATGGACGCGCTGGGCTGCCCGCCCGGCGAGTGGCCGGTCACCAAGCTGTCCGGTGGCGAGAAGCGCCGCGTGGCGCTGTGCAAGCTGCTGCTGGAGCAGCCCGACCTGCTGCTGCTCGACGAGCCCACCAACCACCTGGACGCCGAGTCGGTGAACTGGCTGGAGCAGCACCTCGAGAAGTACCCCGGCACCGTCGTCGCCGTCACCCACGACCGGTACTTCCTGGACAACGTCGCCGAGTGGATCCTCGAGCTCGACCGCGGCCGCGCGTACCCGTACGAGGGCAACTACTCCACCTACCTGGAGACCAAGCAGACCCGTCTCAAGGTCGAGGGCCAGAAGGACGCCAAGCGCGCCAAGCGGCTCAAGGAAGAGCTGGAGTGGGTCCGCTCCAACGCCAAGGGCCGCCAGGCCAAGTCCAAGGCCCGCCTCGCCCGTTACGAGGAGATGGCGGCCGAGGCCGACAAGATGCGGAAGCTGGACTTCGAGGAGATCCAGATCCCGCCGGGCCCGCGTCTGGGCAGCGTCGTCATCGAGGTCGACCACCTCAACAAGGCCTTCGGCGAGAAGGTGCTGATCGACGACCTGAGCTTCACGCTGCCGCGCAACGGCATCGTCGGCATCATCGGCCCGAACGGCGCCGGCAAGACCACCCTGTTCAAGATGCTCCAGGACCTGGAGACCCCGGACAGCGGCACCGTCAAGGTCGGCGAGACCGTCAAGATCAGCTACGTCGACCAGACCCGCTCCAACATCGACCCGAAGAAGACCCTGTGGGAGGTCGTCTCCGACGGCCTCGACTGGATCAACGTCGGCCAGGTCGAGATGCCGTCCCGCGCCTACGTCTCCGCGTTCGGCTTCAAGGGCCCGGACCAGCAGAAGCCGGCCGGCGTGCTGTCCGGTGGTGAGCGCAACCGCCTCAACCTGGCGCTCACCCTCAAGCAGGGCGGCAACCTGCTGCTCCTCGACGAGCCGACCAACGACCTCGACGTCGAGACGCTGTCCTCGCTGGAGAACGCGCTGCTGGAGTTCCCCGGCTGCGCCGTGGTCATCTCCCACGACCGCTGGTTCCTGGACCGAGTGGCCACCCACATCCTCGCCTACGAGGGCGACAGCAAGTGGTTCTGGTTCGAGGGCAACTTCGAGTCCTACGAGAAGAACAAGATCGAGCGCCTGGGCGCCGATGCGGCCCGCCCGCACCGCGCGACCTACAAGAAGCTCACCCGCGGCTGATCCGCGGACGCACCGGCGGGGGGGGGGGGGGGGGGGGCCCCGCGCCGGCGCGGCGGGGGGGGGGGGCGCGGGGGCGGGGGGGGGGGGGCCCCCCCCGGGGGGGGGGGGGGGGGGGGCCCCCCCGGGGGCCCCCGGGGGGGGGGGGGGGGGGGGGGGGGGTGCGCCGATCCTGCCGGAGCCGTCCCCGCCGCACAAGAGGTGAGACATGCTCATGTTCGATGGGTGGCCAGGCCTCCGGCGTGGCGAGCATCG
>NZ_JBICXW010000040.1:0-31370 GCF_043200475.1 Kitasatospora sp. NPDC048407 | reverse complement strand
GGGGCGCGGGCCCCGGCGCCGCCCCCCGGGCCCGGCGCGCCCGGGCCCTTCCGCCCCCCCGCGGTGGGGGGGTCCCCCCCCGGGGGGCGGGGGGGGCGCCGCGCGCGCGGGCGGGGGGGGGCGCCGCGCGCGCGCCCCACCACCGGATACGGGTTTCTTTCCGGTTGACGAGATCGGCCTTCCTCTTTCAAGTGACGGAACGTCAACTCCCGTTTTCGAACGATGATTTGACTCCAGCAAGGAAGCTACAAGTGACTCCCAATCCGCTGCCGATCAAGGCAGTCTGCCGTGACTGCGGCCGCCTGTTCGTTCGGCGCCCTGTCGGCCGTCCCACCGACCGCTGCGAGACCTGCCGCATGCGCCGTTCCCGCTCGGCGCGCGTGCTGCCGGTCGTCGAGGTCCGCCCCGAGGTCATCAGCGGCGAGCAGGCCGCGGTCGTCATCACGCGAGCGGAAGAGAAACTCCACGAACTCAAGCGCCTGGTCCTCGACCCCAAATCCGGCATCGATCCGTTGGTGGCCCGCCGCGAACTGGCGGATATCGCCGACGCGCTCGACGCGGCGGTCGTTCAGCAGGCCCGCGAGCGAGGTAGCCGCTGGGAGTCGATCGGCGGGGCGCACTTCCTGACCGCGGACACCCTTCGCAAGAAGTGGACCCCCGTGCGAATCGAGAAGGCCCTCGCCCCCTACCCGGTCCCCGCTAGCCCTCGGGTCAAGATTCGCCCGGTCGTCCCGCGCCAGCAACCGCGTACCACCTCCACCGCCCGAGAGGCCGTCGGACGCCGGGCCGCCCGGGAGAGCGGCTCGAGCCCATCCGACCAGCCCGGAAACACAGTCCAGGACCAGGCCCAGGCCCCGCCAGGCACCACCGCCGAACCCCTCACCGCCGCGTCCCCGAAACCGGGCACCGAACTCACCACGGCCCTGTCCGGACTTCGCCGCAGGAGCGGCCTCACGCTCAAGGCCATCGCCGACGAGGCCCGCATCGACTCCTCCTACATCACCCACATTCTGGCCGGAAAGCGCATTCCCTCCTGGCCGGTCACCCGCAGCATCGCCAAAGCCTGCGGCGCCGACCCGGCCACCGTGCGGCCACAGTGGGAAGCCACCCGGTCGCCCCGCCCCGAGGCCGAGAACTCAGCGCTGGAAGCCGGAGCGCGTCTGCACGACCTGGTGTGCGACCTGTACCAGGCCGCCTCCCGCCCAGCCCCGTCGGCGATCTGCAAGATGGCCCACGGTCGCATCGACACCCGCGACGTGGCGGGCCTGATCGACGACGGCCGAATCCCCGACTGGCACACCGTCGAGCACGTCGTCACCGCCCTGCGCGGCCAGCCCTCCGTCGCCGAAGCCCTGTGGGACCGGGCCCGATCCGCCTGGGGCCTGGCCAGGACGTCCGCCCGCGGACACCTGCCCGCATGCGCCTTCGGCTGATCCCGCTGCCCACCGCCCGCCCACCCACCCACCCGCCATGGAGGGAGACGACCATGACCGTCACCACCCATCCCATCGAGTACTCGACCGCGATTGAGGCCTCCGCCGACTTCGCCGCGTTCTGCGAACTTCACCAGCCCCGCTACCGCCTGGTCGCACTCCTGGCCTCACGCAATGAAGCCGAAGCTGACGGTGCTGTCCAAGCAGCCCTCGGCGAGCTCGCCACCCACTGGGACGACGCCCTCGCCAGCCCCAGCGTGAGCGCCTATGCCTGGCCCTTGGTCAAGCGCCGCATCACCGACCCCCACCCCGCCCTTGGTGAACTCGCCGACGACGTCCTCCTCGGAAGGATTCTCCACCTCACACGTACCCAGATTGCCGAGACCACTGGACGACACATACCCCGCCAGCCCATACCGCGCCGCAGCCGTTCGTACTGACCTGCCGTCACGAATCCGCCACCCCGGCGGACTTCCGCAGTGCCACCGGGGAGGCGCGGTCGGGCGGGCCGGTAAGCCCCGACGACTTGCAGGACCCGAGCTGGGCCGTGCCCGCAATGGCGCACCACCACCACGGTCCCGGAGGCCATCGTGGCGGTCGGGGTTCTTTTGTTGGTCGTCCCTCTTGTCGTCGACGGGCTGGCACGTCGGGGCAGCAGCGCCGCCCCGCCCCATCGCAGGGCGTGCCAGGCGGTGGTGGTCATCCAGGGCATGCCCTGCCCGGAGGCTTCGGTGATCTTGTAGATCTCGCTGACGACTTGCATGCCGCCCGGGGTGAGCGGCGACGCCGGCCAGGTTGTTCCACCGGCCGATCCGGTACTCCCACGGTTTGGGCTCCCAGCGGGGTCGAGGTACCGGGGCGGGCTTCTGGGTGCGGATTCGGGCGCCGTCAAGGCCTGTGTCGGCCTGGTTGTCGCAGGCCCGTAGTAGGACGTCGTTCCACTTGTTGCCGATGGCCGGGCGGGGGAGGAGCGTGCGCACACTGTCGCGTAACCGGCCCCGCAGTGGATGTCATCGTCAGCGATGCGCTGGTGGCCGCCGCCGTCGACCAGGGTGCCGATGAGCCGGTCGATCGTCGCGGACGGCCAGACCCCGCCGGCGCTGCGCTTTATGGGCGACGAGCGCATCTACGGCAAGACCGTCTGCACCTGGACGCTCGGCCAGTGCATACGCGCCGCCGGCCGTCTTGGTTCTGGTGCCGACCGTAAGCGCATCCGCCTCGGCGCCAAGCCCGTCACCGCAGGTGAGTCTTCGCCGAAGCCCAACGCGAGGGCTGGCTCGGCGAGGTCGACGGCCTGGAGATCAGTCTTGCTGGCGCCGAGGACAAGCTCGCGCAAATGGATACTCAGACGGCAGCGACTCGACAAGCTATCCACCTAGGAATTCCTTCATTCGGTGAGATCGCTGCGAGAGGTATCTAATCATCGGACTGGCCGCCACCAAATGTCCGCCACTAGAGGGGGGCGGTCGCGATCTAGCATCCAGCGGACGCGACTCAGACCCCTGCACCGGCATGATGCCCATATGAACCAAGGGATTGCAGTCTTGCTGGGTGCGAGCGTCGGGGCGGCGGGGGCCAGCTTCGGAGCTGTCGTCACAGCGAAGGCATCACGCTGGCAGGTGCGCCAGCAAGCAACCCACACACAACGGCAGATTCAACGACAACTACGCCGAGATGCCTATGCTGCAATTCTGCAGGCTGCTGAGAAGGTGATGGAAGCCAACGCCACGTGGAGGGCTTACCTCGAAATGCTCTCTCCAGGTACGACCGTAGTGACTCCGCGATGGCAGGAAGAAGTGGACGCAGCCAACCGAGACCTCAATCAGGCTGCAGCTGTGGTGATACTTGAAGGTCCTAAGCTAGCTCGGACGGCGTCTCAAGGGCTCCGAATGGCCCGGAACGACTGGAGATCGGCGCTTCGCGCGTGGCAGGACGCGGTTGCGAACCACGGGTCCATGCAGGATGCACAAGATCGCACCTCGCAGATGGAGCAGCGATTCAACGACGCCTATGTCAGTTTCGTCTCCGCCGCGACAGACGTGCTTGCTCTGCCCCCAGCTGCCGACGCAGGAAAGTGACCGGCGAAGTCCCCGTAGACCATTGTTCCTAGTTCGGAGAAGGCGCCCTGTGCCGGCAGTGCAATGTCCGGCTCGGGTCGCTGGAGGCGGCGCTGTGCCTGCCGGATCGGGTGTTCGATACCCGGGCCAATGACCTGCACCGGGCGCTGTGGCGGGACAGGTCGGTGAAGTTGGCCGCGTACCGCAGGGACTTCGCCTACCTCGGCCTGAACGAGGCGGAGTACGAGCGCCGGCTGCGTGCTGTGCACGAGGCGCTGGTGCTGCCGTACGTGTACTGGGCGCAGGTGACGGCGGAGCCGGTCACCCGGGCGACCGTGTGGACGAAGATCGGGCCGCTGTGCGACGACGAGGAGACGGAGCGGCACCGGGCCCGGCTGACGGGCGACCCGCCATCGCACCGGTGGGTGCACGTGACACGGGAGCCGGACGACGGGGTCAACTCCCCCTTCCCGCGCGGCTTGGTCGTGGCCGCCTGCGCGACGGACGGTGCCCGGGGACTCCACCGGGACCTGCGCGGCCCGGTCGACACGAGCCGCTGGGACGACCGGGCGCGGGCGTTCGCAGAGCTGGCGGTGCCGGTGCTGACCAGTCGTCCGGTGACGCGGGAGCAGTTCCGCGCCGCCCACTGGAGGGACGACGAGCCGGCGCCGGCCACGGCGGACGGGCTGCGCGAACTGCTCCTCGGCTACGGCTACCTGCCGGGTTGGCTCGACCTGGCGGTGCGTATCGCCCTGGAGGACCTGGCCGGGGACCTGCCGGATGCACGCTGGGCCGTGCCCTCCACCGCACGCCGCCACTGGTGGGCGTTGTTCGTGCACTGGGGCGACCGGTGGAACCCGCCTTCGCCGACGGCCTGAGGCGAGACGGATTCGAAGGGGTGCACAGCACTGCCGTGCACCCCTTCACGCTGTACTTCCAAAGTGCACGGGTCTACTGTTTGGTCATGCGCTACCGTTTGGGGGTTTACTCGTGAGGATCAGCATCGGCGACGAGCACGTCGACGTGCCCGACGACCTGGCCCGGGCCCTGCTCGCCGGATTGCGGGGCGAGCGTCTGGTGGAGCCGCCGCAGGCCACCGAGTTCGACGACCTGGTCGTTCTGGTCGCATGCCTCAGCCGCCTCACCCAGCACCTGACTGTGGTGAAGGAAGTGGCGATGTCCCGCGCGGACGCCGCCGGCGCCTACTCCAACCGGCGCGCCCTGGCCATCGCCGCCGCGATGTCCGCCTCCCAGCTCGGCCGTGTCCTGCAGGGCCACGGCCTGCCCAAGGACCGCCGTGCCGACGGAGTGGACCTGGTCGTCGCCTACCGCACCACCGACGACGGAGTCCTGCACCTGGCCGACGAGAACGACGTGGAGGACCTGCCCTCCTTCACCCTGCCGTTCGACCCCGCCACGGACCCGGCGCACGACACCGGCCGGGAAGCGACCTTCTACTACCGCCCCCAGGTCCCGATCGCCGAAGCCGCCCTCGGGCGCGCCGCCGGCTACACCCTGCGCGACGCCGACCGGAACGTGATCGGCTGCGTCACCGAGGACGTCTTCGACGCCCTGTTCGGCGACCCGCGCCTGGACCCGACCCGACCCAACGGACGCTGAGGAGAAGCCCGATGTCCGACGAGCTGTTCGACTCCGTCGACGCGCTGCTCGCCGCCGTGTCCACCGGCCTGCCCGTCCCGGCGGAGCGCAAGCGGCTGCGCCTGGCGGCCGGTCTGACGCCCGCGCAGATCGCCGCGGCCCTGCGGGTCGGCTCGAAGCTGGTGCTGGAGTGGGAGGACGGCAGCGCCGTCCCGGGCCCGGACATCGCCCCGGCCTACACCCGCCTGCTGGAGGGCCTGGCTGCCCGCTTCCCCGCGCCGGAGGAACCCGCCGCCGGCGCTGCCCGGCCTGCCCCGGTCGCGCCGCCCGCGACTGTCCCCGTGGTCGGGCCGCAGACTCCCGTCGCGCCCGCCGCCCCGGTGTCGCCCGCCGGTCGGCAGACGCAGACCGCGCCTGCCGGGCCGCAGCCGGTGATGCTCGATCAGAACCCGGACAGCTCGCTGGTGATGGCCGCGGCCGCGCCGTGCGTGCAGTGCGGGCAGCCGTCCGTCTACCGCGCCCAGGGCCGGCCGATGCACCTCGGCGGGTTCTGCCGCCCCACCGCCCCGGCCCCCGCCGACGTCCAGGCCGGCTCCGCGGCCCCGCTCGCAGCGGCCCCGACCCCGACCCCGGCCCCGGTCGCTGCGCCGCCGTCGGCAGCGCCTGCTTCGGCGCGGATCGGTCAGCGTCCGGCCCGTGCCCAGGGCCGCCCGGCTGCGCCGCGCGCCACCGGCGCGGCCCCCGCGATCTCGCCGGCCGTCGGGCGGTGGGCACCGGTGGTGGCGCTGGACGCCGCCGAGGACGGCGGCTGGGTGCTGGACGTCCCCGGCTTCCCGGCCCCGGCCGGGCCCAAGCTCGGCGACTGGTTCGCCTGGCTGGGCACCGGGCTGCCGCTGCGCGTGGAGCGCGCCCACCCGCAGGGCCGTGGCGGGGACGGCGCGGTCTGCCTGACCGCCGCCGCCCTCAAGCAGCTCGGCCTGCCCACCGCCCTGCCCACCACGGACAAGGCGCTCGCGTCGCTGCGGGCGAAGCTGGCGAAGGCCGCCGCCGCAGTGGGCATGGAGATCTCCGAGAGCATCGGGCCGGTCTTCAGGGCCTTCCGCCGCGCCGGGTCGGCCGGCGGCCCGAAGACCTCCCTCCAGGTGACCGTCGCGCCGTGGCTCGGCCAGGGCGACGCCCGCCAGCAGGCCGTCAGCGGGCTCGCGGCCCCGCTCGCCACCGCCCCCGACGGTGCCCGGGACGGGGCGACGTTCGCCCGCCGCTACCGGGCTTTCACCGCCGACCTCGGCGTCGCCCCGGGCGCCACGACCGCCTCCACCGCGATGCTGCTCCTGGACGCGGTCCGGCCGCGGGTGGAGTGGGTCAAGGACGAGGCGACGGGGGAGTGGTCATCGCACTTGCGCGAGGGCGCGCTCCCGGCTGGGGACCGGTGCGTGCCGGCCGCGGCCGGCGCCCGCCACCCCCTCACCCACCAGCTGCTGTCCAAGGGCGTGGCGGTGTGCGAGGAGGAGGACTACAAGTGGTGGGCCCGCGAGCCCACCCCGGAGGAGACCGGCCGCTTGTTCGCGGTCGCGGTCGACGTCTGCGCCTCCTACCTGTCCGTCACCGACTCCCTGCCGCTGCCGATCGGCGAGCTGGAGCACGTGACGAACCCGGCCTGGGGCAAGGGCAAGACCGCCGGCCTGTGGCTGTGCGACTTCACCGACATCGAGGTGGACGAGCTGCTGCCCCATCCCGCCACCTGCCACGGCCGCCCGCCCACCGGACCGGGCTGGTACGCCACCCCCACGGTGGCCTACATGGCCAGCACCTACCAGTTCGACCCGGCGACGATCACCGAGGCATACCTGTCCACGCACACCGCACCGCTCCTCAAGGAATGGACCACCCGCATCCGCGCCGCCTACAAGCGCGTCTACGCCGAGCTCGGCCTCACCGACGGCCAGAGCCCCGAGGAGTTCCTCGCCGCCTACGCCGCCCACAAGGAGGTCGGCCAGGACACGGCACGCGCGGACGCCCTGGCCCTGGCCGCCCTGTACAAGAACATCTACAAGGGCGGCATCGGGAAGTGGTCCGACTCCGCCCGCCACCTCGACGACGACACCTGGCTGGAGAAGGTGGCGGGGTCCTGGTCCTACCGCCCGGAGATCCGCTTCCACATCGTCGCGGCCGCCCGCATCGCCGCCCACCGCCGCCTGCGCAAGACCTGGCTTCTGACCGGCCGCGCCCCGTTCGCCGTCAACGTCGACTCCTACCTCTACGCCATCGACGCCCCGTCCCCGCTGGAACTCCTCCCCGTCAAGGACGACGGCACGCCGGTACCCGGGGCGCTGCGCCTGGGCATCGCGCCGGGCAGCCACAAGCACGAGGCATCCATCCCGCTGCAGGAGACGGTGGAGGCGATGGAACGCCGCGAGCACCCCTCCAAGCTGACCCACCAGTACGCCACCGACGGCACCCGCATCGGCCCCGAGCGGGCCGGCACTGACGCTGTCGACGCCAGCAACGACGAGCAGGAAGAAGACGACATCTGATGGCCGGCTTCAAGGGCATGTTCGGGCGGATCCGCGAAGCGCTCTTCCCCTCACGGAAGGCACCGGTGCAGTCGACCACCCAGGCCGAACACGTGCGCGAGCGCAAATACGGCGGCAACACCAAGGCCATGGCCGCCGCCTACAACGTCGCCCCGCGCACCGTCCTGCGCTGGATCGACGGCACCCGCCACCCCAAAGGCGCGGACGCCGAGCGGCTGCGCCTGGACGCGGTCGATGTGCAGACCACCGAGCGCGGCCGCGAGCGCAAGGCGAAGCAGCTGGCCAAGCTCGGCGCGCACTCCGGGATCACCGCCCGGGTCGGCCGCACCCGCACCTTCGAGATCCAGGGCTCGGACGCCGTCCGGGCCCGCGACATCCACCTCGCCCTCACCGGCGACCAGGCCGCCGCCCTCGCCCTCGCCGAGGACGAGGGCGAGATGCGCGAGATCGTCGGCGAAGCCCTGGCCGACTACTTCAACGGCGGCGGCGGATACGGCGGCTTCACCGCCGACGACTTCGAGTATGACGTCGACGACTTCGACCTGAGCTGACCGCTCGGAAAGGACACCCACCCATGGCCGCAGCCGGAGTACAGCTTCAACTGTACGAGCTGGACGGCGCCCAGCACCTGGCCGTCGCCGACGTGACCGCCATGCTGCGCTCCTTCTCCCGCAGCTGGGGCGGCTGGGTCGACGCCGGTCACGCTGACCTCGACCCCCTGCACCGTCGGTCTGCTCGGCTCCGCCCTGGCCGACTTCGCGGACCAGCTCGAGCCCGCCCCCCACCCTGGCCGCTGCTGACCCGCCCTGACGGCGAAGGAGCCCTGATGCCGAACAAGCCCGGCCTCACCCACCACGAGCATCTGCGCCTGGCCCAGGTGCTCGCCGGGATTCGGGACCAGCTGCAGCACGAGCGCGTCGAGCTGCTGGGGGCCTACCCGCAGCACGGCCCCTTGTCGCGACCGGCGCAGCGGCTCCTGGCCGCGATGGAAGCGGTGAACCAGGCGCGCGACGCGCTGGAGAACCAGCACTTCGCCGAGCACCCCGAGCACGCGTCGACGAAGGCGTACTACCCGCTCACGGAGCACCGGGCCCAGATCACGGTGCCGGTCCTGCCGGGCCCGCAGCTGCGGGTGGTCAAGCCGTGAGCGGGCGGTCCGGCCGGAGGGAGCTCGGCAGCACGGCCCGCCGGCGGGCTGTGCGCGATCTGCCGCCGCCCAATCGGGACCGCCCGGCGGGCGCTGAGCAAGTCGCAGAAGCCGTGCCATGCCGCGTGCCTGGAGCGGGCCACGGCGGCCGGGCGCCGGTCGGTGGCGCCGGACACCCCCCTGCCCCCGGTGCCGGGCAAGGCCCCGCGGCCGCGCCCGGCCCGGCCGGTGCCGGCTACCGCGTCCGAACGCGGGCCGGGTACGCCGTCGCGGTTCCCCGGGCGCTGCCCGATGTGCAAGGAGGCGTACCCGGCGAAGACCCGGGTGACGAAGATCTTCGCGGGGTGGGCGCACACCGACTGCGTGTTCCCGCCCGAAACCCGCAGCAACGGCGGCCCGGCCGTGGCGTTCGAGGAGAACCGGCAGGCGGTGCTGTCCGGTGAGACGTTCCGCAGCCGGGCCCCCTCGACCTGGCGCAGGAAATCCTCTCCGAGCCGGGGCTGACGGGTGACCGACGAGGTGTGGCCGGTCTGGCCCGGCCACACAGCCGGACCGGACCCACCGCGGATCCCGCCCTGGACGGCGGATGCCCGCTGTCGCCACCAAACCGTCGTTCCCCTTCATCGAACAGGGAATCCGCATGCCTGGTAGTCCTCTCGAACGAGTATCGGCCGCTTCGGGCGCGGCCACTAGGCTGCGCCCATGACGACCGAAGACACAGCCTTCGACCCTGCCGACGCCGCCGAAGAGGCCAAGTACGAGGCACAGCTCCAGCAGTACGCCGAGGAGGCGGCCCGATTCGGTAGCGCCACCCTCACCCACGGCCTGCTGCGCCCTCCAGTCCTGGCGGAGGAGTTGGTTGCCCACTTCGCCCGCTTCGTGCGGGAGAAGGTGGAGCTGGATGCCCAGTTGGCTGGCCTCACCGTGGTGGGCGAGGTCGAGGTACTCCACCTTCCCGCCCTCACCTCCTTCTTCTCGTCCGGCGGCGAGAAGGTCGGCGTCCACGCTGTGCCCCCGCTTCGCGGGTACGCACTGCCGGACGGAGTGGAGGCCGACACCGTGCACACGGTGGCCACCGCCCGTGCGGTCCTTCGCCCGTCGGCCGGTCAGTAGGCGCCGAAGTCCCCGGCCGAGCTCCTCTCGCCGCTCGCTGTACGCCGCTTCGCCGACCGGGGCCGGGACGGCCGCCGTCGCCGCCCCGTGGAGGCGGGCAGCAACTTGTCCGAGGTGGACCGTAGTGTGGCCGGCCAGGCCGCGCTGTCCGCGGTCTGTTTCCGGAAGAGAGAGGAGTCGATCGTGGCGATCAGCGCCCTGCGGGCGGCCTGGGTACCGGACGACGATCCGGAGAGGGACTGGGAGTTGGCAGCCGACCTGGCTGTGTCCTGGATACGGCGGGAGTGTGCCGAGCAGAGGGCTTCGGGCGTGCTCGTGGTCAACGCCTTTGGCGTGGAGCAGCAGGTTCCGTCGTTGCGCTCCTTCGCAGCCGAGCACACCGTTACGACTCCACGCGCCTCCCGCGATCGTGTCGGACGCGGCGTCAGGCCCGTGCTGGCGTACGTGCCCGACGAGAAGACCCTCGACTTCGCTACGCACCTCGCTCGCGGATCGTCGTTGGCCGTCGTGGAGAGCACCCAGGGCTTCGCGCTCCGGGGCTGGGCGAGCGCGCTCGGGGCCATCGACTTGACCAGGCCCGACGAGCGGCCGGAAGAGGCCAGTCCCGGATTCGCCAAGGCCATCGACCGGCTGGACCTCTACAAGAACAACGGCTTCGGCGACCCGTTCGGCAAGCAGCAGGCCCTGCACATCCTCCAGGACCTGGTCCGCTCGGAAGGGCTCGACCCCGAGGCCGTCCTGGGCGCTCTGGCTGCCCGGGGCGCTTCCAGCCGAGCTCTCCGCAACCTCGCGAAGCTGATCGACGAGCTCGGCCAGCACTGAACGTACCCCTGAGCGAAGGGCGGGAAGTCCGCTGCTCAGGGCTCGATGAAGGGCAGTGAGACGGCGGCCAGCTTGGTCTGCAGGTTGAGGTCGCTGGTGACCACGTACCAGGCCGAGCCGGGATGACGGGACTGCAGCAGCAGAGTGGAGGCGACGAACCGGTCGTCCGGGACGTCCAGGTCCAGCCAGACCGGCAGGGCGTCCGACTTCGGCTCGATGTGCTCGAAGACCACATGTACGCCGCCGGCGACCCGGACTCCGCGGGTCACGTCGCCGCCGTTGCTGCGCAGGCCCTTGAGCCGCCGGTCGGCCTTCTTCGCCGCCTCCCGCAGCTCCGGCGTCCGGCCGCCCCGCTTGTGGTCGTCGACCTCCCTCAGCACCACCGGCAGCAGGTGCGCGATGTACCGCGTGCCCGCCTCGGCGGTGTACGCGGCCAGGTCCGGGTTGTCGATCAGCGCGTTGGTGTCCACTACCAACCGCACCGGCCACTCGTCCTCCGGCAGCAGTTCGGTCAGATTGCGCAGCTGCGCCACAGCGGCGCGCAGCTTGTCGACGGCCTGGGGGATGTACTGCGGCACGGAGTGGTCGGTGGTCTTCCCCGAGCGGACCAGCCAGTTCTGCAGGAGCTTGAGGCTCCTGTCGAGCTTCTTGGCGGTCTCGGGGGTCGGGTGGGGGAACAGGAGCCGGAAGCGAGGTTCCCAGTCGCGCAGTCGGCCGAGCAGGCTCATCCGCTGGCGCTCGACATCGGGGGTGCTCGGCCCCCAGCCCCAGTCCGCGGCACCGACGAAGAAGACGCCGCTGCCTGATCGGTTGGGGTTCACGTAGTGGATGGTCGACGCTTCGAGGACGGCGACGAAGTCCTCCTCATCCCCTGATGATGTCCGACGGCCCCGACACCATCACCCCGTTTACTCGATCTCTGTCCGCAGGCCGCCGACCGAACGCCGGCCCGATGACAGACGACACCAACTCCAGCCCGGTGCCCGGTGCGTACGGGCGCCGTCGCCGCCAGATCCAGCGCCTGGTCGACGGCGGCCGGCTGAACGACCTCGCTCCCGAGCCCGGCGACGAACGCCTCCTGGACGTGCTGACTCGCACGGGCCACCGCACCGCCCTGGACGTCCAGTGTGAAGCTGCATGTATTTGTCGCCAGTCGCGGCGGTTTTCTGTCGTTGGGTGTGGGGGTGTTTTCCCTGGTCAGTGGTGGTGGGTGGCTGGTGGTGCGTCAGTTTGGTGCAGCTTCTGGCGTCATTGGGATGACGTTCTGCCTGGTCGGGTTCGTGCGGCTTCTTCTGGCTGACGGCATGTCCGTCTTGTGCCAGATAGTCCGGCTGGGGGTCATCGGAATGCGGTTTCGGGCGTCATCGTGGTGCGGTCGCTGTCTTCCTGGAGGGGCAAGGGGACGGGCTCGGTCGTTGCCGGGGCTGTCGGTCGGGCCGGGAGGGCGTGGATGGCGGACGGTGGTGGCGGGAGTGATGCGGCGGGGTCTGGTGGTCCGGCGGGGGTGGTGCGGGAGCAGGTGGTGTTCCGGCTCCTGGCCCTGGAGGAGCGCGGTGTTCTGACGCCTGGTCATGTGCGTCTTGCGGCGTCCTCGGCGGGCCGGTCGGTGCGGACGGTGCAGCGGTGGCTGCAGGAGGCCCGCCAGGAGGGCCGGACGGCGCGCAAGGCCCGGCCGCGGTTCACGGTCACGGACGAGGTCCACGCGCGGTTGGCGTTGTGGTGCGGGAACGCGGCGGCGGTCCATCGGGAGCTTGTTGTGCAGGCCCGTGCGTCGGCGGACGGCTCCGCGGTCGGGGGAGCCGGCGGGGAGCCGGCCGCGGGGGCCGGGGATGGTGGGGGAGTGGGTGTGCCGTCGTTGGCGACGTTCCAGCGGGCTGTGCGCCGGGATCTGAACGCGGGTCAGCGTGCCGCACTGAAGGGCGGGGAGGGAGCCAGGCGCGCGCACGATGTGCATCTGGCCCGTCCGGTGAAGTGGCGCAACGCCTGCTGGGAGGGCGACCACAAGCACCTGCCCGTCGAGGTCGAGCTGGACGGGCGGGCGGTGCGCCCGTGGGTGACGTGGTTCATCGACTGCGCGAGGAACGCGATCACGGGTGCGGCCGTCACCCCGCACCAGCCGTCTCGGGATGCGGTGCTGGCGGCGTTGCGGATCGCCTTGTCGAGGGACGAGAGCGGCGGCCCGTACGGGCCGATCGGCGGGCTGCCGGAGCTGGTGCGGGTGGACCGCGGAAAGGAGTTCCTGTGCGCCACGGTGACCCGGGCGCTGGGCGCGCTCGCGGTCCCGGTGCAGGATCTCCCCGCCCGCAGGCCGGAGTTGAAGGGCACGGTGGAGAACCTCAACCACTGCGTCGTCGACATGTTCCTGGTCGCGCAGCCCGGCTACCTCCACGCCCCGCCGCCACGACCGGCCCGCGGACACGGCGCGGCGACCTGGACGGCCTGCTGTCGTTCGCCGAGTTCACCGCACGGCTCCTGGACTGGGTGCGGTGGTGGAACACCGAGCACCGCCCGCAGCCGCTCGGCGGCCGCACACCGCTCCAGGCGTGGCAGGACGACCCCACCCCGATCGAGGACGTCCCGCCCGCCCTGCTGCGCTCCTTCACCCTCGAGGACGCGGGAGGCGACAAGGTCCTGTCCACGAAGGGCGTGTACTGGCGGGGGCGTTACTACGTGGGCCCGTGGATGCACGGCATGGACGGCACCCCGGTAAGGGTGCGGTTCGTTCCCCACCACGACCACGAGATCGAGGTGTTCGACGCCGCCACCGGCGCCCACCTCGGGTCGGCGCACCTCGCGAACGCCGCCGCCGCGGCCCAGCGGGCCGCGCTGCGCCGGGCCAAGGACGCCTAGCGGCGCACGATGGTGCGGGCGCTGGCCTCCGCGGACCGCCAGCGCCGCCGGCTGGGCCGCTACGGCGCGGTCACCGGGCCGGGCCGGCCCGAGCCGCTGGCGGCGCTGACCGCAGCCGAGGCCGAGGAGCAGCTCGCCTCGGCCGCCGGGGCCGGGGGCTCTCTGGCGAAGCGGGCGCTTCCGGACCTCATCCCCCCGCGCGAGGCGCCCGCCTCATGGGCCCGCCCGGTCCACCGCTCCCGTCCGGCGGCACCCAGCACCAGCACCGACGCTGGCGCGCCGCCCGGGACGCCGCACACCCCGGACAGCGGCGGCGCCGCGGACGAGGCCGACGAAGAAGCAGAACGAGAAGGAGGACGCCAGTGACGACCGCGGACCGACTGGGCCGGCTGCCCGCCGAACGCGAAGACCACTACATGCGCCTGCGCGGCGCCCAAGTCGTCGCCACCAAAGCCCTGTTGGCGGCACGGGAGAACATCCGCGCCGCGATCGAAGCCAGGGCGATGATCTGCATCTACGGCAGAGCCGGGCACGGCAAGTCGTTCGCGGTCAACGCCTCGCTGCGCGACCTGGCCCCGCAGATCACCCACCGCATCCAGTTCCGCGCCCGCCCCTCGACCCGGGACCTGCGCCACGAACTGTTCTACGCCCTGGGACTCCCCGGACGCCCGCCCTCCCACGCGATCGAGTTCGACCGCATGCTGCGCGGCGCGCTCGAGGAGACCCGGGTACTGGTGTGCGACGAGGCCCAGTGGCTGTCGAAGCTGTGCTTCGAGTACCTGCGCTACCTGTGGGACGACACCGGTACCGACCTGACGATCGTCTTCACCGGCGGCAACGGCTGCTTCGAGATGCTGCAGAGCGAGCCGATGCTCGAATCCAGGGTCTACTGCTGGCAGGAGATCGACCCCCTGACGCTGGAGGAGGTCCAGGCGAACATCCCGGCCTTCCACCCGATCTGGGCGGATGCCGATCCAGAGCTGATCGCCTTGTGCGACCGCGAGGCCGCCCACGGCAACTTCCGGGCCTGGGCGAAGATCACCCACCACCTCACGGCCGGCATGAAGGAAGCCGGGCGCGCCAAGGTGGACGAGGACCTGGTGCGCTGGGCCTACAGCAAACTCGGCCGACGACAGGCAGGCGCACCGTGCTGACCTGCCCCGACCCGCCGCCGGTCACCGTCGTCCTCGACCCCCACGACGACCTGCCCCACACCCGAGCCGCCCAGGCCGCCCACAACCCCACCACCGGCCGGGCCACCGTCCACCCCACCGTCGGCACCGACTCCACTATCTGCCTCGCCTACGACATCCTCGCCGCCCTCGGCAAACCCGTCCCCGTCACCGGCTACCCCAGCCTCGACCCCGACCCGCCCTGGGCGATGGCCGCCGCCTGGACCCTCGCCACCCCCATCACCCACCTCACCGTGCTGCGCGCCCACCTGCTCGGCCGCCGCCGCATCCACGACCTGCTCACCCTGCGCGAGCGCACCGGCGTCCACCTTGTCCTGGTCTGCCACCGCCGACGCCCCACCCCCACCCTCGAACAGGCCCTGCGCCAGGTGGACCACCGCCTCGCCGACGCGGCCGCCCGTCTGCCCGGCACCGACGACACCGACCTCCCGCACAGCCGCCCGCCCCGCCCCGTCCCGACGCACGACCGCTGGCTCAACTTGCCCGCCCTGACCACCTACCGCTCCGGCGACGTCACCCGACGCCGCTGCCGCTGCACCCCACCACTCGCCCACGACCGCGGCTTCCACCCGCCCCAGATGCCCCCCGCAACCGCCACCGAAGTCGCCCGCCGTCTCCACACCCGGGCCGCCCACCCCCATCTCGCGGCCCAGCTGGCCACCGCGGTCTTCACCGCCGCGTCCGACGCCCAACTGGCCACCGCCCGCCCCACCGACGGCGCCGCCACCATCGCCCTCCACGACCCGGACGGTCTGCGCTTCGGCTGCCTCACCCACCCCGTACCGCCCTGGGCCCGCCCCCTGCTCCTCGCCGCCGCCTACCAGCACGCCATCGCCGAAGCCGGCGACATCCCCCTGTTCGACGCCCCCTTCACCGGCAACGACCTGCCCCACCTGTACGACCTCGCCGACACCTGCAAACTCCGCCCTCCCCAGCCACCCAAGCCCCGCGCCCGCCCGGGCCGCCCCGCCCCCAAATTGCAGGACCAGCGCACGATCTGGCCCTTCAGCAACGCCCACTACCGCTACCCCTGGGCCGTCCCCGAGTACATGCGAGGCTGCCCGCCCCCACCCGCCTGGCGCAGGTAGCTGATTCCGAACTCGCGTGCAGGGCGAGCCCCATCCGGCTCGGTGGCTCCCTGGCCTGTTCCACCGGCAACCACCACGCCTGGCGTTCCTGGGTTAGGGGTGAGGGTGTGCGCGCTGATCCTCCAAGGCCGGGAACTTACCCCGGTTCGCCGCCAGAAGCCGGTCGATCCCTGGCGGCCTGGTCCAACCCTGCGAGACCACCACTGAAGCGCTCACCCGCGAGCTGCGCGAGGAGCTAGGCCTGGACGGCCACGCCCTCCCGGAACAGTTGCGGCTGCGCCCCATCCAGGACCAGCTCACCACCCGGTCGACCCTGCTTCTTCCACTGTCTCCACCTGCTGCACATCCTGCGGGTTCCGCTGATGGGTACGTCAGGGCATCGCGGTGGCCGAGCCGGTGACGGACCAGGCCTACGACTGGTGCTGACCCAGCGGAGCCGCCGCCCGGGTACCGGCCCCTCGTAGGCACGATAGGAGGCGGTACCTCTTCCCGGCGAGGCCCGGCGGTCCCACGGCTGGTGTCGTTCAGGTCAACCGCTGTACCGGGCGGTGCGTCAGGGGTCGCCCCCGGCGAGGACACGTGCCCAGCGCCGTTTCTCGGCGCGTGCGCGGCGGGCGGCAGTAGCTAGGTTGCGCAGCGGACGGACAAGGTCCCAGGCATTCTCGACGCCGAGCTTCTCCAGGGCCTGGAAGAGGTCGAAGAGCGTGTCCCAGGACGGGATGTTGTCACCCTGGGCGTAGCGCTGGAGCCAGCGCCTCTCGACCCAGTCGACTGAGTAGAGATCGACCTCCCGCCGGGCCAGTTCCGCCAGGAAGGCGGTAAAGGCTAGTGCGAGCTCGGTCTGCTGCGGCAGAACCTCGACGTGCACGGCGGGAGCAGGCCTCCTAGGCTTGGGCAGCGCCCTGCGGAGATCATGGTGCAGGTCGATCAGCTGTTGGATGAGGGGGGCCAGCTCCTGCCCAGGCAGTGCACTGTGCTCCTCCAGAGCCATGTACAGACGCTCGATGAAATCACGGCTGGGGATCCGCTGGCCGGCCAGCACCTTGTACAGGGAGGAGCGCGGCACGTACGCGTGCCCGGCGAACTCCGTCACGCTCATCCCGGTGGTGCCGATCAAGTCACGGACCAGCTCCGCGAACTGAACACCTCCTGCGCTTGCTGGTACACCGTTCCTATCATGTTGAGCCGCCACGTCCCCTCCTCGGTCAGAGCGGGGAGGCGAGGGCGCCACCAGTGGCACCTGAGCCTCCCCGCGTGGTTGTCAGCGGCGCTGCGCCCACAGGAGGGCGAGGGTGATGGTGGCCCCGCCGGCGGCGGTGGCCATGCCCTTGGCGTAGCTGAGAATGAGGGTGCGGCGGAGCTGACGGGCCAGGCGCGCTCGGCCCTTGGCCGCGCAGGCCGGGGGTGCCGTTGGCATCGTGATGCCCGTAGGCTCGTGGTCGGTGCTGATGATTCCTCCTGAACAGGTGGGTGGTTGTCGGTGCGATCCGATGGCGGCTCCCTGTTGGCGCAGGGGGCCGTCGCCCTTTCGGGCGGCGGCCGATGCCGTCACTGAGAACCATAGTGAGTGGGTCGAACAAGGCCCTCTCGTCTTGAGACTCGTCCTGAGACTGCACCTGGCGACCAGTCAATTGGGCTGGGTATCCGTACTGTGCGGGCCCGAGCAGCTACCGTCCCGTCCTGCCGCGCAGCCTGTGAAAGACCTGGGGCTGTGGACAGCTTGTCCACTTGGCCGGGAAGCGTGACGGCCTTCCCGTCGGGTGCTTCATGGGCGGCAAGGTGATGGCCTCTCCCGGCGGGGCTGCTCTCCGCCTCCTCCGGGACCGGGAAGCGGCCGCGGACAGGACACGGGTCGCCGGACCTCTCAGGCCTGCCATCTCACCGGCCCAAGCCAACCGGTTCGAGTGCAGGCGGCATTCGCCTCTTCGTTGTCGTGGGCACCCACGCTGACAGCAGTCGGCCCCGGCCACCAGGTGGTGGTCGGGGCCGAAGAAGGCGGTCGGGGGTGGTGCTGCCGGGCCAGTCACCCCTGCGGGTTGGGGCGGTCGGCCAGCGTGATGCTGTGAATGGCGGCGAGCGCCAGGACGCTGTCGACGCTCTCGCCTCCGCGAAGGCGGCGGCGCACGTGCATCCCGTCGACCACGACGTCCAAGACCCGCACCGACAGCCCTCGCTCGAGGCAGTCGCTCGCCACCGAAGCGCCGTGGACCCCGAGCGCCGCCATCCACTCCTCCAGCTCCAACAGCGGGCAGCCCGAGCGCACCCACTGCCGGGCGACCTCCACCGCCCGACCCGGTACCAGGGACGGGCAGCAGACCCGAACCGCACGCAGGACTAGGTCCTCGACCGACGGCTGCGCCCGCCGGGACCGTCCGCCGGGTCGCGGGCGCCGATCGGTCGGAGATCCGGGGCGCCGGCCGACCGGCTTCCGGGCCGGGCGCCGGAGCGCCGCGAGGTCGAGGCCGAGGTCGAGCCCTTCGCGACGGGCGATCTCCTCGGGTGTGCTCGCCGGCCGATGCTGCGGCATGCAGGCTGGGGTCGGCCGCTCGCCCGGTACTGGAGCAGGCTGCTGGCCGCGCAGGAAGTCGTAGAGGCGGGCGGCCTCGGTGTCGTCGCCGAAGTCAGGACGGGTCGTCATACGGATCCCTTTCGCTGGCCCGCCTGGAAGCGGGCATGAAGAAGGCCCTGCTCCGGAGGAGTCAGGGCCTGGGTGATGGGCTGCGGCACCGTCAGCAGCGGCGGCTGATCGCTGCAGGCTGGCGTCGTGAGTGTGCCCCGTGTCGGGGCGGCGGTGTCGGAAACGCAAAAACCCCCGAAGTGATCACTTCGGGGGTCGCAATTCTTTCCGGGCACGCCTAACGCGGGTCTGACGCTACGCGAGGATCGCTCCGGCGCGCAACAGTCGTGACATTTTCCCAGCTCAGGAGCAGTGAGTGCAGAGGGTCGGGGTGTGCTGTACCTCGCGCGCGGTGACAACTACGGTTTACATATGACGATAGAGCTCCGCGATTACGCTCGGCTGTCCATGGGCCTCTTCGATCTCGGGTGGGAGGTGGCGGAGGAGAACCTTCCCAGGGCGGGGACTGGCGTGGTGAAGCCCGATGCGGCTGGTCCCCGGGATGCCGTTCGGGAAGCCAACTTGGAGTTACTGAAGGTCTACCGGGAAATGATCAAGGCAATCGAGGACAACATCGCCCGCGCCCAGGCCAGGGCACTGGGGAGAGGGGCCTCGTATGCCGACATCGCTCGAGCCCGCGGGGTCTCCAGACAAGCCGTCCGTCAGGACTGGGAGAAGCGGACCAAGCAGCGACCCGTCGTGCTGGTCGGCGGCCCGAAGGACGGCTTCAACACCACCGCCACGGACCGCGAACAGACGATGCGTTGGGGCTGCAGGCCAGGCATCTACCAGGACCCGGATTGGGCCGACCGCCGGGGGACCCTCACCTATCGCAGGTCGGAGACCGATCCCAAGATCTTCGTCTTCGACAAATTCGAACCCGACAACAGGCCCGACTACTACTACGACGACGAATAAGCCGCTGCACGCCAGAGGTATCGCGATGAGCAGTCGATGGCAGACCAGGTGCCGTTGGACGCCCTCCGCCGGGCGCTCGCCCGATCCGTGGTGTTGCCGGAGCGCACCGCGGACGCGTTGCCCGTGCAGGCCGCCGACGGAGGTCCGCTGCGGCGGACCCTCGGCGACCCGACGGAGCCCGGGCAGGTCGACCTGGACGTGGTCGACTCCGTCTGCCTGCGCCGCGCCGGTGCTGCTGGCGGCGATGACGGACACCACCCACCTACCGGCGGCGCTGAACACCAGCGCCGTGTCGGTCGGCGGTGCCACGCTGACCTGACGGACGAGTACGACGAGCAGCTGTTTCGCGGCCGGGTTTACGGCGCCGAACCTGACGAGGACCCCGGCCCCGAGCCGGGGCACGAGTACCGGGAGCTGCTGGGTGGCCGTTGGACGGCCTCCTGGCTGACGTCACCAGCTGGGACGTCGACACGCTGGAGTGCGGGGCCGCGCTGAGTACCAACCTCGGCCACTACGGCGCCGGAGGCCGCTCCCACTACGAGCCGCGCCCCAGCGACCCGCTCCGGTGGGACTGGGAGGGCGACTCGGCGTAGGAGGGCGGGCCCCGTCAGGTCGCCTTGTCGGCTTTCCCGTCAAGAAGAAGATCGTTGGCAGTGGCTCTGTTCGGCCATCATGGGACCACCCGCCGGGACGGTCTTCGGCCGGGTAGGGAGGAGCCGGTGATGACGGCCTCGGAGCAGGTGGATGTGGACGGCCTGGCGGAGTTGGTGCGGGGGTGCGAGGACGTCCGCGCGCGGCTGGTGCTGGTGACCGATGCAGAGGGGCAGTGGCGGCTCTACCACGGAGAAGTCCTCCTCGACGCTCCCGATCTCGACACCGGCGGGGAGGAGACCTGGTTGTACCCGGCGGTGGCGTTCGTCGCCCGGAGGCTGAGGGGCTGGGTAGTGGCGGACCTGCTGCGTGGCAAGCCCGCGAACATTGATCGCTTCCGTGTGTTCGCCGACCAGCAGTGGACCCATGCGGCCGCTGACGACCTCCATGGGAACCAGGCATGGACGGGGAGGACGACGCCCTGGCCCCGGACCGAGTGGACGATCCGCAGGGACTCCACCGACTACCGCAACTACGGGGTGCTGGTCGGCGACACCTCGCACCCGTCCTTCCTGACCTTCGATCAGGCGGTCAGTTCCTTCCTCTGCCGGCGACCCCACGACAGCCGGATAACCGTCGACCAGCTGTGGCGTGTCATCCAGCCCCGGCGGGGCGCCTGGTTCCGGAAGGTCACCGTCGCCCCGGACCGGCTTACTGTCGACCTTGAAGGCGACGACCTGGACGACGTGGTCCTGGAACTGAGCGAGCCCGCCGGTTCCTGGCGGCTCCAGGTCGAGGGCGCCGACTCCTACGACTTCGACCTGCCCGAGGGGCTGCGGGCCGAGAGCCTGCTGATCGCGCACCGCGGCGGCAAGTGGCTCGATATGCGGCACTTCCCCGCCGCACCGTACGGCAGCGCCCGCGACACCTCGGTCGTCTGGGAGCAGCCCGAACTGGAACTGGAGCTGCTTCTGGCCGACGGCGAGGGCCCCCGGTTGGAGTGCAAGCGGGAGATCCCCAAGGGAGACCCCCGTACTCGGAAGAAGATGTTGAAGACCGTGGCGGCGTTCGCGTCGCAGCCCGGGGGCGGCACCATCTTGTTCGGCATCGAGGACGACAACCTGGAGATCGTTGGCCTGGCCGAGGACCAGAGCGCCGACGAGCAGCAACGCCAGATCGTAGACATGATCCGCAAGAATCTGGAGCCCGCGCCGGCTTGCCACCCCCGGGTGATCAAGCACAACTACAAGCGGATCATCGCGGTCGACGTCCCCGGCGGAAACCAGCCGTGCGCCTACCGGGAAGGCGAGCGCCTGGAGTTCTACGTTCGCCGTGGCTCCAGCAGCATCTTCGCCAGCTACCGGGAGATCGAGGAAGGGTTTCGTCTGCACCCCGGCACCGTCTGACAGCGGCCGCCTCCCTGACCGGCCGAGCCGGTGAACTCCCGCAGACACGAACCCTCCCCGAACCGACCGCAGCAGCGCACGGATGCGATCCGCCGGTGACTCCCTCCGCGCTGCAGCAGCTCCTGATAGACCACCTCTCCTCCCTGTCCGGCATTGAGGCGGCCGCGCGCCGGCCGGCCCGGCCGTTCGGAGTGGCGGTCACCGCGGCGGGCACCGTGTTCTGGACGATCACCGGCTCGTCCAACAGCGTCAGCTTGGCGCCGAGCAGCCCGGCCTGCCCGGGCCGTTCGGCACCTGGCCCGACGAACCCGCTCAGGAACCCGACGAGCCCGAGCCTGCTCGCCAGGACGACGCCGAGTTCTGGTGCTGAGGCAGTACGGCGCCCAGGAGCGAACTCAGCGAGGCTGGCACGGCTGCTCACATCGCAACGGCCCTCGCATCAGGCGGACCGAAGAAATCCCCTCGGTGGGACTGCGCGCGGCCACTACAGTCGTGTCATGCCGCCGCACCCCAAGAAGCACCACTTCGTTCCGCAGTTCCTGCTGGAGCGATTTGCTGGCCCGGAAGGCAAGTTGGTCGTAAATCAGTACATGAACGAGCGTCAGTTCACCTCCGCTGTTGTGAACGTCGGGCACCGCAACTACGGGCACTCCCTGTACTGGCCGGGCAGAGAGCCCGATCATTCGTCGATGGAGGCAGCAATGGCCTCCATCGAAGGAGAGGCCGCCGTGGCGGTCAAGGAACTTGCGCGCAGCCGCCAGCGAGACGTGCCTCACGACATCAGGCGCCCCCTCGCGTGGTTGTTGGCCCTGCAGTACCAACGCAGCCGCTTCCTGATGCACCTGCTCTCCGAACGAGTCAGGTCTAAGGACAACGGCCTGGCCGCCGACGAGATCCAGACCGGGCTTCTGACGCTCATCCTGGCGTATGTCATCCATCCATGGCGACTACGCGACGACGATGACGCGCCCTTCAAGGACCGTTGGAACGCCTTGGTCGCCTTTCTCCTCGCGGGCGCGGACATGCATTGGACGTGCTATCGCCCGCGAAACGGTGGCCTCGTGGTCGGCGACAACCTGGTCTGCTTCTCCGGCATCGTTGGCGAGCCGCCGCTCTACATCCCGCCGAAGTTCTTCGATCATGGTGTGCAAGTGGGACTGGAGAACTTCCGACGCCTGACGGTGCCGCTCGGTGACGACCTCGCTCTCATCATCTCTCGGGATGCCCGCGACCGCGCCCGGCTGGACGCCGCAGCCATCAACCGGTTCACAGTGTTCAACAGCCGGGAGTTCATCGCTCACGCTCCCGACTGGCCAGACCGGCACCCCGACCTCGCACTCGACCTGCGGAGCTCACTTCGGACCCAGCGTCTCGTCGCCCCGGCATTTCTCCAGAACTACGGCTCCGACGGCCGGTAGCACGAGGTACTCGGACAACGGTTCACGGAGGTGCTTGCGCTGAACTCCGCCCCACGATGGGCGGTCTGCTGTGCATCTGCCTTCCGCTCACCACGTACGTCAGCACTACACTGGTCGGCCCCGGACAGGGCCGACCAGCAGCACCGGCTACCAGGCCACCCCGAGCGCCTCCAACTGCTATCCAGGATTAGTTTGAGCGGGGAGTCGGGGCTGCTGACCGGTGTTTCGGCGTAACTCGCGTTCCCGGCGGAGCCGTTACGGTAGGCCGGTGCATTCCACCGCCGACGTCCCCAATCCGCAGACCCCACCGCCCCCCGCCTCAGTCGTGGTCTCGGTCTCGCCTGAGTTGGCGTCGGCGCTCACCGCGCTGGGGCCGAGGGGCGAACGGGCGCTGGGGCTGCTCCGCGAAGCCGAGGCCGTCCTGGCGGACCCGCAGCGGCACCATGTGCCCTACGAGGTTGCGCCGATGTGCTGCCGCGGCGCGTTGGAGAGCCTGTTGGGCCTCGCCGGCCGGGATCAGGACTTCGTCGGACCGGTCTCCACCGGGAACGAGGTGATCGCGCGGGCGAAGGACATCGTGGACGCGCACGCGGCCGGTACCCTCACCGCCGAGGCCCTCGCGGTCCTCGCCACCGCGGTCGAGGCCCGGCGGGCGGAGGAGGCCAACCCCGGCGGCCACCGGATACGCAAGCTGGAGCAGCTGGTCCTCGACCAGACCCGCCAGGAGATGGGCGCCCCCGAACGGGAAGCGGTCCGCCGCTCCTGGAACACCCTCTACAGCGACGCCTCCGCGATCTTGCACGGCTCCGAGGACAGAGAGGGCGACGAGAGCACCGAGGACCGCGCCCACCGGCTCCTCCGCGAGACCCTCGCCGCCGTTGAAGAGCTCTTCCTGGGCCTGCCGGGACGGGCCGAGCACCTGCGGGACCTCGCCGCGACCGCCGAGCCGACGGCGGACCAGATCGCCGAGGTCGAACGCTTCACCGACCCCCGCTCGGGCGGCTACTTCTTCCGAGCCGCCACCGGCCGACGCTGGCTGGAGAAACTGTCCGACCACCGCCTGCTGCCCGACGGCCACACCTGGCCGGCCCTGCCCTACCTGCGGCGCCTCGCGGCCGGTGACCCGGCGCTGATCCTCGGCTGGCTGGAGCAGAACCTGCCCGCCCTGACTGGCCGCGGCCCGCAGGCCGTGGGCATGGCCGTCATACTGGCGGCCGACACCGGCATCCAGGCCGCCCCGTGGATGGCGAAAGCCGCCCGGGTGTACCCGGAGGCTGACGTCCAACTGCGTATCGCATACTGGGCGCTGAGGGTGCCCGACGCCGACCGCGGCCAGCCGTGGGTGCTCGCGGTCGAGGCCGTACTGAAGACCGCGCCGTTCACCCGGCGCGAGAGCTGGCACACCTGTCGGCTTCTGGAAGCCCTGACAGCCACCGCCCACCCCGGCGGGACGCCACGCGCCGCCGGCGACCGCCTCGCTGGGCTCATCCGCGCCGTTCTCGCGGGAGTCCTCGCCGATCACCTCACCCACGTCCCCGACGTTGCTGTCGACCTGACCGCCGACCTGCGCCAGGTGTCCCTCACCGACCCCCCGTACGAGAGAGCGGTCGCCGTGATCCGCGCGTTGCTGGACCTGGCCCGCGAGGACGCCCGTCTCGACCTCACCCTGCAGACGCGCACCAGATTCCTGCTCACCAAGGTGCCGGAAGGCCGGGTACGAGACCGGATCCTGGCCGTCCACCTTCTGGAGAGCCACCCCCACGACGGCCAGGACCCCGCAGGCGAGACGGCAAAGGCATGGTGGGCCGAGGCGATCACCCTCGCACCCAGGCTCGTCGCCGCGTCCCGGCCCCACGCCGACACCGCGGACCTCCTCGCCCACCTCCACACCACCTGCCCCGCACACCGGCGGGACGAGCTGGAGAACGCGCTCACCCTCGGCCTCGGACCCGCCCCCGAGCCGGCCGACATCGACCGGTGGCGCCACGCCCACACCACCGTAGGGGAGGCTCTGTCGGATGGCTGGCGCACCGCGCGTGCCCTCGCCCCCGTCCTCCCCGCCCCTGTCCTCAAGCAGTGGCGCCCGCTGCTGGACACCCTGGACGAGATTGCCGGAGGCCCCGCCCCCGAACGCCCCGAACCCATGGTGACCGTCTCCACCCACATCCACGGCCCGAGGGGGCTGGCCGCCGCGCCATTTGCCGAACTCGCCGCCCTGAGCGGCCCGGCAGCCGCGCTACGTGAACTCCAGACCACCCCGCAGCCCGCCGACGCACTGCTGCCGCAGGCCGAGGACCGGGCCGCAGTCCTCGGCGAGCTGGTCACGGCCCAGCCCGCACTGTGGGCGGCCGACGCCGCCACGCTGACCACAACGGCCGCAGACGACGTGCTGCGCACTGCCTACTTCAACGCAGTCCACCGCGCCTTCCAGCAGGGCGCCCTGACCGATCCGCACCTGCTGGCCCACGCCACCACCATCGCCTTCGCCCACCGGCCCGCCGACGACGCCACCCACGACGGAGCCGAGACCCTGTGCCGAGTGATCACTAACCTGCTTCACCTGTGCTGGAACCAGGCGGCAGACGTTACCGCCGTCGAGACCGAGGCGGTCAACTGGCTGGACCACCTCGTCGCCACCTGGACCAAGCCACGCACCACCGCCGAGGAACCCTTCATCACTGCCCTGTCGGCGGCCGGCGGCAGCGCCCTACTGGCGCTCATCACCTGGGGCTGCGCCCGGATCAACAGGGCTGGCGGCGGTCTGCCCCAGCCGCTCACCACCCGCCTCGCCGCCCTGCTGGAGGCCGGTAGCGATGACCAGGCGCTCGCCATCATCGGGTTCTGCCTCGCCCACCTCGACCGGGCCGACCCGGCGTTCACCGCCGCCCACGCCGAACCGCTCTACACCCTCGACCAGCCCGCCTCGCCCGCGCACAGCTGGCTGGTCCGCGGCCTCCCCTCGGCGGCGATCGCCGCACGCCTCGACCGGGCACACCTCCTGAGCATCCTGTGCCGGCCCGGGCAGGACCGGGCCATCGACAAGGTGGTCAACGCTCTGCTGGACCCCGCTCAGCCCCTCGGCCCCCTCGGCTCGCTCCTGGAAGAGCTCGCCGCGCTCCAAGGCGGCACCACGGCGGTCTCCGAACTCCTCTCCCGCCTCGCCCTGGCCACCACCCACGCCCCGGACGACAGCCCGTGGCCAGCCCGGGCCACCACCCTGTGGGAACAGGCACTCGCAGCCGACCTCCCGCCCGCCGCACTGTACGGACTCGGCCGCTTCGTTTTCGCCACCGCCATCGACGACCCCACCTGGTTGCGCCTGACCGCCCGCACCGTGGAGCGCCACGGCGACCTCGAGTGCACTACCTCCATCGCCCGGCGCGCAGCCCAGCACCCCACCTCCCCGGCCGCGCTGCAGGTCATGGCCAGGATTCTTGCCGCAGCGGACCCCTCCAGTGCCGAGACGATCAGGCCGGAGGCAGTGACGCTGTTCAACGCCAGCCGCGACACGACCTACCCCGAACGGGAGCTCCTGCGCGAGGCCCTGATCAACGCAGGTCAGGTCGAAGCGGCCTTCGACAGCCCGATCCCGTGACCGCCAGCCCCTCGCACCCACGAGTCGGTCGGGTGACACCCAGACCCCGTGCGGCGCCGGGATCACCAGGCGGTACTATCCACGATCTGCGCGAGCTGGTCGTCGGAACCGGGGATGAGACGGTGCTGTAGGCCGCGCACACTAACGAGCCGCGCCCTGCTGGAAGACACGCGCGGCTGCCCACCCCCACCCGCCCGCCGCAAGTAGCCGACCCCGTCGGTCATTTGGACAGCATCCGGTCGGGCACCGTAGAAGCTCCAACGACTCCTGGCTGCGGCTGCTTGTCGGGGGTCATGGCTAGAGTTCGCTGTTGTGGACTCTGCTGATCTTGATGCCGAGGATCTCGACCACCGGGCCCGGACGGGCTCCGGCCTCATCCGTCGGAGATCGCGGCCCGGCTGCTCGAACACGGCCGCACCGACGTGGTGGAAGAACAGGCCGGGCGGGGAGAACGGCTCTGCGCGCTGGCGTGGGCGCGGCTGCTGGGAGAGCGGAACCGGCAGGCCGACGCGTTGGAGGTCTTCCCGTACACCGCCACCGGTTGGTGGCGGGCGGTCGAGGCCACGGCCGACCTGCTGGCGGACTGGGGGCGGACCGAGGAAGCGATCGTGCTGGTCCGCCCACACACCGAGGCCGACGACCGGTCGGCGCTGACGTTCCTCGGGCGCCCGTGGAGCTGGCGGTCGTGGACGGCATCACCGCCGGCTTCCCGCCGGAGGTGTTCCTGCACTTCGTTTTCCGCCTTCTCGGCGGGCGGGCGGGCGGGCGGGTCTGGGACGCGGGGACGAGCTCGGCGACGTGGTCGACCGCCAGGCCTTGGCGGCGGGCCTGGACGCCGCCGACACCTTCCACCTGACCGCCCGCCACGTCAGCGACCACTACCTGGGCCGTATCCACATCCAGGCCCGCCCACTGCGGCCGATCCAGGCCTATGTCCTTGCGGGCCTGCGCGCCCCGGAGAACGGGCGCACCGCGCTTTTGCGGATGGTCGCCCTGGCCGGGAGTACTGATACCGCCCTGCCCCGCTGGATGGGCGTCGGCCTGATCGTGTGGTGGGCCGAGCGCCGCTGATCCAAGGCGAAGCCGGTCACCGGCGGGGTGTCCGGTCACCGGCGGGGTGTCCGGCCGCCGGCTTCGGTGTCCTCGCGCTCCCGGTCCGTCCAGACTGCTGGTCATTCCCACCGGATGCCGAGTTGGGTGAGGCGTTCGGCGCGGGCGGCGGGGATGGTGTCGCGGCGGCTGCGGCTGTTGGTGATGAACAGGCCGAGGCTGATCTCGACGGTGGTGCCGTCGGCCAGGACGAGTTCTTCCTTGTGTTTGCGGCCGACGTTCAAGTGCCCCTCCCTCTCGCGGTATTGGGCGGCGGCGGCCAGGTTGCGCTGTTCCTTTTCCGCGTGCGGCACCTTCGCGGGCGGGAGCTGCTCCGGTGTCAGGGGCTCGAGTCCGAGGACGTGTTCGCACGCCCACTGCTGGGCGGGGCCGAGCTTGTCCCAGCCGGTCTGCTGCGCCCGTGCCCACCCGGCGAGGTCCTCGCCCTGGACGACGACGCTGCCCGGCGCGGCCCCGGCCAGCGTCCCGCCCTCCTTCACGTGGCGCCAGGCCAGGGCGAAGCAGCGCTGCCACTCCACCGACCAGGCCGGGCACCACGCCGCGTCGATCGCGTCCAGCGCCGCTTTCCGGTCGGCGGGCAGCGCCCCGGTCCAATCCAGGCCGGTATCCCCGGCCTCGGCCCGGCGCTCCAATGCCTCGGTGCGCCGCTGGGCGGTGCGCAGGTTCTTCATGATGGTTCCGACCGGGCGGCCGTTCCACACCGCGTCGTTGGGCGGGCAGGCGTGGCCGTGTTCGGCGGCGTAGCTGGCGACGGCGGTGAGGTTGTCGGTGAAGGCGGTGTCGAACGCGGACCACACCATGTCGAGTTCGTCGAGCTCGGCGATCCGCTTGTCGTCGAGGACGGCGGCGGCTTTGTAGCGGCGCTGGTCGGCGACCCACACGCCGAGGCGGTGTCCGGAGGGGGCGCGGTAGGCGTAGGGGACCTTCGCGTCGCCGAACGCCTTGCGGTAGGCGGTCAGCTCGCTCAGGCCGCGGCGGAATTCTTCCCGCTCGGGTTCCAGGACCCGGGTGCGGACGAACGCGGCGATGACCGCCGGATCCCGCTGCGTGGAGAACGAAAGGATCCGCTCCTCGCCGCCGGCGGAGCGGACTTCGTCCATGTCGCCGGAGTGCCGGGGCTCCCGGGCGGGGCGGGTCTCGGACTGCGGGAGGGCGAGGCGTTCGACGGCGGCTTCGTCGTGGGCGCGCAGCGCGAGCAGTACCTTGGCCAGCCCGTCGTAGGCCTTGGAGGTGAGCAGGTCCTCGCCGCTCTCGCCGGCGGCGAGCAGCACGGGCACGATGATCGTGGCGATCTTCCCGGAGCCGGCGGCCATGCGCAGGGCGCGGCCGACGGCTTGGACCAGGTCGACCATCGACCCGCGGACGTCCGCGAAGAACACGGAGTCGCAGTCGAAGGTGTCGACGCCTTCCGAGAGGGTCTTGACCGAGGTGAGGATGTAGCGCAGCAGCCGCAGCCCGCTCTCCCCGATCAGGGAGGCGAACACATCGAGCGCGGCCCGCCGTTGGGCGGAGGTGTGCTCGGCCTCCAGCCACGTCGTCCCGATCAGCTTCGGGTCCGGGTGCAGCGCCGCGTTCTGCTCCCACAGCACCCGCGCCACCTCGCGCAGGCCGGTGCTCATCGCCCGGGCCTCGGCGACCAGGTGATGGAACGACAGCGTCCTGCCCAGGTCCCACTCCGCACACGCCGTCAACAGCGCCGTCTGCAGCGCGGCCAGCCGCGTCCCGCGGTACTCGATCGACCGCTCGTCCACTCCGCGCTGCTGAAGGCCCTGCAGCACAGGGTCGGAGACGTCGACGCACACGATCCGGTAGGGGGCGATCACGCCGTCGGTGATGGCCTGTCCGAGGGGGTAGTCGTGGGCGACGGGGCCGAACAGTTCCTCGTTGTCCATGGACGCGATCAGCTCGGCCGGCTCCACCCCGGCCTCGGCGGCTCGCTCCCGGTCGGTTTCGGTGATCTCCCAGATCCTGGGGGTGGCCGTCATGAAGAACCTGCGGTCCGACAGGATGCGGGTGTTGTCGAGGATCATCGACCACGGCTTCCCGGCCTCGCCGGAGGCGTGGTGGGCCTCGTCGCCGACCGTCAGGTCGAAGGCCGGCAGACCCAGCCGGTGCGCCTCCTCGACCCGGCGCAGGCTCGCGTAGGTGGCGAACACGGTGACCCGCTTCATCCCGGCCGTCAGCTTCACCAGCTCGGCGGGATCGGTGGTGCACCGCACGCCGACGGGCTGCGCGTAGCCGGTCAGCGAGCACAGCCCGACCATCCGCCCGCCGTGGCCCTCGCGCCGCCACACCTTCACCGTCTCCTCCAGCAGCGGCAGCGACGGCACCACCACCAGCGTCCGCTCCGACCGGAGCCGGCCGGCGACGTGAATGGCCGTCAGCGACTTCCCCGCACCCGTCGCCGCCCGGATCTGGCACCGCAGCCCCTGCGGCGGCACCAACCCCGACGCCGGAAGGGCCAGAAGTCGTACAGAGGCGTCAGCAGCCTCCTCCTGATTACAGCGGAGCTTTTTCATCATGATTGCAATTTCCCTTTCCAGGAATTCAAGCGGCATGATTGGAAAACCGGCCATTGCTGATTCGAACCGTTCACGACGGCTCGGCCATTACCAGTCGAGCGCCGGGCCGAGGTAGTCCTCGCCGTAGGCGTCGTGTGCCCGCTTGTCCGCGTCGCGCCCGAACCGCGACTGCGCCCGCTGGACCGTGCGCGGCGGCTCGCGGCGGGGCTCCAGGCCGGCGGGCGGCGCGGGGGTGACCGCCACGGAGGGGACGTGGACCAGGCCGTCGGCGTCGACCTGGACGTGCTCGGCCAAGACCGCCAGTACCCGCTCCGCACTCCACCCCCGCTCAGCCGCCAGCGCCCGCAGACGCCGTCCCGCCTCACCCGGCACCACCACCTGCACCCGCACCCGGTCCGGCGGCGGCTCCAACGGCACCGGTCCCCGCGCAGGGCGTCGCTGCCGGGCGCGCCGCGCCTCCTGCAACCGCTGCTCCCACTCGGCGAGCCACACCTGTGCCTGCTCGTCGCGGGCAACGTCGTACACCAGCCAGGAACCGGTGCGGACCAGGGTGGCGATGCGCTCCCACTCCTCCGCCTCCCACCCCGCGTCCGGCCTTGCTCCCTCGTCCCGGCCGGCCTCCCGCACCAAGACCCGCGCGGCCACCAGGCCGCCCCCGATCTGCTCCGGCGTCCGCCCCTGTGCCTGGCGCTGCACCCGCCGCCGCGCCGCCGAGAGCCGCTCGACCTCGTCCATCACCGGCTCCACTCCGGCCGACCCCGCCGACTCGTCCTCCAGGAATTCCATGTCCAGCTCCTTCCACAGTTTGACGGGCGGCATTCTCAGCGGCGGTGATCGAGCCAAGGAACGAGCCCTAACAATTTCCCGGAACCTCTCTTCCAGCCCAAAGTCTAGCGGCTAACCAACTTTGATGCAGTGGAACGGGCGAAGCCCGCCCCCTCACCACCCCAACGAGTGACCCCACCATTCGACACTCCCGCAACAGTCCGGATCACCCCCCGAACCCACGGCGCGAAGCGCCCACCAAGCCCACTCACCCCGCCACCCCCGAGTCCACCCACCTCAAGCAAGGGCCGAAGGCCACCACCAACCCAACCTTCCCATCAAACTCTGCGCGAAGCAGCAGAGTTGACCCACCACCACTCCGAAACACCACCCACCCGAACCCGCGCCCGCGATCGGGCGAAGCCCGATCAGCCCGGCGAAGCCGGGCAGTCGGCGGCGAAGCCGACGAGCCACCCGAGGCGAAGCCTCGGGTCCGGCCGAAGGCCAGCAGTCCCGGCGGCGACGCCGCCGCGCAGCGCCGAAGGCGCAAGCAACCCGCGCCGAAGGCGCGTGGTTACCCGGCGCAGCCGGG
>NZ_JBICXW010000039.1:0-32670 GCF_043200475.1 Kitasatospora sp. NPDC048407 | reverse complement strand
CCGCCCCGGGACCGTCCACACAGATTGCGTGTCCGGTGCTCCCTGCCGAGCGACCAGTGAACACTACGCCGGATCCGCCCCAGGCGCAAACACCTGCCCGCCTCCTCCGGAGCCACCGTCGCCGGCCCCACCGCGGAGACGCCGACGGCCGGCCCGGAAGTTGCCTTCCGAACCGGCCGTCGCGCAGAACAAGCAGAGCAGAGCCGTCAGCCCTGACGCCCCATCTCCTCCGCGATCGCGGCGGCGAAGGCGTCGATGTCGGCCTCGGTGGTGTCGAAGGCGGCCATCCAGCGGACCTCGCCGGTGTGCTCGTCCCAGAAGTAGAAGCGGTAGTGCTTCTGGAGGCGCTCGCTGACCTCGCGCGGGAGCAGCGCGAAGACGGCGTTGGCCTGGACGGGGCGGACGACGGTGACGCCGGGGATCTCGCGGACGGCGGCTTCCAGGCGGAGCGCCATCGCGTTGGCGTGGCCGGCGTTGCGGAGCCAGAGGTCGCCGGTGAGGAGGGCCTCGAACTGGACCGAGACGAAGCGCATCTTCGACGCGAGCTGCATCGACATCTTGCGCAGGTACTTGAGGTCGCGGACCTTCTCGGGGTTGAGGACGACCACGACCTCGCCGAGCAGCAGGCCGTTCTTGGTGCCGCCGAAGGAGAGCACGTCGACGCCGGCGTCGGTGGTGAACTCGCGGAACGGGACGCCGAGGGAGGCGGCGGCGTTGGCGAGCCGGGAGCCGTCCATGTGGACGAGCATGCCGCGTTCGTGGGCGTGCTCGCAGATCGCGCGGACCTCGTCGACCGTGTAGAGGGTGCCGAGTTCGGTGGACTGCGTGATGGAGACGGCGAGCGGCTGGGCGCGGTGCTCGTCGCCCCAGCCCCAGGCCTGCTGGTCGATCAGCTCGGGGGTGAGCTTGCCGTCGGGGGTGGGGACGGTGTGGATCTTGATGCCGGCGATCTTCTCCGGCGCGCCGCACTCGTCGACGTTGATGTGCGCGCTGGCGGCGGCGATCACCGCGCCCCAGCGCGGCAGCAGGGCCTGGAGCGCGACCACGTTGGCGCCGGTGCCGTTGAAGACGGGGAACGCCTCGGCCCGGTCACCGAAGTGGCGGCGGAAGACGGTCTGCAGGTGCTCGGTGTACTGGTCCTCGCCATAGGCGACCTGGTGGCCGTCGTTGGCCAGGGCTATCGCGGCGAGGATCTCGGGGTGGACGCCGGCGTAGTTGTCGCTGGCGAAGCCGCGCACGGCGGGGTCGTGGTGCCGCACCGCGTCGGTCGGGCCGAACGGGGTGGTCATCGGGCTGTCAGCCACAGGTGCTGTCCATTCAGTTCTGCTGCGGGGCGGTCCCAGAGGCTCGCCATGTTTGCGGCCAGGTCGGCGGTGTCGGTGAAGCCGGCGAACTTGGCGTCCGGCTTCTCGGCACGCATCTCAGGGCTGACCAAGGCCTTGATGACCAGGATGGCAGCTGCGGCGGTGGGGGTTCCGTCCTCGGCGGTGGTCTCCTTCACGAAGGAGTGCGCCATGGCCAGGGTCCAGGCCTCGGTGGCGGCCTTGGCGGCGGCGTACGCGGCGCCTCCGCCGGTGGGCTTGTGCGCGGCGGCGGCCGAGACCATGGCGTAGCGGCCGGCGGGGCTGCGCAGCAGGGCGGGCTGGAACGCCAGCGAGGTGTGCTGGAGGGTGCGCACGACGGTGTCGTGCAGGAAGTCCCAGTCGTCTATCCGGGTCTCGAAGAAGCTCTTGCTGCCGCGCCAGCCGCCGACCAGGTGGATCAGGCCGTCGACGTGGCCGTGCTCGGCTTCGAGGTGGTCGGCCCAGTCGTGGACCTCCTGCGGGTCGAGCAGGTCGATGACCTGCCCGGTGACCTTTGCTCCGGGGACGGCGGTGCGGATGCCGTCGATGGCCTTGTCGAGGCGCTGCTGGTCGATGTCGGCGCCGATCACGGTGGCACCGTCAGCCGCGAGCCGGCGCAGCGTGGCCTGGCCGGCGGGGCCGCTGGCTCCGGCGACGGCGATGACCTTGCCGGCCAGCGGGCGGCCGTTGTCGGTGCTGGGTGCGGTGGTCACGCGGCGATCTCCTCGACGTCGGCGCTGGTGATGCCCTTGGTGTCGGCGATGACCCGGCTGAGCTTCTTGGCCAGGGCCTCGTAGAACATGCTGAGCGGGAACTCGTCGGGGTGGACGGCGTCGCACAGCGCCTTGCGCAGTGCCTTGTCGTCGCCGAGGTCGAGCGGGAGCGCCTCGGGGCCCTTGGCCCAGGTGGAGGCGGGGTGCGGGGTGAGGTACTTGGAGACCAGCTGGTAGGCCGCGATCCAGTGGGCGGTCTTGGGGCGGTCGATGCCCTCGCGGTAGAGGGTCTCGATCTCGGCGCAGAGCTGGTTCGTGACGTCGGCGACGCGCGACCAGTCGATGGTGAGGCGGTTGTCGCGCCAGCGCAGCGCGTCGTGCTTGTGCAGGTAGGCGAAGAGCAGCTGGCCGCCCATGCCGTCGTAGTTGCGGACGCGGTCGCCGGTGACCGGGAAGCGGAACATCCGGTCGAACAGGACGGCGTACTGGACGTCGCGGCCCTGGGTGTAGCCCTCGGCCTCCAGCTTGACCGACTCCTTGAAGGTGTTCAGGTCGCAGCGGAGCTCTTCGAGGCCGTACATCCAGAACGGGCTGCGCTGCTTGATCATGAACGGATCGAAGGGCAGGTCGCCGTGGCTGTGGGTGCGGTCGTGGACCAGGTCCCACAGGACGAAGGTCTGCTGGGTGCGGTCCTGGTCCTGCAGCAGGCTCTCGGCGTCGGCCGGGATCTCGAGGCCGAGCTGGCGGACGGCGCTGGTGGAGACGGTGCGGAAGCGGGCGGCCTCGCGGTCGCAGAAGATGCCGCCCCAGGTGAAGCGCGACGGCGCCTCGCGAACGGCCACCGTCTCGGGGAACAGCACCGCGGAGTTGGTGTCGTAGCCGGCGGTGAAGTCGTCGAAGGTGATGCCGAGGTAGCCGGGGTTGTCGAAGCGGGTGCGCTCCAGTTCGGCGATCCACTCGGGCCAGACGACCTTCAGCAGGACGGCTTCCAGGTTCCGGTCCGGGTTGCCGTTCTGGGTGTACATCGGGAAGACCACCAGGTGACCGATCCCGTCGACACGGTGCTCCTCGGGGCGGAACGCCAGCAGCGAGTCCAGGAAGTCGGGCTCCCGGTAGCCGGTGTCGGCCCACTTGCCGAGGTCGGCCCGGACGGCGGCGAGGTACTCGGCGTCGTGCGGGAAGTACGGCGCGAGCTCGGCGACGGCGGCCTGCACGGTCTCGACCAGCGGGTCGACGGTGGGGCGCGGCACGGCGGCGAGGTCGATCGAGCCGTCCTTGGACTGCAGGGGCCGGAGGGCCTCGACAGCGTCCTTGAGGCGCAGCCAGGCCGGGTGCGCGGCGAGGTCGGCGGTGGGGGCGTCACCCGCAGCCGCGAGAGTCGGCGAAAGATTCTGCATCTCAGGCTCACTTCGACAGGAGTTATTTCGACAAGACCACGTTAAACGCGAAAGGTCTTCCGGCTCAAGAGCAAGTTGACGGCGGACACTCCGGTTCGTAGCGCGATCGGCTCCGCTCCCTGACGTGATGGATGAAACGGACAGATCCGGCGTCGCTTCCGGTACGCCCGACCCTGCCCCTCCCCCGAACGGACCGCCACCGGGGACCACCAGTCCGTCACCACGGCCCGCGGCGGGAGCCGCTCGCACGCCCGGCACGGGCCCGGCCGAGCCTCGGTGCGCCCCCGTTCACGCCCTGCTGCGCCCGGTCGGGGTCGGTGATCGTGGGGTGGGCGCACATCCGGCCGGAGGGGGACGCGATGCACGGTCCGGCGCTGGTGAACTGGCTGCTGGCCGCGTTGGCCACGGGAAGCGGCGGCTACTGCGGGTGGCGGGTGCGGCAAGGACGGAAGGACGCGTCCTGCGGGGGCGACCGGCCGGCCCGCCGGGAGTCGGACCTGCTGGAGGCCGCGATGGGTTTGGGCATGGCCGGGATGGCACTGCTGCCGGGCGTGGCCTGGGGCTGGCCGTACGCACTGCTGGCCGCGGCACTGCTGGTGGGCGCGCTGGCCGGACGCGGGGCGGGGCTGCGGGCGCACCGGCTGCACCACGGGATCGGCGCGCTGGCGATGGCGTACATGGCGCTGGCGATGACGGCCGGCGCACCGGGCGGGCACGCCGGCCACCACGGGGAGCCGGCCGGGCTGCCGATGGTGACGGGGCTGCTGCTGGTGTACTTCGGCGGGTACGCGCTGTGGGAGGGCAGCCGGGTGATCGCGGCGGACGGTGCGATGGTGGCGGCGCCGCTGCCGCGGGCCTGCCGGGCCGCGATGGGGATCGGGATGTTCGCGATGCTGCTGACCATGTGAAGCACCGCCATTTTTGGCTCCGCCCCGAGTGGCTGACGGGGCGTCCGAAACCCTGTGGCGACGTGGTGTTGGTCACTGGAGGCTCCCGGCCGTTCCCCGTGGGCGTGAGGCGGCATAGGTTGGGGGGCAGGCGCACCGCCGCGCCTCGAAATCCCGCCTCGGGGAGCCCCTGCCATGACGGCACTGCTGAGCCTGCTCCTGCTCGGACTGCTGCTCGCCACCGTGGCGCCGAGCCGCCTGGCCCGGGCCCGCTGGCCCGAGCGAGAACCGGTGCTGGCCCTGCTGGTGTGGCAGATGCTGGTGGTCGCGGTGCTGTTGTGCTGTGGGCTGAGCCTGCTGCTGGCGAGTGCGGCCGCTCTTCCGGCCTGGCGGGACGTGGTCTTCTCGGGCGCCCCGGACGGGGTGGTGGAGGCGTACGGCCTGGCGGGCCGCGAGGGTTGGGGTCGGCTGTCGGCGGCGGTGCTGGCGGCGGGCG
This sequence comes from Kitasatospora sp. NPDC048407, assembly GCF_043200475.1. NCBI lineage: Bacteria > Bacillati > Actinomycetota > Actinomycetes > Kitasatosporales > Streptomycetaceae > Kitasatospora > Kitasatospora sp. NPDC048407. Next base: position 27,834 of record NZ_JBICXW010000039.1, on the reverse strand, counting down.
GGGTGTGGACGGCGCTGTCGCTGGCCCGGGAGATCCGTTCGGCGCGCGCGGAGCGCGGCCACCGTCACACCCAACTGGCGCGGCGGGCGCCGGAGTTGCCGGCCTCGCTGCTGCCGCGCCGGCGGGCGGCCAAGGAGCCGCTGGTGGTGCTGGAGAACGTCCGGCCGCAGGCCTGGTCGCTGCCCGGACCGCGGGCCCGGCTGGTGGTGACCACGGGGGCGTTGCAGCAGCTGTCGGACCGGGAACTGGCGGCAGTGCTGAGCCACGAGCGGGGCCATGTCCGGGCCCGGCACCACTGGTTGGCGCAGTGCGCGCAGGCGCTGGCGACGGGCTTTCCGGGGGTGGGGGTGTTCTCCGAGTTCCGCGACCAGGTGGCGGTGCTGGCGGAACTGGCGGCGGACGACCGGGCCGCCCGCCGGCACGGGCGGGTGACCACCGCGCTGGCGCTGGCGGAGCTGAACAGTGAGGTGTTCGCGTCCTGCCCGCCGCGGCAGCTGGCGCAGTCCCCCGCCCGGGTGGACCGGCTGCTGCTGGGCGAGCCCCGGCTCCCGCGCCGGGCCCGGCTGGGCTGGACGCTGGCGGCGCTGGCCGCTCCGGTGGCGGCGGCGCTGATCGCGGCCGCACCGGGGCTGTCGACGCTGCTCTGAGCGTCCGTCGCCCCGCCGGCCCGCCGGCCTTACTGGCCTTACTGGCCTTACTGGCCTTACTGGCCGAGCGTCTCGGCGAGGATCCGGCGGTGCACGGGGCGGGCCTTGCGGTAGCGCTCGCGGCCCTCGTCGGTGAGCGTGATGAAGATGCCGCGGCGGTCGTCCGCGCACATCGAGCGCTGCACCAGGCCGGACTTCTCCATCCGGGCGACCAGCCGGGAGAACGCGCTCTGGCTGAGGTGCACGCTGCCGGACAGCACCTGGGCGCGCGAGCCCGCCAGGTGCTCCTCCTGCTCGAACTCCCAGAGGCGCTCCAGCAGTTCGAACTCACTGACGCCGATTCCGAAGGCCTCGCCGAGCTCACGGTCTATCGCGCAGGACGTGGCCGCATGGCTGGCCAGCACGGCGCGCCACTTCTCGGCCAGCGCCGTCTCCGCCGCAGGGTCACGATCCGGATCTAGGTCGGTCACGCCGCCACGTTAGCACATGCGTACGCATGTGTTGCAGCCGCATTAAATGCATTTGCATCCCATGCACATGCATGTAGCGTACGGTGCCATGACCGACACGCGATGGACCCCACGCCTCTGGGGCGCCCTGGTGGTGCTCTGCGCCGCCATGTTCCTGGACGCCCTCGACGTCTCGATGGTGGGCGTCGCCCTGCCCTCGATCGGCACCGACCTGCACCTCTCCGACTCCGCCCTGCAGTGGGTGGTGAGCGGCTACGTCCTGGGCTACGGCGGTCTGCTGCTGCTCGGCGGCCGCGCTGCCGACCTGCTCGGCCGCCGCCGGGTGTTCCTGATAGCCCTGGCCGTGTTCGCCGGCGCCTCGCTGCTCGGCGGCCTGGTCGACAGCGGCCCGCTGCTGATCGGCGCCCGCTTCCTGAAGGGCGTCAGCGCCGCGTTCACCGCCCCGGCCGGCCTCTCCATCATCACCACCACGTTCGCCGAGGGCCCGGCCCGCAACCGCGCGCTGTCCATCTACACCACCTGCTCCGCCGCCGGCTTCTCGCTCGGTCTGGTGATCAGCGGGCTGCTGACGTCGGCCGGCTGGCGGCTGACGTTCCTGATGCCCGTCCCGATCGCGCTGATCGCCCTGCTCGCCGGCATCAAGCTGCTGCCCCGGCAGCACGGCGAGCAGCGCAGCTCCGGCGGCTACGACATAGCGGGCGCGATCACCGGCACCGCCGCCGTGCTGCTGCTGGTCTTCACGGTCACCGAGGCGCAGGGCGCGGGCTGGCTGTCGCTGCGCACGATCGGCTCGCTGCTGCTGGTGGCGGCGCTGGCCGCGGCCTTCCTGCTGATCGAGTCGCGCACCGCGCACCCGCTGGTGCGGCTGGGCATCTTCCGCAGCGTGGGCGTCCGCCGGGCGAATCTGACGGCGCTGACGCTGATGGGCTCCTACGCGGGCTTCCAGTTCGTGGCCACGCTGTACCTGCAGCGGCTGCTCGACTGGTCGGCCCTGGAGACGGCGCTCGGCCTGCTGCCCGGCGGCACGATCGTCGCCCTCTCGGCCGGCTCGGTCAGCCGCCTGCTGGACAGGTTCGGCCCGGAGCGGGTGCTCCCGGTCGGCGTCGCCTCGATGGCCCTCGGCTACGCGCTCTTCCTGCGGCTGGACGAGCACAGCTCGTTCCTCGGCCTGGTGCTGCCGAGCATGCTGCTGATCGGCGCGGGCTTCGCGCTCGGCTTCCCGTCCATCAATGTGGCCGCCACCAACGGCGTGGCGGACGACGAACAGGGCCTCGCCTCGGGCCTGGTGAACACCGCGCTCCAGGTGGGCGGCGCGATCGTGCTGGCCGTCACCACCGCGGTACTCACCGCGGGCACCGGCAGCGGCACCGACGCGCACGCCCAACTCGCGGGGTACCGGCCCGCCCTGCTGCTGGTGACGGGCACCACCACGCTCGGCCTGCTGATCGCGCTCACGGGCGCCGTACGCCGCAACGGCCGCAAGACCGCCGCCGCCGTGCCGGGCTCCGTGCCGGACTACCGGTACCGGCCGCTGGAGCAGGAGGTGCTGTCGGAGCGCTGAGCGTCATCCACCGAGATGTCGGAGCCGGCTCCACCAAACCCCCGTATTGGTGGAGCCGGAGCGCCGCCGGTTCCGAGGCCCACCGGGCAATCCGGACGGCGGCGCAGTCACCATGGCAGCTTGCCGGGCGCCGGTCAATCCGCTCGACCGCGCCGATACCGAACTGCGGCCCGGACTCCCGCGCGAGGCGCGGACACTGACGCTCCGTCAGCCACCCGAGCCCGCCGGGCACCGCGAACCCCTGCCGTCACTGGCTCTTGAGGATGCCCTGGAGCAGGTCGAGGGTCTGCTGCGGGGTCAGACTGTCCACGCAGAGCCGCTCCATGACCTGCACGTACTCGTCCACGTCGTCGCGCTTGTCCAGGTACAGGGCGCTGGTGAGCTGCTCCAGGTAGACCACGTCCGGCAGGTCCTGCTCGGGGAAGCGCAGCACCGAGAAGGCGCCGCTCTCACCGGCGTGCGCGCCGAACCGGAAGGGCATCACCTGGAGCACCACGCTGGGGAGTTCGGCCAACTCCACCAGGTGCTCCAGCTGGGCGCGCATCACCTCGGGGCCGCCGACCGGGCGGCGCAGTGCGGCCTCGTCGATGACGGCCCACAGCTTGGGCCCGCGGCCCTCGGTGAGCAGCTTCTGCCGCCGGGCGCGCAGCGCGACCCGGCGTTCGATCTCGTCGTCGGCGAGCACGGGCCGGTTCTGCGCGAAGATCGCCCGGGCGTACTCGTCGCACTGGAGCAGGCCGGGAATGAACTGCACCTCGTAGGTGCGGATCAGCGCGGCGGCCTCCTCCAACCCCATGTAGGTCTGGAACCAGTTCGGCAGCACATCGTTGTAACTGTGCCACCAGCCGGACTTGTTGGCCTCGCGGACCAGGGCGAGCAGGGTCTCCCGCTCGGCGCCGCCGCCCAGGCCGTAGAGGCTGAGCAGGTCGGCGACGTCACGCTCCTTGAAGGAGACCCGGCCGAGTTCCATCCGACTGATCTTGGACTCCGAGGCGCGGATCGCGTAGCCGGCGTCCTCCCGGCTGATCGCGCAGCCCTCACGGAGCCGACGGAGCTGGGAGCCGAGGAGGATGCGGCGCACCATCGAGCCCCCACCGGGCTGCACTGTGGTCATCTGACCAAACCTCCATTGGGAAAGACCAGTTGCACAGTCTGCCATCACTTGGACGCACTGAGTGCCGGTAGTGGTGCGCAGGGCTACCGCTTCTGACACGCAGACACCATCTTGCACGTGCATCCGGTGCATGCATATGCCAATCGCACGACTGCACGTGAATCGACTCTTGCATCTGCCGTAAGCACAGAGGAGCATGGTGCACGTGCACTTGCACGCCCTTGGCAACCCCGCGGGCTCCGCGTCGACAGCTAGCGCGATTCCGCACACCCGTCCCGGCAACGCCCGTGCGTCGCTGGGTACTTGCGTGTGCGCGCAGTGGTCGGACGCGGCGGCAGAGCGGCCGAGCGAGTCGGAGGTGACCGGCATGACCCCGATGGGTCCCGCCGTGTCCGCCCCCTTATGGGAGGAGCTCTTCATGAGCACCGGTACCGCCCTGGCAACCGACCCGCATGTGGTCAGCTGCACGCTCGCTCCCCGGTTCGAAGCCGTGCGCACCGCGCGGGAGTTCGCCCGGATCACCCTCGACACCTGGGGCCTCGGCGAGCTCTTCGACGATGTGGCCCTGGTGGCTTCCGAGTTGGTGACCAACGCGCTCCGGCACGCACTCGGCCAGCGCGAGCCGTCCCGCGTCCCGGCCCAGACCACTCCGCAACTGGCCGTCGGCTCACTGCCGATCCGGATCAGCCTGGTGCACCGGGCCCCGCAGGTGGTGTGCGCGGTGAGCGACCCGTCCAGCTCCGGCCCGATCGCCCGCGAGGCCGACTTCGTGGCGGAGTCCGGTCGCGGCCTGCACCTGGTCGACTCCTTCTCCCACTCCTGGGGCTGGCACCCGCTGGCGGGCGCGGGCAAGGTCGTGTGGGCGCTGTTCGACGCCCCCGCGCCGGCGCTCGCCGCCGAACCCCCGTTGCCGAACCTCGGCCGTCACCGCCGCTCCGCCTGACGCCCCGCACCCCTTCTTCTCCGGCCGAACCGGCCGCCACCTTCCCGACTTGGGCCATCCGGCCCGTCCGGTCCAAAAAAACATTGAAGGCCGTCGCGGGATCTCCCACGACGGCCCGTCTGTGCGGCCACCGACACACCGTCAGGGCTAGTTGCCCAGGTGGTCGAACTCCCCGTCCTTCACGCCGAGCAGCATCGCGTCGATCTCCGCCCGGGTGTAGACCAGCGCCGGCCCGTCGGGGAAGCGCGAGTTGCGCATCGCGACGTCGCCGTTCGGCAGCGCGGCGAACTCGACGCAGTTGCCCTTCGAGTTGCTGTAGCCGCTCTTCTGCCAGACCACGCCCTCGAGGTCCGTCGCCGCCATGCCGTTGTACGCCTCACCCATTGTTTTCTCCCCAGACCCTGGCGAATGCCTCACTTGACGTGATGATAGCTCGGCTGCACGTGCATCAGCATGGGAAATTTCCCGTGCAGAAGAACGTGCCAATGCCGTCACCAACCCTTCACGGCCGGACAATTGACGGTGCGTAAGCGGACACAGCAGGGCGAATCGCCAACTTCGCCATGACCGTCCGCACACAGCCGTCAGCGCGTTGTCGATCACCCACCACCCGCCCCGCGCCTCACAGCCAGTCACAACTGCCGCTGTGATGACCGTCACTTCCTGGCGGAAAGCCGCCCACTCCCGGTATCCGGCTGCAAGGCACGCTGGGCAATGTCCTACGATTCGGCGCATGAGCACCGCAGCCATCCCGGGCGCGCCACTGCCCGTCCGTACGCCAGGCTCCCGTGCGCGGGGGCGCCACCGCCGTCCCGAGCGCCCCGAGATCATGGCCGGTTCGCCTGCCCTGGTGCTGGCGGTTCCGGCCGTCGCCGGGCCGGAGACCCGTCCGGTCGTCGAGGAGCTGCTGTCCGTCGTGCGCGGCGACCAGCCGGGCATCGAGGTGACGGCCGCTTACCTGGGCGGCGAGGACGCCCAGACGGTGGCCGATCTGCTGAACGCGGCCGCCGAGGCCGGCCAGCCGGCACCGGTGGTGGTGCCGCTGGTTCCGGGGCCGCACGAGTTCCTGCCGGAGCTGCACAAGTCGGCCGCCGAGACCGGCGCCCAGGTGCTGGACCCGCTGGGCCCGCACCCGCTGCTGGCCGAGGCCGTGCACGTGCGCCTGTCCGAGGCGGACCTGGCCCGCGCCGACCGCGCCCGCCTGTTCGCGATCGCCACCGCCGCCGACGGCGTGGTGCTGACCACCACCGGTGGCGAGGAGGCCGCGTCCGCGGCCGGCATCACCGGTGTGCTGCTGGCCGCCCGGCTCGCCGTGCCCGTGGTCGCGGCCGCGCTGGACGTGCCCGGTTCGGTCGCCGCGGCCGTCGAGCACCTGAAGTCGACCGGCTGCGGGCGCCCCGCGCTGGCCCCGCTGGTGATCGGCCCGGAGGCCGACCCGGAGCTGCTGGCCGCGGCCGCCGAGGAGACCGGCTGCCCGAGCGCCGCCCCGATCGGTGCCTACCCGACGGTGGCTCAGCTGATCGCCTCCAGCTACCTGGCGGCGCTCCCCGAGCCCACCGCGGAGCAGTTGGAGGCCGCCGAGGCCGCCGCCGAGCAGCGCACCACGCCGGGGGCGCACGCGGCGCGCTGACGCGCCGTCCGAGGACCGCGACGGGCGGGAGCAGCGCATCGACGCGTTCCCGCCCGTCGCGCTTTTGCCCTGCGCGCGGGCATCAAGCCTGCCGCAGGCAGTCGCGCTCTGCCGTGCCCACGGCCCTCAGCCGGTGACGCGCCCCGTTCGCGGCGCGCCGTCGGTGAACTTCAGCACGGGCAGCTCCACCTGCCGGGGCGGCGTGGGCGCGGCGGCGGGGCTGGTGGCGGCGTTCCACGGTCCGGCGGCGAGTCCGGGGCCGGCTTTGCCGAGCGCGAGCGTCTCCGACTGTCCGGCCTTGCGGAACAGGATCTGCTTGGGCGCGGGCGCGTCCGGGTCGAGCCACAGTTCGGGGCCGTCGCCGAACTCGCAGTCCAGCACCGCGATGTCGTCGGGCTTCCCGTCCCCGGTGGCCCGGAACGCCACCCCGGCCTTGCGGTAGCCGGTCAGCCGGCTGCGGCTCAGGGTGACGAGTTCGCCGTCGAGTTGGTGTTTGAGGGTGGCCACCGCGTAGTCGGACTTCCCGGCGGCGTCGATCAGCAGCCCGTCGAACACCGTGCCCTTGTCGCGCCCGAGCGCGTGGACGGCGATCCCGCCGGCGGCGTTGCCGTACAGCACCGAGGCGCGGTAGGCGAAGTCGTTCAGGTAGGCGCCGTGCTCGATGCCCCAGCCGCCGTTGTGGTAGGCGGCGAACCGGCTGACGGTGTGCGGGTGTTCGGAGTTCTGCCAGACGAAGATGCCGTTCTCCAGGTTGTTGTGCGCCAGGCAGTTCTCGAACGTCCACACCCCCTCGCTGGTCTCCGGCCACTCGTACCCGGACGCCCCGGTCGCGCCCTGCACGCCGACGGCCACGCAGTCCTTCGCCGAGGAGCCGGTGCCCGCGCCGAGGCTGAAGCCGGTCAGCCGGTAGCCGCGCGGATTCGGTTCGAACACCGTCCTGGAGGCGACGCACCCCTCGTACGCGATGTCGTCGGACGGGCCCTGCGGGGTGCGGGTGTCGATCGGGCCGTCCCACCAGTACGCGTCCTCCCAGGTGTTGTGGGAGATGCAGCCGCGGAACGTGATGCCGTGACTGTTGTGCGGCACGAACGCGTGGCTTCCGGCGTCGCGCACCACCACGCCCTCGACCACCGTGCCGCGCGAGGTGTCCAGCAGCATGTGGAAGTGCAACCCGTACCGCCCGAGCACCGGCTCGCTCACGGGCTGCCCGTTCCAACTCTCCTTCCCCACCGCCCGCGGCCCGACGCGCCGCAGCACCGCATGCCGCACATCGGCCGGCCGGCTGGACGTCAGGTGGACGTGCGCCCGCCCCTGCTCGGTGCCCTCGACCCGCACGTTACGCGTCAGGTTGAGCACCTCCGCCCCGAACACCGCCCCACCACCGAGACTCACCCGCGGGTGCGCGTGCTGCAACGGCGCGGCCAGCGTGACGCTCGGGCCGTCCACCCGCTGAACCGTCACCAGGTCGTACGCATCGGAGAACCCCTCGGCATCGGGCGGCGCGGTCGGCGTGACGGCGAGCTCGTCACCCACCTGCCAACCCTCCGGCGCCACCGCCAGCTTCAGTACGGTGTCCCCCGCCTTCAGCTCGGTCGCGGCCCGCACCCACGCCGTCCGGGGCGCACCGTCCAGCCGCAGGTAACCGCGGCCGGTGACCCACAGGCCGGTGTCGGTGTCGACGACGGTCATGCCGCCGCCCTGGAACCGCCGTTCGTCGATGTCGGGAAAGCGCAAGGTATGGGTGTGCGCCGCATCGGGCGCGAGCGCCAGCACCCCGCGGACCTCGACGTTGCCCGCACTCTCCAACGTCACCGACCGGTCCCCGGCGAACACCAGCGACCCACCCGTGTCGATCAGCAGCGACCCGACCTTGGCATCACCGTCCAGCACCACCTTGTCGGTGATCCGCACGGCACTCCCCGCCCCGGGCACCTTCCCGCCCCACCCCTCGGCATCCGACCACCGCCGCCCGCCCTCGCCCACCGCCCCCGCCGCCGGCTCCGCCCCGGCCAACGACTGCCGCAGCACCACTCCCCCACCGACCGCCGCCACCGTCCCGACCGCCAGCCAGGCCAACACCCGCCGCCGCCCCGACAACGGCCGCTGCTGCCGCGCGTTCTCCCACTGCTCCACGATGGCCGCCTCCCGAAACGTGCAGGGACTCCGAATCGTCGCGGGCAGCATAGATGGCTGTCACAACGGAAATCGGCGACTTCCGAAACAGCTAAGCATTCTGACGTAGCATCACCCATCAGTTCGGCAGAAATGGGCGATGGCCGCAATTCCACGACCTGTCAGCAAAGGGTCTTCAGCTCCCGGGACAAGATGGACAGAACGCCCATAACTCCCCATCCGGTCGGTCACAAACACTAGCCAAGGCGAATATTCGCCCGGCAGGCCACATAACCACCCAAAACGGGCACAAGATCGCCAATTTCCTGACGGAAGCCCAGGTTTGGCCGCTCGCCGTGGAGTTCGCCCAAAATTCCTTGATCGAATTTTTCGGACCCGGTGACGGCCGTCACAGGAATTTGCTAATCGTCCTTAATTCCGCTTAATGTCCTGCCCACGTTCGTGGACACACGGACCCAGCTCGCCCGGAACGCCGAATCCTGCCGCCGGGTGGGCCGGCTCATGCAATGACGCACCGCGGCAGGGGCGGGGGAACCAGGTAAGTCGCCCTGGGGCGGTCCTGACGGACCGGTCCGGGGCTTGGGGTGAAGCCGTGCGCGCCGAAAGGTGTGCGCGGCCGGGCAACTCCAGCCCGAATCCGACAGCTCACCTCGCAGGCGTGGGAGAGGAACGCTTCTTCATGCTGCCCATCAGCGCCAAGCGCGCCCGCCGTCTGATTGCCACCACTGGTGTTGTGGGCATCGGCCTCACGGTCCCCGGCCTGGCCGCGGGTACCGCCTCCGCCGCTTCGGTGGCCACCTGGGACAAGGTCGCGCAGTGCGAGTCCAGTGGCAACTGGTCGATCAACACCGGTAACGGTTTCTACGGCGGCCTGCAGTTCACCGCCTCCACCTGGGCCGCCTTCGGCGGTACCGCGTTCGCCCCGCGCGCCGACCTGGCCACCAAGGACCAGCAGATCGCCGTCGCCGAGAAGGTGCTGGCCTCCCAGGGCCCCGGCGCCTGGCCGGTGTGCTCGGTCCAGGCCGGTCTGACCAAGGGCGGCGCCGCCCCGCAGGTCGACACCTCCACGGGCTCCACCACCACCGCCAAGCCGCAGGCCCAGGCCCCGGCCCAGCCGCAGGCGCCGAAGCAGGCCCAGCAGCCGGCCCCGCAGCAGCGCCAGAGCCAGGCCCAGAGCCGCCCGCAGGCTCAGCCGCAGGCCGACACCCAGGCCTCCGGCAGCTACACCGTCGTGGCGGGCGACTGGCTGTCCGCCATCGCCCAGCGTCAGAACGTCGAGGGCGGCTGGGAGAAGCTGTACGAGCTGAACCGCTCCGTCCTCACCGAGGGCGCGGACATGATCTACCCCGGTCAGAAGCTGGCGCTCGGCAACGTCGCGGTCGCCCAGGCCCCGGCCAAGCAGTCGGCGCCCGCCAAGCAGTCCGCCCCGGCCAAGCCGAGCACCCCCGCGCCGGCCCAGCCGAGCACCCCCGCCAAGCCCGCCGCCACCACCACGACCGCCACCACGACCGCCACCGCCGCCGTCAAGGCGACCGGCTCCAAGGCCGCGGCGATCGACTTCGCGCTGTCGAAGGTCGGCCAGCCGTACATCTACGGCGGCACCGGCAACGGCGGCTGGGACTGCTCGGGCCTGACCCAGGCCGCGTTCCGCCAGGCCGGCATCAGCCTGCCGCGCGTGGCCGCGGACCAGGCCGACTACTCGACCCGGGTCTCGCTGAACAGCCTGCAGCCGGGCGACCTGCTGTTCTGGTCGAACAACGGCTCCAACTCGGGCGTCTACCACGTGGCGATCTACATCGGCGACGGCAAGTACGTCGAGGCCGCCAACCCGAAGTCCGGCGTGAAGACCGAGACCATCGCCAACTGGGCGCCGGACTTCGCCGGTCGGGTCTGAACCGCCTGACACCACACGCACCGCGCACACCACGCGCACGCGCACGCGCATGAGGTGACCGCACCGCGGACACCGCTGCCCTCGGGGACCCTGGTCGGCTCCGGGGGCAGCGGCCTATCCTCGGCCGAGACCGAAGGCCGAACGCCGAACGCCGAACGCCGAACGCCGAAGGCCGAACGCCGAAGGCCGAACGCCGAACGCCGAACGCCGAACGCCGAAGACCGGAAGCAGTCCCGAGCCCCTGGAGCGGTGCGATGGCGAAGGTGACGATCACGCTGGACGCGGACCTCGCGCTGGAGGCGATGATGCGCCTCGGAGTGAGCAGCCCGCAGGACGCGGTGGAGCTGCTGGTGCGCGACTACCTGTCCACCGGCCGTCGCACCCAGGCCCGCACCGGCGGCAGCCGGGACGGCGAGCGCTTCACCGGCCCGGCCCCGGCCGTCGAAGAGGGCTGAACGCAGCGGCCGAAGCGAGCCCAACACCCGTCACTGTCAAGGAACTTACCGTCTAGTAAGTTCGCGGCGGAGTCCCTACCCTGGGCGAACCCCACCCCACCCAAGGGAGTTCGCTGATGGCACACCCCCTCGCCCGTGCCGCCCGCGCCGAGCACCTGCGCGACCGCGCGCCCGTCGAAGTCCTGCACTCCGACGGGCGGGTGGTCGAGGCCCGCACCCCGCACCTCGTCCCGCCGCCGGACTCCGGCAGCCTCGCCGACCTGCCGTTCCGCAACGCCGCCGAAGCCCCGGCCGCCGAGGTGCTCACCAGACGTCAACCCGCAGGCGGCTGGCAGCATGTGACGGCACGTCAGTTCGCCGACGAGGTGGCGGCGACCGCCCGCGGGCTGATCGCCGTGGGGGTGCGCCCGGGCGGGCGGATCGTGCTGATGTCGCGCACCCGCTACGAGTGGACGCTGCTGGACTTCGCGGCCTGGGCGGCCGGCGCGTCCCTGGTGCCGGTGTACCCGACTTCCTCGGTCGAGCAGGCCGAGTGGATCGTCCGGGACTCCGGCGCGGCCCTGGCGGTCGCGGAGGACGCCGACACCGCCGAGGTGTTGACCACGGCGATCGCCCGCACCGGCGGCACGGTGCCGCTCTGGCGGTTGGACGAGAACGCCGTCGAGGCCCTCGGTGAGCTCGGAAAGGCGGTGCCCGCCGGGGAGTTGGAGAAGCGGCGGGCGGCTCTCGGCCCGGACAGCGAGGCCACCCTGATCTACACCTCCGGCACCACCGGTCGCCCCAAGGGCTGCCTGCTCACCCACGCCAACTTCCTCACCGAGGCGGCGAATTGCCACGCCCTGCTGGAGCCGGTGTTCACCGCGGCGACCGGGGAGACGCCGTCCACCCTGCTGTTCCTGCCGCTGGCGCACGTGTTGGGCCGGATGATCCAGGTGACGTGCGTGTTCGGCCGGATCCGGTTCGGTCACAGCCCGTCCCTGAAGCCCGCCGAACTCCGGCCCGACCTGGCCGAGTTCGGCGCCACCTTCCTGGTCGGCGTGCCCTACCTGTTCGAGAAGATCCACCAGTTGGGCCGGGCCGAGGCGCAGGCGAAGGGCGCGGTGCGGGTCTTCGACCGGGCGGCCGAGGTCGCGAAGCGCTACGCCCGCGCCGAACTGGCCGCGCTGGACGGCGGGGGCGACCGCGCCCCGCTGTCGCTGCGGCTGGCGCACGGCCTGTACGACGCCCTGGTGTACCGCCGGGTGCGGCAGGCGATGGGCGGCCGGATCCGGTACGCGATCAGCGGCGGCTCCTCGATCGACCCGGAGCTGCTGCTGTTCTTCGCCGGCGCGGGCGTGCTGGTGTACGAGGGCTACGGGCTGACCGAGACCACCGGCCCGTCCACCGTGAACCCGCCGCTGCGTCCGCGCCCGGGCACCGTCGGGCCGCCGGTGCCGGGCAGCGCGGTGCGGATCGCCGAGGACGGCGAGGTGTTCCTGAGCGGGCCCCAAATCTTCGACGGCTACTACGAGTTGGGCGCACCAATACCCGAACGGGAACACTGGTTCGCCACCGGCGACCTGGGCCGGCTCGACGAGGACGGCTACCTGACCATCACCGGCCGCAAGAAGGAGATCCTGGTGACCTCCGGCGGCAAGAACGTGTCCCCCGGCCCGCTGGAGGACCGCCTGCGCGCCCACCCGCTGATCAGCCAGGCCCTGGTGGTCGGCAACGACCGCCCGTACGTGGGCGCGCTGCTCACCCTGGACCCGGAGGCAGTGGAGCACTTCCTGCAGCAGCGCCCGCCGGCCACCACGAAAGCCCAGGACGTGACCAGCGCCGTCCCCGTTCACCCCGCCGTCCTGGCCGCGCTCGCCGAGGCGGTGCAGGCCGTCAACTCGACCGTCTCGCGCGCCGAGTCGATCCGCCGGGTGCGCGTGGTCGGCGGCGACTTCACCGAGGAACGCGGCCTGCTCACCCCGTCCCTGAAGGTCCGCCGGCAGGCCGTCAGCACCGCCTACCGCCGCGACATCGAGCAGCTCTACAGCTGAACGCGCCTGCGGCCCCCGCTCCGCCGAGGAGCGAGGGCCGCAAATGCCTTGAAACACCGATCAGTTGCGCGGACCCGACCCGGTCGAGCCCCGCATCACCAGCTCCGGCTGGAACATGAACTCCGAGCGCTGCGCCGGGTTCCCGCCGACCTCCTCCAGCAGGGCGTCGACCGCGGCGGTGGCCATCGCCTCGACCGGCTGGCGCACGGTGGTCAGCGGCGGTTCGGTGAACGCTATCAACGGCGAGTCGTCGAACCCGACCACCGAGACGTCCTGCGGCACCGACAGGCCCCGCCGGCGCACCGCGCGGATCGCGCCGAGCGCCATCATGTCCGAGCCGCAGACGATCGCCGTGCAGCCCTTGTCGAGCAGTGCCTGGGCGGCGGCGTGCCCGCCCTCGACGCTGAACAGGGTGTGGTGGATCAGCTCCCCGGCCTCTTCGGCGGTGCGCCCGGTGAGCTGCTGGAGCGCGGCGGTGAAGCCCTCGATCTTGCGCAGCACGGGGACGAACCGCTTCTGACCGACTGCCAGCCCGATCCGTTCGTGGCCGAGTTCGACGAGGTGCTGGACGGCCATCCACATCGCGGCCCGGTCGTCCGGGGAGATGAACGGTGCGGCGATCTTCTCGCTGTAGCCGTTGATCAGCACGAACGGGACCTGGCGGCCGGAGAGTTTGGCGTACCGGTCGTGGTCGGCGGTGGTGTCGGCGTGCAGTCCGGAGACGAACACGATGCCGGCCACGCCGCGTTCCACCAGCATCTCGACGAGTTCGTCCTCGGTGGAGCCGCCCGGGGTCTGGGTGCACAGCACCGGCGTGAAGCCGTGCCGGCTGAGCACCTGTTCGATGACCTGGGCGAGCGCGGGGAAGATCGGGTTGCTGAGCTCGGGGGTGATCAGGCCGATCAGCCCGGCGCTGCGCTGGCGCAGCCGGGTGGGCCGTTCGTAGCCGAGCACGTCCAGCGCGGCCAGTACGGTCTGCCTGGTGGTCGCGGAGACGCCCGCCTTACCGTTGAGTACGCGGCTGACGGTGGCTTCGCTGACCCCCGCCTGCGCCGCGATGTCGGAGAGTCGCGCTGTAGTCACGAGCCCAGAGCCTATTGCAACCACCTCAGACCGCCCACCATGCGGTGCTGTCGGCCGGGAGTTCGGTGTGCTCGGATTCCACCGTGGCGGCCGAGGACAGCAGCAGCCGGCCGGGCGCCGGAATGGTCACGCTCTCCACGGTGATGTTCACGGTGCACACGAACGACCCTTCGGCCGCCTCGCGACGGAACATCAGCACGCCTTCGGGGGCGTCCAGCCACTCGACCTCGGTGCCGGCGCCGAGCGCGGGCTGTTCGCGGCGGACGGCCAGCGCGGAGCGGTACAGCTCCAGCGTCGAGGTCGGGTCACCGGTCTGGACCTCTACCGAGAGTTCGGCCCAGTCGGCGGGCTGCGGCAGCCAGCTCGGGCCGCCGGCCACCGGGCCGAAGCCGTACGGCGCCTCGGTGCCGGACCACGGGATGGGGACCCGGCAGCCGTCGCGGTAGCCGTCCTGCCCGGCCTGCCGGAAGAACGACGGGTCCTGGCGGACCTCGTCGGGCAGGTCGGTGACGTCGGGAAGGCCGAGTTCCTCGCCCTGGTAGATGTACGCGGAGCCGGGCAGCGCGAGCATCAGCAGGGTGGCGGCGCGGGCCCGGCGCAGGCCGAGCGGGCGGTCGCCGGGGGTGCGGATCTGGGTGCCGAGGCCGGGCTCGTTGGCGAACCGGGTGGCGTGCCGGGTGACGTCGTGGTTGGACAGCACCCAGGTGGTGGGGGCCTGCACGGGCCGCATCGAGTCGAGCGAGAGGTCGATCACCTCGCGCAGCTTCGCCGCGTCCCAGTCGGTGCCCAGGTACTGGAAGTTGAACGCCTGGTGCAGCTCGTCGGGGCGGACGTAGTTGGCGGTGCGCTGGACGGTCGGGGTCCAGGCCTCGGCGACGCCGATCCGGTCGCCGGGGTACTCGTCGAGGATCTTGCGCCAGCTGCGGTAGATGGCGTGCACGCCGTCCTGGTCGAAGAACGGCATGACGTCGTTGCCGAGCAGCTTCAGCTGGTCATGGCCGCCGAGGTCGGGCAGGCCAGGGGCCTTGACCAGGCCGTGGGCGACGTCGATCCGGAAGCCGTCGACGCCCATGTCGAGCCAGAACCGCAGGATGGAGCGGAACTCGTCGGCGACCGCGGGGCTGTCCCAGTTGAAGTCGGGCTGCTCCGGGGCGAACAGGTGCAGGTACCACTCGCCGGGGGTGCCGTCGGGGTTGTCGCTGCGGGTCCAGGCGGGGCCGCCGAAGATGGACTCCCAGTCGTTGGGCGGGAGTTCACCGTTCTCGCCCTTGCCGGGCCGGAAGTGGTAGCGCTCGCGCAGCGGGGTGCCGGGGCCCTCGCGCAGCGCGCGCTGGAACCACTCGTGCTGGTCGGAGGAGTGGTTGGGGACCAGGTCGACGATGATCCGCAGGCCCAGCTGGTGGGCGTCGCGGATCAGCCCGTCGGCGTCCAGCAGGGTGCCGAACATCGGGTCGACGGCGCGGTAGTCGGCGACGTCGTACCCGGCGTCGGCCTGCGGGGAGGCGTAGAACGGCGACAGCCACACCGCGTCCACCCCGAGGTCGCGCAGGTAGGGCAGCCGGCTGCGGATGCCGGGCAGGTCGCCCATGCCGTCCCCGTTGCCGTCGGCGAAACTGCGCGGGTACACCTGGTAGATGACCGCGTCCCGCCACCAGCCGCCTCTGGAGGCCCCGGTGGTCGCAGCAGTCGTCCGAGCGACGGGAACAGCGGCGGGCCGGGAGGCGTCGGCCAGGTTCTGGGTCATAGGACAGTCATCCCTTGGGTGCTGTGGAAACGGAGGGTCAGGACTTCGCCGCGCCGGCCGTCAGGCCGGTCACCAGGTGACGCTGCACCAGGTAGAAGACGACCGCGGCGGGGATGGCGATGAGCACCGAGGTGGCGGCCATCAGCTGCCACTGGTGGTCGTGCTCGCTGACGAACGAGGCGAGGCCGACCGCCAGCGTGTACTTGCTGGACGAGAGCATGAAGGTGGAGGCGAAGGCGACCTCGCCCCACGCGGTGAGGAAGGAGTAGAACGCGGCCACCGCCAGGCCCGGGCGGGCCAGCGGCAGGACCAGCCGCCAGAAGGCGCCGAACGGCGACAGTCCGTCGACCCGGCCGGCCTCGTCGATCTCCACCGGGATGGTGTCGAAGTAGCCCTTCAGCAGCCAGGCGCAGTACGGCACCGTGGTGGTGGAGTAGACCAGGATCAGGCCGGTGTAACTGTCCAGCATCTGAAGGCTGGACAGGATGTAGTACATCGGCACGATCAGCACGGCGATCGGGAACATCTGGGTGACCAGCAGGGCCCACATCAGCGGGCGGTAGCCGGGGAAGCGCATCCGGGAGACCGCGTAGCCGGTGGTGGCGGCGATCAGCACGCCGATCAGGGTGGTGCCGCCGGCCACGATGGCCGAGTTGCCGAACCAGGTGAGGAAGCCGGTGTCGCCCAGCACCCGGCCGTAGTTGGCCAGGGTGGCCTTGTCCATGATCTTCGCCGGGTGCAGGTAGTCCATGTCGTCCGGGCCCAGCGAGATGTACGCGATGTACAGCACCGGGAACAGGGCGATCAGGCTGGCGACGATCAGGGTGCCGTGCGAGAGCACGGTGGCCAGCGGCGAGGACTCGCCGCGCAGCCGGACCTTGACGGGTCGTCCGGCGGGCTTCGCGTCGGCGGCGGGGCGGTCGGCGGGGCGGTCGGCGGTGAGTGTCATGGGGCTACCTGCCTGGTCCTGGTCCTTGGGCTGGGGGTCGGTTCCCGTACGGGCGTCGGCGCTCATCCGTTGGCCTTCTCGACCCGGGCCGTCCAGCGGCGGTAGAAGCCGGTGAAGACGATCAGGATGGAGAGCAGCAGGATTCCGTAGGTCGCCGACTGCGCGTAGTCCGAGGGCTGCTGGCCGAAGCCGAGGCGGAAGGCCCAGGTGACCAGGATCTGCGCGTCGGGGGCGCCGGAGCCGAACAGCAGGTAGATGATGGCGAACTGGTTGAAGGTCCAGATCACGCCGAGCAGCACGACGGTGGAGGAGACGGTCCGCAGGCCGGGCAGGGTGACGTAGCGGAACCGCTGCCAGGCGCTGGCGCCGTCCATCTCGGCGGCCTCGTACAGCTCGGCCGGGATCGACTGGAGTCCGCCGAGCAGCGAGATCATCATGAACGGCACGCCGACCCAGGTGTTGACCAGGATCGCGGCGAACTTCTGCGCCAACGGGTCGGACAGCCAGCCGGGTTCGGGCAGGTGCAGCATCGACAGCAGGCCGTTGACGGCGCCGCCGTCGGCGAGCATCAGCCGCCAGGAGAAGACGGTGACGAAGGTCGGCACCGCCCAGGGCAGGATCAGGATCAGCCGGTAGACGCTGCGGCCGCGCATCTTGCGGTTGAGCAGCATCGCCAGGCCCAGGCCGATGCTGTAGTGCAGGAACACGCAGACCGCGGTCCAGATGACGGTCCAGACGAAGTGCGACCAGAACCGGTCGTACGACGTCGGCCCCCACAGCACGTCCGCGTAGTTGTCGAGGCCGACGAAGTCGAAGCTGTCGGGTATGTGGTTGACGCCGATCTGGCGGCCCACGTTGAGGCTGGTGGCGTTGGTCAGGGTCAGGTAGAAGCCGCGGACCAGCGGGTAGCCGACCAGCACCCCGAGGACGATCACGACCGGCGCGACCATCGCGTACGCGTACCAGTACTTCGAGTACGACAGCTTGATGCGCTGAACGACCGCAACTGCCATGGGTTGACACCTTCTCCGGGAGGTCCGCCGCCTGCCTCGGCGACTGGTGCTGTGTGGTGTGACGGCGGGCGCCCGGCCCACCGTCAGGTGTGGGCCGGGCGAGCCTGGTTCCGACTTACTTCTTGAAGTCCGGCAGGAGCTTCGCGTAGTCGGTGGCGGTGGCGTCCAGGCCGGCCTTGGTGTCGGACTGGCCCTGGACGATCTTGCCGAGGTTGGTGCCGAAGGAGCCGAACAGCGAGGCGTACTCGGGCAGTTCGGGGCGCGGCTGGGCGGAGGCCAGGATCGCCTGGAAGTCGGCGATGCCCGGGTTGGCCTTGACCTCGGCGGTGTAGGCGTCGCTGCGGGTGGGCAGGGTGCCGTTCTTCAGCGCGAGGAAGGTCTGGCTCTCGGCGGAGGTCAGGAACGCGGCGAGCTTCTCGGCGGCGGCCTTGTGGGCGGCGTCGGAGCCGGCGTAGACCGAGACGTTGTGGCCACCGGTCGGGGCGCCGCCCTTGGCGGAGCCGTTCGGGACGGCGGCGATGCCGAGGTTCTTCTTGTCGGCGAAGGAGGCGCCCTTGTAGATGTTGGTGACCTCCCACGGACCCTGGATGATCGCCGCGACCTTGCCGTTGTTGAAGGCGTCCATCATGTGCGCGTAGGCGTCGGTGGTGACGTCGGCCTTCGCGGTGCCGGGCGAGGTGAACATCGTCTTGTAGGTCTCGATCGCCTTCACCGCCTCGGGCGAGTTGACGGTGACCTTCTTGCCTGCGGCGTCCACCATGTTGGTGCCCTCGCCGTACAGGAACGGCATGGCGTAGTAGCCGTCGCCGGCCTTCAGCCAGAAGCCGTCGACGCCCGCCTTCTCCTTCAGCTGGGCGGCGTCGGCCTTCAGCTCGTCCCAGGTGGTCGGCGCGGCGGCGATGCCGGCCTTGGCGAACAGCTCCTTGTTGTACATCAGCGCGAGGGTGTCGGTGACCAGCGGGACACCGTAGGTCTTGCCCGCGTACTTGGCCTGCTGGATCAGCGACGGCTGGAAGGCGGCGGCGTCGGTCAGCGCCGGGGTGCCGTCCAGCGGCTCCAGGTAGCCGGCCTTGGCGAAGGCGGAGGTCCAGCCGACCTCGGAGCGGAAGGCGTCCGGCGCACCCTTGGCACCCATCGCGGTCTGCAGCTTGGTCTGCGCCTGGTCGAACGGCACGTTCTCGAACTTGACCTTGATGTTCGGGTTCGCGGCCTCGAACTTCTTGACCAGTTCCTGGTAGTTCGGCGCCTCATTGGTGGCGTTCGAGGTGTCCCAGTAGGTGATGGTGACCGGTCCGTCGCTCTTGGCGTCCGAGCCGGAGCCGCTGCTGCCGCACGCTGCAAGAGTGACCGCAAGAGCCGCAACGAGAGCGGAGGCCGCGATACCACGCCGCATGGAAACTCCTAGAAAGATGAGGGTGCCCGAGTGGGGGGAGGACGGCGCATAATGGCTGTCCGGGCCGACCGCACCGTCGCAGGCCGTCGGGCTTGAGCAGGAACGTAACAGCGCGGCGAGCACGCCTGAAAGGTCTTGCAGCAAGTTTCTGCAAGTTACCGGCGATCGTTACATCGACGTGTCCTCAGTGTTGCCGCCGCGCGTCTTGACCATCCGTGGCCTTGCGGAAACTCCTTGCACCCCCACCGCCGCTGAGCAGCGAAAAAGGGCCCCGGGACAGCTCCCGGGGCCCTTCTCGATACAGCTCCTGGACTCAGCCGGAGGTGCCCAGTCGCAGCACCGTGCTGGAGCGGAACTCCTGCCCCGGCCGCAGTTCGGTCGACGGATAGGACGGCTGGTGCGGCGAATCCGGGTGGTGCTGGGTCTCCAGCGCGACGCCGGCGAACGGGCCGTACGCCGTACCGGACGGGCCGGTGACGCTGCCGTCGAAACCGTTCGCCGTGTACACCTGCAACCCCGGCTCGGTGGTCAGCACCTCCAGCGTCCGCCCACTGCCCGGGTCGGCCAGCAGCGCCGCCCGCACCGGCGGCCCGTCCGCGGGGCGCTCGCGCAGCACCCAGTTGTGGTCGTACCCGCGCGACTGCTTCAGCTGCGGGTGCCCCTCCGCCAGGCCCTCGCCGATCGGCCGGGCCGTGGTGAAGTCGAACGCGGTGCCCGCCACCGGCTCGTACGGGCCGTACGGGATCTGCCGCTCGTCGGCCGGCGTGATGGCGTCCGCGTCGATGGTCAGCAGGTGGCCGAGCACGTCGCCGCGGCCCTCGCCGGCCAGGTTGAAGTAGGCGTGGTTGGTGAGGTTGACCACCGTGGGCCTGGTGGTGACGGCCCGGTAGGAGATGGTCAGTTCGGCTCCGCTCAGCGTGAAGTCCGTCCAGACGTCCAGCGCGCCGGGGAAGCCCTGGTCGCCGTCCGGCGAGTGCAGGTGCATCCGCACCCCGCCGGGGATCTCCTCGGCCTCCCACACCCGGTGCGAGAACGAGTCGGGGCCGCCGTGCAGGGTGACGCCGTGTCCGGTGGGCAGCAGCGGGTGGACCTCGCCGTCCAGGGTGATCCGGCTGTCGGCGATCCGGTTGGCGTACCGGCCGACGGTGACGCCGTAGTGCTTGGCCGGGCCGAGCAGCGTGCCGACGTCCTCGGTGGTCAGCAGCACCTGGGCGGGCGTGCCGTCCCGGTCCGGCGCGGTCAGGGTGTGCAGCGCCGCGCCCAGCGTGATGACGGTGGCCTCGATCAGGTCGGAGCGCAGCGTCCACCGTTCCAAGCCCATGCCGGCCCCCGACAGGTCGTACGGTGCCCGGTGCACCTCGGCGGGCCGGTCCGGCGCGGTCATGGGCTGCTCCTTGGTTCGTGATCACCCTTTTCGGCCAGCGTAGCGGGGCCCGGCGCACGGGGCGGTGACCCGCTCCCGCGCGCCGGAACGTCCGTCAGCCGGGCTGCCCGGGGCCGCCGCTGGGCAGGCCGAGCGCGTCGGCGAGACCGTCCGGTCCGGTGCCGAGCTTGCGGTGCACGGCGGCCAGCCGCTGCTTGACCACCGACACCGGCAGCTTCAGCCGTTCGGCGATCCGCTGCGGCGGCAGGGCCAGCGCCGCCAGTTCGGCGACCTCCAGCTCCTGCGGGTTGAGGTTGACCTTGTTCGGCACCAGCGTCCGGTTGGGCTGCAGGCCGGACGCGGACAGCACGTTGCGGGCCCGCACCTCCAGACCGTCGGCCCCGCAGTGCTTGGCCAACTCCATTCCCTGGTAGAGGTGTTCGGCGGCCTCCAGGCTGCGGCCGACCTGCACCAGGGCGGCGCCGAGGTCGACCAGCGCGTGCGCGTGCTCGTAACTGGCCGGGGAGCGGCCGAGGCAGCCGACCGCCTCCTGGAGCAGCTCGACGGCGTGCGGCCCCTCCCACACACTGGCGGCCAGCCGCAGCGCGCTGCCGATCGCCGACGGCGAACCGGACTCCCGGGCCCGGGCCACCGCGTCGTCGCCGTTCTTCCGTGCGGACGGCAGATCCCGGTGCGCCATCGCCACGGCCAGGTAACCGGCCCACGGCGCGTGCACGGTGGAGCGCCAGCCGCGCTTGTCCAGCCGCATGCCGGTCTCGGCGAGCACCTCGACGGCCATGTCGTAGTCGCCGCGGGAGATCAGCAACTTGCCGTAGATGGTGGCGACATCGGGCAGCACCAGCGCGGTCTGGTGGTACGGCGGCGAGAACCGGTACCGCTGCGCGACCTCCCAGGCCTCCCGGTCACGGCCGCGGGCCAGCAGGGTGTCGATCAGCGAGCCGACCAGGTTCCACTGCAACGGCAGCCCGGTGCCCATCCGGTCGGCGATCCGCAGGCCCCGGCGCAGGAAGTCCTCGGCCTCCGGGAGGAAGCCGCGGCGCAGCCGGGCGAAGCCCATCAGGAAGTAGGCGAAGCCGCGGTGCGCGCCGCTCCACCCGGCGATCTCGAACTCCAGGATGGCGGAGCTGAACAGCTTTTCGGCGCGGGCGAGTTCGTCGTTGTAGGCGAAGCACAGGCCGAGCAGCGCGGGCAGTTCGAAGTTCCAGGTGGTGTTGGTCCAGCCGAGGCTGCGCGACAGCCGTCCGTTGACCAGCGCGTCCTCGGCGGCCCGCAGTGCCTCGGCGCTGGGGCCGCCCTTGAGGGTGAGGTCCCAGGCGTGCAGGGCGCGCACCGGCCGGGAGGCCTCGCTCTCCTCCTCGACCTGGGCGGCGAGTTCGGCGACCTTGCGGGCCCGCTCGGGGCCGTTGTCCTCGTCGCGCCGCAGGGCGGTGTACAGCAGGTGGGCGGTCAGCAGCCGGACCCGGCCGAGGCCTTCGGTGGTGTTCTCGGCCTCGGTCAGGCAGAGCCGGGCGGCGCCGTTCAGGTCGCCGCCGTGGGCGATCACCTCGGACAGTCGGAACACCGCCTCGACCCGCAGGTCGGCGTTGAGGCCGTCCTCGATGTCGAGTGCGCGGCGCAGTTGGTTGGCGGTGGCCTCGGGGTCGGTGAGCAGTGCGGCGCTGCCGAGTTCGTACAGCACCTCGGCGCGGTAGTCCTCGTCCGGTGGTTCGGCGAGGGCGCGTTCCAGGCAGCGGCGGGCGGCTTCGGGGGCGCCGATGGCGAGGTTCTCGGCGGCGGCCCGGCGCAGTTTGCGGACCATCGCGTCGTCGCCCTCGCCGGGGAGGGTCTCCAGCAGGTGGCGGGAGGCGGCGAGCAGCGAGCCGCCCTGGGCCTCGATCGCGGTGGCGGCGACGCCGTGCATGCCGGCCCGGGTGGCCTCCGGGATCGACTGGTAGATCGAGGTGGCGATCAGCGGGTGGACGAACTCCAGCCTGCCGTTGGGTTGGGTGGTGAGCACCCGGGTCCGGCGCAGTTCGCGGACCGACTGGGCGGTCTGCCCCGGGCCCTGGGCGCAGATCGCGGCGGCCAGGTCCTCGTCGATGTCGGTGTCGAGCAGCGCGGCGGCCCAGGCGAACTGGAGGACGGTCGGGCCGAGTTTGTCGAGCCAGTAGTCGCGGCCCTGGCCCCGGGCGGCCGCGGCGAGGTCGCGCAGCCGGGGCGAGTTCTCCTCGACGGGTTCGAGGTTCTGGTCGCGCACCTCGCGCAGCAGCGCGACGGTGTCGAACGGGGCGCCGGCGGTGACGGCCCACACCTGGCGGCAGAACGCGTCGTCGGCCTCGGCGAACTCGTTGTGCACGATCTCGGCGGTCGACAGCGGGTTGAGCGGCATCAGGTCGTGCCGACGCTCGGCACGTTCCTGGATCTGCAGGACGAGCGGCCGGGCCGCCTCGTCGAACTCGTGGCGGTAGGCGAAGACCAGCAGCACCGGGAGTTCCCGGGCGCGTACCGCGAACGAGGCCAGCCAGGTCAGCGACTCCTGGTCGACCACGTGCAGGTCGTCGATCACCACGACCAACGGGGCACGCCGGGGCGCGAGTTGGGTGATGACGAAGTCCAGGCCGTCGTGCACGCCGAGCGGGTCGATCCGCTCGACCGCGTCGGGCGGCGGGGCCAGGCCGACAGCCGGCGCGACGATGTTGTACCAGTTGCCGAACACCTCGGTGCGCTCGTCCGGGTCGAGACTGCCGAGGACGGGCTGAAGTAGTTGCCGCAGGACGCGGAACGGTTCGTGCTTCTGCCGTTCGCCGCCCCGGGCGAACAGTACGGTGGGGTCCTTGCGGGCTCCGGCGATCCGGCGCACCTGTTCGAGCATCGTGGTCTTGCCCATACCGGCCGGACCGGAGAACAGCAGCAGTTCACCGATCTTGGTGCCGCCCGCGGCGAACTCCCGGCACAGCTTGTCCACGGCCTGTTCGGCGGAGGCGAGTTCCTTCTCGCGCTCCCACAGCCGCTGGGCGGTCTTCCCCTCGCCGGCCGCCGATGCCTGCGGCCCGCTCTGATCTTCGGCCACGTCCGTCCTTCCGACTCGCCTTCCCGGCACTCGCTTCCGACCATAGCGCCGTCAAGGGCCGCCTGGGCGGCGTTCCCGCAGGCCGTGGACCTGACGGGGGCCAGATTGCCTGGTCAGGAGCAACTACCTTGCAGGCGTCAATTTCTGGTGATTCGTCATGGTTAACTCTTTCCGGTTTCCCAGGTGTACTCGATCCCGGCGAGGGAAGACCGACGCCGGGCGCAAGCCCGACCGACTTGACGCACCAGCACATCAGGCCGCTCTGGAGAAACGTTGGCTGCCATACCGCCGCTCTTCTGCCCCATCCCCTCGGCCCTGCATCCCGCGCACGAGGAGGTCGGCAAGACCACCGAACTCTGGCTCGACGCAATGGGATTCACGGGGGACGCGGAACGCCGCCGCCGCCTTCTGGCCATCGGTGCACACGAGTTCGTCTGCCGGATCGCCAAGGACGCCGAGGGCATCACGGGGCTGGAACTGGTCTCACAGTGGCTGTGCAGCATGCTCATGCTCGACGACGAGTGGGACACCGGCAGACTGAGCCGGGACCCTTCCCGTGTACTCACGATAGCAGCCACATTACTGGCGGTTATCAACTCGACGCCCTCCCACCCGGAGGAATCGGACATCTACGTCGCTTCGGTGCGCGACGTGTTCCGCCGGGCCCGGGACTGGGCCCCCGCGGTCGCCGTGAAGCGTTGGGCGGACAGCCAGTTGGAGTCCTTCATGGGCGCCGCCACCGTCGCGGCCTACCGCTCCCAGGGGCGGACGATGTCCATGTCCGAGTACCTGACGATCGGCCCGCTGGACCGCGGCAGCCGCTCCTGCATCGAGATCATCGAGGTCTGCGAGCGCACCGCCGTCCCGCAGTCCCAGCTGGACTCGCCGCGGGTGCACGCACTCACCGAAGCCGCCAAGTTCCTGGTGCTGATCTCCGCGGACGTCTACTCGTACAGCCGCGAGGACAGCCAGGGAGACTTGGACAGCAACATCGTCCACCCCCTGGAACGACATATGGGCTGCAAACGGGACCAGGCCCTGATCGAGGCCGCCGCCCTGCACGACCGCACCATGTGCCTGTTCCTCCGCCTGGCGGACCGCGCCTCCCGCCGCGCCGGGCCCGAACTGCGCCGCTACATCGAGCAGTTGTCCAACCTGGTGAGCGGAAACCTGGAGTGGGGACTCACCTCCGCCCGCTACACCACGCACGTACCGGGCGTCTCCCCGGTGGCCGAACGCGCCGAACGCCCCGCCGACGGCCGGCTCACCCCGCCGCCCTACCCCGAGATCGCCTGGTGGTGGGAGCAGCTGTGGTGACCACCCGCTGACGGATCATCGGAAGCCTCCCCGATCCGCGGCACGAACCCGCCCATCCGGACATCACATCACACCACTCCCACGGCCCCGGCCCGCGCCACGCGCCCGGCTCCGAAGCGTGCCCGCAGCGGTGGCACACCGGCTCCGACCGGCCCAGAAAGGCTGGCGGACGACCGCCCGGCGTGGTCACGTCGGGTCAATGTCCGACCCGTCGGGCCTGATCCCACCGTCAAGGAGTGAACCCTCATGACCATCGCCGTCGACAAGCTCTCCGACCCGGCCGTGCGCCGCCTGCTCGGCGCCGTCAACTCGGGCAACCGGGACGCCTTCTTCGCCGCCCTCACCGACGACGCCACGATGTCCGACGACGGCGCCGACCGCGACCTGGCGGACTGGGCGGACCGGGAGATCTTCTCCTCGCACGGCCACATCGAGGTGCAGACCGAGAAGTCGGGCGGCCGCGCCCTGGTCGCCGATTACCGCAACGACACCTGGGGCGAGATGCGCACCGCCTGGCGGTTCACCGTCTCCCCCGACGGCCGGGTCAGCCGCTTCGAGACCGGCCAGGCCTGACCGCCCAACCGGCGCCCGCTCGGCCCCGGCCCTCCAGGCACTGCCGGGCGGCCGTGATCAGCGCCCGCGAGCGGATGTCCCCGGTGACGCCCGGCTGCATGCCGTTGGTGACGTAGCCGAAGCCGATGCCCAGCTCAGGGTCGGCGAAGCCCAGCGAACCGCCGCGGCCCGGGTGCCCGAAGCTCGCCGGGGACGCCATCGGCGAGCTGCCGCTGTGCCGGAAGAA
This sequence comes from Kitasatospora sp. NPDC048407, assembly GCF_043200475.1. Taxonomy (NCBI): domain Bacteria; kingdom Bacillati; phylum Actinomycetota; class Actinomycetes; order Kitasatosporales; family Streptomycetaceae; genus Kitasatospora; species Kitasatospora sp. NPDC048407. The sequence continues at coordinate 2,226 of NZ_JBICXW010000039.1, read as the reverse complement.
GCCCTGGCCGAACGTGGTGTTGACGATCAGCACCTGGTCCGGCCCGTGCACCGAGGGCCCCGCCGCCTCGGCCAGGGTGGCCGGCTCGAACAGCGCGGGCAGCCGCTGCCCGGGCGCATCCGCCTGGTCGGCGGCGCCGATCAGCGACGCGTAGAACCGGGCCAGCGACCGGGCGGTACCGATACCGCCCGCGCCCGGCACCTCCACGGCCTGCACCGCCGGGTCGTTCAGGTCCACGCTGCTGCGCATCGAGCCGAACGAACGAGCGGTCAGCGAGCGCGGGTCCCGGTAGGCGTCCACCACCGACTGCTTGGGGCGTATCCGCATCCCGCCCGGCCCGGCCTTGGCCTCCTCCGGCACGGGCAGGTCGACCAGCCGCCCGACCCGGCCGGACTCGGTGGCGGGCAGGCCGATCCACAGGTCCAGGCCGAGCGGGGCGGCGATCTCCTCCGCGAAGTACCGGCCGACACTGCGGCCACCGGCCCGCCGCACCACCTCGCCCACCAACCAGCCGAACGTCAGCGGGTGGTAGCCGTGCGCGGTGCCCGGCTCCCAGGCCGGCGCCTGCGCGGCGACGGCCGCCGCGGCCGGATCCCACGCCAGCACGTCCTCGATCCGCAGCGGCACGTCCAACGCGGGCAGCCCGGCCTGGTGCGACAGCAGCCAGCGCACCGGAATCCGCTCCTTCCCGGCCTGCTTGAACTCCGGCCAGTAAGCGGACACCGGGGCGTCCAGGTCGAGCAGCCCGCGCTGCGCCAGCAGCAGCGCGGAGGCAGCCGTCAGCCCCTTGGTGACCGACCGCAGCACCTGCGCGCTACCGGCCTCCCACCGCACCGCCGGCGCGGGCCTCGCACCCACCTCCGGACGCGCGTCACCGCCCCACAGGTCGACCACCTTCCGGCCGTCCAGGTACAGCGCGAACGCCGCACCCAACTCCCCGTACTGCCGGAAGTTGCCCTCGAAGGCCGCCCTGACCGGCTCGAACCCGTCCGCCGTGAACCCCTGGATCTCCACCCGCCCACCTTAGACACCGCCCCCAGTGACCTGCGGCGGGGCCCATCAGCAGCCGGCTCTCCCTTACTCCATCGGCTACTCCACCGTCCAACCGATGTGACCGATCCCGGAGGAGTAGAAGGCGCAGTGGCCCGCCGACTCCTGGGTCTGGCCGGGCTGGGCCGTCACCGAGGTGCCCGAGACGTCCGGCGCGAGACCGCACACGATGTCCGCGTGGAAGGCGATCGGCGCGCCCGTGTTGTTGGTGCAGAGCACTCCTCCGGTCAGCGGGTCGTTCTCGTGCACCCAGGTGGTGCAGTCCAGCCCCGAGCGGACGGCGGCGGGCGCCGACGCGGCCGCGACGGGCAGCGCCGTGCCGAGCCCCAACAAGGCGGCAGCGACGGACAGAACAACAACACGGTTCCTCAACACCCCTCCAACCAGCAGTAACTGACCCCCCGACAACAACTGAATTGCCCAACTCCCCCACTCCGTATACCAACTCTTTCGGGTGATACCTGCCTCCCCGGGGCCAGAATGGCGGGCATGACCACTCCCTCCCCCGACCCCGGTCCGCTGGACGAACTCGTCGACGTGGTCGACGAACACGACCGGGTGCTGCGCACCGCGCCCCGCTCCGAGGTCTACCGCGACAACCTGCTGCACCGCTGCGTCTTCGTACTGGTCCGCGACCCGCAGGGCCGGATCTTCACCCACCGCCGCACCGACACCAAGGCGTTCGCCCCCGGCGCCCACGACTGCTTCGTCGGCGGCGTGGTCGGCGCCGGCGAGAGCTACCTGGACGCCGCCGTCCGCGAGGCCGAGGAAGAACTCGGCGTCACCGGCATCCGCACCCGCCCGCTGTTCCGCTTCCGCTACACCGACGGCGAGCGGTTCAGCTGGTGGTCCGACGTCCACGAGGCCGAATGGGACGGCCCGGTCGACCCGCAGGCCGAGGAAGTCGCCTGGTACACCTGGCTCACCGAGGACGAACTCAACGACCGCCTCACCACCTGGGAGTTCGTCCCCGACGGCCGGGAGGCCTGGCGCCGCTACCTGGAACAGCGCACCGGCCGCTGACCTCCCTGTCGACGCCCGTCCACCCCCCGTCCACGCTGTCCCGCGCCACCCCGACGAACTAGATGCAATACCGGTGATTTAGGTTGATTTTTGGCGAGTCGGGGTGGTCTTGGTCGGTCCGACCAGGACGACGCCGGGCCGGCCCGGTCGTGG
>NZ_JBICXW010000038.1:0-43800 GCF_043200475.1 Kitasatospora sp. NPDC048407 | reverse complement strand
AGGGTGTGCCAGTGCAGGCTGTGCGGGTTGTGCAGGGGGAGGTCGTTCTTGAGGACGCCGCCGATCAGGTACTCGGCGAGTGTGGCGCCGTCGAGTTGTTCGCACAGGTCGCGGACCGGTTCGACCAGGGCCGGGCCGACGAGGGCGGGGGCGGCGACCCGGTCGAGGAGCCAGGCGCGGGCCGGGGGAAGGTCGAGGGTCTTGGCGAGCAGGTCGGTGTAGTGGTGCACGCGCACGCCGTGGTCGCGCAGCACCTGGGCGAAGGCGTCGTGCTCCTCCCGGGCGCGCTTGGCCCACAGGATGTCGTCGAACAGCAGCTCGTCGACGTTGCCCGGGGTCAGCCGGGCCAGCTCCAGGCCCGGTCGGTGCAGGATCACCTGGTGCAGGCGGCCGGCCTCGGAATCGACACGAAGGGTGGACATGAGGGTTCTCCCGGGGGTTCGGTGCGGGTGACGCGCGGTCAGGGCGCGGCGCAGGACGGTGGGCAGGCCGGGCGGCCGGGCGGTGAGGGCCGCCTACGGCAGCAACGGCGCCTCGGCAGGGCCGGTCTTGGCGGCCGGGCCGGGCAGGGCGGCGGGGTCGGCCTCGGCGGCGGTGCCTTGGGTCGGGTGCGGGCGCTTCACCCAGATGTAGGCGGGGATGCCGAGCAGGATGGTGAACAGGCCGTAGTAGACGGTCTGGTAGCCGCTGCCCTGGATCGACCAGTAGGAGAAGGCGAGGGCGAGCACCGTGATGGTGATGTCCTTGATCAGCCGCCGCCGGTCGAGCTGCTTGCGGTCGTGCTGCACCAGCCAGTAGAGCTGGGCGGCCGCCGAGATCAGGTACGGGATCACCGCGGTCAGCACGCTCAGCAGCACGATCTCGGTGAACACCTTGGTGAAGCGGGTGTAGCTGACCACGGTCAGGAGCGAGGCGAGCACGGTAGCCGAGATGATGCCGAAGGCCGGCACCTCGCCGCGCCCCTTGGTGCCGGCGAACACGGGCGGGAAGAGGCCGTCGCGGGCCGCCGCCATCGGCATCTCCGCGCAGATCATCGTCCAGCCGTTGAGCGCGCCGACCCCGGAGATGATCGCCGCGGCGGCGACCAGGTTGCCGGCCCAGTGGCCGCCCGCGATGTTGTTCATGGCGTCGGTGAACGGTGCGCTGGAGGAGGCGAGTTGGTCGTGCGGCACGGTGCCAAAGACGGCCAGGGTGCCGAGCAGGTAGATCGCGGCGCAGGCCAGCGTGCCGTATATCGTCGCCCTGGGCACGTTGCGCCGCGGGTCGCGCACCCGGCCGGCCGCCACCGAGGCGGTCTCCAGGCCGATGTAGCTGAACAGCGCGATCGCCCCGGCCGCCGAGATCGCGCCCAGCGCCGAACCGCCACTGGCGTTGAAGGCCCCGAAGTTGCCGGACTTCACGAACAGCAGCCCGGCGGTGGCCATGAACGCCAGCGGCAGGAACTTCAGCACCGTGGTGACCACCTGGAAGGCGCCGATGTTGCGCACCCCGGTCAGGTTGACGATCGCCGGCACCCACAGGCCGATCAGCGCGATCGCTGTCGACGTCCAGGTGTGGTGGCCCTTGTTGACGAACACCTCGACGTAGCCGACCCAGGCGACTGCGATCGCCGCATTGCCGGCCCAGGCGGTGATCCAGTAGGACCAGGCGGTCAGGAAGCCGGCGAACTCGCCGAACGCCTCCCGGGCGTAGACATACGGACCGCCACTGCCCGGCACCCGCTCGGTCAGCCGCCCGAAGGTGACGGCCAGCGCCAGCGCCCCGATGGTCACCAGCACGAACGCGACCAGCGCGATCGGCCCGTAGGGCGCGAGGGCCGACGGCAGGGCGAAGACCCCGGTCCCGATGATGCTACCGACCACCAGCGCAGTCGCCGCAGGCAGCCCGAAGGTCTTGTTCCCCTGCGCGGGTGGCTCGGCTGCTGGTCTTGCACGGTCGGGCGCGGACATGATCTGACTCCTTGGGCGATGGGCTGGGAGGACGGGACGGGACGCGGTGAGGGTTTGTCGTCCGCCGATAAAGATCTTCGATCGGCGAGGCGAAGCGACCCAGGGACCTACGGGCCCTGATCGTGCCGCCACCGGTCCCAGCCGCAACGGCCTGAGGGCCCCGGTTCCCGACCGGCAGCTGCTGTGACAGGTCTCGAACCGAAGGGCCGCCACCTGCTGGTTCGCCCGTGCCACACCCCGTCGAGGGCCTGTCCCACCTGCGCGCTCAGCCGGTCCGGGGCCCGTGGCCCTTGCTGCGGACCCGTCGGTCCCTGTCAGGCGGGTGCCGGGGGCGCGAGAGCAGCGGGGCGGTCGGCAACCACAGGACGCCGCTTCACCCCGGCACTTGAGAGGGAGGAGGCCGCGGACCACCCGGGCGTCCGCGAGATCGTGGCAGGCCTGGACGCGCGCCAACCGGACGATGCGGCCGGACTGACGTCATCACCCGCGCCCTCATCACCGCGGCCGCCGTCGCGCTCTCGTTCCACAACGCCCGACCCTGGCTGTTCCGCCTCGATGCAGCCAGCCGCGGCGCCACCTGCACGTCGTCTCCCAATACGCGCTGGGGACCGCCGATTCCGACAGCCGGGCAGTACCTCTCTCGGCCGCTGCCGCGGTATGCAACGTCCCGCAGCCGTCATCCAGCTGGGACGGAACCGGTCGTTCGACGGCTGCCCCGTCCCGAGGCCCCAACCTGGTCGCCGGCGTCCGCCTTGGCGGACAGCCCCGGGCCGCCTGCGGCAATCGGCAGGCGTCACCGCGTGGCGACTCACATCCCGGCTACGTCACCCCGAGGCGAGTGGGGCAGTCCCGTCATCTCAGACGATCTTCAGCTATGACAGGCCATCGGGGTAGATTGTTCTGTCCGCTGCGGGAGCGGGCACGGCACATGGAGATGACATGGCGGACAACGTGGCAGGTCAGACGAAGGCCCCGGTGAAGGTGTTCCTGTTGGATGACCACGAAGTGGTCCGCCGCGGCGTCCACGACCTGCTGGACGCCGAGCCCGATCTGACCGTGGTCGGCGAGGCCGGCACCGTCGCGCAGGCGCTGGCCCGGGTGCCGGCGCTCCGCCCCGATGTGGCGATCCTCGACATGCGGTTGCCGGACGGCAACGGGGTGACGGTCTGCCGGGAGCTGCGTTCCCAAATGCCTGAGCTGGCCTGCCTGATCCTGACGTCGTTCGATGACGAGGAGGGCCTGCTCGACTCGATCCTGGCCGGCGCCTCGGGCTATGTTCTGAAGCAGGTCAGCGGCACCGACCTGGTCTCCGCCGTGCGCACCGTCGCCTCCGGGCAGTCCATGCTGGACCCGGGCGCCGCCACCCGACTGATGGCCCGGCTGCGCGCCGACGCCGCCCCCGAGCCGTCCAACGTGCCCCAACTCACCGACCGCGAACGGGAGATCCTCGCGCTGATCGGCGAGGGCCTGACCAACCGGCAGATCGGCCAGCGCCTCTACCTCGCCGAGAAGACCGTGAAGAACCACATCTCCCGGCTACTGGCCAAGCTCGGCGTCGAGCGGCGCGTCCAGGCCGCCATCATTGCCACCCAGACCCTCGCCGGCCCCGGCCACCACCACAATGCGGGCCGCCCGGCCTAGTGAACCACGCCCGTGCGACGGCTGGCGGCGCGAGCTGGGCGACCTGGGCGACCGGCACATCGTCAGCGAGTGCCGGTCGCGTCAGGGACTTCCGGTCAGTTGTGACTGCCGCTGAGGGGGACGATCCATTCGAGAACGGTGCCGGCCGGCTGATTCGCGACGAGGGTGAAGGTGCCGCCCAGTTCCTCGGCACGCGAGCGCAGGTTGGCCAGTCCGCTGCGGCGCGTGACGGCCGGGTCGATGCCCTGGCCGTTGTCGCTCACTCGCAGGCACAGATCCGCGGCGGTGACTTCCACACTGACGTCGACAGCGGTGGCGTGGGCGTGCCGGGCCGCGTTGGAAAGGGCCTCGCCCAGCACGGCCAGCAGTTGGTCGGCGAACTCGGTGGACACGTCGGTGTCCAGGAGGCCGGTCATCCGCAGCGCCGGGGCGAAGCCGAGCGCCTCGGTGGCCCGCTCGATGGTTGCCACCAGTCGCGAGCGCAGACCCTTGCCGTCCCTGTCCTGCTTCTGCTCGCGCAGGGCGTAGATCATGGAGCGGATGACCCGGATGGTGTCGTCCAGGTCGTCTCTGACCCGCCGGACCCGCTTGTGCACCTGCGGCCGGTCGGCAAGCAGGCCCAGGGTGGACTCCAGTGTCAAGGCGCCGCCGAACAGCCGCTGGATGACGAGGTCGTGCATGTCGCGGGCAATACGGTCGCGATCCCCCTGTACCTCGCGTTCGGCACGGGCGGCGGCCAGCTCGGCCTGGGCGGCGAGCTGCGCGGTGATGTCCCGTGCCACGGTGGAGAAGCCGATCAACGTGCCGTCGGCGCCGGACATCGCCGAGACGGTGACGGCCACATCGACCTCGGTGCCGTCCGATCGGCGCCACCGGGTCTCGTGCGGCTCCGCGCGTCCACCGGCGCGGATCTCCGCCACTGCGGCGTGGAGAGCGTCCATCGCCCCAGCGGGCAGGAGTACGCCCGCCGACTGCCCGACGATCTGCTGCTCGGTATGGCCGAACAGGCGTTGAGCGCCCGGGTTCCAGGTCTGGACGAGGTGGGTGGGCGCAGGATCGACGCAGATCATGGCGTCGTTCGAAGATGTCACGATGGCCGCGAGCCGGGACGCCGCGCGCTGGGCCGCCTCGAGTTCGGTGTGCAGCGCGATCAGGCCCCGGTTGGTGTCGTCGAGCTCCTGGCGCAGGTCGGCGATCAGCTCCGCGCCGTCGGCGGGCTGGGGGTCGCGGAGCTCTCCGATGGCCAACTGTCCTCCGTCGTCTGTCATATGCCGGGAATCATCATCATGGCATGCCGCTGCGATCGCGGACTACGAGCACGGTGGCGTCGTCAGAGGGCCGTGCGTGGTCGCGGTGCACGACGGCGGCGATGATCGCCGGGTGGTGCTCCAGCAGGCGGGGGTGGTCTTCCAGGTTCCAGCCGGAGCGGATCCCGTCGGACGTCAGCACCAGGGTCGAGCCGGGTTCCCAGCGGCAGTGCTGGAGGTGTGTGCGCGGAACGGGGAGATGGGTACCGAGGGTGCCCGGGCGGTCCAGTAGATGGACCGAGCGGTGACCGTTGGTGATGATCCGTCCGGTGATGTTGCCGACCGCCGCGTAGCTGAGCTCGCCGTTCGCAGGGTCGATGACGCACGCGCCCAGGACACCGCCCCGGGTGGCGCGCATCGCCTGGTGGGCTCGCCGGATGAAGTCGTCGAGGGCGGTGACCGGGCCGTGCTCGAACGTGGTGATCGCGGCGCTGGCCGCCAAGGCAGCACCGGCGCCGTGGCCGAGGCCGTCGACGACCAGGGCGGTCAGCCGCTCGCCAGGCGTGACCGACCACGCGTCTCCGGACTCGCCGTCACCGCCCAGCGGGACATTGACTCCGCCGAAACGCCAATGCCCTGCCGTGCCTGAGGGGTTGGCGCCCAGCCGGGCGTAGACGACCGTGCCTCCCCGGGTGGAGTACCAGTCGAACTCGGCGGAGTTGCGCCGCACGACGCCCAACCCGGCGTTCAGACCGCCACGACGATTCGAGGACGGCACCAGGTCCACCGGGGGAGTGAGGGACGCCGCTGTCATTCCCGGGCCGCGGTCGACAGAGATGAGCTCGATCCCGTTCGCGGTCTTGCGGGCCAGCACGTATCCCCCGGGGTGGGCGTGCCTCACGAGGTTGGTGCCGAGCTCGGTTGCCACCAACTCGGCCACGCCCGTAGGAAGGCCGTGCTGGCCGACTGCCATCCGGGCGACCGCCCGGCGCAGGGCACCCACGTCCTCCTCCGCCTCGATTGCATGGAGGCGGTGTTCGTTCTCGCTCATTGCCGCACCCCTGTTACCGCTGCCACTTCACGATCACCACGGTCGTGCCCGAGTCGGCGTCCGATGTGAGGGTCAGGTCGTCCACCAGCCGTCGCGACCCCGGCAGGCCCAGGCCCAGGCTGCCCTTGGTGCTGAAGCCGTCGGTCATCGCCGCCTCGATGTCGGCGATGCCCGGACCGTCGTCGGCGAAGGTGACTCGCACTCCCCGGCGCCCCTGCTCGTACACCTGCTCGGCACGGATCCGGCCGCGGCCCCCGGTGGCGTAGTTGAGGATGTTACGAGCCAGCTCGCTTCCGGCCGTGATCAGTTTGGTCGCGTCGACCAGGCCCAGACCCACCGCCTCGGCCTCGGCACGCAGGACCTTGCGGACCCGGATCAGATCGGCCTCATGGGCGATCGCGAAGACGGCCGGCTCCGCGTCCGTCGTGGTGTTCCAGGTCACGGCCGGACCGCGCCGTTCTCGCCGCGGCGCAGCCGCTGCAGCAGTGCCAGGCCCTGCTCGGCGTTGAGCGCCGTGTCCAAATGGCCCATCGGGACACCCAGTTCCACCAGTGTGATGGCCACCGCGGGCTGAATTCCCACGATCGCGGCTTGGGCTCCCAGTAGCCGGATCATCGCCACGATTCGCGCCAGCACCCGTGCGATGAACGAATCGACCATGGTCAGCCGGCTCACATCGATCAACATCCCGGACGCACCGGTGCGCGCGACCTCCCGGGTGAGCTGCTCCTCGATCTGGACCACGGTCGTGTCGTCCAGGTCGCCCTGCAACGCCACCAGCAGCGTGTCACCGATCCGCATCACCGGTACGACGTCGTCGCTCACAGCGAACCCCCCATGGACAGCGCCCGGGTGGCGGTCTCGGCGGTCCCGGCCCGCTCGGCCAGCAGCGCCAGCGCCAGTTGCAACGCGTCCTGCAACGTGTTGCGCGACCGCAGGCGACCCATGTCGATGCCCAGGTGCACCATGGACTGCGCGGTCTCCGGCCGCACCCCGCTCAGAATGCTCACCGCCCCCATCAGCGCAGCCGCCTGGACGGTCTTCAGCAGATGCTGAGCCACCTGGGTGTCGATGGTGGGCACCCCGCTGATGTCCAGGATCGCCACCTCCGCCTGAGTCTGGGCGATCTTCTCCAGCAGGCCCTCGGTCAGCCGGGTGGCTCGCAGGGTGTCCAAGGTCCCGATGATCGGCAACGCGAGTACCTTGTCCCACACCTGGATCACCGGCGTGGACAGCTCCAGGATCTCGTCGCGTTGGCGCTGCAGCCGCTGCTCGGTCTCCCTGCGCTCGGTGACATCGCGGATCGCTGCGGCGACCAGCAGACCATCGGCCGTCTCGAGCGGGCTCAGGCTGATCTCGAGGGGGAACTCCGTGCCGTCCCTGCGCATTCCGGACAGCTGGAGTCCCGCGCCCATCGGCCGCAGCCGGGGGCCGGTGAGGAAGCCGTTGCGGTGGCCCACGTGGCGGTCGCGGTACCGCGGCGGTACCAGCACCTCTATCTCCCGGCCGACCAGTTCCCCGCGATCGAAGCCGAACAGCGTCTCGGTCTGCCGGTTGACCAGTACGATGCGCCCGTCCGGGCCGACGATCACCATGGCGTCCGGGGCCGACTCCAGCAGACCGTGGAACAGCGACTCGGCCCGCGCACTTTCAGTGACATCCCGCAGGGCCAGGACGAAGCCGGTCACCGCGCCCTCTTCGCCCAGAACCGGCGTCAGAGCGACCCTGGCCAGGAAACGCTCGCCCCCCTTGCGGATCCGCCAGCCTTCGAAACTCCACCGGCGCTCTTTTCGCGCCGCGGCCAGTTCCTGCTCCAGCAGTCCGGCGTCGCGGTCCTCCGCGGTGTGCAGCACCGACACCGACCGCCCCACCATCTCGGCGCCGGTGTAACCCGTCATCGACGCGGCAGCGCGGCTCCAGCGAACCACCTGCCCACTTGGGCTGATCTTGATCAAAGCCTGATCGGTGACCGCGTCCAGCATGGACTCGAGCTCACGCACAGTCGCCTGGGGCTCCTGCTCACCTATCGATGGCGTCGTCGTCATAGCCGGCCCCATCTCCCCTCTCATACGGCCCGGGTCGGGCATCCACGGGCGACGTTGCGGTTCCGTCCGCGCTGATGCTACCGGGCGGACCCAGCATGCCGACGACCGACCACCGCGTCCCTGCTCGGCAGTCGGCCGCTGCTCCAACGGGCACCGGGTCGCACCGGGTCACCGGGCCGTGAGGTGGCGGACGAGCAGCTCAACGCCCTCCGGGTCGAGGGTGGCGACCCGCCAGGCCGGCGATCAGGTCGGTGGCGGTGCGGGCCGTCTCCTGCCGGTGGCTGGGAGCTCGGCGGGGAGGGTCGACGTGCGACGGGCAGTCACCCCCGTTCCCCCGCCGGGGCGCTCTCACCGGTCCCCGGCCGGAACGGGCCATCGGTGGCGAAGGCGTGGGCGGCGAAGCGTTCGCCCATGCGGCGGTAGGCGGCGGCGGAGGGGTGCAGGCCGTCGGGGAGGTCGGCCGTCTCGGTGGGGCCGAGCAGGTCGCGGCCGTCGAGGTGGTGCAGGTGAGGGTCGTGTGCCTGACGGAGTGCGACGATCCTTGCCAGCTCGTCGCGGACCACCTGCAACGACAGTGCCCCGCAGGCCAGTTCGGCCGGGTCGCCCAGTGCGGTGACCTTTCCGTCGCGGCCCGTCGTGGTCGGGCCGGGGTGGGTCTCGAGTGCGGGGCAGCTGACCGGGGAGATCACCAGCAGCGGGGTGTCGGGGTGCCCGTCCCGGATGGTGTCGAGGAATCCGTGGACGGCCGGGCCGAACGTCCGTAGCCGGAAGGTGGCCAGGCCCACGATGTTGATGCCCGTTTTGATGCTGATCAGGTCGGCGGGCAGGTCGCGGATGGTCCGGGCGACGTAGGGGTCCAGCATGTCGTTGCCGGGCTGGCTGAGGTTGGTGACCTCCACGCCCCCGAGCGCCGCCGCCACCACGGGCCAGGTGCCGGTGGGGCCGTCGGCCTCGAGGCAGTGGCTGATGGAACTTCCGTGGTGCACCCACCGGCGACGACCGTCGGGCAGCGGCGCCAGGACCTCGCCGTCGGCCCGCAGCGCCACCAGTTCGGTGGGGGTCTGCTGCGGCAGCCAGAGTTCGACGTTCTTCATCCCGGCCGGCAGCCCGGCGAAGCGCGCCGTCCCAGGTTCTCCCGGGATCAGCCGCGGCGCTGCCCCAGGGGCCGCCATCCGCCACACGTTCCCCAACGGTGCTCGTCGGCGACCCAACAGCACACCGTCCACCGTCAGTTCGAGCATCCCGGTCGGCCGCGGGCGGGGGTCGCTGTCGAGCTGCCCGGTGGAGGTGAGGACCACGAACTCCAGCACCCGCGCATCGGTGCGGAACACCAGCCGCACCCCCGACGGCATCAGCGTGCCCCCGTAGACCGACGGGTCCTGGTACTGCTCCTTCGTCCAGGCCGGCAACCGTCGCGGCATCACCCCCGCCGCCGTCGCCTCCAGGTCCAGCGCGCCCCGTACCTCCACCGGCCCGCCCGCCAGCGGGTACTCCCGCATCGTCACTGCCACCCCTCCTCGCCTCGGCCCCGTCCGGCCGGGCGGGTGCCCGGCCGGAGCCATCTGGCCCCTCCCCGAACCTAGCGACCCGAGTTGGAGATTTCGTGCTGATGGGACGGGAGTACTGGTCCAATGATCGGGGCCCGCGGGGATGATCCCCGGTGCGACCCGCAGCGGCCGCCCCCGTCCGGCTGCTCCCCCGGGGCCCGGCCGAAGCGTGGGACCGCGGCCGTCGTCGAGCGCCGCACGTGCAGTGTGCTGCCCGGTACCCGCCGGCCCCTCGGTTCATCCGTGCGGCGGAACACCCGAAACCGGTGCTCCTGAAGCTCGTTGTCCTACGGATCCATCACCACCCGAACCGGGACAAACGGGAGAGCACCCTCATGAAGACCGCTTTCCGCGGCACCCTGCTGGCCTCCGCCCCACTGCTCGCCACGCTGCCGCTGATCGTCGACACCTCCGCCCGCGCCTACTCCGCCACACCCACCACCGATGCCACGTGCGTCCTCCGCGGCCACGGGGTCTTCACCGGCGCCGTCGATGCCGGCGGCACCAACCTTCCGGTCCCCGACACACTGGCGATGACGGGGACCGTGACCTGCGTGGATCCCGCCGGCGCGCCCGTGGCCTCCGGCACCTTCGAACGGACCGTCACCATGCCGGCCACGGAGTGCACCGGCGACGAGCACGGGGACACCTCCACCACGACCGTCCACTGGAGCGACAAGACCACCTCCACCTTCAAGTTCGACAAGACCGACGTCGTGAAGGTGAACGGCACCGCCTCACTGGTCGTCAGCGGCGAAGTCACCGGCGACAGCGCGGAGTTCGCGGGCGACACCCTCAAGGCGGTGGGCACCAGCTACGGCGCCGGCTGCGGCACCCCGGCCGGCGAAACCGCGCTCGACTCGACGCTCGTGCTCCGCCTCACCCACTGAACCGACTCCTGAACGACCCCTCGACGCCCGCACCACGAAGGACGACCCGACATGCTCCCGGCCCAACTCACCAGCCCCAAGGCCCGCGTCTACGCGATGCTCGACACCGACGGCGACGGAACCGCCTCCCGGCACGACTACTTCGTCCGCATCGAACGAGCCCGCCGGGCCACCGGCCGGACGCCGGACGACCCCCTGGTCCTCGCCGCCCTCGCGGCGGGCGAACGCGCCTGGGCCGCGATGGACGCCAACGGCGACGGCGTCATGACCTTCGCCGAGTACGACGCCTGGGTGGACGCGGACAAGTTCGACCACGTCTGCCGCCACGCCCTCGCCGCCCTGTTCGACCTCGCCGACGCGGACCAGGACGGCGCCCTGCGACGCTCCGAGTTCACGGCGCTCCGCGAGGCCCTCGGCAACCGGCCCGACCACGCCGACGCCGCCTTCGACGCCCTGGACACCGACGCGGACGGCCTGGTCGGCCGCGACGAGTACCTGGCCTCGATCCGCGCCTACGTCACCGGCGACGGCTCCCCCATGGGCGACTCCCTGTACTGACCGCCCTCCCCCGGCACGTTCGGCGCCGGCGGACGACCACGGAAGGCAGCCGCCGGAGCGCGGCGGGCTGGTCGACCCGGTCCGGGCGGAGGGATCAGCCCCACGGCGGTCGGCTGGTTCCTTCCGCCCACAGCGCCAGGGCCCGGCGGTCAACAGCGCGGATCCCGACCTGGGCACAGAACGCGGCGGCGGCCTTGGTGAAGGTGCTGGTCGTGACGACCAGTGCGAGGTCGCAGCGGTGGACATCACGGTAGGTGCCGTTGACCTTCTGCACGTCCTGGGAGCCGACAAGCGTCTTCGGCCCGTACCGCTTGGCCTGGATGAGGATTCGCTGCCCGGCCGGGGTGGTGGCCAGGACGTCGGCGGCAAGGTCGCCGGCGCCGCCGACGACGGTGACCTCGGTGCAGCCGTCGCGCCGGCACAGCACCGCCAGCGCGTGCTCGAACTCCTTCGGACCCATCGACAGGAACGCCCCGATGTGCCGCAGTTGCGCGACCTGCCCCTCGTGCTCCCGCCTCGACGCCGCCACCCGGCCGCGCACCACCACCACCGCGACGGCCAGGGCGACGGCGAGCAGGCAGAGCAGGAGCATCAGGTGGTGGAGGAGCCAGCCGAGCAGGAGCACGGCCAGAACGACCGCGGCGGTCGTCAGGGTGAACAGGACGATGCCGTGGTTGCGGGCCTGCGCGCGGCGGGCTGCACTGCGACGGCGGCGACGGGCGGGCCTGCGTGCCACGATGCTCCCCCTCCGGACCAGGCTGCTGGCGGTGATCGTAAGGGGGTGGCGGCTTCCTGCGGTCGGATTCAGGCCCAACCGGCCGGGAGTGCAGGTGGGTTGGCCGGATCGAGGCGGTCAGCGGCCGAACGGCCGGCGACGGAAGCCGCTCGGGCGACGGACCGTCAGTTCTGCTCGGCGCGTGAGAGCGCCGGGAGCAGGTGGACCATCCACGGCAGCGCGACGCCGAGGAACAGCACGCAGGAGGACTCGCCCAGCGCGGGGAACCAGCCCCAGCCGAACTCAGGGCCCTGCTGCTGATGCCAGGCATGGTGGTGCAGCACGACCGTCAGCACACCGACGGGGACCAGCAGCAGCCGCTGGCGGACGGCGAAAGCGGCGAGGGCCGGCAGGACCGCGGTCACGGCCCAGGCCTCCACGGGCCCGAATCCCGTGGCACGAAGGCCGGGGGCGAGCCCGGCGACGAGGCAGGCCCACACCGCCGCCGCTGCCGCGGTGGCGATGCCGGTTGCCAGCCAGGCCCAGATACCGCGGTGCGGCCGATCGGTGGGAGCGGTGGGAGCAGTGGGAGCGGTGGGAGCGGGGTAGGTGGTCACGGCCGGACCGTACCGGCCGCTGCCCCGTCACCGGCCGCGCCGCGCGCCCGGCTCGCCCGACCGAGCTACACGGCTTCGGAGTCGGGGACGACACACCGGTGCGGAGGACGCGGATCGTGGCTGGCCCGCCACGCTCCTGAACGCGGGTACGTCACCGGCCTGCACCGCAGCCGCGCACCCTCCGGAACGGGCTTGCGGGGCCGACGGGTTGGCGTGCGACCAGTACGGCCCCCGAGCCAGGTGACCTGCGGCGACCGGCCCGGGTTGACCCTCTCCTGGCGTCAGGGTTCAGCATGGGGGTGCGCGAGAGGAGACGGGTGTGACTGAGCGAGGCGCGAGCTATTCGGTGGGGCAGGTGGCGGGATTCGCGGGGATAACGGTGCGGACTTTGCACTATTACGACCGGGAAGGATTGCTCTCGCCGAGTGAGCGGAGTGCGGCAGGATATCGGCTGTACAACGACCGGGATTTGGCGCGGCTCCAGCAGATTCTGTTCTACCGGGAGCTCGACTTCCCGGTGGAGGAGATCCGCAGCATCCTGACCGACCCGCAAGCCACCGCGCTCGGCCCGCTGCGCGAACGGCACCGTCAACTCAATGAACAGATAGCCAAGTTGCAGCGAATGGTGGAAGTCGCCGAGCAGGCCATCGAGATGGAACGGACGGGCGTGCGGCTCTCGCCGGAGGAGCGGTTCGACATCTTCGGTGAGGTTCGCTGGGATCTGAGCTATGCGACGGACGCGCAGCTGAAGTGGGCGGACAGTGCGCGGCAGCGGGAGTCGATGGAGCGGGCGGCCCGGCACAGCAAGGAGGACTGGCGGCAGCTGATGGCCGAATCGGCCGCGTGGCGGCGGGAGTTGATCGTCGCGTTCGAGGACGGCCAGCCGGCCGGGGGTGAGCGGGCGATGGATCTCGCGGAGCAGCACCGGGCGCATGTGGAGCGGTGGTTCACGCCGTGTCCGCCGGAGTCGCACCGGATGATCGCGGACGACTACCTGACCGATCCGCGGGCGTTCGCGATGCTCGTCCCGCCGTCCGAGCAGCTGCCCGGGCTGGCGCAGTTCCTGCACGCCGCGATCGAGGCCAACGCCCGTCGCATCATTGAGGGTTGAAGCACAGATGCGCATTCTGATCACGGCGGCGGGTTCGCACGGCGACGTCGCACCGTACACGGGGCTCGGCGTCCGGCTGGCGGAGGCGGGGCACGAGGTCGCGCTGGCGACGCACGACAACTACCGGACGATGGTGGAGGGGTGCGGGCTGGAGTTCCGGCCGCTGCCGGGTGACCCCCAGGGCGGGCAGGGCCGGGGTGGGATGCTGCGCCGGGCGAAGGAGTTCGTCGGGGAGCTCGGGCGCGGGATCGCGGAGGTGGCGGAGCCGGGGGCGGACGTGCTGCTGCTGTCCACGTCGACGGCGCCGCTGGGGTGGCACGTGGCGGAGGCGCTGGGGGCGGCCAGTGCGGGCGTGTACCTCCAACCGGTGGAGCCCACGGGGGAGTTCGGGCCGGTGGTGGGCGGCACCAGGTCGCTCGGACGGTGGGGGAACCGGGCGGCGGGACGGGCCGCGCTGGGGGTGGTCGACCGGCTGCACCGGGACGCCGTGGCGGAGCTGCGGGCCCGGCTCGACCTGCCGCCGCTCTCCGGGGCGGCGATGCGCCGCAGGCTGGTCCGCGAGCAGTGGCCGGCGCTGCACGGGTTCAGCACCGCGCTGGTCCGCCGCCCGGCGGA
Source organism: Kitasatospora sp. NPDC048407 (assembly GCF_043200475.1). Classification (NCBI taxonomy): domain Bacteria; kingdom Bacillati; phylum Actinomycetota; class Actinomycetes; order Kitasatosporales; family Streptomycetaceae; genus Kitasatospora; species Kitasatospora sp. NPDC048407. The sequence goes on along the minus strand of NZ_JBICXW010000038.1, from coordinate 29,814 downwards.
CTGGCGGCCGGGGTTGGAGGTGGTGGGCAACTGGTGGCCGGCCCCCACCGGTGAACTCCCTTCCGCAGTAGAGGAGTTCCTCGCGGCCGGCCCGGCCCCGGTGTTCATCGGATTCGGCAGCATGGGCGCGGGCCAGGGCGAGCGCCTGGGCCGCCTCGCGGTGGAGGCGCTGCGCACGGCGGGCCGGCGGGGCATCCTCCAGGCCGGCTGGGCGGGCCTGACGGCGGACGCGGACGACGTCCTCACGGTGGGCCGGCTCGACCACGCCGCGCTCTTCCCCCGGATGGCGGCCGTCGTCCACCACGCGGGCGCGGGCACCGCAGCGGCGACGCTCCGCGCCGGAGCACCCTCGGTCCCCGTCCCGGTGACGGCCGATCAGCCGTTCTGGGCCCGCCGGTTGACGGCGATCGGCGCCGCGGTGGCCCCGATCCCGTTCGCCGGTCTCACGGCGGACCGCCTCGCCGCCGCGATCCGCCTGGCGGTCACCGAACCCTCCCACCGGGAACACGCGGCAACGGCAGCCGACCGGATGGCGAAGGAGGACGGCGCGGCCCGCGCGGTCGACCTGGTCGCCCGACTGGCCCGAGCCGCCGCCTGAACGTGCCCCCGGTGACCCGGCAGAAGACACCGGGGGCGGGACGGAATCCGGCCCGGCAGGACGCCTCAATTCACCACCGCGGGACGGACGTTCACGGCGGGGCCGAGCGGGTCGTGCTCAGGCGTCGGAGTAGCTGAGGTCTCCGACCGACCAGGCGCTGATGTCGCCGATCGCGATGCGGTACATGCCGCCGGTGTGCGGGAGGCCGAAGTCGCCCTGGAGGATCCTCGCGCGGTGCAAGTGGAGGTGGGTGGGGCGGGCCGGCGGGGCTTCGGCGGGTGGGGCGAAGAGGGCGGCAAAGGGCTTCAGGTGGTCGGAGGCCTGGAGGACGTCGGCCACGCGTTCCCACCACAGGGCCACAGGGGCGAGCCTGCCGGTGATCACGGCGCCGGGGACGACCACCGTGAGGGACATCTGGTTGCTGTGCTCGGATTCGACCATCGCGGCGATCTCGACGAGCAGCCCATCGGGGTTCGACATGCTGTCCAGCGTAGGACACCCCCGAGCCCCCGGGCCGAACCGCCCGCCACCGCCACCGCCCCACAGCCCACCCCACGGCCCGCCGCACCGTCCGCGGCGAGCCCGTCGACAACCCCTCGACAGCAGGCATCGCACCAGGTCAAGGGCCGAACGTCCCTCCTCCGGGCGGCCGAACAGTCCATGATCAACTCATCTTCGCGGGTGGTTAACCTGACGTTCATGGAGTACACCAGCAGCGGCGCTCCGCGCACCGCCACCCCCACCCCCACCCCCATCGGCTCCTACGACGAGGACGCTTTCAGCCCGGAGTACGATCGCCTGCTCGCCCGCCACCACGCGATGCGATTGCGCCGCAGCATCCTCTCCCCGACCGGACAGTCATCCGGCCCGCGGCGGCCGGCGGTGCAGCTTCCGGAGCCCGGGGACCGGGACCTGATCGTGAGCCACCTGGCGCCGCTGCTGCCGTTCGACGCGTTGATCGAGGTGCTGTACGACGCGATGTTCGTCCGGCGGCCGTTCCTGCGGCGGCTGTTCCCGGAGTCGATGGAGTTCCAGCGCCAGCACCTGGGGCACATGTTCCAGCACCTGATCGACCACCTCGACCGTCCCGTCGAACTCGACGCCAGGCTGCGGGCGCTGGGCGCGGACCACCGCAAGCTCGGGGTGTGGCCGGCACACTACGAGGCGTTCGAGGAGTCGCTGATCACCGCGCTGCGGGTGCGCGGCGGGCGCGCCTGGACGGTGCAGGTCGAGGAGGCCTGGACGCGGATGCTGCGGTTCGCGGTGGCGGCGATGGTCGCGGGCGCGGAGGGCGCGGCCACCGAGCCGCCGTTCTGGCACGGCGAGGTGGTCGGGCACGAGCGGCGCCGCCCGGACCTGGCGGTGCTGCGGGTGCGCACCGGCGAGCCGTACCCGTACCGGGCGGGGCAGTACGCGGCGCTGGAGTCGCCGTTGCTGCCGCACAGTTGGCGGCCGTACTCGGTGGCGTGCGCGCCGCGCGAGGACCGGGTGCTGGAGTTCCACGTCCGCCGGACCTCGCCGGGCGGGCTGAGCGCGGCACTGGTGGAGGGCACGAATGTCGGCGACCAGGTCCGGGTGGGGCCGCCGCGCGGCTCGCTCTCGCTCGACTTCGACGGGGCGGACCTGCACGGCGACGTGCTGATGGTCGGCGGCGGGACGGGCCTGGCGCCGATGAAGGCGCTGGCGGAGGAGTTCGCGGCGGCACACCGGGCCCGCGGCCGCCGGGTGCGGCTGGTGGTCGCGGCGCGCGGCCGGGAGGAGCTGTACGACTGGCCGTCGCTGGTCGAACTCGCCGCCAACCGTTCCTGGTTGGAGCTGACGCCGGTGCTCGGCCCGGACCTGGAGGGACTGGCGGCCATGCTCCGCGGCCACCAGAGCGTGCCGGGGCTGGCGCTGCTCAGCGGCCCGCCGCGGATGGTCGCCGTGGCGCGTTCGCTGCTGCTGGACGCGGGTGTCCCGGACGAGCGGATCCGCTACGACGGGGTGACCCGCGCCGAGCACTGACGGCCCGGGGCGGCCGGAAGGCGGTCCAAAGGCGGCCCAAAGACGGCCCATTGGCGGCCCATTGGCGGGTCGGCCCGCCGTCAGGCCCCGGCGGACGGGGCCGTTCGGCCCTTCCCCCGCCGTTTCCGACTTGGGGACAGTGACACCCAGGTCAACAGGTCAGCGTTGTCTGTGTCCGGCCCGCATTCGGCGGGCCGGTCGGGTTGGGCGTGGGTGCCCGGAGAGGCCGAGCGATGGAAACCGACGAGGTCATGCTGGCTGTCCGACTCACCACCCAGGACCGGACGCTGCTACGGCGTCTGGCACACGGACACCGCGGCGACGTGTCCGAGGTGGTGTCGGACGCCCTGCTGGACGTACTGCCCTCCGTACTCACCGGCGGTACGCCCCAACTCGCCGACGAGCTGCGGCGGTTCGCGCCCTGCGCGGTGACGGTGTGGCTGCCGCCGGAGCTGGCCGAGCTGCTGCCCGCGCTGGCCGACCGGATGACGGAGCTGAGCGGCGTCCGCCCGCGCACCCCGTGCGAGGCGCTGGGCGCGGCGGTCCGGCTGTGGCTGCGTCAGGACCCGGCGCTGCTGATGGCCGGCCTGCGCACGCTGCACGGCGCGGACGCCCGCCACAGCCACCACCACCCCGTCGCGGCCTGACGGCCCGTCCACCCTCCTGCGGCGCACAGTCCGCACCCCTGCGCACCCAACGGGCGTCCCTGCGGCGCCCGTTCGCGTCCCCGCAGCACCACCCGGCGCCCCTCCCGCGTCCCCTCGACGCCCCGTCCGCGTCCCCTCAACGCCCCGTCCGCGCCCCCCTCGACGCCCCGTCCGCGTCCCCGCTGTGCCGATGGCGCCGCACATTCGCGCCCGCCCGGCCCCTGAGCTGGTGGTACCTGGTGGTACCTGGTGGTCCGTCAGTCCCTCCCGCCCCCGGGCCGTTCGGCTCGGAGGGGCCCGTGGACCGGGGACGTCGGGCCGCCAGGGGCGGGACCATCGGCCCTGGGGCCCGGACCCGCCCACGAACGAGCATGGAGCGCCGCCGCTCGGCGAAGGTGCTCCACTCCCCGGAAGCACCCCGCGGACCGGGTGGTCCGGCATTGCGCCGCCGCCCGGTCGCGGGCGTCGCGTCGTCCGTCTCCTGTCATGGCGGGTGACGGCCCGTCGGGCGGCGGCGCCACCAGGTTCGGCAAGGACGAAGGAGGGCGGCCGATGGCTGCCATCGAGGCGAGTCGAGGGACGGCTGAGTCCGCTCCACGACGCACACCGGGCAGCGCGATAGTGCGGATGCTCACCACAACCGATCACAAGACGATCGGCACGATGTATCTGGTCAGCGCATTCGCGTTCTTCCTGATCGGCGGCGTGCTGGCGTTGGTGATGCGGGCGGAGCTGGCCCGCCCGGGGACGCAGATCCTCTCCAACGAGCAGTTCAACCAGGCGTTCACCATGCATGGCTCGGTCATGCTGCTGCTGTTCGCGATGCCGCTGTTCACCGGTTTCGCGAACTGGATCATGCCGCTGCAGATCGGCGCGCCCGACGTGGCGTTCCCGCGGCTGAACATGCTGTCGTACTGGATGTTCATGTTCGGCTCGCTGATCGCGGCGGCCGGCTTCCTCACCCCGCAGGGCGCGGCCGACTTCGGCTGGTTCGCCTACGCGCCGCTGTCCGACGCCATCCACTCCCCCGGCGTCGGCGCCGACATGTGGATCATGGGTGTGGCGTTCAGCGGCTTCGGCAGCGTGCTCGGCGCGGTCAACTTCATCACCACGATCATCTGCATGCGCGCGCCCGGCATGACGATGTTCCGGATGTCGATCTTCGCCTGGAACGTGCTGCTGACCTCGCTGCTCGTGCTGATGGTCTTCCCGGTGCTGGCGGCCGCGCTGCTCGCCCTGGAGATGGACCGCAAGTTCGGGTCGCACGTCTTCGACCCGATGAACGGCGGGCCGATGCTGTGGCAGCACCTGTTCTGGTTCTTCGGCCACCCCGAGGTGTACATCCTGGCGCTGCCGTTCTTCGGCATCGTCTCGGAGATCGTCCCGGTGTTCAGCCGCAAGCCGATGTTCGGCTACTCGGGCCTGATCGCCGCCACCATCGCGATCGCCGGCCTGTCGGTGACGGTGTGGGCGCACCACATGTACGTCACCGGCCAGGTGCTGTTGCCGTTCTTCTCGTTCATGACCTTCCTGATCGCGGTCCCGACCGGTGTGAAGTTCTTCAACTGGGTCGGCACCATGTGGAAGGGCTCACTGTCCTTCGAGACACCGATGCTGTGGGCGACGGGCTTCCTCGTCACCTTCCTGTTCGGCGGCCTGACGGGCGTGCTGCTGGCCGCGCCGGTGCTGGACTTCCACGTCTCCGACTCGTACTTCGTGGTCGCGCACTTCCACTACACGCTGTTCGGCACCGTGGTGTACGCGATGTTCGCCGGCTTCCACTTCTGGTGGCCGAAGTTCACCGGCAAGATGCTGGACGAGCGCCTCGGCAAGATCACCTTCTGGACGCTCACCATCGGCTTCCACCTCACCTTCCTGGTCCAGCACTGGCTGGGCGCCCAGGGCATGCCCCGCCGCTACGCCGACTACCTGGCCGCGGACGGCTTCACCACGCTCAACATGATCTCCACCATCGGCTCGTTCCTGCTCGGCCTGTCGATCCTCCCGTTCATCTACAACGTGTGGAAGACCGCCAAGTACGGCGAGAAGGTCAACGTCGACGACCCGTGGGGCTGGGGCCGTTCGCTCGAGTGGGCGACCTCCTGCCCGCCGCCGCGGCACAACTTCAGCAAGCTGCCGAAGATCCGCTCGGAGTCCCCGGCGTTCGACCTGCACCACCCGGAGATCGCCGCGCTCGACTACATCGAGAACCACGGCAAGCCGGCTCCGCACCTCGCCGACGTCACCCCGGCCAAGCTCTCCCTCTCGGAGCGCGACCGCCGCAAGCTCGCCGCGTCCTCCTCCGAGGACTGACCGTTCCGACCGTTGCAACCCCCGCCGGCCCCCGCTCCCGGGCCGACGGACCCACGACCGCCGTCCCCGCCCCGCCGTATCTCCCGGCACGGGCGGGGCGGGGACGGCACCCCTCAGCTCTGGAGGACCCGCCATGGCCCACCCCGTCCTGGCCCTCGGCACCGCCGCACTCACCGCCGCCGGCAGCGCCTGGTACCTGCCCGCGCTGCTCGACCTCCGGGCCGGCGCGGACCGCCCGCGCGCCGCCCGCCTCGCCGCCACCGGCTGCCTGCTCTGGTGGTCCGGACTGGCCGCCGCCGCGATCCTGCTCACCACCCCGCTCAGCTGGCACGTCCCGCTCGGGGCGGCCCTCACCGGCGCCCTGTCGGGTGCGGCGCTGCGGGTCCTCGCCGCAGCCGAGAGGAGCGCCGACCGGCGCGAACAGGACCGCGCCTGGGGCAGCCTGCCGTACGACCTGCCGACCGTCCGCGGCGTGCGCCCCTCCGCCGCCACCGTCGGCTGGGTGACCGGCGGACTCGCGATCGCCGCCGCGACCGCCGCCGCGACCCTGCTGGCGGGACGCCCCGGCCCGGCCGGCTCCGCGGTGGTGACCGTCGCCGGGTCGGTCGGCCTGTGCCTGCTGATCCTGCTGGTCGCCCTGAACCGCACCCGCCCGCACTGAACCCCTTCTCCCCCCGGAGGAAGCACAGCCATGGACGTCGCCGAGTCGATCCCCCTGCACCCGGCCGGCCTGCCGGGCGAGGCGGCCGCCCTTGCCCGGGCCCGGGTCAACGCCGTCGCGCGGGACGCCTCCGCGCTGGTCGAAGCCGTCCGGATCCGCCTGGCCGGCGCGCCGGGACGGGTGCTCGCCCAGGTCAACGCCGAGGTCGACGGGCGCCGGGTCCGGGTCCAACTGGCCGCACGCACCATCGGCGACGCCGCCGACCGGCTCGCCGAGGAGCTGAGCCGGCGCATCCGCACCGTCTCCTCCAGCTGGCGGCCCCGGCCCTGGCCCTCCGAAAACGACCGCGGGATCGGCGTCCCGGCCACCGGCACCGAGCGCATCGTCCGGATCAAGTCGGCCCCGCTGGTGTGGTGTTCACCCGACGCGGCGGTCCGCACCCTGGACGCCATGGACTACGACATCCACCTCTTCACCGACCCGGCCACCGAGACCGACGCCGTCGTCCACCGCGTCGGCCCCACCGGCTACCGCCTGGCCCGCACCCTCCCCGCCGCACCCCCGGCCCACCCCGCCACCCCCCTCACCCTCAGCCCCCACCCCGCCCCACCCCTCACCGCCGCCCAGGCCGCCACCCGCCTCACCACCGCCGAACTCCCCTACCTCTTCTTCACCGACCCCACCACCCGCCGCGGCCGCCTCCTCTACCGCCGCCTCGACGGCCACCTGGCCCTGGTCGTCCCGGCCTGAGAACCCGGCCGAAACTCCGACTGTCGCCCACCAACTCCACGTCCAGTACTGCCCGGACTGGACGCTCTGACGGTCGGTCACTTCTCGCAGGAGCCGTCGCACGGCCGACTCTTCATCACCCGAATCGCGAACACCGACCCGTCCGGGTGGACGGAAACGGGACCGCCCCACTCCTTGTCCCGGCCGAGCCAGGGCCGGATCTTGTGGGTCTCGTGCACGGCGGCGCGATACTCCCCCACTCGCCCTTTCCTCAGCAGGTCGAACAGCTCCGCGTCCACACCGGAGTACGCCTCGACCCGGCGGCCGTTCAGCCGGAAGACGTGGTCGGTGCCGACGTACGGAACTCCGAGGAGCGTCTTCTCGATGCCCCGGCGGCCGACGCCGGCGGCGTGCTCGTAGCCGTCGAAGCGCTTGGCCCCCTGGTGGTCTGTCAGATACTGCGCGGTGCCGTCGCCCGAGTCGGTGAACGCCATCAGGCCGGCCGCCTCGGTCCGGCCGAGGGCCTCCTGGAACCAGCGGAAGTCCTTGGGCCCGAGGTGCCACGCGGGTGCGGCATCGTGGTCGCCCCCGACCGGTGGCCGGTCTCTGGCTTGTCCGTCCAGACTCACCGGCTGTTCTCCGTCCGGCAGGTGGAGCCGGCCGCCCCGGCCCGGGGCCTGGAGGGCGTGCACGGTCACCACGCCGGCGAGTGCTCCGCCAGCCCCCGCCCCGCACCCTTCTCCGACAGCGCGGTCACCGACGCCAGGGTGTGCAGGACATCCCACATGGCGACGGTCAGGTCCCCGGACTCCGCAGGGGCCAGTGGCGCGAGGAGCGGTTTACGGCGCAGCGGGTCCTCGTCCTTGTCCGCCCGTTTCTTGTCGTCGGCCGCAATGACCGCCGCCGCGGCTACAGCCAGTTGCGCTTCTTGAAGATCAGGTAGAGGCTCCCGCAGACCACACCCATCAGGCCGATCGCGAACGGGTAGCCGAAGGCCCAGTGGAGTTCGGGCATTTCGTCGAAGTTCATGCCGTAGACGGTGCCGATGAGGGTGGGGGCGAAGAGGATGGCGGCCCAGGAGGAGATCTTCTTGATCTCGTCGTTCTGGACGTGGCCGGCTTCGGCGAGTTGCTTCATTTCCTCGTTCTGGCGCTGGGAGACCAGGGTGGCGTTGACGGTGAGGATGTTCTGGAGCATCTGGCGGAAGCCGTCGACGCGTTCGGCGGCGTAGGTGGCGTGGTCGGCGACGTCGCGGAGGTAGCGCTGGAGTTCTTCGTCGGTGCCGTACTTCTGGAAGCCGGCTTCGAGGGCGCGCATGATTTCCAGGAGGGGGCCGGTGGCGCGCTGGAGTTCGATGACTTCGCGGGAGAGTTCGTAGATGCGGCGGGAGACGCGGGGGTCGCCGCCGAAGACTTCGGTCTCGATTTCGTCGATGTCGTGCTGGAGACCGGCGATGACGGGGGCGTAGCCGTCGACGACGGCGTCCAGGACGGCGTAGAGGACGGCTTCGGGGCCGAGGGCGAGCAGGTCGGGGTCGGCTTCGAGGCGGCCGCGGATCCTCGAGAGGTCGGGCGACTGGGAGTGCCGGACGGTGACCACGAAGTCGGGGCCGACGAAGAGGTGGATCTCGCCGAAGTCGACTTCTTCGACGTCGTCGAGGTAGCGGGCTGCGCGCAGCACGACGAAGAGGGTGTCGCCGTAGCGTTCCAGCTTGGGGCGCTGGTGGGCGACGATGGCGTCCTCGAGGGCCAGTTCGTGGAGGTCGAACTTCTCGGCGGCTTCGACGAGTTGGGCTTCGGCGGGGCGGTAGAGGCCGATCCAGGCCATGGTGCCGGGCTTGCCGGGGAGGTCGCGGTAGATCTCGGCGAGGCTCGCGGGGGACTCTATTCGGTGGCCGTCGCGGTAGACGGCGGCGTCGACCACGGAGCGTTCCGCGGTGGCGGGCTCGCGGTCGTCGGCGTTCTGGTCGGAGCGCGGGTCCATCGAGTGCTCGGGGGCCACGGAGTGGTCGGAGACGAGCCGGGGGCTGCGGCCGAACGGTCGCTTGCCTGCGCGCACGGCGCGCACACGCCAGTCGGACATGGCGGGGTACCTCCACGGGTCTGGGTCCGTCGCACCCCGCGCGGGGGGCGACGGCCGGCCCCGGTGGTCCGTCCGCGTGGCAGGGCCGGGGAACGCGGGGCGTTCAGCGGGCGGTGCGTGGACGGAGGGTCCGGGGGCCGGGAGCGGGTGAGAACTTCCCGGAGCGGGGCCGACTTCGACCCGGACTACTGCACTCCACGGCTCTCACCTCCTCACACTCCGGACGCACCCTGGCGTCGCGACCGCCGCCAGTCTAGCCCCGCGTTCCCCCGCCCCCCGGCCCCGGGGGACGTCGTGGGCTCCGCCGGGCATGCCGCGGCCCGGCCACGCGGGTGCGTGTCCGGGCCGTGCGGGTGGTGTGCGGCGTCAGGCGGTGAGGGCCTGGTGGAGGGCGTCGAGGCCGTCCGCGTAGATGCCGGTAAACAGGTCGACGACCTGCTGTTCGGTGGCGCCGACGGGGTTGAAGCGGCCGGACCACTGGACCTCGGCGAGGTCGTCCCGGCCGGGGACGGCGTGGACCCGGATGGTCGAGACGTAGCCGTCGACCGGGAACGGCGCCTGCAGGATGGCGTAGCTGTAGTGCCGCTCGGCCTCGTTGAAGCCGACGAGCCGTTCGACGATGACCTCGCCGTCGGGGTTGGTCAGGCGCCGGACCCGGCCGCCTTCGAGGGCGGTGCTCTCGGGGATGTAGGGCAGCCAGTCGGGGAGGGAGTCGAAGCCGCCGATCAGGTTCCAGACCTGCGTGGGGGTGGCGGGGACGGTGCGGCTGACGGAGGTGGAAGCCATGGTCGATCCTCCTGGATCGGGGAGAGACGGGAATCAGGCGCCCGCGGGCAGCGGGGCGGCGGCGCTGACCAGGCCTGCGGCCCGCAGGTCGCGCCAGAACGCGGCGGGGACGGTCTCGTTCAGCGCGGCGGTGTCCTCGGCGATCCGGCTGGGCCGGGTCGCGCCGGGGACGGCGGCGGCGGCCACCGGGTGGGCGAGGGAGAACTGGAGGGCGGCGGACTTGATGCCGACGCCGTGCTGCTCGGCGAGCGCCTTCAGCCGGGCGACCTTCGCGACGATCTCGGCGGGCGCCTGCTGGTACTCGAAGTGGGTGCCGCCGGCCAGGATGCCGGAGCTGTAGGGGCCGCCGACGACCATCTCGGCGCCGTGTTCCTGCGCCATCGGCAGCAGGCGCTGGAGGGCGTGCTCGTGGTCGAGCAGGGTGTAGCGGCCGGCGAGGAGGAAGCCGTCGGGCTGCGGCTCGTCGAGGGCGAGGGTGAGTTCGATCGGCTCGGTCTTGTTGACGCCGAGGCCCCAGGCCTTGATGACGCCCTCGTCGCGCAGCCGGGACAGCACGCGGAAGGCGCCGGTGCGGGCCTCTTCGAACTTGGCGAGCCAGGCGTCGCCGTGGAAGTCCTGGGCGATGTCGTGGACCCAGACGATGTCGAGGCGGTCGGTGCCGAGGCGCTTGAGGCTGCCCTCGATGGAGCGTTCGGTGGCGTCGGCGGTCCACTCGTGGACGATCCGGTTCGGGTTGCCGTGTTCGAACAGGCCGCCCTTCTCACCGAAGTCGGGGACGTCCGTCTCGTGCTCGTCGAGGATGACCCGGCCGACCTTGGTGGACAGCACGTAGGAGTCGCGCGGCTTGGTGGAGAGCACCTCGCCCAGGCGTTCCTCGGCGAGGCCGGCGCCGTAGAAGGGGGCGGTGTCGTAGTAGCGGATGCCCTGGTCCCAGGCGGCTTCGACGGTGGCGCGGGCCTGGTCGTCGGGGATCGCGCGGAACATGTTGCCGAGCGGGGCGGTGCCGAAGCCGAGCTTGCCGGGGAGGAGGTTCTTGAGGGTCACAGCGTTGCCTTTGCTAAGGGGTCGAAGGGCGGAACATTTGATGCAAACGCCCCTTACTTGCGTCCACAATAGTTGCAGACGCTGGCTAATCCAAAGTGGCGTCCACCACAGATCAACATCAACCCCGATGGATCACGCGTTGGCGTCGAGCAGCTCCCGGGTGCGCCGCACCACTGCCTGCCGCACCTCGTCCGGCGCCAGCACCCGCAGCGGTGTGGCAAGACCGAGCAGGTAGCCGGCCAGGCCGTCCGCGTCGGGGCCGCCGATCTCGGCGATGGTGGCGTCGGGGCCGTCGGGGCGGTGGGTGCCGACGGTCGGTGGGATCAGGCGCAGCGCCCGGTCGAGCGGCAGTGGGAGCCGGATCGTCACGTACAGCGGGTACGTCGCGCGTCCGAGCGAGTCGGCGACCAGCAGTGCCGGATCGGGCGGGTCGACGATCTCCACCGGGCGTCCGGTGGGCCGTATCCGGCCGACCCGGTCCGCGCGGAAGGTCCGCCACTCGGCGCGCGCCACGTCCCGGGCGACGAAGTACCACCGGCGCCCGGTGCTGACCAGCCGGTACGGGTCGACGTCCCGGACGGTGGCCTTCCCGTGCTGGTCGCGGTACGACAGCCGGCTTCGCTCGCCCCGCCGGCAGGCGGCGGCCAGCTCCAGCAACTGGCCCGGTGCGAGCGGCGGTTCACCGTTCCTGGGGGTGTGCACCAGCGCCGCGTCCAGCTCGCCCAGCCGTTCCGCGACCCGCGGCGGCAGGACCTGACGCAGCTTCAGCAGCGCCGACAGCGCGGCCTGGTCGCCACCGAGGACGCCGCTGAGCGCGGCCTCGCGCAGCCCGACGGCCACCGCGAGCGCCTCCTCCTCGTCGAGGATCAGCGGCGGCACCCGCGCCCCCGGGCGGAGCCGGTAGCCGCCCCACGGGCCCGCGTCGGACTCGACGCCGTAGCCGAGCTCCCGGAGCCGGGCGATGTCCCGTCGCACCGTGCGGTCGGTGACGGCCAGCCGCTCGGCCAGTTCGCCGCAGGTCCAGGACGGCCGGGTGGAGAGCAGGGAGACCAGGCGCAGCAGCCGGGCGGAGGTGGTGAGCACGCCCCGAAGTGTGCCGCACGACCAGGACCGAACCTGTCCTGGTCCGGTCGTAGCGTCTCCCCCATGAGCACTGGAAACACCTCCGCACCTGCAATCCGCTACGCCGCCGTCACCTTCGACTGCGCGGACCCGGCCGAACTGGCCCGCTTCTACGGCGACGCCCTCGGCCTGCCCGTCGTCTACTCCACCGACGACTTCGTCCTGCTCGGCCAGGAGGGCGCGGCCGGCCTCGGGTTCAACCGGGTGGCCGACCACCGCCCGCCGTCCTGGCCGGACGAGTCCGGGGCGAAGCAGGCCCACATCGAACTGGACGTCGCCGACCTGGACGCCGCCCAGGCCCGACTGGTCGAACTGGGCGCCGTCGTCCCCGAGTTCCAGCCGGACGAGCGCTGGCGGGTCCTGCTGGACCCGGCCGGCCACCCGTTCTGCGTCACCCGTCTGAGCTGATCGCCACGCCGCTCAGCCGAGCAGCGCGCCGAGCGGCCCGGCGATCAGGTGGTACTGGGCCAGGAAGGCCGTGAACGCGCAGCAGGCCAGCGCCGTCACCGTCATCGCGAGTCGGCCGGGCAGGCGCCACCAGTGGCGCAGCCAGCCGGCCACCGCGCCGGCGGTGACGGCGAGGGCGGCGAGCGGGAAGGCCGCGCCCCACCAGGTGGGGGCGAGGGCGAGCGGGGTGCCGAGCGGGACGGCCTCCATCATGGCGTTGCCGTCGGAGACCAGGGCGAGCAGCGCGGTGAGGAATCCGGCGGCGAGCAGCCCGGCGAGGGCGGCGGCGGCGCGGGCGGCCTGCGCGGGCCGCGGATGGGCGGGGCGCCGGCACAGTCGGCGACCGATCGCGGTGGCGGGGACGGCGACGGCGGCGCCCAGCAGCACGGTCAGGGCGACGCCGAGGACGGCCAGCCGCGGGCCGGGATCCTGCCGCCAGGTCAGTGCCTGGTAGGCGGTGGACGGGTTGTCGGACGCGGTCAACACCCCGTCGCGGAAGGCGATTTCGGCCTGCCCGTCGCGTTCCCGGTAGCGGTCGCCGCCGAGCGGCAGCCAGTGCTGTTCGGGGTGCCGGGGGTCGAGTGCGAGCCCTTCGGTGCGCAGGCCGCTGCCCTCGGCGGTGACGGTGACGGAGCCGAACAGTTCCTCGGTGCGCATCAGGCTGTCCCGGCTGACCCGGGCGGCCCGGTACGTCCCGGTGACCTTCCCGGCCTCCGCCGCACTCCCCGAACTACCGCTCCCCGAAGGTGACTTGGCGCCGGGGAGGGCGTCGACCACGGCCCGGATCAGCTCCTTGCCGTCCCAGTTGGCCGCGCCGTCCACGCCGTCGCCGTTGTACACCACGTAGATGCCGAGGCCCTGTTCGGGCAGCACCAGCAGGTTGCCGTGGAAGCCGGGCAGGTCGCCGTCCTTGAACCAGCCGGTGAAACCGTCGCGGGTCCAGCCCTCGTAGGCATAGCCCATGCCGGGCAGTACGGGATCCTGCCGGTAGTGGGTGGTCTGCATCAGCCGGCCGGCGGCGTCGGGGGCGAGTTGGGCGCGCAGCCAGCGGGCCATGTCGGCCGCGGTGGTGATCCCGCCCGGGCCGCTGGGCGTCCACGGGCCGTACTGGCCGCGGTCCTCCACCCAACCGTTCGCGCCGTCGGGCCGGTAGCCGCGGGCGGGTTGCAGCCCGTCGGGGTGCGGCTGGGCGAACGAGGTCCGGGTCATCCCGAGCGGGTCGAGGACCCGGGTGCGCAGCTGCTCGGCGAACGGGCGTCCACTGACCCGCTCGACCACCAGCCCGGCGAGCGCGGCGCCGTAGTTGTCGTACGCGATCACCGTCCCGGGCGGGCGGACCCGGGCCGGGCGGTGCGCGGCAAGACTGTCGGCGAGGCCGGAAATCCCTTGCGGCGTGGTGGAGTTGACGCCGACCAGATCGCTGTCGAAACCGGCGGTGTGGGTGAGCAGGTGGTCGGTGGTGACGGGGTGCCCGGGGAAGCTGTCGGGGATCCGGTTGCCGGCCGGGAGGTAGCGGTTGACGTCGGCGCCGGGGTCGAGCCGCCCGTCCACGATCAGCTGGGCACCGGCCTGGGCGGTGAACAGCTTGGCCAGCGACCCGAGATAGAACCCGGTCCGGTCCGGATCGACCGGCGTCCCGGCAGCGACATCGGCGACGCCGTAACCCCGGGTGAACACGCCCCCGTCCGCACTCACCACGGCCACGGCGGCCCCCGGTATCCGGTCCCGGCCCAACTGCTCGGCCACCGTCCGGTCGATCAGCCCGGCCAACGTGGCGGGGGCGACGGGAGCGGCGGCGTGCGCGGCGGTCGGCAGCAGGGCGGCGGCGAGGGCGAGACCGAGAACGGCGGCGGTTCGGCGATTGATCATGCCTCAACGATCGCGCCGGGCACGGGGGTCGGTGCAGTGCCTGACGCACCTCCCGGCATGCATTCTGCACATCCCCCACCTGCGGGACGCACCCTGCCCTGCGGCACGCACCCCGCCTTGCGGCACGCACCCTGCCCCCCACGACACTCCGGCGCGCGCCGCACCGTCCACCCGCAGACCGGGGCACGAGCCCGGCCTTCCGACAGTTCAGTACAAGCAGTACCGGACACAGAACTCGTGCGGCGGATCACCGCCGAACTCGCAGCACGGCGGCTCGTCCTCGCCGTTCCCGAACTCGTCGCGGCTGCGGAACTCGGTCACGATCCGGTCCCCCTCGATCCGCGACACCCCGACCTGCTTCGTGAAATCGACTCCCAGTACTTCGGCCTCAAGGGCCAGGCACCGCACGGAGTATCTCCTCGACGCCCCCGGGTGCTTCGCGAACACCTCGGCCACGTCCTTGAAGAACTCCGGGTCCCGCTCCGGCCCGCACTTCGCCTTGTGAGTCATGGCAACCTCCTGCCAGTCCGTGCTGCTGCGAGTTCAGAGCCCGCAGTAACAGACGCAGAACTCGTGCGGCGGATCGCCGGCCAACTCGCAGCACGGCGGTTCCTCTTCACCCTCGTGCGGGAACTCGTCGCGGCTGCGGAACTCGGTCACGATCCGGTCCCCCTCGACGCGCGACACCCCTACCTGCTTCGTGAAGTCCACCCCGAGCGCCTCGGTCACGGCGGCCAGGCACCGCACGGAGTATCTCCTCGACGCCCCCGGGTGCTTCGCGAACACCTCGGCCACGTCCCTGAAGAACTCCGGGTCCCGCTCCGGCCCGCACTGGGCCCTGTGAGTCATGGCAACCTCCTACGACTCCGTCCTCTCAACTCCAGCTTCTCCCCGGCGACACGACGGCGCGCGCCGCGCTCTCCACCCGCCGACCGGGGCACGCCCGGCCCACTGGCAGTTCAGACCTTGCAGTAGACAGCACAGGTCTGGTTCGGCGACTTTCCGATCCACTCGCAGCACCGGGGTTCGCCTCGCCGTCGTTCCCGAAGCCGTTCCCGAAGTCGTTCCCGAAGTCGTTCCCGAAGGCGTCGCGGCTGCGGAACTCAATCACGATCCGGTCGCCCTCGATGCGCGAGAGCCCGACCTGCTTCGTGAAGTCCACTTTCAGCACCTCGGCCTCGACGGCCAGGCACCGCACCGAATATCTCCGGGTGCTTCGCGAACACCGCGTCGAGCTCCCTGGAGAACTCCGGATCCCGCTCTGGCCCGCAACGAGCCTTGTGAGTCATGGCAACTTCCTACGAGTCCGTGCCTCCTCTCCAGCGTCTCGCGCCTGGCACATCGGCGCGCGCCGCGCCGTCCACCCGCCGACGGGCGCGCCACCCGGATGATCAACTCGGGCACAATGGCCGGGTGTTCGGGGGAACGAAGGACGAGGACGAGGGCCTGCCCGGCCCGGTGGTGCTGTCGCTGGTGCTGCTGGGCGCGATGTTCGGGATGGCCGCACCGGCCGCCGGCGGCTGGTGGCCGGCGCCCGCCGCGCTGCTGGCCCTGGCCGTGCAGGCGGTGCACTGCCTGCCGTGGACGACCCGGCTGCGCGGGGCGTGGACGCTGGCCGCCCAACTACTGCTCGCCCCCTGGTCGGGCGTCCCGGGATTCGCCGCCGCATCAGTACTCCTCCTGGTCCGCCGCCCGGTGCGCTGGGCGCTGTTCGCGCTGGTGGTGGCGGGCGCGGCGGCCCTCGCCGGGGACGGCGGCTACCGGGCGGCGAACGGCGCGAGCAACGCCCTCGCCCAGGGCCTGACGGTGTACGCGCTCACCCGGCTGTTCCACCTGTACGCCGAACTCCACGCCGCCCGCGACCAGTTGGCGGCCGCACAGGTCGCGTCGGAACGGCAACGCGCGGCCCAGGAACTGCACGCCGCGATCGGCGTCCCCCTGGCGGCCATCCTGCGACTCGCCGCCGACGGCGACGCCACGGCCGTCGCGGCCACCGCCCGCCGCGCCGCAGCGGGGGTCCGCGCGACACCCGAACCCCCGTACCCCGCCCCCGCGCCGGACGGCCCGATGCCCGCCCTGGTACTGCCCATCCTGGTCGCCGTCCACCTCGGCTACCTGGCGGTCGGCATCGCCTACCTCACCGACCTCGCCCTCACCCCCCTCCAACTCACCTCTGCCCTCGGCGCATTGACGCTCGTCACCGGCCTCCAGGTCCACCACTCACTCCCCCGCCCACCGGGGATCCACCCACCCGGCTACCTCTGGACGTGGGCCATCCAGTGCGCCCTCGCCGTCGCCGTGCTGTTCGGACCGGACGGCCCGCACCCGCAACTGCTCGCGTTCGCCGCCGCCTCCGCACTCGTCCTGCTGCCCCCCGCCGCCGGCTGGCCCGCGTTCGGCGCGGCGGTGCTCGCGGCCGGCACGGTCAGCGGGACGGCGGCCGTCGACGTCGTCACCATCGCACTCGTCTACTACGGCCTGACGCTGCTCACCACCCTGGTGCACCGCGTCCGCGAGGCCCGCCGGGCACTGGCCGAACTGGCCGTCGCCCGCGAACGCCGACGCATCGCCCGCGACGTCCACGACCTGCTCGGCTCCGGCCTGACCGCCATCGCCGTCACCGCCGAACTCGCCCTCCGCGAACCCGACGCCGACCACCTGCCACAGGCCGCCGCCCTCGCCGAACTCCGCGCGATCCCCGCCGACCACACCGAACTCGACCTCACCCGCGAACTCGCCTCCGCCCAGGCCCTGTTGACCGCCGCCGGAATCACCCTCCAACTCACCGGCACCCCCGACACCACCCCCACCGCCGCCCGCCCCCTCCTCGCCGCCGCCCTGCGCGAGGGCATCACCAATCTCCTCCGCCACAGCCGCGCCACCCACTGCACCCTCACCCTCACCCCCACCGGCCTCCGCCTCACCAACAACCACCCCCACCCCGGCCCCCACCCCCCGGGCAACGGCACCCCCAACCTCACCACCCGCGCCACCACCCACCACGCCACCTTCACCACCAGCCCGGACGCCCCGAACCACTGGACCCTGGCGGTCACCCTCTCGACGTGAGCGGGTGCGAAACCAGGGAGAGCACAACCGGGGGCGCGTGGGACTGCGCGACAAGCGCAAGCCCGTCCGTAGGGGCGCGAGCACGTGCAAGTCACTGTTCTGGGTCGCGATCTTGCGGTCTGGGTCTTCCGCTTCGCGCAGTTCCCCGCGCCCCTGTTTTCGCACCCTCACTCGTCAAAGCGCGGCCTCGCGTCAAAGCGCAGCCTCGCGTCAAAGCGCAGCCTCGACCGCCGCCGCCGCATGGATCCGGGTCGTCGGGAACACCGGCACCGGACTGTCCTCCGCCCTGACGAGCAGCTCGATCTCCGTACAGCCGAGGATGACCCCCTCCGCCCCGGCCGCCACCAGCTCCGCGATCACCTTCCGGTAGGCCTCGCGGGACTCCTCCCGGACCACCCCGACGCACAGCTCCTGGTAGATCACCCGGTGCACCAGCTCCCGCCCGGCCGCGTCCGGCACGATCACGTCCAGTCCGTGGCCGGCCAGGCGCTCGCGGTAGAAGTCCTGCTCCATGGTGAACGCGGTGCCGAGCAGTCCGACCCGCCGAACTCCCGCCGCCAGCACGGCTTCCGCGGTGGCGTCGCCGAGGTGCAGCAGCGGGATGCCGACTGCCCCGGCGACCTGTTCGGCGACCTTGTGCATGGTGTTGGTGCAGATCAGCAGCAGGTCCGCGCCGCCCGCCTCGACGGACCTCGCGGCGTCCGCGAGCATCTCGCCGGCCGCCTGCCACTGCCCGGTGGCCTGGAGTTGCTCGATCTCCGCGAAGTCCACGGAGTACAGCACGCACTTGGCGGAGTGCAGGCCGCCGAGCCGGTCCCGGGTGAACTCGTTGAGCAGCCGGTAGTACTGCGCCGTGGATTCCCAACTCATGCCGCCGAGCAGGCCGATCGTCTTCATCGCGCCACTGTGCCACACCCCACCGGCCCGCCGGCCCCACGCCCACGCCCGCGCACGCCCCCTCGCCGGAGCTCGCACCTCTGTGCGCCGGTGGGTCGGGCGGTGTGGAACGTTTTCGCCGGGAATGCCCCTGGATGAACCAATCGCACGACCCGGGAGAGTGTCCGGTGACCGAAGTGATCCCCCCGAACGGCAGCCTCACCACACCCGAACCCGCCGAGCCCGTCGTCGTCTTCGACGCCCCGTTCTCGGACAGTTCGCAGTGGGCGGCCGGCGCCTCGTCCGCGTACCCGCCCGACGGGCGCAACAGCGGCGACAACAAGCTGGACCACCTGGTGGCGGGCTTCGGGCCGGACGGCGACACGTTCACGGCGGTGCGCGAGAACCCGTTCAGCTGGCGGACGCCACTGGTCACCACGGAGAACACTCAGGGCGGCTTCGAACTCCGGCCGGAAGACGTACTGGAGGCGCAGTGCCTGCTGACGTCCACCCAGGGCGCGTGGCCGGCGATCTGGACGTGGGGACGGGACCTCGCCGCGGGCCGGTCCCAGCCGGGGCACGGCGAGGTGGACGTCCTGGAGTACCACCCGGACCACCCGCGGATGCTGGAGCTGAGCAACCACGTCAACCCGGGCAACCCCGCCTACCTGGACGGACTCGTCACCCCGGGCACCTGGTTCACCGTCAGCTGCCGTTTCGGCACGGGCTCGGTGGTCTGGTCGGTCGACGGCCGCGAGGTCCACGCGGACGGCCAGGGCGTCGGCACCGACTGGTGGGCCTGGATCATCGTCAACCTGTCCGTCTCGGCCGGCCAGTGGGGCCACCTCCGCCCCCGCCCCGAGGTCCGCCGGATCTCCTGGCAGGTCCGCGATCTGCGCGTCCTGCGCAACAGCCCGTCGCCAACA
This sequence comes from Kitasatospora sp. NPDC048407, assembly GCF_043200475.1. Lineage (NCBI taxonomy): Bacteria > Bacillati > Actinomycetota > Actinomycetes > Kitasatosporales > Streptomycetaceae > Kitasatospora > Kitasatospora sp. NPDC048407. The sequence continues at coordinate 10,641 of NZ_JBICXW010000038.1, read as the reverse complement.
GCACCCTGACAGAACGCCGGCCTCCCGGTCGACCGAAACAACTCCCTTACCCCATCCGCCACTTGAGGCCGGACGACCGGCTACCCGGCGGGCAGCCAACCGGCCTCGCGGGCGATCCGGACGGCGTCCAGGCGGGTGCGGGCGTCGAGCTTGACCTGGGCGGCGGCCAGGTAGTTGCGGACGGTCCCGGCCGACAGGTGGAGGCGCTTGGCGATCTCCCGCGGCTCGCAGCCGTCCGCCGCCAGCGCGAGGGCCTGCGCCTCGCGCTCGGTGAGCGGGCTGGCGGGCGCGGTGAGGGCGCGGGCGGCGAGTTCGGGGTCGATCGCGGTGCCGCCGACCGCGACCGTCCGGATCGCTTCGGCAAGGCGTTCCGGCGGGGCGTCCTTCGGCATGAAACCCGTCGCCCCGGCGGCGAGCGCCGCCCGCAGCACCTCGGGCCGCCGGTGCGCGGTCAGGATCAACACCCGGCAGCCGGGCAGCCGTTCACGCAGCGCGCCCGCGTTCGTCAGACCGTCCGTCCCGGGCATGTCGACGTCCAGCACGGCGACGTCGGGCCGGTGGGCGAGGGCAGTGGCAACCACCTGATCACCGTGCCCGGTGTCGGCCACCACCTCGATGTCGCCGGCTTCGGAGAGCAACGCCCGCAGGGCGCCGCGCACCAGGTGCATGTCCTCGGCCAGCAGCACTCTCACCATGGCGCCCCGATCCCCCCGTCGACACAGAGCGCCCAGAATACCCACGCCGCACCTGACCCCCGGCCGGGCCGCCGGGCGGTCCGCAGCCGGGCGAGAACGGGAGGTCGGACCCCGATTCCCGGCCCCCGTCGCACGGCCGCCGGACCGGAATGATGAACTTGACGGATGAGCACCGACCTGAAAACCACCGAGCCACCGCTGCCGGGGACAGCCGTCGAGCGCCGCCCCGCCCCGGTCGTCCGGTGCCGTCGGTGCCACCGGCCGCTGCGCGCACCCGAATCCAGGTGGGAGAAACTCGGCAAGCACTGCGCGGACGCGCCCGAACGCACCCGGATCTACGTCATCGACCAGGACCGCCTTCCCGGCACCTGACAGCGCCGCAGCCCGGAAGCGTCAGCTCGTCACCGACCAGCACCGGCTTCCCAGCGCCTGACCGCGCCACAGCCGGAAAGCGTCAGCTCGTCACCGACCAGCACCGGCTTCCCAGCGCCTGACCGCGCCACAGCCGGAAAGCGTCAGCTCGTCACCGACCAGCACCGCCTTCCCGGCACCTGACCGCGCCACAGCCGGAAAGCACGTCGGCGAGCTCGCAGCCCGGAACCGTCGCCGGGTGCGCCGGCGGCCCGTCCCACTCCGCGCGGCGCTCGCGGTCCCGCACCGCGCCCTCGAACACCGCCGCACGCACCGCCCGCGCCAACCGCGCCCCCCAGTACGAGCGCGGGCCGCCGAACGGCTCGACGGGCGCACCGGCCACCGGCGTCCGGACGGCCACGCAGACCGCGTCCGACGGGGTGCCCGAGCAGTCGTAACCGGCCTCCAGCAGGGCCTGCACCTTCGCCTCGGTGGCCGTCGCCAGCAGGTTCACCAGCCCGGCGTCCGACACCGCGGCGGGGACCACCGCCAGCACGTTGATCGTCCCCGGCACGTAGGCAGCATCGGACGGGGTTGACGGTACGTCGGCTTCGGCAGCCGCCCACGTCGGCACCCCGATCCCGGTGGTGACCACGGCCGTCACGCCGCCGTCCTCCGCCCAGCTGCAGGCGTCCACCTCGGCGGCCGTCATCAGACCCACGCCGGGGCCCACCAAGCCTTGCGCGACGGCGAGTTCGGCCAGGTGCGCGTCCGGGTCGAGGCGTCCGTACCCGGCGCGGACCTGCGCGTTGAGGACCCAGTGACGCTCGCCCAGGCCGCCGCCGAGCACCCCGGAGCTGACCATCCGCCAACCCGGGCCGGCCCGCCACACCAGCAGGTGCCGGCAGCCCCCGTCCTCGATCCGCCCGGCCCGCTGCACCGTCACCGGCCGCCCGTCCACGCCCGCCACCTCCGCCACCCACTCGCCCCACCGGCCGTCCCGAGCGCCGGAACGTTCCGTCGTCGAACGGCCACCCAATCACACCGCCCCGCCGGCCCGGCACGGGGATTGGCCGCGACGCGACCGGATGCGGCAGAGTGTCCGCCATGACCGCGCAGCCCTCCACCCCTCTCTCCGTCACCCGCGTCCCGGCGGTCGGCGCCCGCCGCCGCCCGGTGCAGCAGCGCAGCCAGGAGCGGTACGGGCGGCTGCTGGACGCGTGCGCGGGCCTGCTGGACGAGGTCGGCTCGGCGGGGCTGACCACCAAAGAGGTCGCGCTGCGCGCCGAGGTGCCGATCGGCACCCTGTACCAGTTCTTCTCCGGCAAGGAGGGCCTGCTCGCCGCGCTCGCCGAACGCAACCTGGCGTCCTTCCTGGACGGCCTGGCCCGCCGGGTGGACGCCGCCGGCCGGCCGGGCATCGCGGAGTTCACCGACCTCGCGGTCGAGGAGTTCGTCGCGATGAAGCGCACCCTCCCCGGTTTCGGCCACCTCGACTTCGGTCTGGTCGACGCCGTCCCCGCCGAGATCGACGACCTGCACCTGCTGGACGCCGAACTCGACAACAACGCGGCCGTCGCCCTGCGCCTGCGCACCATCAGCGGCGAACTGTTCACCGCCCCCGGCTACGCCCTCGCCCTGCGGGTCGCCATGGAGTGCGCGGACGCCGTGCTCAAACTCGCCTTCCGCGCCGACCCGGACGGCGACCCGCAGCTGATCGCCGAGTGCAAGCGCCTGGTCCGCAGCTACCTCGCCACCCCGCCGACCGGCAGCTGAGCCCTCAAGCACCCCGCCGACCGGCAGCTGAAGCCACGGACACCGAGCGCCCCCGCCCTGTGACCGCGCCGCCGCACACCGTGGGCTGACCGGTTCCGCCATTGCACGGCCCGGAGCGCCGCCGCACAGTGGAACCAGGGGCTCGCCCCCGTCCCACCGGTCCGCCGAACCGCAGGAGCAGCGATGCAAGCCACAGTGGGAGACCACGTCCACATGTACAGCAGGTCGGTCGGCATGCACGACCGCAAGGGCGAGATCGTCGAGGTGCGCGGCACCGACGGCGAACCGCCGTACCTGGTCCGCTTCGAGGACGGGCACTCCGGCCTCGTCTACCCCGGCCCCGACTGCGTCGTCGAGCACCGACTCGCCGAGGAGCAGCGCTGATCCCGGGCCACGGCCCGGTGGGAGGAACGGTCCGCCTTGCCCCCACCCCTGCCGGGCCCACTGGCCCAGCTCGCCCCGCTGCTGGACGACTACGGCTATCTGGCGGTGGGCGTCCTGGTGTTCGTCGACAACTGTGTGATCCCGGTGCCCGGCCAGACCATCCTGGTGCTGGCCGCGGTCTACGCGGGCGCGGGGCAGCTGTCGCTGCCGGTGGTACTGACCGTCGCGGTGCTGGCCGCGTTCGCCGGTAACGGCCTGGCCTACCTGATCGGACGCACCGGCGGCCTGGCGTTCGTCCACCGCTGGGGGCGTTACGTGCGGCTCACGCCGGAGCGGATGGCCCGCGCCGAGGACTTCTTCCGCCGCCGCGGCATCCTGCTGGTCACCGGTGCCCGTTTCGTGGACGGGCTGCGCCAGACCAACGGACTGGTGGCCGGCACGACCGAGATGCCGTGGCGGCGCTTCCTGCCGGCCAACGCCGCGGGCGCGGCGCTGTGGGCGGGCGTCTGGACGGCCGTCGGCTACTTCGCGGGCAGCAACATCACCGTCCTGTACCGGCAGGCCGTCCGCTACCAGGTGCTGCTGCTGGTCTCCGTGCTCGCCGTGCTCGCTCTGCTCGTCACCCGCGCCTGGCTGCGCCACCGCCGCCGCCCGCCGCAGGACACCACCGGCCGGATTCCGCACCAGGACAACGGCGACGACGTCCCGGCCGACGGCAACGGGCACCGCTGACACACCGTCAGCAACTCGAACGCCGATCAGTCTGTCCCGGGCCGCAGGCTGTCCGCAATCATGGTGCACATGCAGGAGTTCGACGATTCGTACGTGGTCCGGTGGGGGTGGACGCGGCGCGCCGTGCTCGTTGTCGCCCTCCTCACTCCGGTCATCGCGCTGGGCTTCACGCCGTTCGCCGCAGACCTGGACCACATCGAGCTGGTGCTCGTCCCGGTACTGCTGTCGATCGTGGCAATCTGCTCCAGTCGCCGCAAGGTCTTCGAGCTGGACCGGTACGGCGTCACCTTCTTCCGGTTCGGTAAACGGTTCGAGTTCGTTCCCTGGTCCGAGGTGGTGGCCGTGGAGTGGGGGCCCAGACTGGGTACCGACATCCTGACCGTGTGCCGCCGCCCCCGGACGGCCGCCGCGCTCCCGCCGCTCGACCCCACCGGGTCGCCGATCGACGGCTACCTCGTCGACACCGTCGGGCAGGAGTTCCTCGACGACTTCCGGGGTCTCCGCCGACTCCAGGCCGCCACCGGCCTGACCGACTTCGACCCCGACCTGCTGACCGCCTCGCTGGTCATGCACGCGCCCAAGGTGCGGTTCTTCGGCACGCTCGCCCACCTCTGGCCGGACCGGCCCCAGGACGGCCCCACCGAGGACGGCCCGGCCCCGGGACTCAGCGGAACGTGATCACCTCGAAGGACGCGGCGAACGCGGTGCCGAAGCGGCTTCCGGCCGCGCGCCCCATCGACTCCAGGAACTCGGCGGCGTTGGCCATCTGCCCGCCCAGGCCCTCCAGGTAGGCGCGGTGCGCCTCCAGCGAGGCGACTCCGGCGGCGAACGTGTCGGTGGTGTCGACGGCGTGCAGCCCGTCCGGTGAGCCGGCCGCCCAGAGCTGGCGGACGCCGTTCCACGGCTGGTGGCCCGAGACCATGAGCTCGCGGAACACCCAGCGGTTCCCGGCGTCCCGCACCGCGTCCAGCGTGGCCCGGCCGACGGCGATGTGGTCGGCCTGGTTGGGGAACACGCCGCCGTAGGTGTCCCGGAAGTTGGTGGTGATCACGATGTCGGGGCGATGCCGGCGGATCGCCCGGGCCAGGTCGCGGCGCAGCGGCAGGCCGTACTCCACGATGCCGTCCGGATAACCGAGGAACTCGACGCTGTCGACGCCGACCACGGCCGCGGACTCGACCTGTTCGCGTTCCCGGATCGGCCGGCACTGCGCGGGTTCCAGGCCGTCGATGCCGGCCTCGCCGCTGGTGACCATCAGGTAACTGACGCGCTTGCCCTGGCCGGTCCAGCGGGCGACGGCGGCGGCCGCGCCGTACTCCATGTCGTCGGGGTGGGCGACGATCGCGAGTGCGCTCTCCCAGTCCTCGTCCAGCGGGAGGTACGGGGGCTGCTCGGCGGGGGTGCTCATGGTGGCGCCTCTCCTGGTGTTCGGACTCGGCTCAGTTCGCGGTGCGGATCGAGTAGTTGAAGTCGGCGTGGCCGTAGTGCCGCATCAGGCGCATCCAGAACGGCATCAGCATCTCCATGCCCCGGGCGGCGTCGATCCCGCCGAGGTCGAGGACCCGCTCGGCGGGCCAGCCGAACTCGCCGAGCAGCGCCGTGACCTGCGCCTTGGCGTCGGCATCCTGGCCGGCCACGAACAGCTGGTGCTCGCCGGGAATCCGGCCGGGGTCCACCATCACGGCCACGTTCACGGTGTTGAGCGCCTTCACCACCCGCGTACCGGGCAGGGCCCGCTGCAGCTGCTCGCCCACGCTGTCGTCGTTGACCGGGTCGAGCGTCATCTCCCCGGTCGGCGAGAACACCAGCGGGTTCGAGACGTCCAGCAGGGTCTTCCCGGCGAGGTTGTCCGCACCGGCGAGTTCGACGGCGGCGAGCGCGACGGTGCCGCCGGTGGCGTTGATGACGAGTTCGCCGAACTCGGCGGCCTCCGCGAACGTCCCGGCCCGGCCGCGCGGTCCGTTGCGCTCCGCCCAGTCGGTGGCGGCCGCGTTGCCCTTGGTGCGGGAGCCGAGGACGACGTCGTGGCCGAGTGCGGCCAGCTTGCTGCCGAGCGTCTGCCCGACCGTGCCCGTTCCGATGATTCCGATCTGCATTGCTACTCCGTCCCCGTCCGTCCCCATCCGTCCCCGCCCGTCCCACCGGCCCACCCGGGCCGATCCCGGAAGGCCGGCCACGAAAGGCCGAACGCACCCTACCCGAGCGCACCTTGACGCATGGTCAGGTATTCACACCTGACCGCCCCCGCACACCGACCCCTCACACCACCATGCGACCCCCGCCGCCCGCACGCCACCCGCACCGCTCGCACCCGGCTCGGAGCCAGGTGCGCCGCCTCGCACGCAAACCTGCACGCCGAAGGGCTGGAAAGCGCTTACCAATTGGGTGCCCGACCCGTTGACGTCCCAACGGGAAAGCGCTTACCGTCGGCACCCGGAAAGCGCTTTCCCGCTCCTCCCCCCGCGCCCACTCCCCCTCCCGGAGGCGTCGTGTCCCTGCCTGCCCTGTCCCGCCGCACCCTGCTCCAGGCCGGCACCGCCGGCGCCCTCGCCCTGGCCGTCACCGGCACCACCCCCGCCGCCGCCGCGACCGCCGACCCCTACGAGACACTCCGCCTGCGCTGGCTCGCCCTGCTCACCGGCACCGGCTTCGACCCGGCAGCCGAGCCCTTCGGCTCCGCGCTGCGGGCACTCGGCGACCGGGCCCGGGCGCAGCAGCAGGCGATGGCGCCCACGGCGGGATCGCTCTGGCCGGACCTGCCACTGGGCTCGGTCTCGGCGAACATCACCGGCAGTTTCGTCCGGCTGCGCACCATGGCGCTGGCCTGGGCGCAGCCCGGCACCGGTCTGACGGGCGACGCGGCGCTGGCGGCTGCGGTCGCGGCGGGCCTGGACCAGCTGTGCGCCTCGGCGTACACCGCGACGGCGACGGCGTACGACAACTGGTGGGACTGGCAGATCGGTTCGCCGCAGGCCCTGCTCGACACCTGCGTCCTGCTCTCCCCGCAGCTGACGTCCGCCCAGCTCACCGCCTACTGCACCGCCGTCGACCGCGCCGTCCCGGACTCCAAGGTGGCCGCCTACACGGGAACGAGCACCGGCGCGAACCGGGTGGACCTCTGCCGCGTGCTGGCCCTGCGCGGAATCGTCGGGCGCGGCGCGGCGAAGCTGGCGACGGCGTCGGCGGCGCTGTCGCCGGTGTTCCCGTACGTGCTGACGGGCGACGGCCTGTACCCGGACGGTTCGTTCGTCCAGCACACCTGGGTGCCGTACACGGGCTCGTACGGCGAGGTGCTGCTGAGCGGGCTCAGCCGGCTGTTCGCGCTGCTGGCGGGTTCCTCGTGGGAGGTGACGGACCCGCAGCGGCAGAACGTGTTCGACGCGGTGGATTCGGCGTACGCGCCGTTCCTGTTCAACGGTCTGGTGATGGACTCGGTGGTGGGCCGGGCGAGCAGCCGCGGCCTGCAGGCGTCGGATCTGCTGCACCTCCAGCAGGACGACCACGGCCGCGGCCACACCATCATCGGCCACATCCTGCGGCTGGCGGATTCGGGTGCGGCGCCGGCCGCGCAGTCGGCGCGCTGGCGGGCGGCGGTGAAGGGCTGGATCGGCCGGGACTACTACCGCCCGTACCTGTCGGACGCGGCCGTCGACGTCCCCGAACTGGCCCGCGCGCAGGCCCTGTTGGCGGACGGCGCGGTGTCGGCGTCGGCGGAGCCGGCGGGTGCGCGGGTGTTCGCGATGGACCGTGCGGTGGTGCGCCGTCCGGCCTGGACGGTGTCGCTGTCGATGTGTTCGGCGCGCACCACGTTCTACGAGACGGGCAACGGCGAGAACGTCCGCGGCTGGCACACCAACAGCGGCCTGCTGGCCTGGTGGAACGCGACCACGGGCAACGGCCAGTACGCGGACGCCTTCTGGCCGACCGTCGACCCGTACCGCCTGCCCGGAACGACCGTCTCCACCAAGAAGCTGGCGGACGCGGCGGGCGGCGCGTGGGGCGCGGCCCGGCCGGACGCCGTCTGGGCGGGCGGCGCGAGCGACGGCACGTACGCGGCGGTCGGGCAGGCGGTGCGCGGGTTGTCGTCCACCCTCTCGGGCTGGAAGTCCTGGTTCCTGCTGGACGATTCGGTGGTCTGCCTGGGCGCGGGCCTGACCTGCACCGACGGCGTTCCGGTGGAGACGGTGGTGGAGAACCGCAACCTGGGTCCGTCCGGCACCCACGCCCTCACGGTGGACGGCACGGCGCAGCCGGTCACGCTCGGCTGGTCACAGCAGTTCACCGCCGCGAAGTCGATGGCGATCGCGGGCTTCGGCGGCTACGTCTTCCCGGGCGGCGCGACGGTGCGTGCCAAGCGCGAGGCGCGGACGGGCAGTTGGCGCGACGTCAACTCCGGTGGCACCACGGAGGCGTTGACCCGCCGCTACCTGACCCTCTGGTTCGACCACGGCACCGACCCGTCCGACGCCGGGTACGCCTACCTGCTGCTGCCGGGCGCGGACGCGGCGGCGACGGCCGCCCGGGCGGCGTCCCCCACCGTGAACGTGCTGTCCAACTCCCCCTCCGTACAGGCCATTTCCGACTCTGCCTCCGGTGTCACCGCCGCCAACTTCTTCACCGCGGGCAGCGCCGGTCCGATCACCGTCTCGGCGCCGTGCTCGGTGCTGGTCCGCGAGTCGGGCGGCACCCTGAACATCTCGGTGGCCGACCCCTCCCGCACCATCGCCACGGTGCAGGTGACGGTGACCCGCCCGGGCTACGTCTCGGCAGACCCGGCAACCGGCGTCACGGTGCTGGCCACCGGCTCCTCGGTGCAACTGCTGGCGGAACTCGGCGGCACCCAGGGCGCGAGCCGCACCGTGACCCTGCGCACCTCTGGCACGGCGGCGGGCGCGAACGCGGCGCTGCTGGCCCCGGTGCGGGACACGTACGTGCGGGACGGCTCGTACGCCGACACCAACTACGGGACGGCGAACATCCTGACGGTGAAGAACACCAACACCTCGGGCTCCGGCTTCTCCCGGCGGGCGCTACTCGCCTTCGACACCTCGCAGTTGACGGGGACGGTGCAGCGCGCGGTGCTCTGGGTGCGCGGCGCGGTCGCGGACTCCGGCGGCACGGAGACCGACCTCCAGGCCTTCGCCACCGCCCCCGGCGCCTGGCAGGAGACAGCAGCCACCTGGAACCGCTGCCCCGCCCCCGGCGCGGCGCTCGGCACGGGCCGGATCTCCACCGCCGCCGACTGGGTGGCCCTGGACGTCACCTCCGCCGTCACCGCCGACCCGGCACTCACCCTGACGGTCGGCCAGCCGGCGGGCCGGGTGGGCCTGGCGGTGAACCTCAACAGTCGGGAGAACGCCGCGTACCCGCCGGTCCTCCAGGTCATAACCACGGGCTGACCCCGTACCAGTGTTGACGCCCAACTCCGCGCCCCACACGCGGAGTTGCGGCACGAACAAGTGGCCGCACCGTCCCCTGATCCGGTGAATTCAGGGATGCTTTGTTGTCGACCGATCCCGCCGCTCCTACCGTCGATTGCATGGCAATTCGTTGGCGTTCCGTCACCCGCATCGCCGCCATAACGGCGACCGCCACCGGCGTCCTCACCCTCGCGGCAGCCCCGGCCAGCGCGTTCTCCCAGTCCTTCGGCAGCGGTTCCTACCACGCCAGTACGGACTTCGTCCCCGCCAAGAGCACCATCAGGATCGGCGGAAAGGGCTGCTCCGGCGGCGCGGCCCGCAGCTTCTACGTGCAACTCGTCCGGACCCACAACAGCACCAAGGTGTTCTCCAGCTACAGCTACGGCGCCGACGGCCGGAACCACACCGACCCGCGCGGTATCCGCGTCAACACCGGCACGTCCTACTACCTGCGGTGGTTCGGCAAGGACAACGGCGGCCACGACGCGTCCGCCCCCTGCGCGTCCGCGTACACCGCGTAACCCCACCGCCCAACCTCCTGCGGCCGGCCCCGGCCCCCTCGACACCGGGGCCGGCCCCCTTCTGCCTGCCTCAACTGCCCGGAGGAACCCGTGACTTCGAGGCGCGGCCTACTCGCCCTGTCCTGCCTGACGGCACTCCTGACCGCCTGCGCCCCGACCCGCCCCACCGACCCACCCACCGTCGACATCTCCACCTCCGCGGCCCCCGTCGCGCTGATCGGCGAGGGCACCCAGGACGGCGTCCCGTGGCGGGTCGACCTGGTGTCCGTCGCGGGCGAACTCTGCACCCAGGCCACCGTCGACGGCCACCCCGCCGGCAGCGGCTGCGAACCCCCCGTCTCCCGAACGGCCCCCCTCAACATCGCCCTGGACGCCTTCGACCCCCGCGTCCTCCTCATCTACGGAGCCGCTGACCCCACCGTCGCCCACCTCACCGCCAACCCCCCACAACCCGTCCCCCTCACCCACCCCCACAACGGCCGCACCTTCTTCGCCTACGCCGTCACCCCCGGCGCCGCCGTCGACCTGGCCGCCTTCGACGCCGACGGCCAACAGGTCTGGTCGGCCGCCGACAAGATCCACGACTTCGAGACCCCCTGACGTCCCCTGTGCCCTGCGGGCGGCTGAACACAGAAAAGCCCCTGTCCGGTTTCCCGGACAGGGGCTTTTCTGAATGATTGTTCGGCGGCGTCCTACTCTCCCACAGGGTCCCCCCTGCAGTACCATCGGCGCTGTGAGGCTTAGCTTCCGGGTTCGGAATGT
>NZ_JBICXW010000037.1:0-45958 GCF_043200475.1 Kitasatospora sp. NPDC048407 | reverse complement strand
GTTGACTTTTGGCACGCTGTTGAGTTCTCAAGGAACGGACACTTCCTTCGGTCTGCCTTCCAGCAGGCCCTCCGGGCGCTTCGTTCTTTCGTGTTTCCAGCTTATCAGACGTTTTCCGCTCCGTTTTCCGGAGTTTCATTCGATCCGACTTGCTTTCGTTCGCCCCTCTCGGTGCGACTCCGGAACTGTACGGGGATCCGCGTCCGCAAAGCAAATCCGCCCCCGCACGCGGACCGTGCGGGGGCGGAAGGGGACGCGGGACGTCCTGGAGGTCAGCGGACCTCGGTGATCTCGGGGCCGCGCGAGAACGGGTCGATGGAGCCGCCCGCGTAGGGGGACTCGCCCTCGGCGGTGGGGGCCGCGGCGCCGTCGGCGACCATCTGGGCGTCCTCGGGGAGCTTGAGGACGATCGGGTCGCGGGGCGCCATGGGGGCTTCGCCGCGGACCACGACGGTCTGCCGGAAGACCTCTTCGAGGATGCCGGCCATCTCGGGCTGGACCGCGGCCTGGCCGGAGATCACGCCGCGGAGGAACCAGCGCGGTCCGTCACAGCCGATGAAGCGGACCAGCTGGACACCCTGGGTGCCGTCGGGGAGCTGCACCGGGACCTGGGCGCGGAGGTGCCAGCCGAGCGAGCCCTCCTCTTCCTCGATGGCGCCGCCCTGGCTGGTGATGCCGTTGGCGATCTCCTCGCGGACCTCGCCCCAGATGCCCTCCGACTTGGGGGCGGCGAAGGCCTGCAGCTGGATGGCGCTGTTGCCGAGCACCAGGGTGGCGGCGACGATCGAGTCACCGGCCACCTCTACCCGGAGCTCCATGCCCTCGACGCCGGGGACCAGCAGGCCACCCAGGTCGACGCGGCCCTCTTCGGGCTTCTCCAGCTCGGAGACGTCCCACGGCCCGTCCGGGCGCGGGGCCGGCGGGAGGCCGACCCGGTCGGCCGGGTCGAGTTCGGTGTCGTTCTCGTTCTCGACGGAACCCTCGACGTCATCGGCCGTCTCGTCGGCGCTGATGGCGTCCTCGGCGAGCTGCTCGACAGCGTCCTCGCTCTTGCGACGACGGAACACGGTCACTGTCCTTCCCGGTCCAAGACCGAATCCAAGACCGAACGCGAATATCTGCTACCTGCTACCCATCGGACCGGCCGAAAATCGCTGAAACTGCATCGCTTCTTCCACCGCTCGTCGTGCTGCCCGGCTGGGCCGGGACCGCGGCGCATGCTAGACCGCAGCGTGACCGCCGGTCGAGCCGAACCCGCCTTCGGCCCGGACCGAACCCGGGAGTTCACCCACTTCGTGGAAGCGGGCCTTCTCGACCTGCTGGATGACCAGCTGGGCAATTCGGTCGCCTCGCTTGAAGTTGACCGGCTCCCGAGGGTCCAGGTTGACGACGATCACCTTGATCTCACCACGGTACCCGGCATCGACCGTCCCTGGGGCGTTCACCAGTGCAACTCCGCAGCGGGCTGCCAGACCGGAGCGCGGGTGAACGAACGCGGCGTAGCCGTCCGGTAGCGCAATGGAGATGCCGGTGGGGAGCAACGCCCTTTCGCCGGGCTGGAGTTCGGCGTCCTCGGTGGTGCGCAGGTCGGCGCCGGCGTCGCCGGGGTGCTCGTAGGCGGGGAGCGGGATCTCCGGGTCGAGGCGGCGGATCAGGATGTCGACGGGCTGGCGGGCGGAGTCGGTCACGGGTTCACCTCGAAGGCTCGGGCGCGTTTGATCTGGTCCGGGTCGTCCAGGACCTTCTGCACGTCCTCGGGTCGGCCGTGCGTGGTGAAGTGTTCCAGCTTCACCTGGACGAACAGTGCCTGGGCGCGAATGGCGACCGGCCCGTCGGGGCCGCCGATGCGGCCTTCGGCGGCGCTGTAGACCTTGCGGCCGTGGACGCCTGTCACCCGTGCGTGGATGTGCAGCACGGAGTCGACGGGGACGGGGCGGACGAAGTCGGTCTCCAGCCGGCCGGTGACGGCGGGGGCGCCGAGCAGCCAGTTGAGCGTGCCGAGGGTCTCGTCCATGGCGCTGACCAGGATGCCGCCGTGGGCGAGGCCGGGGCCGCCCTGGTGGGCCGTCTTGACGGTGAACTGCGCGGTGACGTCGAGCTGTTCGCCGGCGACGGCGGTGAGCTGGAGGCCGTGCGGGTGGTGCGGGCCGCAGCCGAAGCAGCCGTCGTAGTGGGATCCGATGACGGTGCCGGGTGCGGGGGCGTACGGGGAGCGGGGCGGCAGGACGGCGTCCGCGGGCGGGGTGGTGGGGGTGGGTCCGTTCACGCTCGCGACCCTACCTGCCAGTAGGTTTCCGGCACAGGCACGCCGAGGGGCCCCGGCCGCCGGGCACGGCGTGTGCTGCGCCCACAATGGAGGCATGTACGAGGAACGTCTCACCGTCCCGCGGTCCTGGTGGCTGCTGCCCGTGGCGCTCGGGCTTTCGTTCGGGCTGATCATGCTCCGGTTCAACGGACTGGGCGCCCTGATCGGGCTGGTCGTGGGGGTGGCCGCCGGTGCGGCCGCCCTGAGCAGCTACGGCTCGGCGCGGATCCGGGTGGTGCAGGGATCGCTGGTGGCCGGGCAGGCCCGGATCCCGGTGAGCGCCCTGGGCGAGGCCGAGGTGCTGAACCCGAAGGAGGCCGTCGCCTGGCGCTCGGTGAAGGCCGATCCGCGGGCGTTCATGCTGCTGCGCAGCTACGTCCCGACGGCGCTGAAGGTCGCGGTGACGGACCCGACCGACCCGACCCCGTACCTGTACCTGTCGACCCGGTCGCCGCAGCGCCTGGCGGACGCGCTGGGCGAGGCGGCGGGCGGCCGCAGCCGCTGACCGGCGGCCCGGGGACAACCACAACGCAGACAGACCGAAAGGGACGGCCCCACCAGCGTGGGGCCGTCCCTTTCGGTCTGTCTGCGTGCTCTGCGGGTGCAGGCGCGCGGTTCGCGTTCTGCCGGGTGCGACCGCTCGGGACGGTCGCTGCTTCTGCCTCCGGCCCCGCTGCTCAGGGCCGGACGGGGCGGCGTACCGGGCCGGCGGAGGGGTCTCGCCCGCCCGGGCCAGTGCCGCTCCGTTTTCAGGCGCCGCAGTCCCGGCAGATCGGCTGGCCGTTCTTCTCGCTGTAGAGCTGGCTCCGGTGGTGCACCAGGAAGCAGCTCATGCAGGTGAACTCATCGGCCTGCCGGGGCAGCACGCGGACCGACAGCTCCTCGTTGGAGAGGTCGGCACCGGGAAGCTCCAGGCCCTCGTTGGCGTCGTACTCGTCGACGTCGACGGAGCCGGAGGCCTTCTCGTTCCGGCGGGCCTTCAGTTCCTCGATGCTGTCCTCGTTGAGGTCGTCATCGGTCTTGCGTGGGGTGTCGTAGTCCGTTGCCATTTTTCGCTCTCCCCCTTTGGGTGTGTGCGGTATCTCCAGCGCACGTAACGCCTGGGGGGCCGGTCTTGTGCCCGACCCGAGGGCGAGATTGTGCCTTACTTCAAGCCCTGTTACTCAATCGACACCCGGCCCGAGGCCCGTCGGGACGGTCGAACAGGGTTCGAAAGAGCTCACCCGTGCGGGTGAGCCGGCCAAGGGTGCGAGTCAGCGATCGTGACGGTGCGTGGCGGCCGATCGGCGCCCGGAGCGGCAACTGGGCGGTCAGGAAAGGTTCTTGACCAATGGTCGAGTTGTCCGCGATTATCGGGCACGGTGACCCACCGTAGCCACTCCATCCGAACGGGTGATCGCCCGGTCGGGTGGCACGAATGAGCCACCCGGCCGAGTGTGATGTTCGTCACATCTGGCGCGAGTGTGGGCGATTCCCGTGAAAACGGGCCTTTCGGCTCACCTTTGCGCGGTCGGATTGTCCGCATACCGACCGGAATCGAACGGAGACGTTCCGCTCCCGGGCGACCACACTCCGCTGCGGGTGGCCGGCCACGCCCGACTGCGCGTGGCGACCGCGCTCAGGCGCGGGCGGCGACGGCGCTCAGGCGCGGGCGGCGGCCGCGGCGGCGCGGCGGGCGAGCAGCGCGGCCTGGCGCTCGTCGAAGCGGGTGGCCTGGGCGTCCAGGCCCTCCAGGAAGGCGCCGAGCTCCTCCTGGGCCTGCCGGCCAGCCGGGCCGAGGCCGGTGATCTCCATGACCTTCAGGTGGCGCAGCACGGGCTGCAGCACGTCGTCGTGGTGGATCCGAAGGTTGTAGATGCCGCCGATGGCGATCTGGGCGGCGGAGCGCTCGAAGCCGGGCATGCCGTGGCCGGGCATCCGGAAGTTGATCACCACGTCGGCGACGGCGCGCATGGCCTGGTCGGGGGCGAGCTCCAGGGCGGCCTTGAGCAGGTTCCGGTAGAAGACCATGTGCAGGTTCTCGTCGTTGGCGATCTTGGCCAGCAGCTGGTCGCAGAGCGGGTCGCCGGAGTGGTGGCCGGTGTTGCGGTGGGCGATCCGGGTGGCCAGTTCCTGGAAGGCGACGTAGGCGACGGACTGCAGCATGCTGTGCGCGTTGTCGGACTCGAAGCCGTTCGCCATGTGCGCCATCCGGGCCCGCTCCAGTTCGACCGGGTCGACGGCGCGGGTGGCCAGCAGGTAGTCGCGGATCGCTATGCCGTGCCGGCCCTCCTCGGCGGTCCAGCGGTGCACCCAGGTGCCCCAGGCGCCCTCGCGGCCGAACATGGTGGCGATCTCGTGGTGGTAGCTGGGGAGGTTGTCCTCGGTCAGCAGGTTGACCACCAGCGAGATCCGGCCCAGCGGGGTGACCTTGGACTGGTCGAGGGACCAGGCCTCGCCGCCGAGCACGCCGTCGAAGTCCCGCCCCTGGCTCCACGGCACGTACTCGTGCGGCATCCACTCCTTGGCCACCTTGAGGTGGCGGTTGAGCTCGGTCTCCACGACCTCTTCGAGCGCGAGGATCAGCCTGGCGTCGGTCCAGGCGGTCGTTGCGATGCGCTGCACGGGGGCGATGGTCACGGCGGTTGCTCCTGCGGAAGTGCGGGCGGACCTACGGCTGCGTAGGTTACGACACCGTAAGTTCTTCCGGCCGCAAATGACAAGCCGCCCCTGTCCAGCGCTTATGTCGTTCCGACAAAGGCTGGGCAGGGGCGGCTGAGGGCGTCCCGGCACCGGAAAACGCCGTGTACGGGCACAGGCGGCCCGCAGGGTGTCCCGGCGACTAAGGGATGCGGACCTGGATGCGCAGGCCTCCTCCGGGGCGGGCAGTGGCCTCCAGGGTGCCTCCGTGGGCGCGCACCACGGAGCGGACGATCGACAGGCCGAGACCGACGCCCTTGTCGCTGCGGGTGCGGTCGGTGTTCTTCAGCCGCCGGAACGGCTCGAAGATGTGGTCCAGCTCGTAGCCGGGGACCACCGGGCCGGTGTTGCTCACCACCAGCTCGCCGCCCCCGCCGCGGACCGTGGCGGTGGTGATCTCCACCCAGCCGCCGGGGCTGTTGTAGCGGACGGCGTTCTGCAGCAGGTTGAGCGCGATCCGCTCCAGCAGCACGCCGTTGCCGTGGGCGGGCGCCTCGGCCAGTTCGGGGCGCAGCTCGACCTCGCGGTTGCCGGCCTCCGGGCGGATCTGTTCCAGCGCGCGCTGGGCGACCTCGGCGAGGTCGACCGGGCGCCGCTCGGTCAGCTCGTTCTCGCTACGGGCCAGCAGCAACAGGCCCTCCACCAGCTGTTCGCTGCGCTCGTTGGTGGCCAGCAGGGTCTTGCCGAGCTGTTGCAGGTCGGGCGAGGTGTTGGGATCGGAGAGCTGCACCTCCAGCAGGGTGCGGTTGATCGCCAGCGGGGTGCGCAGCTCGTGCGAGGCGTTGGCGACGAACCGGTGCTGGGAGTCGAAGGCGCGGTCGAGGCGCTCCAGCATCTCGTCGAAGGTGTCGGCGAGTTCCTTGAGCTCGTCGTCCGGGCCGTCCAGGTTGATCCGGCGGTGCAGGTCGGAGCCGGCCACCTCGCGGGCGGTGCGGGTGATCCGGCCGAGCGGGTGCAGCACCCGGCCGGCCACCGTGTAGCCGACCGCGAAGGCGATCACGGCCAGGCAGACCAGGGCGGTGAGCGCCTTGCGCAGCAGCGTGGAGAGCGCCTCGTTGCTCCGGGTGTCCTGGAAGTGCGCCAGCCACCGGTCGAGCTCGCCCTGGTTGGTCAGGGTGGCGCCGTCGTAGGCCCGCAGTGTGACGCCCTGGCCGAGGGTGAAGTGCGGCACCAGGTCGGTCTGGAAGGCCGAGCGGACGAAGTAGTACATCAGCAGCAGCAGCACCACGCCGGCCATCAGGAACATCCCGCCGTACAGCAGGGTGAGCCGGATGCGGATGGTGGGCCGCAGCGACAGCCAGGCGAACAGGCCATCGCCGGGGCGGTAGGCGTCGTCGTCGCGGCGTGGGCCGGGCGGGCGCGGGGGGTGGTTCGGTCGCGGGGGCACCTGGCCCGGGCCCGGAGTGGGCACGCCGGGGGCCCCGCCGGCGGGTGGCGGGGTGGTCATGGCCGTAAGTCCTCTCAGACGGCGGTGGGGGTTGCGGCGGGGCGCGTCAGACGCGGTAGCCGGAGCCGGGGACGGTGACGATCACCGGCGGGTCGCCGAGCTTGCGGCGCAGGGTCATCACGGTGACCCGGACCACGTTGGTGAACGGGTCGGTGTGCTCGTCCCAGGCCTTCTCGAGCAGCTGCTCGGCGGAGACCACGGCGCCGCCGGCCCGCATCAGGACCTCCAGCACGGCGAACTCCTTGGGAGCCAGCTGCACGGGCTTGCCGTCCCGGATCACCTCGCGGCGGCCCGGGTCCAGGCTGATCCCGGCGCGCTCCAGCACGGGGGGCAGCGGGACGGTGGCGCGCCGGCCGAGGGCGCGGACGCGGGCGACCAGCTCGCTGAACGCGAACGGCTTCGGAAGGTAGTCGTCGGCGCCGATCTCCAGGCCCTCGACCCGGTCGCTGATGTCGCCGGAGGCGGTCAGCATGATCACCCGGGTGGCCAGGCCCTGCTCGACGACCCGGCGGCAGACGTCGTCGCCGTGCACCAGCGGGAGGTCCCGGTCGAGCACCACCACGTCGTAGTCGTTGACGGCGATCCGCTGGAGCGCGGCCTCCCCGTCGTAGACGACGTCGACCGCCATGGCCTCCCGGCGCAGACCGGTGGCGACGGCCTCGGCGAGCAGCTGCTCGTCCTCGACGACGAGTACCCGCACGGTGTTTCCCTTCTCCCGGATCGGCCCAGGCCGTGCTGCCCGTGCGGGCCGTGATGCGCCGGGCGCGGATCCGGACATACGGATCCGACGGTGTCTCCATCCTGCCTGGTCGCGCGGTAAAGCAGTCGTAAGTCCGGTGCGCCGACGGCGAAAACGGAGGCTTCGGATGCCGGTTGGACTGTGACTCGGGCAACTTTCCCGTGAGTTGAGGTTTCCCGGGGCCCCGGGTGGGGAGGACACGTGCACACCGTGATGCCGTCCCTTGGCGGCTTTTCACGGCCACCACCCGCCGAGTGCCCCATCCGCACCGGCCGTGGATCGAGAGCCACCGGGTCGCGACTCAATTGTCGCGCGAGCGCCCGACCGGATCCTGCACCGGTCGTGGTGCCTGTCCGGGGTTCATCCGATTCCGTGCCGGGGGGTGCCTCGGGACCGTGCCCGTCCGACACAGGAAAAGGGGGCCCGTATGGACGCCTTCACCGCCGGAATCCTTCAGCGGATCAAGAACGCCGAGCAGGATCTGCACCGCGCGATCGAGTCCGGGGACGAGTTCCTGGCCGAGGTCGAGCAGTCCGAGCTGGAAGACCTCCAGCGTCTCGCCGCCGAACACGGCGTCGACCCGATGCTCGGAACGCACCGCTC
This sequence comes from Kitasatospora sp. NPDC048407, assembly GCF_043200475.1. Classification (NCBI taxonomy): domain Bacteria; kingdom Bacillati; phylum Actinomycetota; class Actinomycetes; order Kitasatosporales; family Streptomycetaceae; genus Kitasatospora; species Kitasatospora sp. NPDC048407. The sequence goes on along the minus strand of NZ_JBICXW010000037.1, from coordinate 38,185 downwards.
CGCGGCCTGAACCCCTCCCTCAACGCACCAGCGAGCCCTGGCACGGTCTCCCCGCGCCAGGGCTTTTCGCTGCCTGCCGAAGATCAGTCGTGCCAGGCGCCGAGCTCCTCCAGCCGGGCCTGCAGCGGCTCGAACACGCCGGGCGGGGCGGCGACGGTGAGTTCGCCGTCGGCGGGCAGGCCGGGGCGGGAGCCGGTGAGCGCGCCGGCCTCCTGGGCGATCAGTACGCCGGCCGCCCGGTCCCAGGGGGCCAGGCCGCGCTCGAAGTAGCCGTCGAAGCGGCCGGCGGCGACGTCGCACAGGTCGACTGCGGCCGCGCCGGCCCGGCGGATGTCGCGGACCTCGCCCATCAGCGCGTGCAGCACCTCGGCCTGGTGCACCCGGCGCTCGCGCAGGTAGCCGAAGCCGGTCGCGACCAGCGCCTGGCCCCAGACCGGGGCCGGGCGGACGGTGAGCCGCCGGCCGTTCAGCTCGGCGCCGCGGCCGCGCACCGCCTGGAACAGCTCGCCGCGGGCGGGCACGTACACCACGCCGACCACCGCTTCGCCGTCCAGTTCGGCGGCCACGCTGACGGCCCAGGACGGCAGCCCGTAGAGGTAGTTCACGGTGCCGTCGAGCGGGTCGACCACCCAGCGCACGCCGCTGGTGCCGGGGCGGTCGGCGCCCTCCTCGCCGAGGTAGCCGTCGTCGGGGCGGCGGGACGAGATCAGTTCCAGCACCAGCTTCTCGGAGGCCAGGTCCATCTCGGTCACCACGTCCACCGGGCTGCTCTTGGTGGCGGCCACCCCGAGGTCCTCGGGCCGGCCGTCGCGGAGCAGTTCCCCGGCCCGGGTGGCGGCGTCGACGGCGGTGGCGAGCAGGTCGTCCAGCAGTTCCACGATCAGTTCCTTCAGGCTTCGGCGGCGGCGGGGCGGGGGGCGCGCGGGTTGGGGCAGCAGGCGGTGGCGCACACGTCGTGGCTGGGGCCGAGGGTGCCCAACGCGCAGCGGCTGACCGGCTCGCCGCGCTGCGCGGCGGCCCGTTCCAGGACGAGTTCGCGCACGGCGGCGGCGAACCGCGGGTCGGCGCCGACGGTGGCGGCGCGGGCGACCGGCAGGCCGAGTTCGGCGGCCTTCGCCACCGCCTCGGTGTCCAGGTCGTACTTGACCTCCATGTGGTCGGAGACGAAGCCGATCGGCACCATCACCACGGCGGCGGCGCCGTCGGCGTGCTGGGCCGCCAGGTGGTCGCAGATGTCCGGCTCCAGCCACGGGATGTGTGGGGCGCCGCTGCGGCTCTGGTAGACCAGCTGCCAGGGCCGGTCGGTGACGCCGGTGTGCTCGGCGACCGCGTCGGCGATCAGCCGGGCGACGTCCAGGTGCTGGGCGACGTAGGCGCCGCCCGGGGTGCCGCGGGCCGGGTCGTCGGGGGCGCCGGAGGTCTCCGCCATGGCGGTCGGGATGGAGTGCGTGGTGAACGCCAGCCGGGCGTTCTCCCGTGCTCCGTCCGGGAGTTCGGCGAGTGCGGCGAGGGTGGCGTCGATCATCGGCCGGACGAAGCCGGGGTGGTTGTAGAAGTGCCGGAGCTTGTCGACGGTCAGTTCGGGCCGGCCCTCGGCGGCCAGTTGGACGAGTGCGTCGGCCAGGTTCTCCCGGTACTGCCGGCAGCCCGAGAAGCCCGCGTAGGCGCTGGTGGCGAGCACCAGCACCCGCTGGTGCCCGGCGTCGGCGATCTCCCGCAGGGTGTCCACCAGGTACGGCGCCCAGTTCCGGTTGCCCCAGTAGACGGGCAGGTCGAGGCCGTGGTCGGCGAAGTCCTTGCGGAGTGCGGCCAGCAGGTCGCGGTTCTGGCCGTTGATCGGGCTGACGCCGCCGAACAGGAAGTAGTGCTTGCCGACCTCGGTCAGCCGCTCCTTGGGGATGCCGCGTCCGCGGGTGACGTTCTCCAGGAAGGGCACCACGTCCTCGGGGCCCTCCGGCCCGCCGAAGGACAGCAGCAGCAGCGCGTCGTACGGCGCGGGGTCGGTGGGGGTGCGCGTGTCGGGCATGGCTCCGATCCTGCCACCCGCGGCGGTCCGGCCGGTGTGTGCCTTCCGATGGCGGGTGTCCGGATTATCCCGGGTGCGGACGATGGATCACGGTTCGTAAGCTGTGTGGGCGATAGTTGTGCCTTACCCCTATCCACGCCCCCGCGCCGCACCCCGTCCGACGGAGCCACCCCGTGCTGTCCAGCTACCGCCAGATATTCGCCGCCCCCGGCAGTCTGGCCTTCTCCTCCTCCGGGCTGATCGCCCGCCTGCCGATCTCGATGACCGGGATCGGCACCGTCACCATGCTCGCCGAGATGAAGGGCACCTTCTGGCTCGGCAGCGCGCTGTCCGCCACCCTCGCGATCTCGGCGGCGATCCTCGGCCCGTGGATCTCCCGGATGGTCGACCGGCACGGCCAGCGCCGGATCGCGCGGCCCGCCACCCTGGTCACCGTGCTGGCTGCGGCCGGCCTGCTGCTCGGTGCCCGGACCGGCCTGCCGGACTGGACGCTGTTCGTGTTCGCGGCGGGCATGGGCGTGATGCCCAGCACCGGTTCGATGGTGCGCGCCCGCTGGGCCCAGCTGTACCGAAACGAGCCGCCGAAGCTGCACACCGCGTACTCCTTCGAGGCGGTCGCGGACGAGATCTGCTTCATCGTCGGCCCGATCCTCGCGGTCTCGCTGGCCACCACGCTGTTCCCCGAGTCCGGTGTGCTGCTGGCGGCGGTCTTCCTGGTGGTCGGCGTCCTGCTGTTCACCGGTCAGCGGCGCACCGAACCGCCGGTGCATCCGGCCACCCACCACGCCGGGCCCGCGGTGATCGCCAACCGGGGCCTGCAGATCCTGGTGATGACGCTGGTCGCCACCGGCGGCGTGTTCGGCTCGGTCGAGGTGGTCACCGTCGCGTTCGCCAAGGCCCAGCAGCACACCGGCGCCTCCGGCCCGGTGCTCGCCGTCTACGCGCTCGGTTCCTGTCTGGCGGGCGCGGTGTTCGGCACCCTGAAGCTGTCCGGCTCGATGGCCCGCCGCTTCCTGGTCGGGGTGACGGTGATGGCCGTCGGCATGGTGCCGCTGATCCTCGCCGCCCAGCTGATGCACGGCACCGCCGCGCTGGTGGGCGTCGGCACCGCGCTGTTCCTGTCCGGTCTGGCCATCTCGCCGACCCTGATCACCGCGATGGCGCTGGTCGAGCGCCTGGTCCCGGCCGCCCAGCTGACCGAGGGCATGACCTGGACCACCACCGGCATGGCGCTGGGCGTGGCGTTCGGCTCCTCGGCGGCGGGCCTGGTGGTGGACGCCAGCGGCGCGGCCGACGGCTACTGGGTGCCGGTCGCCGCCGCGGGCCTCGGCGCGCTCGCCGCGTACGTCGGCATGCCCCGGCTGCGCCACCAGCTGGCCGCGGCCGAGCAGGCGCCCGCCACGGAGGCCGTGGCGTCCACGATGTGAGCCTCCCTCATGTTGGGCCCTTCGGACCATGGACCGGCGCCCGAGGCAGTGACTACGCTCCCCCTACCCACCGGTAGAACCGGCAGGCGGGACACGCGAGCGGGAGGGCTCTGGAGATGACCGAGGTCTGGCGGAACTGGGCGGGAAACCAGAGCGCGCGGCCCGCGCAGGTGACGGCACCGGGCTCGGTCGAGGAACTGGCCGCGGTGATCAAGACGGCCGCGGAGGCAGACCGCCCGGTGAAGGCGGTCGGCTCGGGCCACTCGTTCACCGCGATCGCCGCCGCCGGCGACGCCGTGATGGTGCGCCCGGACCGGCTGACCGCGGTGCGCGGGATCGACCGCGCCGCCGGCACCGTCACCGTCGAGTCGGGCCTGCCGCTGCACAAGCTGAACCGGCTGCTGGCCGCCGCCGACCTGTCGCTGACCAACATGGGCGACATCGAGGTGCAGACGGTGGCCGGCGCCACCAGCACCGGCACCCACGGCACCGGCCGGGACTCCGGCTCGCTGGCCGCGCAGATCCGGGCGGTGGAGATCGTCCTCGCCGACGGCTCGGTGCAGACCTGCTCGGCCACCGAGAACCCCGAACTCTTCCAGGGCGCCCGCCTCGGCCTCGGCGCGCTCGGCGTGATCAGCGCACTGACCTTCGCGGTCGAGCCGATGTTCCTGCTCAGCGCGCACGAGCAGCCGATGGGCTTCGACGAGGTGCTCGACCGCTTCGACGAACTGACCGCCGTCAACGAGCACTTCGAGTTCTACTGGTTCCCGCACACCGACCGCTGCTCGACCAAGCGCAACAACCGCAGCCAGGGCCCCGCCGCCCCGCTGCCGAAGTTCAAGGCCTGGCTGGACGACGACTTCGTCTCCAACACGGTGTGGGAGGGCGTCTGCCGGGTGGGCCGGAGCTTCCCCGGCTCGATCCCGACCATCGCCCAGATCGCCAGCCGCGCCTGGTCGGAGCGCCGCTTCACGGACCAGGCGTACAAGGTCTACACCAGCCCCCGCAAGGTCCGCTTCGTCGAGATGGAGTACGCGGTGCCGCGCGAGTCGGCCACCACCGTGCTGCGCGAACTGAAGGCCCTGGTGGAGCGCTCGGACTGGAGGATCAGCTTCCCCGTCGAAGTCCGGGTGGCCCCGGCGGACGACCTGTGGCTGTCCACCGCGAACGGCCGGGACAGCGTGTACATCGCCGTCCACCTGTACCGGGGCACCCGCGAACTGGGCTACTTCAGCGAGGTGGAGAAGCTGATGACGGCCCACCAGGGACGCCCGCACTGGGGCAAGCTGCACACCCGGGACGCCGAGTACCTGTCGTCCGTCTACCCGCACTTCGGCGACTTCACCGCACTGCGCGACAAGGTCGACCCGGAGCGCCGGTTCGCCAACGACTACCTGCGCCGGGTGCTCGGCGCCTGACCGCCCGTCAGCCGGTCTTCCCCGCGCCGGGCACGGTGTCATGCCCGGCGGCGGGGCCGGGCGAGGCCTCCCCGGTGGCCGCCGGGGAGCTGCCCGCGCTCGGCGAGGCGGAGGGCTCCGGCTTGGTGGACGGCCGGGGCGAGGCGCTGGGCGCGGGCGAGCCCGAAGTCCCCGACGAGGGCAAGTCACTCGGCCCGGGCCAGGACGGCTCGCGGCTCGGCGGCTGGGTCGGGGCGGGCTGCTGCCATCCTTCCTTGCCCCGGCTGCCGTCACCGTCCGTACCGGTCTTGTCGCTATTTCCGTTGCCGCCGGTCGGGCGCGACGGGTTGAACGAAGTGCCGCTGCCGTCCTTGCCGGTGGTGATGTCGTGCAGCGGCTTTCCGGTGGCGAGTTCCACCGACACGATCGGCACCATCGCAATGACGAACACCAGTGCGGATACCGCCGTGTAGGACTTCCAGGTCCAGCGCCGTTTCGCCCGCACCAGCTGCGGCTCGTTCCAGTCCCCGCTGATTCCGCCCGCCGGAGCCGGCCGGGGATCCGCGCCGGGCCCGGATTCGGCGCCGCGGTTTCGCAGCCGTTCCGCGGTGCGCTTGAACAAGTGCTGGAAGACCGCGCTTCCGGTGGTCGCCCCCACCGAGACGACGGCAGCACCGAGTATCGTTCCGTACACTCCGAGTTCCGAGGCGAGTACCGCACCGACCACCGTCGCCAGCGCGCTCGCCGCAACCTGGGTGACCGTCAGGTCAAGCCGCTTGCGCTCGGGCTTCGGGTCGGCCTGGTCCGCTCCGTGCGCGAACTGCTCCCTCTGCTGCGGCATCCAGGTCCCTCGGTCGGCGTGTCGGAATTTCGAACAAGTCTCTCCATCTTGCCCAAAGAAGGACACAAGGGTCGAAAATCCGGTTCCTCCCGGTCGATATATGTGAAGATGATCACCGTCCGTTGATCACTGGCCGTCCATTGGCGTGCCCACTCTTGAGATTCCGATGATTCGCGGGAGACTTGAGCGGCGAGCCGCCCCTGTGGATGCCACGAATGGAGTACTGTTCGTGGAGCCTGAGCCTTCGGTCCCGCCTGTCGACACACCGTCAGACGACAACCCGGGCGCCCGGGTGCGATGTCGACCGTCGACGTGGCAAACAGGCAACCGTGCCACAGCGGCGCGCCCGGGCGAAAGCCCGACACGCCGGGTAACTCTGCAAGGTTGTGGCCACTCGCCAGCGGGCAGGCCACACTCAGTACGGGAGCAGCGACGCAGGTGACGTCGGCAGGCACCACCCGGGAGGTAACCGTGCCCGAACTGCGCGTCGTGGCCGTCAGCAACGACGGCACACGGCTGGTGCTCAAGGCTGCCGACAGCACGGAGTACACCCTTCCGATCGACGAGCGGCTGCGCGCCGCCATCCGGGGTGACCGGCCGCGGCTCGGCCAGATCGAGATCGAGGTGGAGAGCCACCTCCGCCCGCGGGACATCCAGGCACGGATACGAGCCGGTGCCTCCGCCGAGGAGGTCGCACAGGCCGCCGGCATCTCGGTCGAACGAGTCCGCCGCTTCGAGGGTCCGGTGCTGGCCGAGCGCGCCTTCATGGCCGAGCGGGCCCGCAAGACGGCGATCCGCCGCCACGGCGAGTCCACCGGCCCCCAGCTCGGCGAGGCCGTCGCCGAGCGGCTCGCGCTGCGCGGCGCCGAGAAGGACACCGAACGCTGGGATTCCTGGCGCCGCGACGACGGCACCTGGGAAGTCATCCTCGTCTACCGCGCCGAGGGCGAGCACCGGCGTGCCTCCTGGTCCTACGACCCGCCGCGACGACTCGTCCAGCCGAACGACGACGAGGCGCGCGCGCTGATCGGCGAGAACGTCGAACGCGAGGAGGACTCGGTCTTCCCGTTCATCCCGCGGATCGCCCGCCTCCCCCAGGAGCGCCCGGCCCGCCCGATGATCGAGCGTCCCTCCGCCGACCGCATCATGCAGGTCCGCGAGGCCCGCGAGGCAGTCGCCGCGGTCTCCCCCGAACGGGACTCCCTCACCAGCCTGTTGGACGTGGTGCCGTCCTACCGCGGCGACCTGACCCCGGTCGGGCCGAGCGTGGAGACCACGGTCACCGAGGAGCCCGAGGAGATCGACGAACCCGCGAGTGCCCCTGCGGCGAGCGTCGGCGCGGGCTCCGCGTACGCGGACATCCTGATGCCCCGCTCGGTCTCCCCGCACCGCGACCGCATGGTCGGCGCGACAGACCGCCAGGCGGAAGCGGACGGCGTCCGCCCCGGTCGGCGGGCGACGGTGCCGAGCTGGGACGAGATCGTGTTCGGCTCCCGCCGCAAGAAGCCCGAATAATCAGGGGCCCGGGGAACGGCGGGGCCGAGACTGCTGGTGATCAGCAGGGCACGGAAAGGCCCCGTCGTTTCTGGTTCCCGTCTTCAGGCCGCCGGCAACACGGCCCTCCGCTGTCCCCGACCACTCGCAGCTCGGCCCCGCCGTTCCCCGGGCCCCTGGTGGTTCACCCCACAGCGACCGGGTTGGCCGGGTCCGCAGACCATTCGCTCCAGGAGCCCGGGTACAGCGCAGCGCCGGTGTACCCCGCGAGTTCGAGGGCGAGGAGCTGGTGCGCGGCGGTGACGCCGGAGCCGCAGTAGACGGCGGTGTGGGCGGGGTCGGTGACGCCGAGGGCGGCGAACCGGGAGGCCAGATCCGCTGCGGGGAGGAAACGTCCGTCCGTCGCAAGGTTCTCCGTGGTGGGGGCGGAGGTCGCGCCGGGGATGTGGCCGGCGCGGGGGTCGATGGGCTCGGTCTCGCCGCGGTAGCGTTCGCCGGCCCTCGCGTCCAACAGGAGTCCGGTGCGGGCGAGTTCGGCGGCCCGGGCGGCGTCGACGGTGGGCAGGTGGCCGGGGTCGGCCTTGAAGTCCCCGTCACCGGAGGTGGGCGTCTCGGTGCTGACGGGCTGCCCGGCGGCGAGCCATCCGGCGAGGCCGCCGTCGAGGACCCGGACGTCGGGGTGGCCGGCCCAGCGGAGCAGCCACCAGGCGCGGGCGGCGGAGAGCGAGGGGCCGGCGTCGTAGGCGACGACGGGGCGGCTCGTGGTGACGCCGGCCCGGCGCAGCGCGGCGGTGAGGCGTTCGGCGTCGGGCAGCGGGTGTCGGCCGGCGGGGCCGGGTGGGTCGGCGAGGTCGTGGTCGAGGTCGAGGTAGTGCGCGCCGGGCAGGTGGCCCTTGGCGTACTCCTCGGCGCCGGGCGGGCCGCCGAGCTGCCAGCGGATGTCGAGCAGGACCGGCGGGTGCGGGGTGTCGAGCGCGGCGGCGAGTTCGGCGGCGGTGATCAGCGGCGAGGTCATGCTGCCATTGTGGCGGCAACGGACCTGACGCGGTGTCAGCCTTCGAACGGGAGAACGTCCGGGGAGAGCACGGCGGCGCGGGCGGTGGCTGCGGTGAGGCGGCGGCGGTGGTGGCGCCGGCAGAGCACCTCGTAGCCGATCTCGTCCTCGTTGACGGCGACGTCGCCGACCACGACCTGAGCTCCCTCGACGACCATGACGCCGCCGACGGTGCGGGCGTTGTGGGTGGCGCGGGCGCCGCACCAGCAGAGGGCCTCGACCTGGAGGACCTCGACCCGGTCGGCGAGTTCGATCAGTCGCTGGGAGCCGGGGAACAGCTTGGTGCGGAAGTCGGTGGTGATCCCGAAGGTGAACACGTCGATGCCCAACTCGTCCACGATGCGGGCGAGTTGGTCGATCTGTCCGGCGGAGAAGAACTGGGCTTCGTCGCAGATCAGGTAGTCGACCTTGCCGCCGGCGGAGAGCAGGTTGACCACGTAGGCCTGGAAGTCGAAGGCGTCGCCGACCTCGACCGCTTCGGCGCGCAGGCCGAGGCGGCTGGAGATGGTGGCGGCGCCGGCCCGGTCGTGGCGGGTGAAGATCATGCCCTGCCGGCCGCGGGCGGTGTGGTTGTGGTCCATCTGGAGGGCGAGCGTCGACTTGCCGCAGTCCATCGTGCCCGAGAAGAACACCAGTTCAGCCATGGGTTGAGCGTCAGCCTTTCGGGCGTGGGTGGTTGACGGGCCGGTCTCAGCCACGGACTTCGAGCAGCGGGACGAGTTGTTCGACGGGGGTCATCGAGCCGTGCAGGCCGACCATCTGGGACTCGCCGGGCTCGTTGCGGCTGGCGATGATCGCGATGTCGTCGCGCGCGGCGGCGACCACGTCGCCGATCCGGTGGTAGACCCGTTCGTCCACCTCGGGGCCGAACCAGCCTGCGGCGATGGCCTGTTCGCGGGTGGCGACCCACATCTGTTCGCCGAGGACCTCGCTCCACACGGCGTGCACGTCGCCGGCCGCGCCGGGGTGGGCGTACACGTGGCGGGCGCGGCCCTCGCCGCCGAGCAGGGCGACGCCGGCCGAGAGTTCCCAGTCCTCGTCGAAGTCGATCCGGTTCTCCGGGGTGACGTCGATCATGCCGTGGTCGGCGGTGATGTAGAGGGCGGAGCGCGGCGGGAGCTGTTCGGCGAGGCGGCGGGCGAGCCGGTCGACGGTGGACAGGGTGAGCCGCCACTCGTCGGAGTCGACGCCGTACCGGTGCCCGGCGGCGTCGAGTTCGCTCAGGTACGTGTAGACCAGGGCGCGGTCGTGCTCGGCCAGCCAGGCGGCGGCCCGGTCCATCCGCTCCTCGCCGGTGGTGCGGCCGAGGAAGGTGCCGCCGGAGAGCGCGACCTGGGTGAGCGGAGTGGTGGCGAACAGCGGGGAGGACACCTGCGCGGTGGCCACCCCCGCGAGGTGCGCCTGCTCGAAGACGGTCGGGTAGGGCTGCCAGGCGTGCGGGTCCACCGGCGGCTGCCAGCGCAGCTGGTTCATCAGCTGCCTGCGGCCCGGGATCGCCACCGTGTACCCGGCCAGTCCGTGCTGGCCAGGCGGCAGACCGGTACCGACGGAGGCCAGCGAGGTGGCGGTGGTGGACGGGAACCCGGCCGTGATCGGCGTGCCCGCGGCCGTCAGCGAGTTGAGGAACGGCGCCCAGTCGGGGTGCCGGCGGATCAGCTCCCAGCCGAGGCCGTCCACCAGGAAGACGCACACCCGGTCGGCGGGCTCCAGCGGCAGCGTGGCCCGGTAGCCGGGCACGCCGAGACCCGCCGCCAGGGTCGGCAGCAGGTCCGAGAGGGAGGCGCCGCCGTAGCGCGGGGCGGGGGCGTCGGCGGGGTCGAGCGGATCGAACGAGTCGTAGCCGTGATGCATACCGGGCTCAGCCGTTGGCCACGGTCGCCTCGGACAGCGCCCGGGCGAACACCAGCGCCTGGGCGACCGTCTCCGGACCGTCCCCGGCCTCGCTGACCCGCAGCGACAGGTCGTCGGCGGTGGCGGAACCGGTGTAGCCGTGGTCCGCCTCGCAGTTGGGGTCGGAGCAGCCGGCCGGCTCCAGGTCGAGGCGCTGCACGGCGCCCCAGCCGATGGTGAGGACGACCTCGCGGGGCAGGGTGCCGGGGGTGTACGTCTCGGGGTTGGCGACCATGCGGCTGATCACCACGGAGTTGATCCGGTCCAGCCGGACCGTCTCGGTGGAGGTGGTGGCGTACGGGACGGGCGTGGCCGCGTCGCCGTTCTGCTCGTCGGTGTGGCTGACCACGAAGCGGGACGGGGTGAGCACCAGCACGGTGACGTGCCGGCGGACCTCGTTCGCGTCGAAGGTGGTCTCCTGGTGCACCAGGTACGAGCTGATCGGCTCGGGGCCCACCGCGGACTCCACCGCCTCGGAGACCAGCGCCGGGTAGTAGCCGCTGCGCTCGATCGCGGACCGCAGGTCCTGCGTGGTGGTACCGGTCTTCGCCATATCTCCATCCTGGCATGTCCCGCCGGTCCGGCGGGTGGCACTGCGCCGGGGTCGCCCGGCCCGTCGTCCTGCCGTCCGGCCCGGGGGTTGCCCGCTCCTGCCGGGCGGGCAACCACGCAAGATTACAGCGTGCTCATGGCGCGCGGTCCCAGATCGGTACGGACCGGCAGCGGCGCGATCCGCACCCGGGCGCCGAGCACGGTCAGGCCGTGCGGGGCGACCACCACGGGCTCCAGGTCCACGGCGGCGATCTCGGGCAGGTCGTCGACCAGGCGGGAGACCCGCAGCAGCAGTTCCTCCAGGGCTCCGGTGTCCACCGCCTCCGCGCCCCGCCAGCCGAACAGCAGCGGTGCGGCGCGGACCTCGCGGATCAGTTCGGCGACGTCCCGGTCGGTGGCCGGGACCAGGCGGTGGGCGACGTCACCCAGCAGTTCGGCGGGGGCGCCGGCCAGGCCGAAGGACAGGATGGTGCCGACCGCCGGGTCCACGGCGGCGCCGATCACTGTGTCCACGCCGCGCGGGGCGAGCCGCTGCACCACCAGTTCCGCCTGCGCTGCGCCGCCCAGCAGGGCGTCCAGTTCGCGGTGGGCGCGGCGCAGTTCGGCCTCGCTGGTGAGGTCGAGGCGGACGCTGCCGAGGTCGGGCCGGTGGCGCAGGTGTTCGGCGGTGGCTTTCAGCGCAACGGGGTAGCCGAGCGTGGCCGCCGCCTTGACGGCGCTGTTCTCGTCGGGCGCGGCCAGCGTCGGACTGACCGGGATGCCGTAGTGCCCGAGCAGCGCCGCGGCGTCGAGATCGGGCAGGGTGACCCGGGCCCCGCCGGACTGCAGCCGGGCCGCGACCGCCTCGCGGCTGCCCAGCGCCTGCTCGACCAGCGCGCGGGCGGCGCCCTCGTCCACGCCGTCGAGTTCGGGGACCCGCGCGGTCTCCTCGGCCTCGGCGCTGCGGCGTCGCCACTTCGCGTAGCGCACCGCGTCGGCCAGCGCGTGGACGGCGCGTTCGGGGGCCGGGTAGGCGGGCACTCCCCCGACCCGCAGCCGGGCGACCAGGCCGGGCAGTGCGAGGTGGGCGAGCAGCAGCGGCTTGCCGAGTTCCCGGCCGCGCTCGGCCGCGTCCAGCAGTGCCTGGGCGATCTCCGGGGCGTCCTCGACCAGCTCCGGCGCGGACTCGGGGCCCAGCACGCCGATCGGCGGGATGGCGACGGCGATCACCGCGTCCACCTGCGGGTCGCTGAGCGCGGTGTCCAGGGCGATCCGGAAGTTCTCGCCGCTGGCGCCGGTGGTCAGGTCGACGGGGGTGCGCGGGCGCAGGCCGGTGCCCAGGCAGGTGTCGTAGGTGAGCAGGCCGAGCGAGTCGGAGTTGCCGACGATCGCGACCTTGTTGCCGGCCGGGAGCGGCTGGCCGGCCAGCAGTTCGCCGGTGTCGAAGAGTTCGGTGATGGTGTCCACCCGGATCACGCCGGCCTGCTGGAACAGCGCGTCCACGGTGGCGTCGCGCAGCCGGGTGGCGGCGGGCTGGACGGCGTGGCCGGGCGGCAGGCTGCCGGTGTGCCGGGCGCCCTTGAGCACCACCACCGGCTTGGCGGCGGCCAGCCGGCGGGCGATCCGGGTGAACTTCCGCGGGTTTCCGAAGGATTCGAAGTAGAGCAGCACCACGCCCGTGGCGGCGTCCTCCTCCCAGTACTGGAGCAGGTCGTTGCCGGAGACGTCGGCCCGGTTGCCGACCGAGGCGAACGAGGAGACGCCCAGGCCGCGCCGGTGGGCGGCCTCCAGCAGGGCGACGCCGATCGCGCCGGACTGGCAGAACACGCCGAACGGTCCGCGGCCGGGCAGTACGGGGGCCAGCGAGGCGTTCAGCCGGCGCTCGGGGTCGGTGTTGATCAGGCCGAACGCGTTCGGGCCGACCACCCGCATACCGGCGGCCCGGGCCTGCCGGACCAGTTCGCGCTGCTTGTCGCGCCCGTCCGGCCCGGTCTCGGCGTACCCGGCGGTGACCACCACCAGGCCCTGCACGCCGTGCGCGCCGCACTCGGCGACCACGGCGGGGACGGCGGGCTCCGGCACCGCGATCACCGCCAGGTCGACCGGGCCTCGGATGTCCAGCACCGAACGGTGGGTGGGGACGCCGTCCAGCTCGGTGCCCGGCTCGACGGTGCGGTTCACCGCGTACACCGGGCCGTCGAAACCCGCCCGGATGTCGCGCAGCAGCGCCCGGCCCACCGACTGCGGGTTGCGCGAGACGCCGATCACCGCGATCGAACGGGGCGTCAACAGGCGCTGCACGGAACGGGCTTCGGCACGGTGCTCACGGGCCCGCATCACCGCGAGCGACGCGGTGGTCGGCTCCAGGTCGAACTCCAGGTGCACCACGCCGTCGGCGAAGCTGCGCCGCTGGGTGTAGCCGGCGTCGGCGAACACCTTCACCATCTTCCGGTTCTCCGGCAGCACTTCGGCCGTGAACCGGCGGATCCCGCGCTCCTGGGCGACCGCCGCGATGTGCTCCAGCAGAGCGGAGGCGATGCCCCTCCCCTGGTGGGCGTCCTGCACCAGGAACGCCACCTCCGCGTCCGTACCGGTGGTGGACGGCATGCCCGCCTTGTCGATCCGGTCGTAGCGGACGGTGGCGATGAACCTGTCCCGCACCACCAGCGCCAGGCCGACCCGGTTCACGTAGTCGTGGTGCGTGAACCTGCGCACGTCCTTGTCGGACAGGTGCGGGTACGGGGCGAAGAAACGGAAGTACTTCGACTGGTCGGAGACCTGCTCGTAGAACTCCACCAGCCGGTCCGCGTCGTCCGCGGTGATCGGTCTGATCCGGGCCGTGCCGCCGTCGCGCAGCAGGACGTCGGCCTCCCAGTGCTGCGGATAACCGTGCTCGGCCTCTTCGCGCGCCATGGCGTGCTTGACGGTGTCGTGCTCCACGGTCGTCAGGGTAGTCGTCGGCGAGCCTGATGGCGCCGCCCCTGCCGGGCACGGCACTCTGACCCTGCTCGCCCCCGGGCCGCGACAGCACCGGCGTGCAACACTGGTCTAGACAACACCTGCACCACCCTGCACCACCTGAAAGGCACCTCTCATGGCTGAGCGCCGCGTCACCATCGGTTGGGCCGAGGGCCTGCACGCCCGTCCCGCCTCCCTCTTCGTCAAGGCCGTCACCTCCACCGGCGTCCCGATGACCATCGCCAAGGAGAGCGGCACCCCGGTCAACGCCGGCTCCATGCTCGGCGTACTCACCCTGGGCGCGGAGGGCGGCGACACCGTGATCCTCTCCGCCGGCGCGGAGGGTGCGGAAGCCGCGCTGGACCGGGTCGCGAAGATGGTGCACGAAGGCCTGGACGAGCTGCCGGCTGCCTGATTTCTCAGGGGGGTTTGTTCGGGGGTTGGGTATCCAGGGGCCCGAGGGTGCACCACCAGGAGCCCGTGGGGGCACCTCCCAGCCCCCTGGGGCTGGGGGAGCACGGCGGGGCCGGGTCTGCTGGTGATCAACAGGGCGCTGAGCGTTCCGCCGCTTCCGGTCCCCGTCTTCGACCCCCGCCCCGTCCCACTGGATGCACGTCCCACCTGCATTAATGTCCTCGTGTGGTGACCACAACCGACGTCCAGGACCCGCACGCCATCAGATCCGCCGCGACGGACACTCTCGGAGTGGGTCTCGGCCTGTACCCCCTGGGAATAGCATTCGGGGTGCTGCTGGTGCAGAGCGGGTTCGACTGGTGGTGGGCGCCGGCCTTCTCGCTGCTGATCTACGCGGGCTCGCTGGAGTTCCTCGCGATCGGCCTGCTCCTCGCAGTGACGCCGCTCGCGTCCGTTGCCGTCACCACCTTTCTGGTGAACTTCCGGCACGTCTTCTACGGGCTCTCCTTCCCGCTGCACCGGGTTCGCGGTCGGGCCGCGAAGGCGTACAGCGTGTACACGCTGACCGACGAGGCCTACGCCCTGGCCGCCGCCCGGCCGCACCTCACGGGGCGGCGGATCGTGGCCATCCAGGCGTTCTGCCAGGCGTACTGGGTGCTGGGCGGGGTGACGGGGGCGTTGCTGGGTGCCGCGCTGCCGGGCACCGTCCGGGGACTGGACTTCGCGCTCACCGCGCTGTTCGCCGTTCTCGCGGTGGACGGCTGGCGCGCCACCCGTGACGTCCCGGGTCCGATCCTCGCGCTGCTGTCCGCACTGGCCGCGCTGCTGCTGGCGAAGGGCCAACTCCTCGTCGTGGCACTGGGGTTGTACGTCGCGTCGCTGACCGTCCGCTACCTGCTGAGGGGGCGTCGTGCCTGACTGGCGGTACGTGCTGGCCGGCCTGCTGGTGATGTTCGCAGTGACGCTGCTGCTGCGGGCCGCGCCGTTCGTGCTGCTGGGCCGGGTACGGGAGTCCGGGCTGCTGAAGTTCCTGGCGGCGACCATGCCGGCCGGTGTGATGGTGATCCTCACCGTCTACACGCTGCGGGACGTCCCGCTCGCCGGTGCGGGCCCGGCCGCCGCCGGTCTGGCGGCGACGCTGGGGCTGCACCTGTGGCGTCGCAACGCCCTGCTGTCGATCGTCGCGGGGACGGCCGTCTACATGCTGGCGCTCCAGCTCTCCTGACCTACCGAAACCGCTCCCGACCGACCGAGACCTCTCCTGACCTGCGGAGACGGAAATTCGAGTGCGGAACGCCCGGCCGTCGGCGTAGCGTCGGGACCATGTCGACGCCCCGCATCTCCTAGCAAGAGGACCAGCTTCCACGCCACCCGTGTGTCCTCTTGCTGTTTCGGAGCGTCCTTTCATGATCACCGTTCGTGGTCTCGACGTGCGCGTCGGCGCGCGTCTGCTGCTGCACAACCTCTCCTTCCACCTCGCACCGGGCGACCGGGCCGGCCTGGTCGGCCGCAACGGCGCGGGGAAGACCACCCTTCTCTCCACCCTGGCGGGCCTCGCCGAGCCCGCCGCCGGAACGATCTCGCGGACCGGTTCGACCGGGTACTTGCCGCAGGATTCCCGCGCGGCCGACCCGACCGTCCCGGTGCTGGACCGCATCCTGTCCGCGCGCGGGATGGACGGCGCGCAGCGTGCGCTGCGCGCGGCGGAGTCCGCGATGGCCGCGGCCGAAGGGCCGGCGCTCGAGCGCGCGATGAACGCCTACGCCAGGGCCGAGGCCGGCTTCCAGCGGCGCGGCGGGTACGCCGCGCAGGCGGAGGCGGCCCGGGTCGCGGCGGGGCTGGGCCTGCCCGAGCGGCTGCTGGAGCAGCCGGTGGGCGACCTGTCGGGCGGGCAGAAGCGCCGGGTCGAACTGGCCCGGATCCTGTTCGCCGGGCACGACACGCTGCTGCTGGACGAGCCGACCAACCACCTGGACGCCGACTCGGTGGCCTGGCTGCGCGGCTTCCTGGCGTCCCACCGGGGCGGGCTGGTGCTGATCAGCCACGACCTGGAGCTGATCGCCGCGACGGTGAACCGGGTGTTCCACCTGGATCCGCAGCGGGCCGCGCTGGACGTGCACAACACCGGCTGGTCGGCGTACCTGACGCAGCGGGCGGCGGACGAGCGGCGGCGCGCCCGGGAGCGGGCGAACGCGGAGCGCAAGGCGTCCAGCCTGCACGCGCAGGCGGAGAAGATGAAGGCGAACACGAACACCGCCTCGGCGGCGAAGTCGATGGCCAAGCGGGCGGACCGGCTGCTGGCGGGAACGGAGCCGGTGCGGAAGGCCGAGCGGACGGCGCGGATCCGGCTGCCCGAACCCGCGCCGTGCGGGCGGATCCCGCTGGGTGCGATCAGCCTGGCCAAGTCGTACGGGGCCCACCGGGTGCTGGCCGGGGTGGACCTGGCGGTGGACCGCGGCAGCCGGCTGGTGGTGCTCGGACCGAACGGCGCGGGCAAGACCACCCTGCTGCGGCTGCTCGCGGGCCGCGAACTCCCGGACGGCGGGCGGACGGTGGCGGGCCCGGGCCTGCGGCTGGGCTACTTCGCGCAGGAGCACGACACGCTCGTCCCGGACCGCACCGTGTTCGAGCACCTGTCGTCCGCCGCACCGCACTTGACGGACAGCGAGGTGCGCTCCGCGCTCGGATCGTTCCTGTTCGGCGGGGCGGACGCGGACAAGCCGGCCGGGGTGCTCTCCGGCGGCGAGAAGACCCGCCTGGCGCTGGCCTGCCTGGTGCACTCGGGCGCCAACGTGCTGCTGCTGGACGAGGCGACCAACAACCTCGACCCGGCCTCCCGGGACGAGGTGCTGCGGGCGGTCGCCGGGTACCCGGGCGCGATGGTGATGGTCACCCACGACCCGGACGCGCTCGCCGCCCTGCGCCCGGACCGGGTGCTGCTGCTGCCGCAGGCGCACGAGGACCTGTGGCACGACCGCTACCGCGCGCTGGTGGGACCCGGCGCGTAGTTGCCGCTCAGCGGCGGCCGCACGCACGTGGGCGGGTAGCCACCGGTCAGCCGCGGTCGAGCTGCTGCTGGACGCACTGCGTCCACTGGCCGACCTCGCGGTACTCGTAGCAGTCCCGGGTCAGGTCCGCGAACCACACCGCGAAGACCGCCATCACGGCGGCCGCCACGACGGCGAGCGCGGACAACACGGTGCCGGTCAGGGCCAGGCCCCGGCCGGCACCGGTCCGGCGGGCGGTCCGCAGCGCGAACGGGCCGAGCACCAGGCCGATCACGCCGAGCGCGCCGCCGACCACCACCGGGGAGGTGAGCAGCGCGACGGTGCCGAGCACCACGGCGGCCACGGCCGGGGCCGGCGCCGTCCGGCCGGGGCGGGGACCGTAGCTGCTCGGTGCGGTCGTCGGGTGGGTGGTGTTCATCGTCGTCCTCTCGTCGGTTGGGCCGGGTCCGATCCTGGCGGTGGGGACGGGGTGCGCACATCGCGGGAACAGGGGAACTGTTCCTCCCCCGGTCGGGGGAGGTCCGCGTCCGGCGGCCCGGCCATACTTGCGCCCATGACCTGGGGATTTCGGCCGCTGCTGCGCGGCTCCACGTACTCCGGCGCGCTGTTCGCGTTCTGCGCCGCGCCGGCGAGCCTCGTGCTGCTGCCGCTCGCCGTGGTGCCGGCGACGATCTGGGGCTCGGCGCCGTACGGGGCGCGGGCGGCGGTCACCGTGCTGGTCTGGGCGGTGCTGGTCGGTGCGGTCGGCCGGCCCCGGATCACCCGGCGGGCGCTGACGGCCGGCGCGCGCCGGCTGCTCGCGGTGCCGTTGCCGGACGTGCCGGCGGCCGGTGGCGGCGGCTGGCGCACTCCGCTGTGGCTGGTGGCGCAGGTGACGCTGGGCTGGGTCGGCGGGCTGAGCTGCCTGGTGCTGGTCGTCGCCGGGGTGGCCCTGCCGGGCAACTGGCTCGGCGGGGAGGCGAAGCTGAGCCTGGCGGGCCGGTCGGCCGAGGTGACGGGTGCCTGGAGCTGGCTGGTCGCCGCGCTGTGTCTGCTGCTGGTTCCGGTGGTGTGCGCGGTGGTGGCGGGCGTGCTGCGCGGGCTGGCTCCGGCGTTGCTCGGGCCGTCGGCGGCGGAGCGGCTGGCGCTGTCGGCCGAGCGGGAGCGCCGGCTGGCCGAACGCAACCGGCTGGCCCAGGAGTTGCACGACTCGATCGGGCACACGCTTACGGCGGCCACCATCCAGGCGGCGGTGGCCGGCGAGGTGCTCGCCGCCGACCCGGTGACGGCGCGGGCCGCGCTGCGCAGCATCGAGGTGTCGACCCGGGCCGCGCTGGAGGACCTCGACTACGTGCTGGGTGTGCTGCGCGAGGAGGAGTCCACCACGGCGCCCACCCGGACGCTGGCCGACCTGCCCGAGCTGCTGGAGCGGCTGCGGCACGCCGGTGCGGTGGTGGAGCCGGAGCTGTCGGGCGAGTTGACGAATCTTCAGGGGACGCTGTCCCGGGCCGCGTACCGGATCCTGCAGGAGGGGCTGACCAATGCGCTGCGCCACGGCGCCGGCGGGCCGATCGAGGTCCGGGTGGCGGCGGGGCGGGAGGCGTTGGAGCTCACGGTGGTGAACCGGACCGGGGTGGCGGCCTCTCGAGACTTCCCGACCTCCGGGCACGGCCTGCCCGGGCTGGCCGAGCGGATCCGGCTGCTGCACGGCGAGTTCGAGGCCGGCCCCGACGGCCCGGGGCACTGGCGGCTGGCGGTCAGGCTGCCCGTCCGGTGGTCGGCATGATCGCGTCCGACGCTGCGGCTCCCGTCACCTTGCTGATCGCGGACGACGACGACATCACCCGCAGCGGCCTGCGCGTGCTGCTCGGCACGCAGCCGGGCCTGAGCGTGCTCGGCGAGGCCGCCGACGGCGTCGAGGCGGTCGAGCGGGCCCGGCGGTTGCGGCCCGACGTGGTGCTGATGGACGTCCGGATGCCGCGCTGCAACGGGATCGAGGCCACCCGACAGCTGCTGGCCGGGGAGGCCGATCCGCCGAAGGTCGTGATGATCACCACCTTCGAGAACGACGGCTACGTCACGGCGGCGCTCGGCGCGGGTGCCAGCGGTTTCGTGCTGAAGCGGCTTCCGGTACCGCAGATCGCGGAGGCGGTGCGGGTGGTCGCGGCGGGCGAGGCGATCCTGTTCCCGGCCGCCCTGCGCCGGATGGTGACCGCCCGCCCCCGGGGTTCGGCGGAGGCCCTGCCGCGGGCCGCGCTGACGGCGCGGGAGGAGGAGGTGCTGCGGCTGATGGCCACCGGCCTGTCCAACCCGGAGATCGCCGAACTGCTCACGGTGAGCACCGAGACGGCGAAGACGCACGTCGGGAACGTGCTGACCAAGCTCGGCGCGCAGAACCGGACGCACGCGGTGGTGATCGCGTACGAGTCCGGCCTGGTGGTGCCCGGATTCCGGGCACCACCGGGCAGTTGACGCTTCGTCAGCCCTTGACGCAGATCACCTGCTTGAGGTGCGCGACCACCTCGACCAGGTCCTTCTGCTGGGACATGACCTTCTCGATCGGCTTGTAGGCGCCGGGGATCTCGTCGACCACGCCGGCGTCCTTGCGGCACTCGACGCCCGCGGTCTGCTCGACGAGGTCCTTGGTGGTGAAGCGCTTCTTCGCCGCCGTCCGGCTCATCTTGCGGCCGGCGCCGTGCGAGGCCGAGTTGAAGGACGCCGCGTTGCCGAGGCCCTTCACGATGTACGAGCCGGTGCCCATGGAGCCGGGGATGATGCCGTACTCGCCGGAGCCGGCCCGGATCGCGCCCTTGCGGGTGACCAGCAGGTCGACGCCGTCGTAGCGCTCCTCGGCGACGTAGTTGTGGTGGCAGGAGATCATCTCGTCGAAGGTGACCTTGGCCTTGGGCAGTTCACGGCGGACCGCGTCCTTGAACAGGGCCATCATCAGCGCCCGGTTGTGCTTGGCGTACTCCTGCGCCCAGAACAGGTCGGAGCGGTAGGCGGCCATCTGCGGGGTGTCCGCGATGAAGACCGCGAGGTCGCGGTCGATCAGGCCCTGGTTGTGCGGCAGCGACTGGGCGATCGACATGTGGTGCTCGGCGAGCTCCTTGCCGATGTTGCGCGAGCCGGAGTGCAGCATCAGCCAGACCGCGCCGTCGTCGTCCAGGCAGAGCTCGATGAAGTGGTTTCCGCCGCCGAGCGTGGCCATCTGCTGGGCGGCCCGTTCGCGCCGCCAGCGCACCTCGGTGGCGATGCCGTCGAAGCGCTGCCAGAAGTCGTTCCAGCCGGCGGTGGACTGCCCGTGCAGCCGGCCCGGCTCGACCGGGTCGGTGTGCAGGCCGCGGCCGACCGGGATGGTCTGCTCGATCCGGTGCCGCAGGTGCGACAGGTCGTCCGGCAGGTCCTTCGCGGTCAGCGAGGACTTCACGGCCGTCATTCCGCAGCCGATGTCGACGCCGACCGCGGCCGGGCAGACCGCGCCCCGCATGGCGATGACGGAACCGACGGTGGCGCCCTTGCCCAGGTGGACGTCCGGCATCACGGCGAGGCCGTGCAGCCACGGCAGGGTGCTGATGTTGCGCAGCTGCTGCAGGGCCTGGCCCTCGACGGTGGCCGGGTCGGTCCACATCCGGATCGGTACCCGGGCGCCCGGGATCTCGGTGTACGACATGGTGGTTCGACCTCCTGGGGTCCGTGAGTTCATGGTGCCGCACAAAAACGCCCGGTGCGGCGGCGGGGAGGATCGGGGGGCGGCCCGGCATGGCGGGACCGCGGGCGGCAGACGGTGCTGCGCGGCGACTGCTCAGGCAGTTCGGTACGAACAACGGAAGGGCAGCCTCGGGGAGCGTCGTCGTGGCTCGACCCGCATGGTGACCGCCTCCTTCCGCTTTCGTCGCGACCGCGCGCCTCTCGCCCGGCCGGGGATATCTACCCACGCCCGGCGGCGGTGGCGCAATCGATTAAAACGCCGAGGGCCCGACGGAGCCGATGCCCCGTCGGACCCTCGTGCGCAGCAGGTCAGTTGGCGATGACCGTGACGTCCCCGATACCGAGCGCCTTGACCGGCTCGGCGATCACCGAGGCGTCGCCGACCAGCACGGTGACCAGCCGGTCCGGCGGGAAGGCGGCGACCACGGCGCGGGTGGCCGCGTCGGTGTCGAGCTCGGCCAGCTGCCGGTACAGCTCGGCCTGGTAGGTGTCCGGCAGGTACTGCTCGACCTGGTCGGCCAGGGTGGCGGCGACCGACCCGGCCGTCTCGTACTTCAGCGGGGCGACGCCGACCAGGAACTGGACGGCCTCCTCGCGCTCCGCGTCGGTCAGGCCCTCGGCGGCCAGCGTGCGCAGGATGGTCCAGGTGTCCTCCAGCGCGGGCGCGGTGGACTCGGTGTCCACCGAGCCGCTGATCGCCAGCAGCCCGCGGCCGGAGCCGTCGGCGGCGGAGCGCAGCGACTGGGCGAACGCCCGGACGCCGTAGGTGTAGCCCTTCTCCTCGCGCAGCACCCGGTCGAGCCGGGAGGTGAGGGTGCCGCCGAGGCAGTAGATGCCGAGGACCTGCGCGGCCCACGCCGGGTCGTGCCGGTCCGGACCGATCCGGCCGATCAGCAGCTGGGTCTGCACCGAGCCGGGCCGGTCGACGATGACCACCCGGCCGGTGTCGTCGGCGACCACCGGGCCGTGCACCGACGGCTCGGCGCTCTCGCCGGTCCACCGGCCGAGGGTGGACTCCAGCAGCGCGGTCAGGTCGATGCCGGTGAGGTCGCCGACCACCACGGCGGTGGTGGTGGACGGGCGCAGGTGGGCGTCGTAGTACGCCTTCACCGCGTCCCGGTCGATCCGCTTGACGCTGTCGGTGGAGCCGGCCCGCGGCCGGGACAGCCGGTCGGCCTCGGCGAACAGCGTGGCGTACAGCGCCTTGGCCGAGCGCCGGGACGGGTTGGCCTGCTCGTGGACGATCTCGTCGAGGCGGTTGGCGACCAGCCGCTCGATCTCGTCCGCGGGCAGCGCCGGCACCCGCAGGGCGTCGCCGAGCAGGGTGAGGCCGCGCTCCAGCCGGGAGGCCGGGACCTCCAGCGAGACCCGCAGCGCCGGGTGGTCGGCGTGCGCGTCCAGGGTGGCGCCGGCCCGCTCCAGCTCGGCCGCGAACTCCTCGGCGGTGAGCGTGTCGGTGCCCTCGGAGAGCGCCCGGGACAGGATCGAGGCGACGCCGTCCAGGCCCTCGGGCTCGGCGGCCAGCGGCGCGTCCACCACCACGTCGACGGCGACCAGCTGCTGGCCGGGGCGGTGGCAGTGCAGCACCGTCAGGCCGTTGGCCAGGGTGAGCCGTTCGGGAGCCGGGAACGCCCACGGGGTGGGGGTGCCGGGCTGCGGCTGCGGGTGGAAGTCCATCGCCGGGATGTACTGCGCGGGGGTGTCGCTCATGCCGCCGCCTCCTCGTTCTCGGAGCTGTCGTCGTCGGTGCTGTCGTCGGGGGTCGGCTCGTACACCAGCACCGCCCGGTTGTCGGGGCGCAGCCGCGCGGCGGCCACCTCGCGGACTTCCTCGGCGGTGACGTCGAGGACCTTCGGCAGGGCGCTGTTGAGCAGCTTCGGGTCGCCGAACAGCACGGCGTAGCGGCAGAGTTCGTCGGCGCGGCCGGCCACCGTGGTGAGCCGGTCCAGCCACTCCCGCTCGATCTGGGCCTGGGCGCGCTCGAGTTCCTCGGCGGTGGGGCCCTCGGCGGCGAACCGGGCGAGCTCCTCGTCGACGGCGGTCTCGATCTGCTCCAGGGTGGCGTCGCCACCGGCCTTGACGTCCAGCCAGCCCAGCGAGGGCGCGCCGGCCAGCCGCAGCAGGCCGAAGCCGGCCGCGACGGCGGTGCGGTCGCGGCGGACCAGCCGGTTGTACAGCCGGGAGGACTCGCCGCTGCCGAGGATGGTCAGCGCCAGGTCGGCGGCGTCGGCCTCGCGGGTGCCGTCGTGCGGCAGCCGGTAGGCGGCCATCAGCGCGCGGGAGGGGACGTCCTCGCGGATCAGCTCGCGCACCTCGGCACCGATGGTGTCGGGCAGCGAGCCGTCGCGCGGCGGCTGCTTGCCGTCGTGGCTGGGGATGGAGCCGAAGTACTTCTCCACCCAGGCGATGGTCTGCTCGGGGTCGAGGTCGCCGACGATCGACAGCACCGCGTTGTTGGGCGCGTAGTACGTCCGGAAGAACGCCCGGGCGTCCTCCAGGGTGGCGGCGTCCAGGTCGGCCATCGAGCCGATCGGGGTGTGGTGGTAGGGGTGCTCGCCGGGGAAGGACAGCGCGGTGAGCTTCTCGAACGCGGTGCCGTAGGGCACGTTGTCGTAGCGCTGGCGGCGCTCGTTCTTCACCACGTCGCGCTGGTTCTCCATGGACGTGTCGTCCAGGGCGGCCAGCAGCGAGCCCATCCGGTCGGCCTCCAGCCAGAGCGCGAGCTCCAGTTGGTGCGCGGGCATGGTCTCGAAGTAGTTGGTGCGCTCGAAGCTGGTGGTGCCGTTGAGCGAGCCGCCGGCGCCCTGGACCAGTTCGAAGTGCCCGTTGTTGGAGACGTTCGCCGAGCCCTGGAACATCAGGTGCTCGAAGAGGTGGGCCAGACCGGTGCGCCCCTTCACCTCGTGCCGGGAGCCCACGTCGTACCACAGGCACACGGCCGTGACCGGAGTGAGGTGGTCCTCGGAGAGCACGACGCGCAGGCCGTTGGCCAGGCGGTGTTCGGTGATGGCGAGGCCGCTGGCGGGGCCGGGGTTGGCCATGCGGGGGTCCTTCCCGTCGTCGGTTCCGGAGTGTCCGGGCCGGGGGCTTGTGACGTCCCCCATTCTGGTGCAACGCCCGGTGGTGCCGTCAGGTGTCCGTGCGTCGGGCGCGTTCGCCAGCGGCGGAAGCGGCCCGGGTGACAGGCGGTGTCCCACCGAGGGTCCACAATGGGGGGCGTTCATGCCTTGGCCCTGCCCACCCCAGTACCGCAAGGGAGCCCCGCAGCGATGGCCCGCCGCAGTTCGCCCACCCCGCCGCCCGGTGACTTCGAGGAGCGCATCCTCGATGTCGATGTCGTGGACGAGATGCAGGGCTCGTTCCTGGAGTACGCCTACTCGGTGATCTACTCCCGGGCCCTGCCGGACGCCCGCGACGGCCTGAAGCCGGTGCATCGCCGGATCCTCTACCAGGCCAACGAAATGGGCCTGCGCCCGGAGCGCGGCCACGTCAAGTGCGCCCGCCTGGTCGGCGAGGTGATGGGCCGTCTCCACCCGCACGGCGACGCCTCGATCTACGACGCCGTGGTACGCATGGCGCAGCCGTTCTCGATGCGGCTGCCGCTGATCGACGGTCACGGAAACTTCGGCTCGCTCGGCAACGACGACCCGCCGGCCGCGATGCGCTACACCGAGTCCCGGCTGACGGCCGCCTCGATGTCGATGGTGGAGTCGATCCACGAGGACACCGTCGACTTCGGCCCGAACTACGACGGCTCCGAGCAGGAGCCCCAGGTGCTCCCCTCGGCGTACCCGAACCTGCTGGTCAACGGCGCCACCGGAATCGCGGTCGGCATGGCCACCAACATGCCGCCGCACAACCTGTCCGAAGTGGTGGCCGCCGCCCGGCACTTGATCAAGCACCCGGCCGCGGACCTGGAAACCCTGATGCGGTTCGTCCCCGGCCCGGACCTGCCGACCGGCGGCCGGATCGTCGGCCTGTCCGGCATCCGCGACGCGTACGAGTCCGGCCGCGGCACCTTCAAGATCCGCGCCACCACCACGATCGAGAACGTCACCGCCCGCCGCAAGGGCATCGTGGTCACCGAACTGCCGTACACCGTCGGCCCGGAGAAGGTGATCGCGAAGATCAAGGACCTGGTCAACGCGAAGAAGCTCCAGGGCATCGCCGACGTCAAGGACCTCACCGACCGCGAGCACGGCCTGCGCCTCGTCATCGAGGTGAAGAACGGCTTCGTCCCCGAGGCGCTGCTGGAGCAGCTGTACAAGTTGACGCCGATGGAGGAGACCTTCGGCATCAACAACGTGGCGCTGGTGGACGGCCAGCCGCTGACGCTGGGCCTGAAGGAGCTGCTGGAGGTCTACGTCGACCACCGCTTCACGGTGGTCAAGCGCCGCAGCGACTTCCGCCGCCGCAAGCGCCAGGACCGACTGCACCTGGTCGAGGGCCTGCTGATCGCCCTGGTCGACATCGACGAGGTGATCGCGATCATCCGCAACAGCGACGACGCGGCCCAGGCCAAGAACCGGCTGATGGAGCGCTTCGGCATCTCCGAGACGCAGACCGCGTACATCCTGGACACCCCGCTGCGCCGGCTCACCCGCTTCGACCGGGTCGAGCTGGAGGCCGAGCAGGCCAAGCTGCTCAAGGAGATCGCCGAGCTGACCGAGATCCTGGAGTCCGACACCAAGCTGCGTTCCGTGGTGTCCTCCGAACTCGGCGCGGTGGCCAAGCAGTTCGGCACCGAGCGGCGCACCGTGCTGCTGGAGGCCGGATCGGTGCCGTCGGCGGCGCTGTCGGTGCCGCTGGAGGTCGCGGACGACCCGTGCCGGGTGCTGCTGTCCTCCACCGGCCTGCTCGCCCGCACCTTCGACCTGGAGCCGGTCACCGACGAGCCGTCCCGGGCCAAGCACGACGTGCTGGTCTCCGCCGTCCCCGCCACCGCGCGCGGCGACATCGGCGTGGTCACCACGGCCGGCCGGGTGCTGCGCCTGCCGGTCATCGACCTGCCGGCGCTGCCCCCGGGCACCACGGCGCTGGCCGGCGGGGCCGCGGTCTCCGAGTTCCTCCGGCTGGAGGCCGACGAGACGGCGCTGGCGCTGACCACCCTGGACGAGTCCTCGCCGGGCCTGGCGCTCGGCACCGTGCAGGGCACGGTCAAGCGGGTGGTGCCCGAATGGCCCGCCAACAAGGACGAGTTCGAGGTGATCGCGCTCAAGGACGGCGACACCCTGATCGGCGCGGTCGAACTGCGCACCGGCGAGGAGGACCTGGTCTTCCTCACCTCCGACGCCCAGCTGCTGCGCTACCAGGCGAGCCAGGTCCGCCCGCAGGGCCGCCCGGCCGGCGGCATGGCCGGCATCAAGCTGGCCGACGGCGCCCGGGTGCTGTCCTTCACCGCCGTCGACCCGGCCGAGGACGCGGTGGTCCTCTCGGTGGCCGCCGCCACCGGCACGCTGGACGGCGAACAGCAGACCAGCTGGAAGCTCACCCCGTTCGACCAGTACCCGCGCAAGGGCCGGGCCACCGGCGGCGTCCGCTGCCAGCGCTTCCTGCGCGGCGAGGACGGCCTGGCGTTCGCCTGGGCCGGCCCGGTGCCCGCCCTCGGCGCCGCCGCCAACGGCCAGCCCGTCACCCTCCCGGAGCGCGACCCGCGCCGCGACGGCTCCGGCACCCCGGTGCCGGCGCAGATCGCGGCGGTCGGCGGCCGGATGTGACGAAACGGCGGGCGCCCCCTCGCACGAGGGGGCGCCCGCCGTTTTCACCCGTGCGGATTCAGAACAGCGGCACGCGCTCCGCGGGGCGCTGCACCGGCAGCGGCGCCGGATCGTCCGTCAACACCTCGACGGTGTCGGTCAGTTCGGACAGCAGCGCGACGTACTCCGGCAGGTCGGGCAGCGACGGCGTCGTCAACGAGAACACCAGCAGCTCGGAGATCTCCGGCAGCGGCAGGTAGACGTCCATCCGGACCAGCGGCAGCGCCGGCTGCTCGGGCACCGGCGTCCACTCGACGCCGCTGAACGCCACCACGGCCGGGCCCTGCTCGGTCTCGGTGCGGTGCACGTCGGCGGCCGGGTCCAGCGAGAGGACCTCCTCCAGCGTCTCGATCACCGCCTCCGGGTCGGCCGCCGGCTCCAGCGTCTCGCTGCGGGCCACCAGCGACGCGGTGGACACCCGGTCGTCCTCGGTGGCCATCAGGCACACCCCGGCGTAGCTCGCACCGTCCTCGGCGGCGGCGTCGGCCAGCTCGCCGTAGAACTGCTGGACGCCCGCACGCTGCGCCTCGGTGCCGCCCGCCCATATCTCGCACGCCAACTCCCGCAGGTGGACGGCGCGTTGATCATCGTCCAGGTGCATGCCGAGGTCGTGGAAGTGCACCGGCACGTCGAAGGTGTAGCTGCTCATCGGGCCACCGTCCGGTTCCACGCGGCCACGGGGGCAACGGGGGCCAGCTCGACGCCGAACTCGCCCGCGGAGCGGGCCGTCAGGCCGTGCTCGGCGGCGATCGCGTGGATCCGCTCCGGCCGCACGCCCCGGTAGTCCTTCGGGGAGAGCAGGAACGCGGACATCTCGCTTCCCCAGCGCAGCCCGGCCCAGCCGTCGAGCTCCTGCTTCCCGGCCGGCCGGCGCGCGTAGGCCGCGGCCGCGGTGCGGCAGATCGCCGCCATCCGGGCGTCCCAGAGCCGCTCGCCGTCGCCCCACTCGCGGACCAGCCGGACCGGGCCGACGAACCTGGTCAGCGGCCGCAGCAGCATCCGCAGCCAGCCCCGGTCCGGCCACTCCAGGTCGGTGGCCACCTCGATCACCACGAATACCGGCACGTACAGCAGCCGGGCCATCAGGTCCAGCGGGACCAGCACCCACTGGACGGCGAACCACAGCACCAGCCCGATCCGCGAGCGCCGCCCCGCCGACGGGGTCAACGGCGCTGTGCCGTACGTCAACGGCGGTGTGCCGTACATCAGTTGCCTCCGCTGAACTGGTCGTGGATGCCGGTGACGATGCCCGGCAGCGAGGGCACCCCGTTGATGCCCCGGCTCCACCAGGACATCGGGTCGAGGCTGCCGTCGGCCCGGATCGCGTTCTGGAACGAGGGGATCGAGCGCAGGCCTGGCAGGTTGGCGACCCGGGTGGACTTGAACGTGTCGACCGCGGTGCCGTACACCGACTCGGCGACGTGCTTCTCCCAGGCGAACTTCATCCGGTTGCCCATGCCGGGCAGCGCCTTGAAGGTGGTCTTCAGCGCGCCCTCCGCGCCGATCTCGGTGACCCGGACGGCCGACCCGCGCAGTGCGTCGCCCATGTGGTCGACGATCTGGCTCTTGGCGATCTCCCGGACCTTCCCGCCGGTCTGCCGCATCACCGTCCCGCCGGTCTCCAGCGCCACCTTCTCGATCTTCGGGACCAGCTTGGTGGTGACCTTCATGACCGGCTTGGCCGCCGTTCCGACCAGCTTGCCGAAGGGCAGCGCACCCAGCCCGTCGCCGACCAGGTCCATCGCGCTGACGTCCGCGCCGCCGAGCTTCGCCAGGCCGTGGCTGGCCAGCGCACCCGCCGAGAGCACGCCGCCGGCCAACGCCAGCGCGCCGGACAGCGGCGGGAACCACAGGGTGCACAGGGCTGCCACGCCCAGGATGGTGGAGGCGATGCCCAGCCAGTCGCCGATCTTCTTCAGCAGGTCGGCGTGCTTGGTGGCCCACTCCTTGAGCGCGTGCCCGGCCCGCTTCAGGGCGTCCTTGAAGCCGTCCCACATGCTGGTGGACGGCGCGTTCTGGTTTGCCTTGCGCAGGGCCCGGGCGACCTTCGCGGCCTCGTCCTGGTGATCCTCGCGAAGTTCCTTCGCCTGCTTCACTATCGCCCGGAAGGCGTCCTCGGCGTTCTCCAACGCCTGCTTGGCGTCGTCGAGTTCCTCGCCGGCCGCGTTCAACTCGCGCTGCGCGGCGTCGATCTCGGCCTGGGCCTGCCGCAGCTGCGCGTCGTCGGTGTACATCCGCCCGGCCAGCCGGAACGCCGGGGCGCCGGCCGCCGTCTCGTACCGCGAGCGAGCGCCGTCCTGCTGACGCTCGCAGGTCTCGCAGCGCCGCTTGGCCGCCTCCGCGTCCGCCTCGTAGCGTCTCGCCACCTCCTGGAAGTGCGTCAACTGGCCGCGCCAGTTCTCCAGTTGCCGGGCCGCCGTGCGCACCGCGTCGTCGCTGTCGCGGAGCAGGCCGGGCAGTTCGCCGACCTTCCCGGCGAACGCGCGCGCCGCGTCGCCGCGCCAGCTGCCGCCGGCCCGGGTGAGCCGCTCCAGGGTGCCGTGGGCACTCTCCAGCGCCCCGGCCGCGGTGGTCAGCCGCCGCACCAACTCGTCCACGCTGCCCGGGTTTCCGGGTGCCGGGTCGAAGCCCAGCGCCGGGAACTGCGCCGTGTCGTTCACGCGGCACCGCCGCCGAACGCGTCGCGCAGGGCCTGGTCGGTCTCCGCGTAGGCCCGCCGGGTGATGGTCAGCCCCTCCTCCACCTGCTGGGTGGACTCGGCGATCTTCTTGATCGCGTCGTCCCAGCTGTCGTGGAACTCGTCGCAGGCGTGGTCCAGCGACGTGGCGCCGGTGGTCTTCGGCCCGGTGTCGCGCATCGCGTTCAACGCGGTGCGCAGCTCGTCCTGACTGCGGTGCAGGTCAGCCAGCAGACGGTCCAGGTCCGCCACGTCGACCGCGAAAAACGACCCCAAGACTCCCCCAAAATAACGTCAACTCCAGGTAATGGGGCTCAGCATAATCCGTGCCCGCCGCGACGCTCCGCACGCGAAGCTCCGTCCACCCCGCACCGCCACCCGGACATAAGGTGGGCAGGTGAGCACCTGTACGACGCTGTCGCGCGAACTGACCGAGCCGCTGGCCGCCACCGCGGCCACCGCCACCACCTGGCTGCTGCTCGAACAGCCCGGCCCGTGGGGCGCCCAGGCGCTCACCGCCAGCCACCTCGACCACGAGCTCGGCGCCGCGCTGGAGCTGGCGGCCGAGGGCACCGGTGTCCGGATCGCGCTGATCCGCCGGCCCGGCCGGCACGCCGACACCGACACCGCGGCCCGCCACGAGGTGCTGATCGCGCACACCGCGCCCGCCGACCCGTGGGTGCGCCGGGCCCGGCTGGACTCCCCCGCCGAACTGCTCGGCCTCGACTTCGCCGCCCTCGGCGCGGGCCGCCACGACGGCTTCGGCAGCGAACACATCGGCGGCCCGATCGCCCTGGTGTGCACCAACGGCCGCCGCGACCGCTGCTGCGCACTGCTCGGCCGCCCGCTGGCCGCCGACCTGCTGTCCGCCGGCCACAGCGAGGTCTGGGAGGTCACCCACCTCGGCGGCCACCGCTTCTCCCCCACCATGCTGGTGCTGCCGCACGGCTACGCGTACGGCCGGCTCACCGCGGAGTCCGCCAAGGAGGTGCTGTCCGCCACCGCCGCCGGCCACACCGTCCCCGCCCACGCGCGCGGCCGCTCGTACTGGCCCCGCCCGTCCCAGGCCGCCGAGCAGGCCGTCCGCGACCTGACCGGCGAGAGCGCCGCCGACGCGCTGACCATGCGTCAGTCCCCGGACGGCGACGGCTGGACGGTCGAGGTCGCGCACACCGACGGCCGCCGCTGGCGGGCGACGGTCGCGGAGGCCGCGAGCGAGCCGCCCCGCGCCGAGAGCTGCGGCAAGGCCCCGGGCACCCCGTCCCGGATGGACGTCACCGCCCTCGCGGCCGTCACCGAATGACGAACGGGCCCCGCACCACCCGGTGCGGGGCCCGTCGTCGACGCTCCGTCAGGCGGCTCCGGCGCCGGTCAGGGCGCGGACCTCCAGCTCGGCGTAACCGTCCTCGTCGGCGGGCTCCCGGTCCAGCAGGGTGCCCAGCCAGCCGGCCAGGAAGCCGAGCGGGATGGAGACCAGTCCGGGGTTCTCCAGCGGGAACCAGTGGAAGTCCATGCCGGGCAGCACCGAGGTCTTCGCCCCGGAGACGACCGGCGAGAACAGCACCAGCACCACCGCCGGGACCAGGCCGCCGTAAACCGACCAGACCGCGCCCCGGGTGGAGAAGCGCTTCCAGAACAGCGAGTACAGCAGCGTCGGCAGGTTCGCCGAGGCGGCCACCGCGAACGCCAGGCCGACCAGGAAGGCGACGTTCAGGCGCTGCGCGTAGAGGCTGAGCACGATCGCGAGCCCGCCGATCACCACGGCGGAGACCCGGGCCGCGATCACCTCCTCGCGCTCGGACACCTGCCGGCTGCCCTCCCGCCGCCAGGCCCGGGCGTACAGGTCGTGGGCGAAGGCCGCGGAGGACGCCAGGGTGAGCCCCGCGACCACCGCCAGGATGGTGGCGAACGCGATCGCCGAGATCACCGCGAACAGCAGCAGGCCCCAGGTCGAGCCGTCGCCGCCGCCGAGGTCCAGGGCGAGCAGCGGAACGGCCGTGTTGCCCGCCGAGTTGGACACCCGGAGGTCGTGTCCGCCGACCACCGCGCCCGCCCCGAGCCCGAGCACGATCGCCATCAGGTAGAACGAGCCGATCAGGCCGATCGCCCACATCGTGGAGCGCCGGGCGGCCCGCGCGGTCGGCACCGTGTAGAACCGGCTGAGGATGTGCGGCAGTCCGCCGGTGCCGAGCACCAGCGCCAGGCCGAGGCTGACGAAGTCCAGCCGGTCGAGCGCGCTGGAGCCGTAGTTGAGGCCCGGCCGCAGGTACTTCTCGCCCTCGCCGCTGCGCCGCGCGGCGGTCTCCATCAGCGCGCCCAGGTCGCCGTGGAAGCGGGCCACCACCAGCACCGTGAGCAGCACCGAACCGCCCACCAGCAGGAAGGCCTTGACGATCTGGATCCAGGTGGTGGCGCGCATTCCGCCGACCGTCACGTAGACGATCATCAGGGCGCCGACCCCGATGATGGTCCACGCCTTGGCGGCCCCGCTGTTGGTGCCCAGCAGCAGCGCGACCAGGCTGCCCGCGCCGACCATCTGCGCGATCAGGTACATCAGCGTGACGACCATGGACGACAGGCCGGCCGCGGCCCGCACCGGCCGCTGGCGCATCCGCAGCGCCAGCACGTCGGCCAGCGTGTACCGGCCCGCGTTGCGGACCAGTTCGGACACCAGCATCAGCACGACCAGCCAGGCGACCAGGAAGCCGATGCTGTAGAGCACGCCGTCGTAGCCGTACAGCGCGATCAGTCCGGTCACGCCCAGGAAGGAGGCGGCGGACAGGTAGTCGCCGGACAGCGCGAAGCCGTTCTGCAGCGGGGAGAAGTCCCGGCCGCCGGCGAAGAAGTCCTCGGCGGCGTGGCCGCGGCGGCCGACCCAGACGGTGATGGTCAGCGTCACCGCGACGACGACGGCGAACAGGGCGACGGCGAGGCCGTGGTTGGGGTGGTGAGCGGTCATCGCAGCTGGTCCTGGGTGTCCCAGCGCAGCTCGAGGGCGGCTCGATCGCGCTTGGTGCGGGCATTACGGGCGTAGAGCCAGGTGAGCAGGAACGTCGAGGCGAACTGGCCGAGGCCGAGCGTCCAGGCCACGTTCAGCGGCCCGGCGATCCGGCGGCCCAGCAGGTCCGGCATGAAGGCCTCGGCCGTCACGAACAGCAGGTACCAGGCCAGGAACCCGGCGCTGGCCGGGAACACGAACGAGCGGTAGCCCCGCCGGATCTCCTGGAAGGCCTCACTGTCCTGGACGCTCCGGTACACCGCGCCCCCGACCCGGTCCTCCGGCGGCACCGCGTCCACTTCCGCACTGCGCCGCGGCGCCACCACCCGCGGTTGGGGGGCGGCGGTCCCGGCCCACCAGTCGACTCTCTCCTGCTGCGCCACTTGCCGACACCTCATCATTTCGGTCGTTACGACCGAACCATGATGGAGTGTCACAAACCACACAACGAAACCCATGAAGAAACCTTCAACCAAAGCGGCGAAAGGGCGGTACGTTCACAAACCTTCGGAAATTCCATGCTTGAAGGCGTACGCGACGGCCTGCGCACGGTCCCGGACCGCCGTCTTCGCGAAAAGGTTGTTGATATGGGTTTTCACCGTTGCGGGGCTGACGAACAACCTCTCGGCGATCTCCGCGTTGGACAGTCCGGACGCGATCAGCGCCAGCACCTCGGCCTCCCGCTGGGTCAGCCCGTCCGGCAGCACCGCCCGGGCGGTTTTCCCGGCCTCGGGCTTCGACGGCCGCACCGGCTCCGGGGCCCCGCTCGGCGGCGGACTGGTGCTCGGCGCGCCCGAAAGCCGCTCCAGCAGCCGCAGTTGGACCTGCGGGGAGAGCCCAGCCGCGCCCGAACGGACGTCCGCGACCGCGCGGGCGATCTCCTCCGCGCCGGCGTCCTTGGTCAGGAAGCCGCGCGCCCCGGCCTGCAGCGCGGAGAACAGCGAATCGTCGTCGGCGTACGTGGTGAGCACCACCACCTCGGTGCCCGGGTGCTCGGCGCGGATCCGCCGGGTGGCCTCCACACCGTCGCAGCGCGGCATCCGCAGGTCCATCAGCACCACGTCGGGGGCGTGTTCGGCGACCAGCCGCACCGCCTCCTCGCCGTCCGCCGCCGAGCCGACCACCGTGATGCCCGGCAGCAGGCCGAGCAGCATCACGATGCCCTCGCGGACCACGGTCTGGTCGTCGGCGACCACCACCCGGATCGGTCCGCCCGTCATCTCCGCACCCGTCACGTCGGCACCCGCAGCAGCACGCGCCACCCTCCCTCCTCGGGGCCCGCCAGCAGTTCGCCGCCGAGCAGTTCCGCGCGTTCGCGCATCCCGAGCAGACCGTACCCGCTCCCGCTGTCCCCCAGCACCGGGTGGCCGCCGCGGGGCGCCCGGGAGTTGTGCACCCGCAGCTCCACCGCACCGTCCAGGTAGCCGAGTCGGACGTCCACCCGGCCGCCGGGCGCGTGCTTGCGGGCGTTGGTCAGCGCCTCCTGGGCGACCCGGCGGACGGCCAGTCCGGCCTCGGCGGGCAGCGGGCGGGGCACCCCGTCGACGGCCAGTTCGGCCCCGGACTGCGCGGCCAGTCCGGCCACGAACTCGGTGACGGGGGCGAACTCGCCGCGCAGCGCGGACAGCGCCTGCCGGGTCTCGGTCAGCCCGTCCTGCGCCATCCGCCGGGCGGCGACCACCCGTTCGCGGATCTCCGCCCGTTCGGCGCCGGCGTCCAGCATCAGCCGGGCCGCCTCCAGGTGCACCAGCTGCGCGGACAGGCTGTGCGCGAGGACGTCGTGGATCTCCCGGGCGATCCTGGCCCGCTCGGCGAGCGCCGCGGACTCCGCCTGCGCGACCTGCGCGGCCCGTTCCTGGGCGAGCAGGGCGCGCTGCGCGGCGCGGGCCTGGCTGTCCAGGCGCAGCAGGTAGCCGAGCAGTCCGAGGCCGCCCGCGACGGCCAGCATCATCAGCATCGAGTCGCCCGAGCTGAGACCGTAACTGCCCAGCGCGGCACCGGCGGTGAGCAGCCCGGCGGCCAGCGGCAGCCGGATCACGGCGAGCACCGCGAGCCCGCACCAGATCACCGAGGCCAGCGTGTCGGCGCCGCCTTCGTGGGCCAGCGCGGAGAACACCAGCAGCCCGGCGGCGCAGCCCAGCGCGGGCCACAGCCGCTGGGCCCGGCAGTTGAAGAACCAGCCGGTGAACAGGGCGGCCGATCCCGCGATCCAGAAGATCGGGGGCAGCAACCGCCAGCCGGAGTACCGCTGTTCGGCGAAGGTCCCGAACAGCACGGCGGCCAGCATCGCGCCCCGGCCGAAGAACGACAGCACGAGCCGGGCCCGGGAGCTGCGTTCCCTGATCGGGACGTCCCCGGCCGGCCACCGGGTCCAGCGTTCCAGCGTGCTCACCGGCTGTTCCTCTCTCAACGGCGGTGCCGCCGACCCCCGTTGCGGGGCCGGCGGCTCTGGTGGTCCGACGGGCCGTCAGGCGGCCAGCGTGTGCTGCTTGCCGCCGTCCAGGTGCTTGGCCCGCCACTGGATGGCCACCGAGCGGGTCAGCAGCAGCAGGCCGAGCGACAGCAGCAGCACGCTGTTGGACTGGTGGATGTGCAGCGCGACGGCCACCCCGTACCAGCCGGCGCGGATCAGGATCGCGCCGACCCAGGCGAACGCGGTGGAGGCGGTGCCCTTGGTCCACAGCGCACCGTCCGACTCGCGCCAGATCCGCACCGTCCAGCCCCAGGCGCAGCCCATGCCGACGGTGGTGATCAGCGAGCAGCCCACGATGACGGCGGCGGCGGTCTTGTGCTGCGGGTCGATCAGTACCGGGTCGCGCAGCGCGACGGCGGCCAGCACCAGCGGCAGCAGCCAGAAGCGGCGTTCGGTGTCCAGCCGGCGGGCCCGCAGCTGCCGGCCGACCACGAGGACGATCACGGCGACGGCGATCAGGACATCGGACAGGGCGGTCATTTCGGGTGCCTCCTGGGCGGGGTGTTCTCGACACCACGAACGCTACGGAGCACGGGCCGCGGAATCCTCGGAGCGCGGGTTGATCCCGCAGCTGAAAGGGCTCTCCACCCGTGGGTGGAGAGCCCTTGCGAGCGGCTTGCTCAGGCGTCGATCCGGGAGCGGTCCAGGGTGGCCGCCGAATCCACGATGAACTCCCGCCGCGGCGCGACGTCGTTGCCCATCAGCAGGTCGAAGGTCTTCTCCGCGGACTCCAGGTCGCCCAGGTTGATCCGGCGCAGGATCCGGTGCCGCGGGTCCACGGTGGTCTCCGCCAGCTGGTCGGCGTCCATCTCGCCGAGGCCCTTGTAGCGCTGGATCGGGTCCTTCCAGCGCAGCCCCTTGCCCTGGAACTCCAGCAGGGTGCGGCGCAGTTCGGCGTCCGAGTAGGTGTAGTGGTACTTCTCCTGGCCGCGCTTGGGGTTGGTCAGTTCGATCCGGTGCAGCGGCGGCACCGCGGCGAACACCCGGCCCTGCTCGACCATCGGCCGCATGTAGCGGTGGAACAGCGTCAGCAGCAGGGTGCGGATGTGGGAGCCGTCGACGTCGGCGTCGGCCATGAAGATGACCTTGCCGTACCGGGCCTGGTCGATGTCGAAGGTGCGGCCGGAGCCTGCTCCTATGACCTGGATGATCGACGCGCACTCGGCGTTCTTGAGCATGTCGCTCACCGAGGCCTTCTGGACGTTCAGGATCTTGCCGCGGATCGGCAGCAGCGCCTGGAACTCGGAGTTGCGGGCCAGCTTGGCGGTGCCCAGCGCCGAGTCGCCCTCGACGATGAACAGTTCGCTGCGGTCCACGTCGTCGCTGCGGCAGTCGGCCAGCTTGGCGGGCAGCGAGGAGGTCTCCAGCGCGGTCTTCCGGCGCTGGGCCTCCTTGTGCTGCCGGGCGGCGACCCGGGTGCGGGCGGCGGCGACGACCTTCTCCAGCACGGCCCGGGCCTGGAGCTTCTCGTCCTTCTTGGCGGAGGTGAGGAAGCTCTTCAGCTCCTTGGCCACCACCGCGGCCACGATCCGGTTGGCCGCCGAGGTGCCCAGCACCTCCTTGGTCTGCCCCTCGAACTGCGGCTCGGCCAGCCGGACGGTGACCACCGCGGTCAGGCCCTCCAGCGCGTCGTCCTTGCTGATGTCGTCCTCGGCGACCCGCAGCAGTTTGCTGGCGCGCAGCACCTCGTTGACGGTCTTGGCGAGCTGCCGCTCGAAGCCGTTGACGTGGGTGCCGCCCTTGGGGGTGGAGATGATGTTGACGAAGGAGCGCACCGTGCTGTCGTAACCGGCGCCCCAGCGCAGTGCGATGTCCACCCCGAGCTCGCGGGTGACCTCGGTGGGGGTCATGTGCCCGAGCTCGTCGAGCACCGGGACGGTCTCCTTGAAGGTGCCCTCGCCGCGCAGCCGCAGCACGTCGGAGACCGGGCGGTCGGGCGCGAGGAACTCGCAGAACTCGCTGATGCCGCCGTCGAAGCGGAAGGTGTCCTCCTGGACCTGCTCGCTCTCCGTCAGCCGCTCGTCACGGACCACGATGGTCAGGCCGGGCACCAGGAACGCGGTCTGCCGGGCGCGGGCGTGCAGCGATTCCAGCGAGAGCTTGGCGTCCTTGAGGAAGATCTGCCGGTCCGCCCAGTAGCGGATCCGGGTGCCGGTCCGGGTCTTGGCGAACTTGCCCTTCTTGGTCATTCCGCTGCCGGCCGTGAACTTCGCGTCCGGGCCGTCCTCGCCGAACGTGCCGGGGGTGCCGCGCCGGAAGCTGATCGAGTGGGTGGTGCCGGAGCGGTCGACCTCCACGTCCAGCCGGGCGGACAGCGCGTTCACCACCGAGGCGCCGACGCCGTGCAGACCGCCGGAGGCCGCGTACGAGCCGCCGCCGAACTTGCCGCCCGCGTGCAGCTTGGTCATCACCACCTCGACGCCGGACAGCCCGGTCTTGGGCTCCACGTCCACCGGGATGCCGCGGCCGTTGTCCCGCACCTCGACCGAGCCGTCCTGGTGCAGCAGCACGTCGATCCGGTCGCAGAACCCGCCGAGGGCCTCGTCCACCGAGTTGTCGATGATCTCCCACAGGCAGTGCATCAGGCCGCGACTGTCGGTCGACCCGATGTACATGCCCGGCCGCTTGCGGACCGCCTCCAGCCCTTCGAGGACGAGCAGATGCCGCGCGGTGTAGTCGGACCCGCCCTCGCCGGTCACCAGTGAGGACGGGACGGTCTTTTCTCCACTCACGCTCTGCACTCCTCCACGATGTTGACGGACACCCCGCATGCTCTCAGCAACTGAGACTTCGGCCGCCGAGGCCCGCGCGCCTTGTACGCGCTGCGCGAACACGACTCCCACCGCGAACGCGGCCCCCACCCTGCCATGCCCTGCCGACACCACGGGTCCTGGCGGACCGGGGCGGCCGGGGAGGGCGGCGGAGCTGCTGCGATGCGGTCAAACGGGGTCCGGGACGGGGCTTATGCTCCAACCCAGCGGAGGATTATGCTACGCGGACCTCGCTCCCCGGCCCGATCGGGTGTTCGAGGTGATTGGCAGACCATCGGAATCGGTACGCATGAACCACCGGTGCCCGGGGCACGCCCTCATCAACGAGACAGCAGAATCCTCAAAGAGAAAAGCCACGAGCGGGAACGAATTCGACCTGGTTGGATGTTGATCCTGGTACACAGCTCGTCGAGCTAGAGAAGAGGCGACGTGACTACTGTTCTGACCCCTGCGAGCCCGCTCACCGCGGCAGACCGCTGCGACCGTTGCGGCGCTCAGGCCTACCTGCGCGTCGTCCTTTCCAGCGGTGGAGAGCTGCTGTTCTGCGCCCACCACGGGCGTAAGTTCGAGCCCGAGCTCAAGAAGATCGCCGTGGAGATACACGACGAGAGCGAGCGCCTCTCCGGCACCTCGGCAACGGCCGGCGAGGGCGAGCGCTGACGCTCCCGCTCGTCTCCTGAGCTGCCTGAACGGCCGGGGGGGGGGCCCCGCGGGGGGGGGGGGCGCGCCCGGGGGGGGGGGGGGGGGGGGGGGGGGGGGGGGGGGGGGGGGGGGGGGGGG
>NZ_JBICXW010000036.1:0-46550 GCF_043200475.1 Kitasatospora sp. NPDC048407 | reverse complement strand
CCGACTTCGACGCCGAGTTCTTCGGCATCTCGCCGCGCGAGGCCCTCGCCATGGACCCGCAGCAGCGGCTGCTGCTGGAGACCACCTGGGAGGCGATCGAACGCGCCGCCATCGACCCGGCCACCCTGCGCGGCAGCCGCACCGGAGTGTTCACCGGCGTCAACTACGCCGACTACGCGGCCGTCGTCGCCCAGTCCGAGGAAGGAGACGGCCATCTGCTCACCGGCAGCGCGCCCAGCGTGGTCTCCGGCCGGGTCGCCTACACCCTGGGCCTCGAAGGCCCCGCGGTGACCGTCGACACGGCCTGCTCCTCCTCCCTGGTCGCCATGCACTACGCCGGCCGCGCGCTGCGCGGCGGCGACTGCTCGCTCGCCCTGGTCGGCGGCGTCGCCGTGATGGCCACCCCCGGTGCCCTGATCAGCTTCTCCCGTCAGCGGGGACTCGCCGAGGACGGCCGCTGCAAGGCCTTCTCGGACGACGCGGACGGCATGGGCATGGGCGAAGGGGTCGGCGTCCTGCTGCTGGAGCGGCTGTCGGACGCCCGCCGCAACGGACACCCGGTACTGGCGGTGGTACGCGGCTCCGCCATCAACCAGGACGGTGCCAGCAACGGACTCTCCGCCCCCAACGGCCCCTCGCAGCAGCGGGTGATCCGGGCGGCGCTGGCGGACGCCGGGCTGACCGCGTCCGACGTGGACGTGGTGGAGGCGCACGGCACCGGCACCACCCTCGGCGACCCCATCGAAGCCCAGGCCCTGCTGGCCACCTACGGCCAGGACCGGCCCGCCGACCGGCCCCTGCTGGTCGGCTCCCTCAAGTCCAACCTCGGCCACGCCCAGGCGGCATCGGGTGTGTCGGGAGTCATCAAGACGGTGCTGTCCATGCAGCACGGGCAGGTGCCCCGCACCCTGCACGTCGGCAGGCCATCCGGCCACGTCGACTGGACGCGCGGAGCGCTGGCCCTCGCGACCGAGCAGCAGCCCTGGCCCCTCCACGGCCGCCCCTTCCGGGCCGGAGTGTCCTCCTTCGGCCTGAGCGGCACCAACGTCCACACCATCCTCGAGCACGCCCCGCTGGACGACGACGGCCCGCCGGCCGAGCGCACCCCCGCCTCGGCGGTGCCCTGGCTGCTGTCGGCGAAGAGCCCACAGGCACTGCGCGCCCAGGCCGACCGGCTGCGCCGCCACCTGGACGGCAGCCCCGGCTCCGACCCGCGCGACATCGGCTTCGCTCTGTACGGGCGCACCGCCTTCGAGTACCGGAAGGCACTGGTCGGGGACCGGGACCAGCTCCACACCCTGCTGGGCCGGATGGCCGACGACGACTCGGGAGCGTGGGACGGCGGTCGCCCGGTCGACGGTCGGGTGGCGCTGGTGTTCCCGGGTCAGGGTTCGCAGTGGGTCGGGATGGCGGTGGAGCTGCTGGGCGAGTCGGAGGTGTTCGCCGGGCGGATGGCGGAGTGCGAGCGGGCGCTGGCGCCGTACGTGGATTGGTCGTTGGCGGAGGCGCTGGGTTCGGAGTCCCTGCTGGCGCGGGTGGATGTGGTGCAGCCGGTGCTGTGGGCGGTGATGGTGTCGCTGGCGGAGGTGTGGCGTTCGTTCGGCGTGGTTCCGGACGCGGTGGTGGGCCACTCGCAGGGCGAGATCGCGGCCGCCGTGGTGGCGGGTGGTCTGAGTCTGGAGGACGGGGCGCGGGTGGTCGCGTTGCGTTCCCTGGCGATCCGCGCGCTGGCGGGGCGTGGCGGTATGGCGTCGGTGCCGCTGCCGGCGGACGTGGTGCGCGAACGGATGGGCCGGTTGTCGGTGGCGGCGGTCAACGGTCCGTCGTCGACGGTGGTGTCGGGTGACGCGGACGCGGTCGCGGAACTGGTCGAGACCCTGGTGGGGGAGGGGGTGCGGGCGCGGCTGATCGAGGTCGATTACGCGTCGCACTCCGCGCATGTGGAGGAGGTCCGCGAGCAGCTGCTGGCCGACCTGGACGGGATCGTGCCGGTTTCGGGTGGGGTGCCGTTCTTCTCGACGGTGACGGGTGGCTGGCTGGACACGAAGTCCCTGGACACCGAGTACTGGTACCGCAACCTCCGGGAGACCGTCGAGTTCGGGAAGGCCACCGAGGTGCTGCTGGGGGAGGGTTTCCGGTTCTTCGTCGAGTCGAGCCCGCACGCGGTGCTGGGCGTGGCGGTGGGGGAGTCGGTGGAGGCGGCGGGTGCGGATGCCGTGGTGCTGGGGACCTTGCGTCGCGGGGAGGGCGGCCCGGCGCAGGTGCTGCGCGCGGTGGGCCGCGGCTGGGAGCGCGGGTTGGGGGTGGACTGGTCGGGGGCGTTCCCGGGGGCGCGGCGCGTCGAACTGCCGACGTACGCCTTCCAGCGCACCCGATACTGGCCCGAGCCGGCGCCCGCCACGGCGGCCGATGTGGGCTCGGCGGGGCTCGACCCGGCCGACCACCCCATTCTCGGGGCGGCCATCGAGCTGGCCGACACGGGTGAACTGCTGCTCAGCGGCCGGATCTCGCTGCGCACCCACCCCTGGCTCGCCGACCACGCCGTGGCCGGTGCGGTCCTGCTGCCCGGCGCGGCCTTCGCGGAGCTTGCCGTACGTGCCGCGGACGAGGCCGGATGCCACGCGGTGGAGGAACTGACGCTCCAGCAGCCGCTGTTGATATCCGCCGACACCGCCGTCCGCGTGCAAGTACGGGTCGGCGCCGCAGACGCGGACGGCGGCCGTTCGCTGGACCTGTTCTCCTGCCGGGAGGACGCGGCCACCCCGCACTGGACCGCGCACGCGACCGGCCGGCTCACCGCCG
Organism: Kitasatospora sp. NPDC048407; assembly: GCF_043200475.1. Classification (NCBI taxonomy): domain Bacteria; kingdom Bacillati; phylum Actinomycetota; class Actinomycetes; order Kitasatosporales; family Streptomycetaceae; genus Kitasatospora; species Kitasatospora sp. NPDC048407. Next base: position 43,748 of record NZ_JBICXW010000036.1, on the reverse strand, counting down.
ACGCCACTACCCGCGAACCGTCGCCCGCACCCGTACCGGCCGACGCCGGTGTCTGGCCGCCGCCCGGTGCCGTCCCGATCCCCGTCGACGACCTGTACGAGCGGTTCGACGCCTCCGGTTACGGCTACGGACCCGCCTTCCGCGGGCTCACCACCGCCTGGCGCCGGGGCGACGAGATCTTCACCGAGGTGCGTCTGCCCGAGGACCGGAACCGGTCCGCCTCCGCGTTCGGCGTGCACCCCGCGCTCCTGGACGCCGCCCTCCAGGGGCTGTTCCTGAGCGCCCAGCCGGAGACCGGGCCGGGTCCGGACCGGCCCTCCGCCGGACTGCCGTTCTCCTGGAACGGGGTCAGGCTGCACGCCTCCGGAGCCACCGCGCTCAGGGTGCGGCTCGGCTTCCGGCCGGACGGATCGGTGTCGATCGAGGCGACCGACCCGCACGGCCTCCCGGTCGTGTCGGTCGAGGCGCTCGCCGTCCGCCCGATCGACCTGGACGCCCTCCGCCCCGGCGGCGGCCCGGAGTCCCTCTACCGGCTGCAGTGGTCGGCGGCGCCCGCCACCGCAGCCGCCGACCTCCTCGGAGGCTGGGCCGTCCTCGGTGGCCGGGAACTCTTCCCGGACAGCCATCCGGACCTGGCCGCGCTCGGTGCCGCACTGGACGGGGGAGCGCCGTCGCCCGCCGCAGTCCTGGCCTGGTGCGACCACGCCCCGCGCCTGCAGTCCCCGCCCGACGCCGCCTCCGTGCACACCGCGCTGGACGACGCCCTGCGGCTCGTCCAGGACTGGCTGGCCGACGACCGCTTCGCCGACTCGCGCCTGGTGCTCGTCACCCGGGGCGCGGTCTCCACGGAGGCCGGTGAGGAGGTCACCGACCTCACCGGCGCCGCGGTCCGCGGCCTCGTCCGCTCCGCCCAGTCCGAGCACCCGGACCGCTTCCTGCTGATCGACACCGACGACCCGGCCGCCGTGACCGACCTGCTGCCCCAGGCACTGGCCGGAACGGAACCCCAGCTGGCGATCCGCGCCGGACGGCTCCTCGCCGCCCGCCTCACCAGGGCCGCCGTCGCCACGGACCCGGGCCCGGACGCACCGTCCGGTATCGGCGCGGCCGGCGGAACCGTCCTCGTCACCGGGGCCGGCGGCGCGCTCGGCGGCCTGGTGGCCCAGCACCTCGTGACCGCGCACGGCGTACGGAATCTGCTGCTCGTCGGCAGGCGCGGCGCGGACGCCCCGGGCCTGGCCGACCTCGCCGCCGAACTGCGCGGACACGGCGCCCGGGTGGACGTGGAGGCCTGTGACGTCGCCGACCGGGACGCGCTCGCCGCCCTGCTCGCCGGCATCCCCGCCGACCGTCCGCTGAGTGCGGTCGTCCACGCGGCCGGCGTCCTGGACGACGGGACGGTCGAGTCGCTGACCCCCGACCGGATGCGCCACGTCCTGCGGCCCAAGGTCGACGCGGCCCTCAACCTGCACGCCCTCACCCGTGAGCTGCCGCTGTCGGCCTTCGTCCTCTTCTCCTCCGCGTCCGCCACGGTCGGCAACGCAGGGCAGGGCAACTACGCGGCCGCCAACGCCTTCCTCGACGCGCTCGCCCAGCACCGGCGTGCCCTGCACCTGCCCGCCCAGTCGCTCGCCTGGGGCCTGTGGGCGCAGCGCAGCACCATGACCGGCACGCTCAGCGCCACCGACCTGCGGCGGATGTCCCGGGGCGGCACCGCGGCCATCGGCAGCGAAGAGGGCCTGGCCCTGTTCGACGCGGCGCTCGCCCTGGACGAACCGCTGCTCGTCCCGGTCAAGATCGATCTCGGCCGGCTCCGGACGGCGGCCCGGACCGGGCCCGTCCCGGCCCTGCTCTCCGCGCTGGTCCCCGGGGCCGCACGCCGCCCCGCCTCCGGGGCGGACGCCGCCGAAGCGGACTCGCTGCGCCGCCGGCTGACCGACCTCACCCCGGAGGAGCGCCTCGCCACCCTGCTCGACCTGGTGCGGAGCCGGGCCGCCGACGTCCTCGGCCACGGCGGAGCGGGGGCCGTCGAGCCGGACCAGGCGTTCAAGGACCTCGGCTTCGACTCGCTCACCTCCGTCGAACTCCGCAACCGGCTCGGCGCCGCCACCGGCCGCCGGCTGCCCGCGACCCTGGTCTTCGACCACCCCACCCCGGCCGCCGTCGCCGCCTATCTCGCCGGGCGCCTGGTCCCCGACGGCCCGGGCGGCCCCGCCACCGGGAAGAGCACCAGGACGCCGGACCGCGCGGACCACGAGATCAGCTCCCTGCTCGCCGCGATCCCACCCGCCGCCCTGCGCCGGGCGGGCCTGCTCGACGCGCTGCTGGACCTCGCCGACCGACCGGACGCACCGGAGACGCCGGCTCCCGCCGCCGACGACATCAGTGGCATGGCCGTCGACGACCTCGTCCGGATGGCCCTGGGCGGCGAACGTGACTGACCGACAGCCGCAGAAGGAGAAGCCCAACCCCATGCCCACCGACACGGACCAGGTGGTCGCCGCCCTGCGCGCCTCGCTGCTGGACAACCAGCGCCTGCGGCAGGAGAACCGGCGGCTCCGCGACGACTCCGCCGAGCCCATCGCCATCGTGGCGATGAGCTGCCGCTACCCCGGTGGCGTGCGCACCCCGGAAGACCTGTGGGACCTGCTGGTCAAGGAGCGCGACGCGGTCTCGCCGTTCCCCGCCGACCGGGGCTGGGACGTCGAGGGCGGCTTCGACGCCGACCCCGACGCCCCGGGCACCTTCTACGTCCGCGAAGGCGGCTTCCTGCACGACGCGACCGGCTTCGACGCCGGCTTCTTCGGCATCTCCCCGCGCGAGGCCCTCGCCATGGACCCGCAGCAGCGGCTGCTGCTGGAAGCGTCCTGGGAGGCGATCGAGCGCGCGGGCATCGACCCGGCGGCCCTGCGCGGCAGCCGCACCGGCGTCTACACCGGAGTGATCTACAGCGAGTACGGGTCACGCCTCGGCCGGGTGCCCGACGAAGTGGAGGGCTTCCTCGGCACCGGCACCATCCCCAGCGTCGCCTCGGGCCGGATCGCCTACACGCTGGGCCTGGAAGGCCCGGCGGTCACCCTGGACACCGCCTGCTCGTCCTCCCTGGTCGCCGTGCACCTCGCCTGCCAGGGACTGCGCTCCGGCGACACCACCCTCGCCCTGGCCGGCGGGGTGACCGTGATGTCCACCCCCGGCCTGTACGTCGGATTCAGCCGCCAGCGCGGCCTGGCACCCGACGGGCGCAGCAAGTCCTTCTCCTCCGCGGCGGACGGCGCCGGGTTCGGGGAGGGCCTGGGCCTGCTCCTGCTGGAACGGCTCTCGGACGCCCGCCGCAACGGGCACCCGGTGCTGGCCGTCATCCGCGGCTCGGCCGTCAACCAGGACGGCGCCAGCAACGGGCTGACAGCCCCGAACGGGCCCGCGCAGCAGCGCGTCATCAACGGGGCGCTCGCCCACGCCGGACTCGCCCCGTCCGAGGTGGACATGGTGGAGGCACACGGCACCGGCACCGTCCTCGGCGACCCCATCGAGGCCCAGGCGCTGATGGCCACCTACGGGCAGGACCGGCCCGCCGGCCGGCCGCTGCGGCTGGGATCGCTGAAGTCCAACCTGTCCCACACCCAGGCCGCCGCGGGCGTCGGCGGGGTGATCAAGTCGGTGCTCGCGATCCGGCACGGCGTGATGCCGCGCACCCTGCACGTCGACCGCCCCTCGCCCCGCATCGACTGGACCGAGGGAGCCGTCTCCCTGCTCACCGAGGCCACCCCCTGGCCGGAGACGGGACGGCCGCGCCGGGCCGGGGTGTCCTCCTTCGGCGCCAGCGGGACCAACGCGCACGTCATCCTCGAGCAGGCCCCGGCCGACCCGACGGCTTCCACCGACACGCCGGTTGACCAGCCCGCCGCGGTCCCCTGGATCCTGTCGGCGCGCACCCCGGAGGCGCTGCGCGCCCAGGCGGCGGCGCTGCACGAACGGGTGACGGCGGAACCGGGCCTGAGCGTGCTGGACGTGGGCCGTTCGCTGCTGGCGGGCCGTTCGCGGTTCGCGGAGCGTGCGGTGGTGGTGGGGGCGGACCGGGACGAGCTGCTGGCCGGTCTCGCCGCCCTGTCGCGGGGCAAGGGCTCGGCGGCCGTGCCGGTCGGCGGCGGGCCGCTCCCCGGCCGTTCGGCGCTGGTGTTCCCGGGCCAGGGTTCGCAGTGGGTGGGCATGGCGGTCGAGCTGCTGGGTGAGTCGGAGGTGTTCGCCGGGCGGATGGCCGAGTGCGAGCGGGCTCTGGCGCCTTACGTGGACTGGTCGTTGGCGGAGGCGCTGGGTTCGGAGGCGCTGCTGGCGCGGGTGGATGTGGTGCAGCCGGTGCTGTGGGCGGTGATGGTGTCGCTCGCGGAGGTGTGGCGCGCGTTCGGCGTCGTTCCGGACGCCGTGGTCGGCCACTCGCAGGGCGAGATCGCGGCCGCCGTGGTGGCGGGTGGTCTGAGTCTGGAGGACGGGGCGCGGGTGGTCGCGCTGCGTTCCCGCGCGGTGGGGACGCTGGCGGGCCGGGGCGGTATGGCCTCGGTGCCCCTGCCGGTGGACGTGGTGCGCGAGCGGGTCGCGGGCCGGCTTTCGGTGGCCGCGGTCAACGGCCCGTCGTCGACAGCGGTGTCGGGCGACGCGGACGCGGTCACGGCGCTGGTGGAGGAGCTCCTGGAAGAAGGGGTGTGGGCGACTCGGATCGAAGCCGACTACGCGTCGCACTCCGCACACGTGGAGGAGATCCGCGAGCGCCTGCTCGCCGACCTGGACGGCATCGTGCCGCTGTCCGGCGCGGTGCCGTACTACTCCAGCGTGACCGGCGGCCTGCTGGACACCAAGGCCCTGGACGCCGAGTACTGGTACCGCAACCTCCGGCAGACCGTCGAGTTCGAGCAGGCCACCCGCGCGCTCCTCGCGGCCGGCCACCGCGTCTTCATCGAGTCCAGCCCCCAGCCGGCCCTGATGTACGGGATCGAGGACACGGCCGCCGACGAGGGCGCCCCGGAGACGGTGGTGCTCGACACCCTGCGGCGCGGAGCCGGAGGGCTCCGCCGGCTCCAGCTCGCCCTCGCCGGGGCACACGTCCGGGGCCTGCGCGTCGACTGGGAACGGCTGTTCGCGGGAACCGGCGCCCAGCGGGTGGACCTGCCCACCTACGCCTTCCAGCGCCGCCGTTACTGGCTCGACGCCCTGCCGGCCGACCGGGACCAGGCGGCCACCGGCCAATCCGCCGCGGACCACCCGCTGCTCGGCGCCGCGATCGAACTGCCCGACGACGCGGGCACCCTCTTCACCGGCCGGCTCTCTCCGGCCACCCACCCCTGGCTCGTCGACCACGCCGTGGCCGGAGCCGTCATCCTGCCCGGCGCGGCCCTCGTGGAGCTGGCCGCGTACGCGGGCCGCCACCACGGCTGCGCCCTCGTGGAGGAACTGACCCTCGCCGCCCCGCTGCTGCTGCCCGAAGACCACGCCGTACAGCTGCGCGTACGAGTGGGTGCCGAAGACGGCACGGGCCGGCGCCCGGTGGAGTTCCACTCCCGTCCCGAGGCCGCCCCCGGCGCCGCCGACCGGCCCTGGACCCGGCACGCGACCGGCACGGTCGGTCCCCGGGACTCCTCGGCCGATCCGGACGACATGGCCGGACCGGCCGGCGCGTGGCCCCCGCCCGGCGCCGTCCCGCTGGACGTGGAGGAGCTGTACGGGCTGCTCGAGGCCCGTGGCGTCGCCTACGGCCCGGCGTTCCGGGGCCTGCGCGCCGCCTGGCGCACCGCGGACGCGATCCACGCCGAAGTGGCCCGGCCCGACGGCCTCCCCGGCACCGGGGCGGACGGCTTCGGCGTGCACCCGGCGCTCCTGGACGCGGCCCTCCAAACGACCGGTCTGCGCGAAGGCGCCGCGACCGCGGAGCCCGCCGACGGCGTCCCCCTGCCGTTCTCCTGGCAGCGCGTCGCGATCGAAGCCTCCGACGCGCCGGTCCTGCGCGTCCGGCTGCGCCCCGACGGCCCCGACGCCGTCACCGCGCGGATCACCGATCCCTCGGGGCGCACCGTGGCGACGGTCGGCTCGCTCACCCTGCGGACGGCGTCCACCGCCGCGCTGCGGGCGTCCTCCGGCTCCGTCTTCCACGTCGGCTGGACGCCCGTCACCGCCGGGCCCGGTCCGCGCCCGGTCACCCGCTGGGGCCTCCTCGGCCCGCGGGACGAGCGGCTGCTGCCGGACGCCTTCCCCGTCGAACCCCGGTCCGCGACAGCCGACGCGGTGCTGCTGACCTGCCCGCCGTCCGTCGGCGCCCCCGCCTCGGACGCGGACCCCGCAGCGGTGCACGCGGTCGCGGCCGGGGTGCTGGACCGCCTCCAGGCCCACCTGGCCGACGACAGCACCGCCCGGACGCCCCTGGTGGTGCTCACCCGGGGAGCGACCGGCTCGCTCGGCGCGCGGCCGGCGGACCCCGGCGCGGCGGCCGTCTGGGGCATGCTCAGGGCCGCTCAGCTCGAACACCCCGACCGGTTCGTGCTGCTGGACACCGAAGGGCCGGACCAGGACGGTCTCGGCGACGCGCTCGCCGACCTCCTCGCCACCGGCGAACCGCAGGCGGCGCTGCGCGGCGGCGTCCTGTACGCCCCGCGACTGGTACGGCCCACGGCCCCCGCCCCCGCCCCCGCCCCCGCGTCCGCGATCCGGTCGGCCGGCGCGTTCGGGCCCTCCGAGGGGACGGTGCTGCTGAGCGGCGGTGGCGCCCTCGCGGCCGTCCTGGCGCGGCACCTGGTCGCCGCGCACGGGGTACGCCACCTCCTCGTGCTGAGCCGCCGCGGCGCCGACGCCCCCGGCCTGCCGGAGCTGGCGGCGGAGCTGGCCGGGGCCGGAGCCGAGGTGACCGCCCTCGCCTGCGACGTGTCCGACCGCCGGGCCCTGGCCGCCGCCCTGGCCGCCATCCCCGAGAGCCGTCCGCTGTGCGCCGTCGTGCACACCGCCGGAGTGCTCGACGACGGCCTGCTGGACGGGCTGACGGCGGAGCGGATGGCCGCCGTCCTGCGGCCCAAGTTCGATGCCGCCCGCCACCTCGACCGGCTGACGCGCGGAGCGGACCTCGCCGCGTTCGTCGTCTTCTCCTCCGCCGCCGGCGTGCTGGGCAGCCCCGGCCAGGCGTCCTACTCGGCCGCCAACGCCGCACTCGACGCCCTCGTCGCGGAACGCCGACGGCTCGGGCTCCCCGGCCTGTCCCTGGCCTGGGGGCCCTGGGAGCGGGTGAGCGGGATGACGGCGGCACTCGCCGGCCCCGACCGGCGGCGGATCGACCGGCGCGGCGCCCGCGGCCTCTCCGACGAGGAGGCCATGGCCCTGCTGGACACCGTGTGCGCCGCGGACGCCGCCCCGCCGGGAGACGGGAGCCCCGTCGTCCTGGCCCACCTCGACCTCACCGTGCGCGACGACGGCCCGGTCCACCCGATGCTGCGCTCCCTGGTCCGGCGCGGCCCGGCCGCGACGACCGGGGCGAAGGCGGCGCCGAGCGCCACCGCGGCGCTGCGGCACCGGCTCGACACCGCCGCCGACGCGCGGGAACGCGAGCTGATCCTGCGCGAACTCGTCCTCACCGAGGCCGCCGAAGTCCTCGGCCACACCGACTCGGGGGCACTGTCCGCGACAGCGCCCTTCCTCTCCGTCGGCTTCGACTCGCTGACCGCGGTCGAACTCCGCAACCGGCTGGCCGCCGCCACCGGAGTGCGGTTGCGGCCCTCCGCCGTCTTCGACAGCGGCACCCCCGCCGCGCTCGCGGCACGCCTCGCCGCCGAGGCCCGGACGGAAGACACCCCCCGGCCCGAAGCGGCACCCGTGGCCGACGCCGCTGACACCGACACCGACACCGACCCGGCGAGCGTGCTGTTCCGCCGGGCCTGCGCACTCGGCCGGGTCGACGAGGGCATCGCGCTGCTCAAGAACGCCTCCGCCCTGCGCCCGGCCTTCCACAGCGGCAGCGACCTCGCCGCCGCCGGCGCCGGCCCGCGGCTGCTGCACCTGAACGAGCGCGCCGACGCCCCCGTACTCGTCTGCTTCGGCTCCATCGTCGCCCTCGGCGGCGCCCACCAGTACGCCCGCTTCGCCTCCCGCTTCCGGGACCGCTACGCCGTCGCCGCCCTGGACGCCCCCGGGTTCACCCCCGAGGAGGAACTGCCCGCCGACATGTCGGCCCTGCTGGACTTCCAGGCGACGACCCTGCTCCGGGAACTGCCCGGACGAACGCTCGTCCTGGCCGGCTCCTCCTCCGGCGGCACGCTCGCCCACGGAGTGGCCACCGAGCTGGAGCGGCGCGGCGCGGGCCCGGCGGCCGTGGTGCTGCTGGACACCTACCTCTCCGACAACCGGGGCATCACCCAGTTCAACGACGTCCTGCTGGGCGGCATGTTCGCCCGCGAGGAGCGGGCGGCCCCGATGGACGGGACCCGGCTGACCGCGATGGGCGGCTACTTCCGGCTTCTCGACGACTGGAAGCCCCCGGCGGTCCGCGCCCCGCTGCTGCTGGTCCGCGCCTCCACCCCGCTCGGCAGCCCGTCCGCCGACGCCGGTGAGTGGCGCGCGTCCTGGGAGGGCGCCGACGCCGTCGTCGACGTTCCCGGAGACCACTTCTCGCTCATGGAGCAGCACGTCGCGACCACCGGCGACGCCGTCGCCGACTGGCTCGACGCGACCCTGCGCACCCCCGACACCTTCCGTACCCCCGACGGCCAGTGAGAACGAAGGAGAACCCGTTGACCACCGCCCCCTATGACGATTCCCCCCCGCGGCACGCCCTCACGGTGCTGGGAGCCGGGGTGATGGGCGTCGGAATCACCGTCCTCGCTCTCGGGCACGGCCTGCCGGTCCACCTGGTCGACGTCGACCGGGAACGGCTCGACCGGGCCGCGGACCTGATCGGCGGCGAACTCCGGCTGGCCGAGCTGATGGGCGCACTGCCCGCCGGGACGCCCCTCGGCACCCTGGCCACCGGCACCTCGCTCAAGGCCGCCGCCGGAGCCACCGCCGTCATCGAGGCGGTCACCGAGAACGCCGCGATCAAGGCCGCCGTCCTGTCCGAGGTCTCCGGACTGGTCCGGCCCGGCACCCTGCTGATCACCAACACCTCCTCCATCCCCGTCGACGAACTGGCCGGGGCCCTGGAACGGCCGGAGGAACTGGTCGGCACCCACTTCATGAACCCGCCCTACCTGATCGGAACCGCCGAAGTGGTCCGCGGCGCCAGGACCGGGGACTTCGCGATGGCCGCCGTGGCGGCCCTGCTCACGGCACTGCGGCGGAAGGCGGTGGTCGTCCGGGACGCGCCCGGCTTCGTGACCAGCCGCATCCTGCACCCGATGATCAACGACGCGGCCCGGGTCGTGCAGGAGGGCACGGCGACCGCCGAGGACGTCGACGCCCTGATGCAGGGCTGCCTCGGACACCCCACCGGCCCGCTGCGCACCGCGGACCTGATCGGCATCGACAACCTCGTCGACTCCCTCACCGTGCTCCACGAACGCACCGGCGACGACGGCTGCCGCCCCACCGAACTGCTGCTCCGGCTGGTCCGCGAGGGCCGGCTGGGCCGCAAGTCCGGGCGCGGCTTCTACGACTACACCTGATCATCCGACCACATCGGATCACCCCGATCACCCCGGTCACCCCGGATCACCCCGAAAAGGAGACGGCCATGAGCACGACGAACACGCCCGACACCCACGCCCTGGAGAAGGAACTGCTGGAGTTCCTGGAAGGACGCACCGGAACCGCCTGGGACGCCGACACCGACCTGTTCGACGCCGGCGGGCTGTCGTCCCTCTTCGCCATGCAGGTGGTGGTGCACCTGGAGAAGACCTACGCCATAGCCGTCCGCGGCGCGGACCTGCGGCTGGACAACTTCCGCACCGTGCGGCGGATGGCCGAGCTGGTGGCCCGGCTCCAGGAGCCCGCCGTGGGGGGCCAGCATGGGTGAGGATCTGAGCGGCGCCATGACCGCCGTCACCCTGCGGGTCGGCGACCTGGCGGGGGAGTGGGACCGGACCGGCCTCATCCCGCGGGCCCTGCTCCGCGAGCTGGGCGCCGAGGGCCGGCTGTGCGCCGAAGTCCCGTCGCAGTACGGCGGCTGGGGGCTCAGCAGCACGCACAGCGGCGCGTACACCGCCCACGTGGGCGGCCTGTGCAGCTCGCTGCGCAGCGTGATGACCTCCCAGGGCATGGCGGCGTGGACCATCCAGCGCCTGGGCACCGCCGAGCAGTCGGCCGTTCACCTCCCCCGGCTGACCGGCGGCGAGCTGGCGGCGGTCGGCTTCAGCGAGCCCGGCGCCGGCAGCGACCTCTCGGCGATGACGACGACCGTCCGCCGCGACGGCGACACGGTCGTCGTCGACGGACACAAGAAATGGGTGACCGCCGCCCACTACGCCGACCTGCTGGTCATCGTCGGCCGCTACGAGGACGGCGCGGTGGCCGTCGTGGTGCCCGCCGACGCGCCCGGCGTCCGGATCGAGCGGATCGCCGACCCGCTCGGCTGCCGCGCGGCCGGGCACGCCGACGTGCACCTCGACGGGGTGCGGCTGCCCGCCGACGCCGTCCTGGGCGGTCACGGACTGCCGCCCGCCCTGCTGGTGACGACCGCGCTGGCCTACGGGCGGATGTCCGTCGCCTGGGGGTGCGTGGGCATCCTGCGGGCCTGTCTGGCGGCGGCCGCCTCGCACGCCGCCGGACGGGAGCAGTTCGGCAAACCGCTCGCGGAGCACCAGCTCGTCGCCGGACACCTCGCCGACCTCTACACGGCCGAGCAGGTGGCCACCCGGGTCTGCGAGCACGCCAGCCGCTGCTGGGACGAAGGGTCGCCGGACCAGGTGGTGGCGACCGTGCTGGCCAAGCACGTCAGCGCGACCCAGGCCGCGCAGGCCGCGGCGACGGCCGTCCAGGTACTGGCCTCGGCCGGCTCCCGGGACGGGCACACGGTGGCCCGGGCGTACCGGGACGCCAAGATGATGGAGATCATCGAGGGCAGCAACGAGCTGTGCCGGCTGATGCTGGCGCAGCACGCCCTCTCCGCCACGGGGGCACTGTGAGCGGTCCCGCGGCCGACGAGACGAGGAAGGACGACATGGCTGAGACCGTCAAGTGCCTGGTCTGGGACCTGGACGGCACCCTCTGGCAGGGCACCCTGCTGGAGGACGGCGAGGTGCACCTGCCGGACGAGGTGCGCAAGGTGGTGATCGAGCTCGACTCCCGCGGCATCCTGCAGTCCGTCGCCAGCCGCAACGACCACGAGCACGCCTGGGCCCGGCTGGAGGCGTTCGGCCTGGCCGAGTACTTCGTCCTGCCGGAGATCGGGTGGGGCGCCAAGTCCGAGTCGGTGCGCCGGATCGCCGACCGGCTGAACTTCGCGCACACGACCATCGCCTTCGTCGACGACCGGCCCGCCGAACGCGCCGAAGTGGCCTTCCACCTGCCCGACGTCCGCTGCTACCCGGCCGAGCAGGTCCTCGACCTCCCCGAACTCGCCGAGTTCACCCCCGCGACCAGCACCGTCGACTCCCGGCGGCGGCGCCAGATGTACCAGGCGGGCTTCCGCCGCGAGGCCGAGCGGGCGGCCGCCCCCGGCCCCGACGAGGAGTTCCTGCGCTCCCTGGACCTGCGGATGCGCATCGGCCGGGCCACCGGCGAGGAGCTGTCCCGGGTCGAGGAACTCACCCTGCGCACCAGCCAGATGAACGCGACCGGGGTCCACTACCCGGACGCGGTGCTGCGCGGCCTGATCACCGACCCCCGGCACGAGGTCCTGGTGGTCACCCTCACCGACCGGTTCGGCCCGCACGGCGCGGTCGGCGTCCTGCTGCTGGAGCGGCACCCGGGCCTGTGGCACCTCAAGCTGCTCGCCACCTCCTGCCGGGTCGTCGCCTACGGCGCCGGCGCGACCCTGCTGAACTGGCTGGCCGACGCCGCCGCCCGGGCCGGGGTCCACCTGGTCGCGGACTTCCGGGCGACCGAACGCAACCGGATGATGGAGATCGCCTACCGGTTCGCGGGCTTCGAGGGCCTGGACGAGGCCCCGTGCCCGTGCGCCGACGTCCTCGCGCCGGCCCCGGAGGACACCGGACTCCAGCGCCTGCACCTGGTCCCCGGCCCGCGCGTGGTGTCCACCGTCATCAGCGTGGACGCACCCGACCTGACCACGCCGGAAGGGGGCCCGGGAACACCGTGACGGCCGCGGGCCCGGCGCTCCTGGGAGCGCCGGACCCCGGCCCGCTGCTTTCAGCGCTTGCGGACGAGGGTGATCCCGTCGGCCATCATCAGCAGCGACAGCTCCACCCGGGGGTCCTCGTGCAGGGCCCGGTTCAGCGCCCGGACCCCGGCGGTGTCCGGGTCCACGGCGGCCGGATCCGCGACCCGGCCGAAGAAGAGGGTGTTGTCGACCACGATCAGACCGCCGGCGCGCAGCAGCGCCAGCGAAGTCTCGTAGTAGCGGACGTAGTTGGTCTTGTCCGCGTCGATGAACACCAGGTCGAAGCTCTCCGGTCCGCGCTCCGCCAGCAGCGCGTCCAGGGTCGCGGCGGCATCGCCGATCCGCAGGTCGATCCGCGAGTCGACCCCGTCCCGCTTCCAGAACTCGGCGCCGATGGCCGGCCACCGCTCCTCGATGTCGCAGGACACCAGCACCCCGTCGGCCGGGAGGGCGCGGGCCATGCACAGGGTGCTGTAGCCGGTGAAGGTGCCTATCTCCAGCACCGCCCGGGCCCCCGTCAACCCGACCAGCAGAGCCAGCAGTTGGCCCTCCTCCGCCATCACCTGCATGGCGGTGCCGCCCGGCAGGTCCGCGGTGGTCTCCCGCAGCTCCCTGAGCAGATCGTCGTCACGGAGGGAGACCTCCCGGACGTAGGCGAGCAGGTCGCGGGTGGCTGTTGTCTGGTCGGCCATGGCGAAGGGTCCTCTCGGAGGTGATCGGGGTCGGGGGAGATCGGGTCGGGGGAGATCAGGTCGAAAAGGATCGGGGCGAGGGACGGGCGGGCCGCCGGGAGGTCACCCGGCGCGCATGTACGGCTGGTCGTGCTGCCGGACGGCGACCGCCTGCGCCCGCTCGTGGGCGTAGGCCTGCAGCAGGGCGTCCAGTCGGTAGCGGCCCGCCGTCGGCGCGCCCAGCAGGTTCGCCTCGACCAGGGCGTCCAGGGCCTCCTCGGCCTGCTCCTCGGAGCAGCCGAACATCATCGCGACCCGGCTGCCGGAGACCGAACACGCTCCGGCGGCCCCCAGCGCGGTGAACACCTCGGCCGGGTCGATCCCGGCCGGAGCGGTCCGCCGGAGCCCGGCGTGGTCGGCGTCGAGGCAGGGCCGGACACCGAGGTCGCCCGCGTGCAGTTCGTCCAGCAGCTGCGGGGCCTCGGTGAGCCGTCGGGCTAAGTACCCGATGCTCCAGTGCGGGCGCTCCAGCAGCCGGGTCCCCGCGATCCGTATCGCCAGCGGCAGGCCCGCGCAGACCGTCAGCACCGCACGGGCCGCCTGCGGTTCGGCACCGACCCTGGCCGGGCCGACGATGTTCCCCAGCAGCTCCAGCGACCCGGCCTCGTCGAGCGGGCCGAGCTGGAGGGTGCGCGCCCCCTCCAGGTCGGCCAGTCGCCGCCGGCTGGTCACCAGCAGCCTGCTGCCCCCGCTGCCCGGTATCAGCGGCCGCACCTGCGCGGTGCTGGACGCGTTGTCGAGCACCACCAGCAGGCGACGGCCCGCGGTGAGCGAGCGGTAGAGGCTCTCCCGCTCCGACGACTCCTCGGGTATCTCGTCCCGGGGCACCCCGAGGTCCGCCAGGAACCGCGGCAGGACCGCCCGGGCGGTCAGCGGCCGGGCGGCTCCGCCGAGATCCGCGTAGAGCTGGCCGTGCACCGAGGCGCCGCGTACCGCGTGCGCCGCGTGCAGGGCCAGCGCGCTCTTGCCGACACCGCCCCGGCCGGTCACCACCGCCGTCGCCACCATGCCCGCGGGCATCGAGCCGGTCGTGAGGAAGTGCTGCAGCCGGGTCAGCGCACCGGAGCGGGCCGACAGCGGCAGCGGCACCGAGGGGAGCTGCGCCGGACTCGGCCGGAAGGGTCTGTCCCAGACGGCGGCCGGCGCCGACGCGGGGGCCGCCGCCCGGGCCGTCGCGGGCTGCTCCGGCGAGCCGGGCGTACCGGGCCGGTCGGGGACCGAGAGGATGCGCCGGTGGACCTCGCGCAGATCGGCGCTCGGTTCGGTGCCGAGCTGCTCGACGAGCAGCACCCGGGTGCGCCGGTAGAGGTCCAGGGCCTCCGACTGCCGTCCCGAGCGGAACAGCGCCAGCATCAGCTTGCCCACCAGGGCCTCCCGCAAGGGGTGCTTCCGCACCAGCCGCACCAGCTCCGGCACGACCTCGGCGTGCCGCAGCAGCGCCAGCTCCGCGTCGAACCGCAGCTCCATCGTCTGCAGGCGGAGCTCCTGGAGGTAGCGGCCCTCCACGTCGCGCAGCGTCTGCGACGGGATGTCCGCCAGCGGCTCCTCGCGCCACAGGGCGAGCGCCTCGGCCAGCGCGGCGGAGGAGCCCTCCAGGTCTCCGCGCTCGGCCAGCTCCGCCGCGCGCCGGCGGTGGGCCGTGAACTGCCCGAGGTCGCTCTCGTGCTCGCCGAGTTCGAGGAGGTAGCCGGGCGCCCGGGTGAGGATCCGGGCGGAGGCGATCTCGCCCAGCGACTGCCGCAGGCGCATCACGTAGGTGCGGATGGTCGCGGCGGCACTCGGCGGCGGGGCGCCGTCCCAGACGTACTCGGCGATCCGGTCGACCGAGATCACCCGGTTGGCGTTGAAGAGGAGCGCTGCCATGACCACGCGTTGCCTCGGCGCCGACACGTGCACCTCGCACGCGTTCAACCGGATGGACAGCGGGCCCAGCAACAGGAAGTTCAAGGGGAGAGTCCTCTTCGTCGCACGGCCGGTGAACAACGCTGCCTCCAGCCTCTTTGGGGGACCGTGTACGCGTCAACGCGGTCCTGTCGGACCGGTGCCGCCGAGTCGGAGCCAAGTAAAGCCCACCGGATTGCTCCGTTTCGCAACGTCCTCGCCAATCACCGGAGAAGATGGCCGGAATTGACCCCGGACATGAGCGGATCGATGCGCTCCGGTGAGTACTTGCTGACATTCCGAGCGGTATGGCAGGCTGCTGTCATATGCGGTGCCCGTGAGTCGCCGATCGCCGTCGATCGAAGCTCTCCGTATAAGCGCGCACCCGACGGCCCGTCGGTGCGGAGGATGTCCTGACCGAGCACCACACCCCGCCCGCCGGCACCGCGCGGATTTCGAGAAGAGAATGAAAGGCCGACATGACCTCCCTCTCTTTGGACAGCGACCTGTGGTGCCGTCGCTTCCACCCCTCGCCGGCGGCCACCCGCCGCCTGGTCTGCTTTCCGCACGCCGGCGGCTCGGCGAGTTTCTACTTCCCGGTGTCCGCCGCACTGCAGGGCCCGGTCGACGTCCTGGCCGTGCAGTACCCCGGCAGGCAGGACCGCCGGGAGGAAGCCGGCGTCCACGACCTGCACCGCGTCGCCGACGAGGTGGCCCGAGCGCTGCGCCGCTGGGACGACCTCCCCCTGACCCTCTTCGGGCACAGCATGGGCGCGCTCGTCGCTTTCGAGGTGGCCCGGCGGATCGAGCGCGCGGGCGGCCGGATCGACCACCTCTTCCTCTCCGGCCGCAAGGGGCCGTCCGCGGACCGGCCCGACTCCTCCCACCCGGTCGACGACGAGGGCATCGTGGCCGAGCTCAGGGCCATGAGCGGCACCGACGCCCGACTCCTGGAGGACGAGGAACTGCTGGCGATGGTGCTGCCCGCGCTGCGCGGCGACTACCGCGCGGTGGGGGCCTACCGCGCCGACCGCGACGCCGCGGTCGGCTGCCCGGTCACCGCCCTGGTGGGGGACCAGGACCGCTGGGCGCCGGTCCCCGAGGTCGGGCGCTGGCGCGAGCGCACGACGGCCGCGTTCGACCTCAAGGTCTTCCCCGGCGGGCACTTCTACCTCAGCAGCCGGGCGGACGAGGTGACCGCCGTGCTCCGCGACCACCTCACCGGCGCGCTGCGCGCCTGAACGCCCGGACGGCGGGGAAACGGACGTGCCCGGCTCAGGGGTACGGACACCCCGTGTTCTCCCGGAATTCCCCGAGTCCTGGGAGAGGACGGGGTGTGCCGTTTCCTCCGTCTCCCGCCGTGCGAGTCCACCTGGAGTTGCCGCGGGCCGAGAAAATCCCTTTCGAAGGCGGGAAATTCAACTCCGCCACTGTGCTGCCGGAGATTTTCCCAGATCCGGATATCGTCTCGATATCGCGTCGCGAGACCGGTTACCGAGCGTCCGGTCGGACGCCGGATTCTGCGGCATTGTGCGGCCGGGTTCACTCTGCCGCACCACGCCCAATCCGCACCACCGTTCCCTCCTTTCACACCATTCACAGGAGCTGTCATGAGTCTGGGGTACCTGTTCGGCGGCGGCGTCGGGACCGAGCCGCACGGCCTGGAGCTCTACCGGACCTACGAGGTCGTGCGGGACTGGTACGAGCAAGTCTCCGCGTGGACCGGACTGACGGTCGGACAGATCCTGGAGGAGGACCTCCCGACCGCCCAGGAGGAGCGCCAGAGCGTCGGCACGGTCCGCGAAGCCGCCCTCGCGATCGGCGTGCACGACGTGCTCGCCTCGTTCAACCTGCGCCCCGCGGCCATCGGCGGCCTCAGCCTCGGCGCGATGACCGCCAGCTGCCTCGCCGGATCGCTGGGGCGACGGGAACTGTTCGAGATGCTGGCCGGATCCCGCGACACCCCCGAACCGCCCGCCGAAGACCCTCGGCAGGGCATAGCCATCGCCTTCGGCTCCCTCGACGACGGCGCCCCCTCCCACCCCGGCGAGAACGTCCCCGGCATCTACCTGGCGGGCGACTTCGGCCCCACGGCCGACGGCACCAAGCGCATCATGATGCTCGCCGGCCACGCCGAAGCACTCGGCGCGCTCGCCGCCGAGGTCCCGCCGGGAACGGTCGTCCCGCTCCCCGGCCGCACCATCGCCGTCCACACCCCGCTGCGCCGGCCCTACCGCGACTTCATGGCCCCGCGGATCGACGCGATCCCCTTCGGCGACCCCGAGATCCCCCTGCTGTCCTGCCTGGAGCCCAAGGTCCTGCGCACCGGCGCCGACGTCAGGGACCTCTTCCAGCGCAACTCCACGGACCCGATCAGCCTGGTCGACGTCTACACCGGGATGAAGGAGCAGGGCGTACAGCTCGGGCTGGTGATGGGACCCTCGATTCCCGAGGGCATCCTCGCGTTCCCCTTCCCGGTGGTGCACATCGAGCGGCCCGAGCACGTCGAGCAGGCCCTGACCACCGCCTACGAGCTCGGCATCGACCTCTCCGGCGCCCCGGCCCTGTCGTGACCGCCCTCACCGGCACCGACCCGGACACCCAGATCGCGCGATGGCTGGACACCGACCTCGACGAGTGGACCCGCACCGTGGTCCGGCGGCACTTCGACCCGGTGACCGGAAGCCCCTACTGGCTCGGGCAGGCCCCCGAGCTGGACTTCGACCCGCGCGACATCACCCGCTACGACCAGCTCGTGGCCTTCGGCCCGTTCCCGCTCGACCGGCTGCGCACGCAGGACCCCGCGGACCTCGTCCCGCTGTCGGTGCCCAGGCCGCTCGTCGGCCGGGTCTGGGACACCGGCGGCACCACCGGCACCCCCTGCCGGGCGTTCTACACCCCCGACATGCTGCGGCACCGGGCGCTCTGGCGCCGCTGGTCCTTCGTCCGGGAGGGCTTCGCACCGGGCCGCACCTGGCTGCAGGCCACTCCCACCGGACCGCACCTGATCGGCAACGGCGTCCACGAGGTCTCCGAACTCCACGCCGGCCAGGTGTACGCCGTGGACATGGACCCCCGATGGGTGAAGCGCCTGATCCGGGCGGGACGCATGGCCGAGGTCGGCGACTACACCACCCACCTGCTGGAGCAGATCGCCGACGTCCTCGCGCCGGGCCGGGTCCACTACGTCAACACCACCCCGGCCCTCTTCCAGGCCCTCCGCCAGCACCGGCCCGAACTGGTCGCCGCCCTCGACGGCGTCCGCCTGAGCGGCACCCAGATCAGCGCCGACATGTACCGGACCTTCACCGCCGCCCTGCAAGGCGGGATCTGCGGGCTGACCTACGGCAACACCTTCGGCAACGCGGCCCTGCTGGACATCGAGCGGGACGGCGAACTGATCAGCTACGTCCCGAACTACCCGCAGGTCACCATGGCGGTGGTCGACAAGGCCGACCCCATGACCACGGTCGCCCCCGGCACGGTCGGCCAGGTACGGCTCACCGTCCTCCACGAGGACCTCTTCCTCCCCAACATCCTGGAACGCGACCAGGCCCTCCGTCACCCGACCGACCACTGGCCCACCGACGGCGTCGCCAACATCCGCCCCCTCCAGATCGCCAGTTCGTCCCCCGAGGGCCTCTACTGAGCCAGGGGCATCGTGGCGGGCCGGGGGACCGCCCCGCTCGGGTGGGGAGTGGGGCGGTCGGGCGGGTCAGGACTTCGGGCCGCAGAAGGTGAGGTCGATCAGGCTCAGGACGGCCGGGGTCAGTTCGGCGCCCTTCTGCGGGTCGTAGGGGTTCGCCGAGATGGCGATCTGGCGGGTGCCGGAGCGGTCGCCGAACAGGTAGGTGACGTAGCCGTGGATGCCGCCCGGGTGGCCCCAGACCTCGCCGCAGGAGGTCCGCAGCTGCATCAGGCCCAGGCCGTAGCGGGTCGGGGGCTGCTCGTCCGCCGCCACCGTGGTGGTCATCTCGGCGAGCTGCGCGGGTGCCAGCAGCCGGCCGGCGAGCAGCGCCGCGTTGAAGCGGGCCAGGTCGTCCGTGGTGGAGATGATCTCACCGGCCGCGCCCGCCATCGACGGGTTCAGCTCGGTGATGTCGGCCGGCCCGTCCGGCAGTGCCAGGTAGCCGTGGCTGTGCGGCCCCGGGACGGTGGTCGAGGTGCCCGGCAGGAAGGTGTGGCGCAGGCCCAGCGGCTGGAGCACCCGGTGGTTGACCTCCGTCCGCCAGTCGTTGCCGGTGACCTGCCGCACCAGTTCGCCCAGCACCAGGTAGTCGGTGTTGGAGTAGTGCCAGCCCTGGCCGGGC
The DNA here is from genome assembly GCF_043200475.1 of Kitasatospora sp. NPDC048407. Lineage (NCBI taxonomy): Bacteria > Bacillati > Actinomycetota > Actinomycetes > Kitasatosporales > Streptomycetaceae > Kitasatospora > Kitasatospora sp. NPDC048407. The sequence continues at coordinate 24,585 of NZ_JBICXW010000036.1, read as the reverse complement.
GGGAAGTACGGCGGGTGCGAGACGCCGATCGCGATCAGGTCGCGGGGGGCGAGGGTCTTCCACCGGTCCACGGCGAGGAGTTGACGCAGCGCGTCGTCCGACTCGTACGCGAACTTCGGGTCCTCCAGGAAGTCGAACAGGCCCGCGGTGTGGTTCAGCACCTGGCGTACGGTGATGTTCGCGCCGTTCGGGATCGTGCCCGGCAGGTAGCGCTCGATCGGGTCGTCCAGGCCCACCCGGCGCTCCGCCGAGAGCTGGAGCACGACGGTGGCGACGAACGTCTTGGTGACGCTGCCCGCCCGGAACTCCCCGTCCACCGGCGCGGGTTGCCGCGTGGTCAGGTCGGCGACGCCCGACGTGCCGCGCCACACCGCCCGCCCGTGGTCGCGCACCTCGGCGACCGCGCCGGTCGCACCCGCCCGCACGGTCAGCGCGTCCAGCCCCTGCTGGAGCGCGGCCCGCGGCGGGACCGGGCTGCCCGCGGTGGCTGCCCCGGCCGTGGGCGCCAGGGCGAACACCGACGCACCCGCCAGCAAGGACGCGGCCAGCCGCAGCGCGGATCGGTAATTCTTCACACGAGTCTCCTTCGACAAACGCTCAGATCAGAAGGGGGTTCGTCGCCGACAGCCTCACGGCTCCGGCGCCCCCACGGCATCACTCGCCGGGAGGAGAGACCGGAATGGAAGATCATTCTTCGGATGGAAGGGGGTGCGCCGTGACCCCGTCGAACGACGGGGAGCGCGGGGTGTGTCACGGGCGCCCGCTAACGTCCCGGGCATGAACGACTCCTCGCACGACCGTCCCGTCGTCACGCGCCTGGTGGACGGCCGGATATGCGCCTACCGGCCCTCCGGCAGCGCGGTGGGCGAACTGGCGCCCGTCGCCGTCTTCCGGCCGGTGGCCGGGGACGAGTTGGTGAGCCTGGCGGTGCCGGCCGACCTCGCCCGGGCGTACTACGCCACGCGGGACGGCGTGGTGTGCGTGGCGGCGGACGGACAGCAGGTGTGGCGCTTCGGGTCCGCGCCGGAGCAGGGCAGGTCGTGGAGTTACGCGCCGAACTGCGCACTGGCGCCGGACGGGCGGAGCGTCTGGGTCTACCAGCCGGACGTGATGGCCGGGCGCGGCGAGGCCGACCTCTGGACGGTGCTGGACGCCGCGACCGGCGCGCTGCTCGGGCGGGCCGAGTTGGAGACGGTCGGTCAGGGCGGCGAGCAGTGGGTGGACCGGGCGAGCGGGGCGATGCTGCTCGACGTCGGCGAGGGCCAGGACGGCACCACCGTGTACCGGGGCACACTGACCGAGGCCGGCCTCCGGGTCGAGCACCTGCCGTGGGACGACCGTTGCCCGATCGGCATGTCGCCCGACGGCCGCCACCTGCTGACGGTCGATCACGGGCAGGAGGACGCCACCGTGCTCGCGCTCCCCGGCGGCGAGGTGCAACTCACCCTCGCCCTGGGCGACTTCGGCGACGACGCCGAGCCGGAGGCCGTCGTCGAGTGGAGCGGCGGGTACCTGGACGCGGACACCCTGCTGCTCGTCCTGGCCGGCGAGACCGAGGACGAGCAGGAGTGGTTCCGGACCTACCGCGTCGATGCCCACGACGGCCGGGTCCTCGGCGAGTTGACCACCCACGGTGAGCATGCCTACGACCTGCAGCCGCTCGGCGACGGCAGCTGGCTGACCAGGGGACCGGCCGGGCACCCCGTGCGGTGGCTCGCACGCTGAGGCGGTGGGCGTCAGGCGGTGGGCGTCAAGCGGTGGGCGTCAGGGGGCGGGTTTGCGGGCCTCGATCAGGGTGCGGGAGGTGGTGGAGACGAACGCGCCCTCACGCGCGATGTGGTCGTGCAGCTCGCGCAGGCGCTCGCGGTAGCGCTCGACGGTGAAGTCCGGCACCGCCCAGACCACCTTGCGCAGGAACCAGACCACGGCGCCGACGTCGAAGAACTCCAGCCGCAGCCGCTCGTTGCGGCACTGCACGATCTCCAGCCCCGCCGCCCGGGCCTGCGCCGACTCCACCTCCGGCTCGCGCGAGTCGCCCACCTCGAACGGGCCGAGGAAGTACGCGGTCAGCTCCACGTTGGAGCGGCCGCCGACGTGCTGCGCGAAGTAGCTGCCGCCGGGGGTGAGTACGCGGGCGATCTCCGGCCACTGCACCGCGATCGGGTGGCGACTCGTCACCAGGTCGAACGCGCCGTCGCAGAACGGCAGTTGGGTGCCCTGCTGGTGCGTCACCAGGGCGGCGCCGAGCGGGTGCAGCAGGCGGGTGGCCCGGGCCGCGTTCGGCGGCCAGCCCTCGGTGGCGGCCAGGGTGGGCGGGAAGTTCTTCGGCCCGGCACCCGCCAGCACCTCGCCGCCGCCGGTCTGCAGGTCGAGCGCGGCGGTGGCGGCGGAGAGCCGCTCGCCCAGCAGCCGCTGGTAGCCCCAGGAGGGGCGCTGCTCGGTGGCCCGGCCGTCCAGCCAGGAGAAGTCCCAGCCGTCGACCGGGGCGCCAGCCGCCTCGTCGAGGAGGGCATCGAATGAAGCGTCCATGGCATGCATTCAACCCTGCCCCTCCCGGCTGCCGGTAGAGGTTTTCGCGCGGTGTCCACCAGGCCCGCCGGAAGGTCCGGCGGCTCGGGTGAACCGGCCTCCGGCGATCAACTCTCGTTCGGCAGCGCCCTGTGGAATGATCACGCCATAGCTGCAGACAGTAGCCACACCATCACAGGAGGAGACATGGCCGAGCGCCAGAACGGCACCGTCAAGTGGTTCAACGACGAGAAGGGCTACGGGTTCATCTCGCCCGAGGACGGATCGGCGGACCTGTTCGTGCACTTCAGGGCAATCGAGAGTCAGGGCTTCAAGTCTCTGGCGGAGGGGCAGAAGGTCACCTTCGAGGCGGTCCAGGGGCAGAAGGGGCTCCAGGCCGACAGGGTCCAGGTCGTCGGTTAGTTGCCGGTCGGGGGCGCTGTACCCGGGGGCGCCGTGGCCGAACGTCCGTCGTCCGGGTGCGCGGCCGCCCCCGTCGGGTCTCGATCGCCGCCCCGGCCGCCGGCGTCGGGAGTTCGGCCCGAGGGGCTGTTCGGTCCAGGCAGCCGGTGAAGTGGAGGTACTTCTCGGGGTGGTGCATCTGGTCGAGGCAACAGCGCAGTCCGTCACCCTCGTCGTCGACGCGGATCATCCACGGGACCGGGCCGAGAAGGGCAACGAGGTCGTCGGTGGCGGAGGCGTCCAGGAAGGCGCGCAGGTCGTCGGTGACGGGGCCGTCGGTGAGGCAGAGCCATGACAGGGCCGCGCACATCCGGACCTCGGCGGGCCGGGACGGGTCTTGCCACCGGGCGTACATCCGGTCGATGGTGGCCGGGTCGCGGTCTTCCCGGGCAAGCCGGCCCATCGCCAGGACGAGGCAGGCGCGCACCGCAGGATCGCCCTCGGCCTCGAAGCGGGAGTGCAGGGATTCCATGACCGGCTCGGACCTGCCCAGGGCCGCAGCCAGGGCGTAGGCGGCGTGCTGCCGGACCTCCGGGTCGGGATCGCCGAGCAGCGGCACCAGCAGTTCGGCGTCTGCCGCCAGGGCTTCGCGAGCAGCCTGGACCGACCAGTTCGCCAGGTAGCCGGACGGTTCGAAGACCGGTTGGTCGTCGGCGCGGGCAGCACGCAGCAGGCCGGTGCGGCTGCCGTCGCCGAGGTGCCGGCGGCGGGCCAGGCCCGCGACGAGCGCCAGAAACGCGGCACGGTGGAAAGGGTGCCCGACGGCGACGCGGATCGGGACGCATGGAGGGTTTGCCGACAGGGTGTCGGCAACGGCGTAACTTAGGTTAGGCTCACCTTTGTTGTCGGGGGAAGTCGATCTCTGGAGGCCCTGCCCCATGCCCAGCCCCACCCTGCTGCCCGTCCCGTTCTCCACCCAGCTCCGCACCGCCAGCGCGGAGGAGCACGAGGCGGCCGAACAGTCCTCCTTCATGAGTGACCTGCTCGGCGGGCGGCTCGGCATCGAGGCCTACACCGACCTCACCGGCCAACTCCTCTACGTCTACCGGGCGTTGGAGGCGCACCCGGCCGATCTCGCCGACCACCCCGTGGCCGGGCCGCTCCTCGACCGGGCCCTGCTGCGCACCGCCGCCATCGAACGCGACCTCGACCACCTGGCCGGCCCCGACTGGCGCGACACCCTCGCCCCGCTGCCCGCCACCACCGCCTGCGCCGAGCGGATCCACACCCTCGCGGCCGACTGGCCGGCCGGCTACCTCGCCCACCACTACACCCGCTACCTCGGCGACCTGTCGGGCGGTCAGATCATCCGCGGCGTCGCCGAACGCACCTGGGGCTTCGCGCGCAAGGGCGACGGCGTCCGGTTCTACGTCTTCGAGGAGATCGACAACCCCGCCGCGTTCAAGCGCGACTACCGCGCCAAGCTGGACGCCGCGGGCGAGCTGATGGACGAGGCGGAGCGCGGGCGGGTCGCCGAGGAGTGCAAGCGCGCGTTCACGCTCAACGGCGAGATATTCGCGGAGCTCGGCCGGCGGCACGCGCCGGTGGCCTGACGGACCGTCAAAAGCTCGCTGTTCGATGGGCGTTCTTCCGCAGGCCGGGACGGGGTGACACCGGCGCCGTTCGTTCGGGCATCATCGACGCCATGAGCGACACGCACCCCGACCGGCTGAACCAGTTGTGGCAGGACTTCCTCGCCCTGCCGTTCCCGCGCAGCTGCTACCGGCAGGCCCTCGACGGCGAAGACCTGGTCCTGCTCGACAGTCACCTGGCCGGCTGCGTGTCCTCCGCCCTGACCGGCCCGCTCGACCACCGTCGCCGCGAGGCCCTCCGGAACGGCATCGCGGCCGTCCACCGCGTCCTCCCCGCGCTCGGCGAGGACGCCGAGGCCCGCGAGTACTTCGTCCACCTGCGCGAACTCGCCGTCCTCGCCGCGGAACGCCAGGCCCCGGACGGGGCCTCGTAGGACCAGAGCACCCGCCGAGGGGCATCCGCACCAGGCCTGACGACCGGGCGGGCGGGTGGGGCCCGGTCTCACCGCCCGGAGCTCGCGGCTGCGGGGGCGCAGGGGTGCGGTAGGCGGCGGCCTGGATGTCGAACATCTTCGCGTAGGCGCCGCCGAGTTCCATCAGCTCCCGGTGGCTGCCGCCTTCGACGATCCGGCCCTCGTCGAACACGAACACCCGGTCGCAGGCGGTGGCGGGGCCGAGGCGGTGGGAGACCAGGACGGTGATGGTGACAGCGATTTTCGGGCAGTCGGGTCTGGGCGGCGTTGGCATGAACCCGGGTGGTTCTGCGGTGATCAGCAAGGCAATGGTCGCGCGTCCGTGTCGCTGTCCGGAGCTACCGGATTGTCGGGAGTCAGGGAGTGGATGCGTGGTATCGGCGAGGGCAGCAGCCAGAGCAGGGACAGCGCTCCGCCCACGGCCCCGATGAGCAGGGTCACCCGGAGGTCGACGAGGGTGGCGAGGAGACCGCCGACGACGGCGCCCACAGGGCGTAAGCCGTAATTGATCGTGCTGTACGCACCGGCGACTCGACTGCGCATGCCGTCGGGAATCACGTCCGCCTGGAGGGAGTTGAGGTTGACGTCGAACAGCATGACGCCGACTCCGGAGAGGAATTCGGCCACCGCCAAGGTTCCGGCGCGAGCCCATAGGGGGCCGCTCGCAGCAGCGGCGATGGCGATCGGTGCCGGGAACAGTACGGCGCCCACAACAATGCTGCGGCCAACGCCGAGCCTTCGAGAGAACTTCGGGGCGATTACCGCGCCAAGGAGCGAGCCGGTGGCGCCGATCCCGAACGCCATGCCGATGGCTCCCGCGGTCAGTCCGAGGTTTCGGCTGGCAAACAGCACGATCAGCCCGCTGCCCGCGACGAAGGTGAAGAAGTTGACGGTCGCCGCGCACCCGAGGCTCGCCCGCAGCACCGGGTGACGGACGACGAAGACCAGTCCCTCCCTGGCACGCCGCAGCAGCGAGGATGCCGCTTGGTCATGGGGGGCTGGCGGTTCGTCGATCGAAACCCGACCGACCAGAACCGCAGACGCCAGAAACGTCAGGGCGTCGACGACGACGGCGACAGGAGCGGTCAACGCCTGGATCAGAGCACCACCGATAGCCGGTCCGGCGACGTACGACGCTGAACGGCTGGCGCTGAGCTTGCTGTTCGCGTCGACGTAGGAGGAGCGTGGCACCAAGTGGGCGAAGAACGGTGGATAGGCAGTGTTGAACAGCACCCCAGCCGCGCCCGTCAGCAAGGCCACGACATACAACTGGCCGAGCGTCACTGCCCCCATGAGACAGGCGGCGGGGAGAGAGAGCAGCACCGCCGCCCGCACCAGGTCGGCGAGAACCATCAGGCGCCGTTTGTGGACGCGGTGGTCTACCCAGGCGCCGAGGACGATCGCGAGCAGGTTCGGGGTCCAGATAAGCGCGGTCAGCAACGCCACCTGATTGGCCGAAGCGTGCAGCGCCCCCACCGCGATCAGTGGCAGGGCCAGTTCGGTGATCCGGTCGCCGAACTGCGAGATCGACTGACCGGCCCAGAAACGACGGAACCGTCGATCACGCCACAGCGATACGGGTAAGGACTGGTCCGCCGCGCTCATGGCGTCCCGCCGGTCTGATCCTCGGCACCCTCGGGCAGGGCGTAACGCAGCAGCCTGACGCCACGGGCGTCGGCCGGCCGCGCGGCCTCGTCGCGCATCACGTAGGGGGCGAGAATGTGCTCCATTGCGTCCTCAATGGCGGCGAGTTCGTCGGTGGAGACGACGACACGGGTGTTGGCCAGGCCTGCAAGCCGCCGCCACACCGGTTCGAGCTTGGGTTCGACCTCGGCAGCCCACCGGTTCGGCAGGTCGCCCGAGCGCAGGAACATCTCCCGGGACAGGACCCGCGCAGCCGACCAGCCCTCCTCATCGTCCGGATCCTCCGGCGCCTCGAACCGGAAGCCCCGAGCTACCGCCTCCCACCGCCTCTGGCGACGGTCCGGGCCGGGCTCGGCATCGCGGACCAGCCCGAAGCTCGCCAGATGCCGCAGATGCCAGCTGGTCACTGACGGGGTTGCTCCCACATCGGGCGCGAGTTGCGTCGCCGTCGCCGGCCCGTGCCGCTGCAGGCGTTCGAGGATCGCCAGCCGCACTGGGTGCGCCAGCGCCCGCATCGCCTGCGGATCAGTGATCTCGATATCGCCCAGACGATTACCAGAATCCATGACGTGAGAGTTTCCTCTCACATAGTGTGAGAGTCAAGTCTCACATCTCCCGCACCGGATGCGCGTCCCAGCGGAGCAGGTGCGATCACCTGCTGGTGGTGGGCTGATCGGCCAGGTCAGGACGCTGGTCACGCGGCAGGTCCAGGACCAGACAGCTGCTACGAGTTCTCGATTCGGATCATGCGCCGGAGGCTCGCTCGGGCGGCGACGAGGTCGTCGTTGGTCTCGGCGAGTCTCCGGTTACGAGTAACCAGCATCCCGGTCGGAGGGGCCGCCGCGCGGCTGCTTGAGAAGGCGGCATACACAAGGCGCCGCTTGACGTTGCCGAGAACGCAGTGTGAGGCGATGACGCCGACTCGCGGTCCTCGGAGACTGCGTGCTCATCCTGACGCCATTGCGGCAGCGCGACGCAACTGCCCATCTGGCCTTGAAGGTTATAGTTTCAGGCAGCGTCGCGTGCCGGTGGCGGATGGATCGTCAGGCATGGAGGCGTCGTATCGGAAGGTGGCTCCGGCCATTCCCACCCCAATTTCACAGAAAATCACGCTTTACCCCGCCGAGGACCGGTTCTTCGGCCCCCGACCCGCCGTCCTCGTCCTGCCCGGCGGCGGCTTCCGGGAACTTCCACCGCACGAGGGCGAAGGCTACGCGCGCTGGCTGTCCGACCTCGGCATCCACGCCTTCGTCCTGCCCTACCGGCTGCTGCCGGACCGGTTCCCGGCCCCGCTCGAAGACGCCCGGGCCGGGTTGGACCACATCCGCAACGGCGACCACGGCCTCGACGTCGGCCGGGCCGGCGTCATCGGATCAAGCGCGGGTGGCCAACTCGCCGGCCTGCTCATGACCGGCCGGGTCCTGTCCATCGAGGAGGGCGTCGCCGACCCGCCCCGACCGGACTTCGCGATCCTGGCCTATGCGCTGGCCGACCTCGACCTGCTGCCGCCGTCGGTGGTCGAGAACCTGCTAGGCGACCTGCTGCCCATCAAGGACGAGCTGTCCCCGGCCAAGCATGCGGACGCGTCGGTGTGTCCGACCTTCGTATGGGCCACCGCTCAGGACCTGGCGGGCCTGCCCAACGCCCTGGAGTGGACCCGGGCGCTGGCGGCGGCCGCGGTACCGGTGGAGTTGCACGTCTACCCGGGCGGCAGCCACGGCGTCGGTCTGGCCGATGGCGTGGAATACGGCGGCGAGCCGCATAAGTTCATTGCGCGCGAGCCGCACACCGCGTCCTGGACGACCGCGTGCGCGGCCTGGCTGCGACGGGAGGGCGTTCTTGCCGACTGACCGCATCACCGCCTGGGGCGGGGAACTGCAGCGGGTGCACGGCAAGCTGCGCAATGCGCTGGCGCTGGCGCGGGCGGGGCTGGACGGCGGCGACCCCGCCGACGCCGCCACCGACCTGCTGTTGTTCTGCCACGGGTTCTGCGCTGCCCTGTCCGGCCACCATCGCGCCGAGGACGGTTCGCTGTTCCCGGAACTGGTACGGGCGCGACCCGACCTGGCGCCAGTGGTCGCGAAGCTGACTCAGGACCACAACATGATCGAGCACCTCATCGGTGGATTGCAGAAGGCGGTGGCCGACTCGACCGACCCGGAGGTGGCACACCGCCACCTGGACGGGATCGAGGCGGTCATGGAGACGCACTTCAAGTACGAGGAGAAGCAACTGGGGGCGGTGCTGGACGGCATGGACGCCGACTTCGACCGCACCGAGATCTTCGGCCCGATTAGCTGAGCCGCGTCCCGGTCGCGCCGCCCGCCGACGACGCGACCGGGAATCCCACCTGGGTTCGAGCGGAACCGCCACCGCCTCGCCCGGATCCTGAACCGCGACCGCCGAGGTTTCGGTGAAAGCGGTGAGACGGACCCGTATCACGAACCGCGACCGGCCCTAACCACACGAGCCGAAGGGCGCGATGTGGTTCGTGGCTTCTGGCAGCCGGCGTAGCGCGGGGCCCGGGCAGGTGGGTTGCGGTGGGGTCGGTCAAGTGGCACTCCTGTGGGCCGAGTTGGCTGCTTGCGGAGGTGGACCACGTCCGATGATGGTGCTGTTCGAATTCGGGGTTCAAGTGGCTCCGGCCTCTGGGCGAGTCCGGGTCGAACGGTGACGTTTCGAGCGTGCGCCGGTGTCACCGCAACGGGTCGGGCCCGGGCGGGAGCCTCGACTCCCGTCCGGGCCCGGTGCCGGGATCGGTCAGCCGGTGGTGCGGCGGCGGACCAGGACGGTGGTGGCGCCGCCCAGCAGGACCAGGCCGGCGGCGGTGGCGAGCAGCGGCATGGAGCCGGTGCCGCCGCCGGTGAAGGCGAGTTCGCCGCTGGGGCTGTCGGTGCTGGTGAGGGTCGCGCCGGTGCCGGTGGTGCCGGTGGTGCTGGTGGTGCTGGTGGTGCCGGTGGTCGGGGCGGTGCCCGGGGTCGGGAGGGTGGCGTTGCGGTCGAAGGAGAGGGTGATGGTCAGCGCGTCGAGGGCCTCGCCCGCGCGGTAGGTGCCGAACGCCGGGACGCCGTCGGCGGTGAGCTTGGCCGGGACCTGACGGAGCGTCACCACGCCGTTGACGGGCTTGAAGTCGGCCTTGGAGAGGTCGAGTTGGGCGAGGCGCACCGCGCGGAGGGAGACCGGCGAGCCGCCCCCGCGAGTGGCGGCGGAGACGTCGGCGACCAGGTAGGCGCCGTCGGCGTCCACCCGGAGGCCCAGCTTGGAGAGTCGGGTGTCCAACTCGTAGTGGCCGTCGGCCGCCTGGTGGCCGAGGAAGCGGACCGAGCCCGCGAAGTCGGCCGTCAGCGCGTGGTTGTCGGTGCGGTAACTGCCGGTGGCCGACCCGAAGCGGTAGTCGTTCGCGCCGTCGTCGAACTGCACCTTGCCGCCGGCGATCGGCCCCGTCACGTAGCTGCGGAAGCCTTCCTTGACGCCCCACTCCAAACGGCCGTCGACGATTGCCAGTTCGTCGCTCGCCGGGGTGGAGGCGGAGGCCGAGGGGGAGGGGGAGGTCGAGGGGGAGGGGCTGGCGGAGGTGGAGGGAGAGGGGGAGGTGCTGGGCTGGGTCGACGGCTCGGTGGTCGGTTCGGTCGAGGGCTGGGTGGTGGGCGGAGAGGACGGCTCGGTGGTCGGGGTCGGGGTCGGGGCCGGGGAAGTGGTGGACTGCTTCAGGACGATGGACAGCGGGTCCAGTTCGGTACCGGCCTGGTAGAAGCCGGCGAAGGCCTTGGCGCCCTCCGCCGTCAGCTTGGCGGGGGTGGCGGTGCCGTTGGTGGTGTCGCGGGCGACGGTGAAGGTGGCCAGTGGGACGTCCTGGCGGAGCGTCGGGGTGGGGGCGCCGACGGTCTCCTTGGAGGCGGTGTCGGCGGTGAGGGTGCCGGTGCTGCCGCTGGTGGTGATTCGCAGGTCGCTGATGGCGACGTCGAGCGCGCCGCCGTGGGCGAGGAAGCGGACCCCGCCGTCGAAGGCCGCGTTCAGCGAGTGGGTCGTCGTGTCGTAGCCGGCGGAGGCGAGGTTGAAGTGGTACGAGCCGTCCGTGTTGACGGTTGCGCCGCCGGTCAGTTCGACGCTGCCGCCGCCCGCCGGGCCGGTGACGTAGTTGCGGAAGCTGGCCTTGACGCCCCAGTCGAGCGAGCCGGTGTCGTAGGTGACGGCGGTGGGGGCGCCGGCGCCGAACGCGAGGCCGGGCAGGCCGAAGGCGGTCAGGCCGATGCCGGTGGTGACGGCGGCGAGGGCGGCCAGGCGGGTGCGGTTGCGGTGGGACGTGGCGGTCCGGGACATGGGTGAAGGACTCCAGGAGGAAGGGGCAGAAGGGGGAGAGGTGGTCAGGGGCGGCGTCGGCGGACGACGAGCGCGGTGGCCGCGGCGGCGGCGAGCAGGGCGCCGAGGAGGGCGAGCGTGCTGGTGGACAAGCCGTTGTCGGTGTGGGCGGCAACCAAGTTGGGGCCGGCGCTGGAGCTCGGGGCGGGGCTGCCGAGGTCGGGGAGCGGGGGAAGGGCGGCCGCCGGGTCGAGGGCGACGGCGAAGGTCAGCGGGTCGAGTTCGGTGCCCGCCGGGTAGAGCGAGCCGAAGGCCTGGGCGCCGGGGGTGGTCAGGGTGAGGGGGAGGTCGGTGGCGGTGAGCAGGCCGTTCTCGGCCTTGAGTTCGGCCGCGGGGAAGGTGGCGAGTTCGGTGGCGGGGGAGGTGCGGGTGGAGCCGTCGGGGGTGCGGCCGTTGACGTCGGCGAGCAGCCGGCCCTGACCGTCCGTCACGGTCAGGCGGGGGTTGGCGAAGGTCAGGTCGAGGCCGAGGGTGTCGCCCTGGCGCAGGCCGGTGAAGTGGACGGCGCCGGTGAAGGACGCGTCCAGGGTGTTGGTGGCGGCGTCCCAGGTGCCGTGGCCGGGCGTCCAGCGGAAGAACGCTCCGCCGTCCGCCGCGCCGTCGGTGAGCTGCCAACTCCCTTGGGCGATCGAGCCGGTGACGTAGTCGCGGAAGGTCCGGCGGACCCCCCAGTCGAGTGCGCCGTTGCTGAAGGAGGTGGCGGCGGGCGGGGCGGAGCCGGAAGGAGCGGAGGAGGACGGCGCGGCGGGGGGTGTGGAGGGCGCGGCGGACTTGAGGGTGACGGAGAAGGTGAGCGGGTCGAGTGCCGTGCCTGCCGGGTAGAAGCCGCCGAAGGCGTTGGCGCCGGCCGAGGTGAGGGTGGCGGGCACCTGGCTGAGCGTGACGGTGCCGGACGCGCCCTTGAGCGGGACCCCGGACAGTGAGAGGTCGGCGAGCCGGGCCTGTTCGGTGGACGAAGTCCGGCCGGTCTGGCGGGACTTGGAGCTGACGTCGGCGTACAGTGCGGCGCTGCCGTCCTCGGCGGATCTGACGGTGAGCCGGGAGATGCTCAGGTCGAGCGCGTTGCCGCCGTTCTCCTGGTGGCCGGTGAAGCGGACGCCGCCCTGGAAGGCGGCGGCCAGCCGGCCCGTCCCCGGGTCGTAGCTGCCGGTCGCGGAGTGGAAGCGGAACGCCGAGCCGCCGACGGTGGACGCGCCGCCGGTCAGGGCCCATTTGCCGTTCGCCACCGGGCCGGTGACGTAGGTGAGGAAGCTCGCCTTGATCCCCCAGTCCAGTCGTCCGCCGGAGACGGTCGCGTCGGCCGCGGCGGCCCGTCCGGGGAGGCAGAGGAGCGTCAGCAGCAGGGCCAGCGGCAGGGTGAGGGCGGCGCGCGGGCGGCTGCGGGGAGCGGGGGGCCGTCCGGAGACGGGCATGGCGGATCACTCCTAGGGGAGGGGGGTGTTGAAGTGAGGTAAGGCTAACCTAATATATGGGTCAAGTGTTCCGCCCTCGACCCCTCGGTCGGCGCCGTCGGGACGTCAACGCACCTGGAAAGGCCCGAGGTTGAGCACCACCCGAAGTCCACGAAGCCTGCGCGCCCGTGCGGGAGCCGCCCTCGGCGTCCTCGCCCTGCTGCTCGGCGCGAGCGCCTGCGCCACCGGCGAACCCGCCGCCGCGCCGAAGGCGCCCGGTACCGCACCGAAGGCGGCCGGCGCGGCGAACCCTGACCGGATCGAGGCGTTGCCCGGCACGCCGACGCCCCGACTGCCCGTCACCGTGCCGTCCGCCGACGGCCGCCAGGTGACGGTCGGCAGCGTCGAGCGGATCATCCCGCTGAACGGGAGCCTCGCCGAACTGGTCTTCAGCCTCGGACTCGGCCCGAACGCGGTGGCCCGGGACGTGTCCACCACCTTCGAACAGGCCGCCCGGCTGCCGGTGATCACCCAGGCGCACGAGGTCTCCGCCGAAGGCGTGCTCTCGCTGCGCCCCACCGTGGTGCTCGCCGACCGCAGCACCGGTCCCGCCGAGGCCGTCGAACAGATCCGCGCCGCCGGCGTCCCGGTGATCGTGCTGGACGACGCGAAGAAGCTCGACGACATCGGATCCCGGATCGACCGGGTCGCCGCCGCGCTCGGCGTCCCCGAGGCCGGAGCGGAGCTCAAGTCCCGTACCGCACAGCAGATTTCCGAGGTGCAGGCACAGATCCCGGCGACCGGCGGGGCCCGGCCCAAGGTGGCGTTCCTGTACCTGCGCGGCAGCGCCTCGGTGTTCCTGCTGGGCGGCCCCGACTCCGGCGCGCCCTCCCTGATCGAGGCCGCCGGCGGCGAGGACGCCGGCACCGCCGCCCACCTCACCGGCGACTTCACCCCGCTCACCAGCGAAGCCCTGGTCAAGGCCGCGCCCGACGCGATCCTGGTGATGAGCAAAGGGCTCGAATCGGTGGGAGGCACAGAGGGGCTGCTGAAACTCCCCGGCGTCGCCCAGACCCCCGCCGGACTCGACCACCGGATCGTCGCCGTGGACGACGGGCGCCTGCTGTCCTACGGGCCGCGCACCCCGCAGGTGCTGCGGGAGATCGCCGCCCAGCTGCACCGGGAGGGCAAGTGACCGCGACCCTGGAAAGTCCTTCAACTGCACTGACAGGAAAGGCAGTTCGTAACAGGAAGCCGCTGCTGCTGGCCGCCCTCGGCGTCGCCCTGCTGGCCTGCGCGCTGCTCGCCGCCGGCACCGGCGCGTACCGGATCCCGCTCGGCGACATCCTCGCCTCGCTCGCCCACCGAGCCCACCTCGGCGGCCACCCGCTGGAGCGGGTCCCCGAATCGGTGCTGTGGAACGTCCGGCTGCCCCGGGTGGTGCTCGCCCTGCTGGTCGGCGCCGCGCTCGGCTGCGCGGGCGCGCTGATGCAGGGCGTGTTCGGCAACCCGCTCGCCGAACCCGCCGTGATCGGCGTCTCCTCCGGCGGCGCGGTCGGCGCCGTCGCCTGCATCGTGCTCGGCCTGGACGCCCTCGGCAGCTGGACCGTCACCGCCGCCGCGTTCGCCGCCGGACTGCTCACCGTCGGCGCCGTCTACGCGATGTCCCGCAGCGGCGGCCGCACCGAGGTGGTCACCCTGCTGCTCACCGGCGTCGCCGTCAACGCGTTCTGCGGCGCGCTGATCGGCCTGCTGCTGTTCACCGCCGACACCGCCGCGATCAGCCAGGTGACGTTCTGGCAGCTCGGCTCGCTCTCCCAGGCGAGCTGGAGCAAGGTGCTCGCCGTTCTGCCGTTCGCCGCCCTCGGCCTCGCCGTCGCCCCGCGCTACGCCCGCCGCCTCGACCTGCTCGCCCTCGGCGAACGGCCCGCCCGCCACCTCGGCGTGGACGTCGAGCGGATGCGGATCGTGCTGATCACCGTGGTCGCGCTGCTCACCGCCGCCGCCGTCGCCGTCAGCGGCATCATCGGGTTCGTCGGCCTGGTCGTCCCGCACCTGCTGCGGATGCTCGCCGGGCCGGGCCACCGCTTCCTGCTGCCGGCCTCCGCCGTCGGCGGCGCCCTCGTGCTGGTCGCCGGCGACCTGGCCGCCCGCACCCTGGCCGCGCCCGCCGAACTCCCGCTCGGCGTCCTCACCGCACTCATCGGCAGCCCGTTCTTCTTCTGGCTGCTGCGCCGCACCCGACGCCGCCAGGGAGGCTGGGCATGACGGAGCTTCTGCACGCAGAGGGGATCGGCTGCGAGGCCGGCGGCCGTCCGCTGCTGACGGACGTGCGGCTGACGGTGCGCCGGGGCGAGATCCTCGCGCTGCTCGGCCCGAACGGCGCCGGGAAGTCCACCCTGCTGTCGGTGCTGGCCGGGGACCGCGGGCCGAGCAGCGGCGAGGTGCGGCTGGACGGCCGTCCGCTCGCCGGGTACCGGCCGGCCGAACTCGCCCGCCGCCGTGCTCTGTTGCCGCAGCACCACGAGGTGTCGTTCCCGTTCGCGGCCGGGGAGGTGGTCCGGATGGGCCGCGCGCCCTGGGTGGGCACGCCCGCCGCGGGCGAGGACGAGCAGGTGGTGGCCGAGGCGATGGCCGCCACCGACTGCGCCCACCTGGCCGCCCGCCCCTTCACCGCGCTCTCCGGCGGCGAGCGGGCCAGGGTCGCGCTGGCCCGGATCCTCGCCCAGGACACCCCGCTGCTGCTGCTCGACGAACCCACCGCCGCGCTCGACCTGCGCCACCAGGAACTGGTCCTGCGGATCGCCCGGGAGCGCGCGGAAGCGGGCCGGGGCGTGATCGTGGTGCTGCACGACCTCACGCTGGCCGCCGCGCACGCCGACCGGATCGCCCTGCTGGACGCCGGACGCACCGTCGCCGTCGGCCCGACCGGGGAGATCCTGGATGCCGCTCTGCTCAGCCGGGTCTACCGGCACCCCGTCGAGGTGCTGGCGCACCCGCGCGGGGGCGCGCCCATCGTGCTGCCCGAGCGCCCCCGCGAAGCAGATTGACGGATCGTCGGCCCGGGAAGATCCACTCCTGGGCGACGACCGACCGGGGGAGATCCGGATCGCGACGCGGTCCGGGCGGGTGATCCCGCGCCGGCGGCCCATATGTCCGGGCCCGGCACGGGAACGGCAACCAGCAGTAACCGGACCACCCGGAGGCACTGTATGCACCTGACCATGGTTCTGCTGCTCACCCCCCTCGTCCTGGCCGGCGCCGTCAGCGCCACCAGGGCCCCCGCCCGGCGCGGTCGGCACCGCGCCGGGCCGCGCCGTCCGCATCCCTGACCCCGCATCACCAGTGCTGGTGTGATCGTCGGATCTGATGCTCCGGTTGGCCGTCCTCGAGGTGACAAGGCCCGTCAGGGGTGCTGGGCCCGGCGGTCGATGAGGGCGGCCAGGCCGTCCAGGATCCGCTCGATGCCGAAGTCGAAGGCGTTGTCGCGGCCCTCGCCCGGCTCGGCCATGGCGGACACGAGGGCCGGGTAGCGGTCCGCGTGGGCCGCGACCAGCCCGCCGAGCGCGCGCAGCAGCTCCGCCTCCGGCGAACCCTCCCGGGACTGCCGCTCCTGGGCGGCGATCGCCCGTACGTGGCCGACCAGCAGCACGGCCGCGTCCATCCGCTCCGCGCCGCTCAGCCCCTGGCCGTCCAGCGCCGCCACGACCCGTTCCAGCCAGGCCAGTTCGCGCGGGCCGGTGAGCCGGGGGCCGGCGGACAGCGCGTCCAGCACCCATGGGTGGGCGGCGAACAGGGCCGCCATCCGGTGCGCCCAGTCGGTGAGCTGGTCCCGCCAGGGGGCCGCGCTCGGCGGCGGGGGCTCGCCGACCGTGTACTCGACCATCAGGGCGATCAGTTCGGCCTTGCCCGGCACGTACCGGTACAGCGACATCTTGGTGTACGCCAGCAGCCCCGCCACCCGCTGCATGGACACCGCCGCCAGGCCCTCGGCGTCCGCGATCTCGATCCCGGCCCGGGCGATCGACTCCAGGCTGAGGGCCGGCTTGGGCCCCCGGGTCGGCCGGGCCGGCGGGCCCCACAGCAGCCGTACCGCCGCGTCCTGCTCCGCCTGGTCGTTCACGGGCCCTCCCCGGTGCCGGGCCGGCCTTGCGTCCGGCCAGAAATTGTGTCTACCGTACACAGCAGCAAACAGTGTCCGCGAGACACACTTTTTGCTCCGGGCCCGGGGAGGGCCCGTCGGACCTGCCTTCCGAGGGGGAAATACCATGCAGATCCTGATCTCCGGCGCCGGCATCGGCGGGCCGGCGCTCGCCCACTGGCTCGGCCGGCACGGCCACCGGCCCACGGTGGTCGAACTCGCCCCCGCGTTGCGGCCCGGTGGCCAGGCCGTCGACTTTCGCGGGCCCACCCACCTGGCGGTGCTGCGGCGGATGGGCGTGCTGGACGAGCTCCGCAAGCTCGACACCGGCGGCAGCCCGATGACCTTCACCGACCGGCACGGCCGCGTCCGGCTCCGGCTGCCCGCCGACTTCGCCGGCGGCGAGATCGAGATCCCGCGCGGCGAACTCGCCCAACTCCTGTACCGGCACAGCGAATCCACCACCGAGTACCTGTTCGGCGACACCGTCACCGCGCTCCAGCAGGACGACGGCGGCGTCCGGGTCGCCTTCCGGTACGGCCCCGAACGCCGCTTCGACCTGGTGATCGGCGCCGACGGGCTGCACTCCCGGATCCGCTCCCTCGCCTTCGGACCCGAACAGGACTACGTCCGCCACCTCGGCTACTACGCCGCCACCTGGGGGTTTTCCAACACCCTCGGCCTGCCCGCCGGCAGCACCGGCATCAACACCCCCGGCCGGCTCGCCGCCGCCGGAGCCGACCCCCGCGACCCGGCGCGGGCCGGTGCCTTCCTGCTGTTCGCCTCGCCGCGGCTCGACCATGACCGGCACGACACCGGCGCCCTGAAGTCCCTTCTGCAGCAACGTTTCGCCGACCTCGGCCGCCCCGTCCCGCACCTGCTGGACACCCTGCGCGAGGCCGAGGACCTGTACTTCGACTCGATCAGCCGTGCCGACGTGCCCCGTTGGTCCAACGGCCGGATCGCGCTGCTCGGCGACGCCGCCTGCGGCGCCACCATCGGCGGCATGGGCACCGGCACGGCGCTGGTCGCCGCGTACGTCCTCGCCACCGAACTCGCCCGCGCCGACGGCGACTTCCGCACCGCGTTCACCCGCTACGAGCGGGCGGTGCGCCCCTACGCCGAGCGCTGCCAGCGCGGCGGCGACCGCACCGGCCCCTTCCTCGCCCCGCGCACCGCCGCCGGACTGCGGGTGCGCAACGCCCTGCTGGGCCGCGGCTGGATCCTCGACCGGATGCTCCGACTCGGCCAGGACGTCGCCACGATGGACCTGCCGGAGCCCGGGTGAGCCCCCGTCGGGGCGGTAATGCGGTTGCCCGCGTTCTCGAGGTGCCCCGAAGATCTCGTGCATGAACCACCTGATACGAGCCACCACGGCCGAGGACTGGCAGAGCGTCAAACACCTCCGGCTGGACGCGCTGCGCGACCCGGTCGCGAACATCGCCTTCCTGGATACGTACGAAGCCGCCGCCGCCAGGCCGGACGAGTTCTGGCAGGACCGCGCGGCGGGCGGCGGCGAGCTGCTCGCCCGCCAGTTCGTCGCCGAGCGGGCGGACGGCGGGCTGGACGGGGCGGTCACGGTACTGGTCGAACGCGCCGGCCGGAAGGATGTCCTCGGTGGGCAGATCGAGGCCGACCAGGCCCACCTGGTCGGCGTGTTCGTCCGCCAGGAACAGCGCGGCAGCGGCCTGGCCCGCGCCCTGTTCGACGCGGCGATCGCCTACGCCGACGGGCTCGACGATCCCAAGGTCTCCCGCGTCCGGCTGTACGTGCACCAGGACAACGAGCGTGCCGAGGCCTTCTACCGGAAGACCGGCTTCATTCGCAGCGGGCAGTCAGTTCCCGTCCCCGGCGACGAGTCGTCGGTCGAGCACGAGCTGGTCCTCGACCGGGCCGTCTGAGTCCCAATCCGCGCTCGCTGCCGGCTCAACTCGCGTTCGCTGCCGGGCGGTGGGCGAAGGCGCTGCGATAGGCGGCCGGGGTCATGCCGAGCTGCCGGTTCAGGTGCTGGCGGAGGGACTCGCCGGAGCCGAGGCCACTGCGGCCGGCCACCTGGTCGACGGTGAGCTCGGTGGTCTCCAGCAGCTCGCGCGCCCGCAACAGCCGCTGCTGGAGCAGCCATTGGAACGGCGTGACACCCGTCTCGGCGGTGAAGCGGCGGGTCAGCGTCCGTACGCTGACCCGGGCCCGGTCGGCGAGCTCGGGCAGCGAGATCGGCCGGTCCAGGTGTTGCAGCGCCCAGCTGCGGGCCGCGTCCAGCGGCGAGCCGGTCGCGGCCGGCAGCGGGGTCTGCACGAACTGCGCCTGCCCGCCGTGGCGCACCGGCGTGACGACGGCGGCCCGGGCCGCCGCGTTGGCCGCGCCGGCGCCGTAGTCGGAGCCGATCAGGTGCAGGCACAGGTCGAGCCCGGCGGCCGAGCCCGCGCCCGTGACGATCCGCCCGTCCTCGGCGAACAGCCGGTTCGCGTCCACCCGCACCGCGGGGAAGGCACGTTGCAGTTCCTCGGCCAGTGCCCAGTGGGTGGTGGCGCTGCGGCCGTCCAGCAGTCCCGCCTGGGCGAGGACGAAGGCGCCGCTGCAGATCGAGGCGATGCGCTTGCCCGCGGCCGCCGCCTCGCGCAGGGCGTCCAGCGCGGCCGGCTCCGCGTCGTACCGACTCGCGGTCGACGGCACGATCACCGTGTCCGCCGCCGCCACCACCTCCAGCCCGCGCCCGACCACCACGTCGATGCCACCCGAGGCGGGGAGGATCCCGGGCGTGGCCGTGCACACCGTCACCTCGTAGCCGGGCCGTCCGCCGGACTCGGCGGCCCCGAGCAGCACCGACGGCATCGACAGATCGAAGGGCTTGACCGGCGGGACGGCCAGGACAGCGACACGGTGCATGGCTGAATCCTTGGAGGTCGTGGCTATCAGGCCACTGACCCTACGCCCCCGACCCGCGGCAGAGTAGAGCCCGCGGCCGGGCCCCCGCGCACCACGCCCCCCTCAAAGGGCGTTCCACCGTTGGTTCTTGAAGAAGATCGGAGCCAGAATCATGACCGAATCTGTCGTCATCGGAGCAGGCGCGACCGGGATCGCGACCGCCAGGCAGCTCGCCGACAGCGGGCAGCACGTCCGCCTGATCACCCGCAGCGGCGGCGGCCCCGACCACCCCGGCATCGAGCGAATCGCCCTCGATGCGGGCCGCACCGGCGAACTCGCCGAGGCCCTGACCGGCGCGGGCACCGTCTTCAACGCCGCCATGACCGCCTACCACACCTGGCCGGAGACCATGCCGCCACTGTTCACGTCGATCCTCGCCGCGACCGAACGGGCCGGCGCCGACTACGTGATGCTCGGCAACCTCTACGGCTACCAGCAGACCACCGGCCCGATCACCGAACGCACCCCGCTGGCCCCGCACACCCGCAAGGGCCGGGTACGGGCCGAACTGTGGCGGCAGGCCGAACAGGCCCACCGGGAAGGGCGGCTGCGCGCCACCGAAGTCCGGGCCGGCCAGTACCTCGGCCCCGGCGCCGTCTCGGCGTTCACGCTGCTCGTCGCCCCGCGCGTCCGGGCGGGCGAGCTGGCCCTTGTCCACGGCAACCCCGACGCGGTGCACTCGTTCTCCTACACCGAGGACGTCGCCACGGCACTGGTCGCGGTCGCCCGCGACGAGCGGGCCTGGGGCCGGGCCTGGAACGCGCCGGTCATCACGGCCACGCCGCGCCAGGCCGCCAGTGTCCTCGCCGAGCTGCACGGAGCACCCGAACCGCGCCTGGAGTCGCTCACCGAACGGGAGATGACCCTGATGTCGCTCGGCGAGCCGCTGTGGCGGGAGTTCATCGAGATGAGCTACATGTCCGACCGCCCGTTCCAGGTGGACGACAGTGACATCCGCGACACCTTCGGCCTCAAGGCCTCCACACTGCGCGAAGCACTGACCGCCTGACGGGCCCCGCACGGGGCGACCGGAACGCGGTGCGGCGGAAGCGGGCCATACTGTGGGCGATCCACTTGTCGAGAGGCGTCGTCCACATGGCCAAGAAGTCCGCCGCTCCGCGCGCCACCGCGCGAAAGGCGCTGCTGCAGCTGACCGGGGTGAGCCGGTCGTACGGCGACCGGGAAGTGCTCCACCCCGTCGACCTCGACCTCGCGGCCGGAGAGTGCGTCGCACTGGTCGGCCACAACGGGTCCGGAAAGTCGACGCTGCTGCGGGTGGCCGCCGGCCGTGACCTGCCCACTGCGGGAACCGTCCGGTTCGACGGCCTGGCGATGAACGAGAACGACCCCCGGATACGCGCCCGGGTCGCCGTCGTCGGCGACACCGTGGCCTGCTACCCCGACCTCACGGTGCGCGAACACCTCCTGCTGGTCGCCGTCGCCCACGGCGTCGCCGACGCCGCCGACTGGGTCGCGCAGGTCCTCGAGAACCGGTCGCTCACCGAACGGGCCGACGCGCTGCCCTCCGCCCTCTCCTCCGGCCAGATGCAGGCCCTGCTGCTGGCCTGCGCACTCGTCCGCCCCCGCGACCTGCTGCTGCTCGACGAACCCGAACAGCGCCTCGACCCCGAGGCACGACGGCGGCTCGCCGAACTCCTGAAGGCCGAACTCGCCGACGGCGTCGCGGTGTTGCTGGTCACCCACCACACCGACCTCGCACTCGAGGTCGCCGACCGGGTGGTGATGCTGGAGGACGGGCGGATCGTCCGGCAGGGCGCACCCGAGACCGTCCTCGCCGCATCGGTGGACGCCCGGTGAGCGGCGCCGAGGCCGACTCCGTCACTGAATGGACGGCGGACGACGACTGGACCGAGGAAGCACTCGCACTGCTGCGCGCCCTGCGCGCACCGCACCGGCGCAACCGGGCCAAGCAAGCCGCCTTCGCGCTCTACTGCACCGTACTCATCCTGGTGATCTGGGGCGGCATCCCCAGCTTCGGCCTCTTCCTCCACGCCTCGCTGGGCGCCGACTACACCGCGCACGGCCCCGACCTGCTCGCCGCCATGCCCAGCGGAATCGCCGCCGCCGGACTCGCGACCCTGCTGATCGCCGTCCGCGACGGACTCTGGCGCGGGCCGGTCGTACCCCCGCGCGCCACCACCGACTGGCTGCTCGCCCACCCCGTCCGACCCCGGCCGGTGCTGCGGCCCTGGTTCTGGCTCTCCTGCGGACTCGCCCTCTTCCCCGGGCTGGTGATCGCCGTCGGTGGCATGGTGGCACTCGGCCTGACCGTGCGCGTCGGACTGCCCGCCGCCCTCGGCTGGTGCCTGGCCGGCGGGGCCTGCCTGCCGCTGCTCGGTGTCTGCGCCGGCCTGCTGGTGCAGAGCAGCCCCCGGGCCGCCCGCTGGGTGCGCCGGCTGACCCCCGTGGTGACCG
Organism: Kitasatospora sp. NPDC048407; assembly: GCF_043200475.1. Lineage (NCBI taxonomy): Bacteria > Bacillati > Actinomycetota > Actinomycetes > Kitasatosporales > Streptomycetaceae > Kitasatospora > Kitasatospora sp. NPDC048407. Next base: position 2,714 of record NZ_JBICXW010000036.1, on the reverse strand, counting down.
TGCTGATCCTGGCACTCGCGGCACAGAGCGCGCTGGCCGTCGCCGGGCACCCCGTCCACTGGCTGGAACGCGTGGAACTGTGGTCCGGCCCGTGGGGCTGGGCCGCGCTCGCCGCGCTGGCCCCGACACCCGCCGCCGTCCCCGGAGGCGCGATCGCCGCCGCCCTGCTGGTCCTGCCGACCGTCGCCTGCCTGGTGCTCGCCGACCGGGCCGCCGCCACCCTCCCGCTGCCCCTGCTGCGCGAACGCGCCCGCACCGCGGCCGGGGTACTGGCCGCGCTGCAGACCGTCGAACTCCGCGCCGCGCGGCTCGCCGTCACCAACGCGTCCGGCAGCGGACGACAGCTCCGGGTCCGACTGCCCGCACCCCGACAGCCCTGGCTGATCCTGTACTGGCGCGACACCCTCTCCCTGCTCCGCGCACCCGCCCGACTCGGACGCGCCGTCCTGCTCACCGTCCCCGCCGTGTTCTGCGCCGTCCTCGCCCACGACACCCAGGGCGTCCTGTCCTGGGCCGTGACCGCCGTCGCCCTCGCCTTCGACTACCTGGCCGTCGCCCAACTCCTCGAGCCCGCCCGGATCGAGACCGACGACGTCCGCCGCGCCTCCTGGTCCCCGTACCCCTTCGCCGGCCTCATGCTGCGCCACGCCGTGGTGCCCACCGCCCTCGGCCTCGCCCTCGCCGCAGCCGGCTGCGCGACCGTGCTCGCCCTCGGCGGCGGCCCGACCGCCTGGCTGACCCTCGTCGCCGTCCCGCCCCTGGTCGCCGCCGGCCTGGTCAACGCCTGCCGCGGCGCCGCCCGCCAGGACCTGCTCTACCGCTCCGCGGCCTCGGGCGGCGGAAGCAGCGGCCTCGCATTCTTCACCGCCTGGCACGCCGCCGGCCCCGCCGTCGCGGTCCCCGTGCTGGCCGTCCCGTTCTCGGCAGCCCTGCGCAGTGGCTCGGCGGGCTCCCTGCCCCAGTCCGTGGCGATCGCCCTGACGGTGGCGATCGCCCTGTTCCACTGGGCAAAGGGCAGAGCGGCCAAACTCCCGGCCCAGACCCGGCTCGGCACGGTGGGCCAGCTGTAGCGGGCGGACGGCAGGGCCGGGAGGCTGCGAGGACAGCCTTCCGGCCCTGCGGTGTGTGGGAGGACCGCCGGATCAACCGACGGACGTCTTCGGCACGTTCGCGACGTGGGCGGGCGGCCGGCGCAGTCAACTCGCCTCGGCGGGGCGGGACATGAGCGGAGCAGGTCCGGCCTGGCCCACGCGGCCCTCACCCGGCACCTGCGAGATGCCAGGGTCGACGTCACGCAGCCGCCGTACTGGGTCCTCAAGCGGGTGAACGGCGGTGCCGCGGCGCCGAGTCGTGAGGAAGTCCTCGCATCGAGGGCGAACAGGGCCTGCGGGAGTCAGCGGCAGAGGGCCGCGTCGACCGCGTCCGTCATGTGCTTGGCGGTGGGTGCGTCCGGGACGGTGGTGACGGTGATGCTGACGGCGCGGCCGTCCTCCGTGACGCCGCCCCGGTTCTTGTGGGCCGCGGAGGTGCCGCCGTGGCCCCAGGCGAGGCCGCCGCAGGTCAGTGGCCTGCTCTGGATCCCGAGGCCGTAGCGGACACCGGGGCCCAGGAGCTCGGCGGGGACCGTGGTGCGCATCTGGGCGAGCTGGTCGGCGGGCAGCAGGCGGCCCGTCAGGAGTGCGCTGTAGAAGGTGTTGAGGTCGGTGTCGGTGGACACGACCGCCCCCGCGGACCAGGCCATCGACGAGTCCATCTCGGTGTAGTCGAAGCGCGGCACGCCCGGTTCGGCGGCCAGGTAGGCGTGCGGGTGGGGCTCGCGGAGGGCGGTCTCCCCGGGGGCCGGGACGTACGTGTGGCGCAGGCCGATCCGGTCGATGACGCGCTTGGTGACCTCCTCGTCGTAGGGGCGGCCGGTGACCTTCTGGATCAGCAGGCCGGCCACCAGGTAGTTGGTGTTGCTGTACATCCAGTCGGCCCCGGGGGCGAACAGCGCCTTCTGGGCCAGTGCCCCGTCGAGGAGTTCGCGCGGCTCGAAGTAGCGGTACTGGATGGGGACGAAGTCGGCCAGCGCGGGGGCGTCCAGGTAGTCGGGCAGGCCGCTGGTGTGCTGGAGCAGCTGGCGGACGGTGATGTTCCGGCCGTCGATGCCGTCGCCGCGCAGGAGACCCGGCAGGTAGGTGTCGACGGCCGTGTCGAGGCCGATCCTGCCCTCGGCGACCAGTTGCAGGACGACGACGGCGGTGAACGCCTTGGTGTTGCTGCCGGCCCGGATCTGCCCGTCGACCGGGACCTTGGCCTTGGTGGCCAGGTCGCCGACACCGGCGGTGTAGGTGCGGCTGCGGCCGTCGCGCCCCTTGACGGTGGCGAGGGCGGCGGGCATCCCGTCGTCCTTCACCAGTGCGTCGAGGCGCTGCTGCACGGAGTCCGGGCGCGGTGCGGCGGAGGCCGCGGTCGGGGCGAGAGCGGTCAGCGCGAGCCCGGCGGCGGCCGTGGCCGTCGTGGCGTACCGCACCATGCGGGTGCGGCGCGCGGTGCGCTGCGGGGTGTGTTCGTTCATCGGGACTCCACGGGTGGGAAGAGGAAGGGCGGAGGGGGGGGGGGGGGGGGGGGGGGGGGGGGGGGGGGGGCGGCCCGCGGGGGCGCGGGGGGGGGCGGGGCCCCCCCCCGGGCCCCCCCCCCCCCCCCCCGCGCCCGGCCCGCCCCCCCCCCCCCCG
>NZ_JBICXW010000035.1:0-59131 GCF_043200475.1 Kitasatospora sp. NPDC048407 | reverse complement strand
CCCGTCCCTCACCCCCCCCCCCCCAGCCCTCCCTCTCTTTGGCCCCCGCGGGGGGGGGGGGGGGGCCCCCCGCGGGGCGCGCGCCCCCCCCCCCCCCCCCCCCCCCCCCCCCCCCCCCCCCCCCCCGGGGCTCACTCTGCGGCGCCGTCACCTTCGGCGGCCGCGGCCTTCTTGGCCGCCGCGCTGGTCCGCTTGGTGGCGGTCTTGCGGGCGGTGGTCTTCTTGGCGGCCGTGGCGGTGGTCTTCTTCGCTGCGGTCTTCTTGGCCGTGGTGGTCTTCTTCGCCGCGGTCGTCTTGGCAGCCGTCTTGCGGGCGGCCCGCTTCTTCGGCGCCGGCTCCTCGGTCTCGACCGCCACGGCGACCTCGGCCTCGGGCTCCGCCGCGGCGACGGCCTCGGCCGTCACCTCGGCAGCGGCCTCGGTGACCGGCTCCTCGGCGGCGGACTTCTCCGCGGCGCTCAGCGCGGCCTCCATCGCGGCCTCGGCGCGGGCCTGCAGCACCACGATCTCGGCCTCGCCGGACGCCCCGGCCGGAGCGGTGGCCTTGCGCACCGCGCGGCGGCGGGTACGGCCCGCCGGCGGAGCGGTCGGCGGGATCTCCACCAGGCTCGCCTTCTCCTCGACGGCCGGCTCCTCGACGGCCGGCTCCTCGGCCACGACGGTCTCCACGACCTCGGCCTCGACCGGCGCCTCGATCGGCTCCAGCTCCTCGACGGCCTCGACCGCCGCGGCGGCCTCCACCGGCTCGACGCTCTCGACCGTCTCGACGGTCTCCGCCCCGGCCCCCCCGCGGCCCCGGCGACGGCGCTTGCCGCCGCCCTCGCCCGCGCCGGTGGTGGCGGTGGCCGTCGCGGCCGCGCCGCCGCCGTGGCTGTGCGGCTGGTCCATGTGCACGATCACGCCGCGGCCGTTGCAGTGCACGCAGGGCTCGGAGAAGGACTCCAGCAGGCCCTGGCCGACCCGCTTGCGGGTCATCTGGACCAGGCCGAGCGAGGTGACCTCGGCCACCTGGTGCTTGGTGCGGTCGCGGCCCAGGCACTCCAGCAGGCGGCGCAGCACCAGGTCGCGGTTGGACTCCAGCACCATGTCGATGAAGTCGATCACGATGATGCCGCCGAGGTCGCGCAGCCGCAGCTGGCGGACGATCTCCTCGGCCGCCTCGATGTTGTTGCGGGTGACGGTCTCCTCGAGGTTGCCGCCCTGGCCGACGAACTTGCCGGTGTTGACGTCGACGACGACCATCGCCTCGGTCCGGTCGATCACCAGCGAGCCGCCGGAGGGCAGCCAGACCTTGCGGTCCAGCGCCTTCATCAGCTGCTCGTCGATCCGGTACGTGGCGAACACGTCGACGTCCGAGGTCCACTTCTGCAGGCGCTCGGTGAGGTCGGGGGCCACGTTGGAGACGTAGTCGTGGATGGTGCTCCAGGCGTCCGCACCGCTGACGATGACCTTGGTGAAGTCCTCGTTGAAGATGTCGCGGACCACGCGCACCGTCATGTCGGGCTCGCCGTAGAGCAGCGCCGGGGCGTTGCCGGAGGCGGCCTTCTTCTGGATCTCCTCCCACTGCGTCTGCAGGCGCTGGACGTCGCGGGTCAGCTCCTCCTCGGAGGCGCCCTCGGCGGCGGTACGGACGATCACGCCCGCGTCGTCCGGGACGATCTTCTTGAGGATCTGCTTGAGGCGGGCCCGCTCGTTCTCCGGCAGCTTGCGGGAGATACCGGTCATCGAGCCCTCGGGCACGTACACCAGGTAGCGGCCGGGCAGCGAGATCTGGCTGGTCAGACGGGCGCCCTTGTGGCCGATCGGGTCCTTGGAGACCTGGACCAGCACGGACTGGCCGGACTTCAGCACCGACTCGATCCGGCGCGGGCCGCTGTGGCCGCCCAGCGCACCGAAGTTGACCTCGCCGGCGTACAGCACGGCGTTGCGGCCCTTGCCGATGTCGACGAACGCGGCCTCCATCGACGGCAGCACGTTCTGCACCTTGCCCAGGTACACGTTGCCGACGTAGCTGGTGGCCTGCTCCTTGTTGACGTAGTGCTCGACCAGCACGCCGTCCTCGAGCACGCCGATCTGGGTGCGGGTGCCGGTCTGACGCACCACCATGACCCGCTCGACGGACTCGCGGCGGGCCAGGAACTCGGCCTCGGTGATGATCGGCACCCGGCGGCGGCCCAGCTCGCGGCCCTCGCGGCGGCGCTGCTTCTTGGCCTCCAGGCGGGTGGAGCCCTTGATGGACTGCACCTCGTCCGGGTCGAACGCGGGCTCGGTGGAGCGGCGGCGCGGCTCGCGGACCTTCACCACGGTGCGCACGCCGTCCTCGGTGGTCTCCCCCGCGTCGGCACCGCCCTCACCGCTGCGGCGGCGACGGCGACGGCGGCGGCGCGAGGAGGACAGGCCGGCGGCCAGGTCGTCCTCGTCCTCGTCCTCGTCGTGGCCTTCCTGGGCCTCGGGCTCCTCGTGGGTGTCCTCGACCTCGGTCTCGACGGTCTCGGTCGGCTCGCCCGCGTCCTCGGCGTCGCCGCGACGGCGACGACGGCCGCCCCGACGGCGGCGGCGGGACGGACGGTCGTCCTCCCACTCCGACTCCTGCTCCGGCCCGGCGGCGGGCGCCTCGACCTCGGCCGGGGCCTCGACCTTCACCGGCTGGGCGGCCTTCACCGGCTCCGCGGCCTTGGCGGGCTGGGCGGCCTTCGCGGGCTGCGCCGCCTTGGCGGCCCTGGCACCCTTCGCGGACTGCTGGACGCGCACCTGGGTGCGCACCCGGCGGCGACGGCCGACGCCGCTGTACTCGAACTCGTCGTCGGTCTCGGCCTCGTCCTGCGGCGCGGCGGCCGGGGCCTGCTCGGCCTTGGCGGCGGGCGCGGCCTTGGCGGCAGGCGCGGCAGCGGGGGCGGACGCGGGCTCCTGGAAGACCGGCGCCTGGAAGATCGCGGTGGAGGGGCGGACGGCACGGCGGCGGGCGCGCGGCGGCTCGGCCGAGGTCTCGACGACCGGCTCGGCGACGGGCTCCTCGGCGACCGGCTCGGCCGCGGGCTCCTCCTCGACGACCGGCTCCTCGGCGACCACGGGGCTCTGGGCCGGCGCGGAGACGCGCTTGCGCGCCCGGCGGGCGCGGACCGGCTTCTCCTCGACGGTCGGCTCGGCCACCGGCTCCTCGGCGACGGGCTCCTCGACGACCGGCTCCTCGGCCGCCACGGGGCTCTGGGCCGGCGCGGAGACGCGCTTGCGCGCCCGGCGGGCGCGAACGGGCTTCTCCTCCGCGGCCGGCTCGGCGGCGGCGGGCTCCTCGGTGACCGGCTCGGCGGCGGCGGGGGTGGTCTCCGGCGTGGTGGCCGGGGCCTCGGCACGCTTGCGGGTACGCCGGGCCCGGGCGGGCTTCTCGGCGGCCGGCGGCTCCTCGGCGCTCGCCGGGGCGGCCGCGACGACGGTCTCGGCGCTCTCGCCGGCGGCGCCCTGCGGGGAGCCGGCCGGGCGGGAGACCGCCCGGCGACGGCGGCGCGGCGGGGCGGCGGAGGCGCCGTCGTCGGTGTGGTCGGCCGCAGCGGACTGCGGTTCGGTGTTTTCGAGCATGCGGGTGTATCTCCCGTCAGGCCCCCGGGCTCCGCATCCGGGCACGACGTGCCACCGCATTCACCAGCCGGCCGCACCTTTCGGGCGGTTCCGGCTCCCACGGTGCCGTCGTTCGGACGCGAGGCCGCACAGGGGCTCGTAGTCTCGCTCGACCCCCGCAGGGCGCGGGGAGTCGAAAAGTCTTCTGGTCTGACCAGTCTTCTCAGTTTTCAAGGGCCGGGCCGGGGACGGCCGGGCCTTCGCGCAACGACGCTCGCTCCCCTGGGGAGCCGCGGAGGCCGGGGAGCCGCAGGCCCGGAGATGAGCTCCGTGCCTGCGCTCCCGCCCACTCGGCGGACGGCGGATGCGCGCGGCGGGGCGGCCTACCGGCCGACCTCGGCCGCGGCGCGGTCGAGCGCCAGCGGGTCGGTCACCGTGCCGGTCTGCTCGTCGAGCGGCCCCTGCGCCAGCCTGGTCACCTCTGCGGGGACCGGCGGCGCGAGGTCGGCCGTCGAACGGAGGCCGGACAATACGTCGTCGGGTCGTACGGCGGGTGTGGCGTGTCGTACTACCAGGCGCAGTATCGCACAGGGAGCACCCGTACGAACATCGCCCGCACCCTCGGTGAGTGTGTCGTCACCGATCCCGACCTGCGCGGAGCCCTCCGGGAGCAGCTCGATGGCGGCGACGGCGGCGCGCGCATCGAAAGTGCGCAGGCCGTTCTTGGTCATCCGCTGCACCTCGACCGCCTCGGCGGCCAGGAAAGCGGCGGCGGCGCGCTCGGCCTCGGCGGGCTCCACGCCGGGCAGGCGCAGCAGCCACTCGGAAGCCTCGAGCCGCTCGACGAAGTTGCTGGTGCGCACCTCGACGGCGTCGATGATGTCCAGACCGGACGGCATCGACTCGTCGAGCTGCCGGCGCAGCGCCTCCGGATCGCGGGGCGCGGCGAGGCCGATCTCCAGGTACTCGGCCTCGCTGGCGGTACCGGTGGGGGCGGCATTCGCGTAGGAAACCTTGGGGTGCGGGGTGAAGCCCGCGGAGTAGGCCATCGGGACGGCCGAGCGACGGAGCGCGCGCTCGAACGCCCGCTGGAAGTCCCGGTGGCTGGTGAAGCGCAGACGGCCGCGCTTGGTGTAGCGCAGACGGATGCGCTGCACCGTCGGCGCGGGCGGCGGACCGTCGGGCGTGCGGCGTGCCAGGGAGCTCAGTCCTTCTGTCAGTGTGTCCCCGTCCGGCCTCGCACCGCTTGCGGCTCCGGCCGGACTCTGTCGTTCCAAGGGTACGCGGTACCTCGACCCGCCAACGCCCGGCGTACCTCTCGGACCGCTGCCCCACGTACCGGGCAGCTACGCCGAAGCCCCCGCCGCAGCATGTGCGACGGGGGCGAACTTCCGCTCCGGCTGGGTCAGTTGTTGACGACAGTCAGGGGCAGGAGCTTCTTGCCGGTGGGGCCGACCTGGATGTGGGTGTCCATCTGGGGGCAGACGCCGCAGTCGAAGCACGGGGTCCAGCGGCAGTCCTCGACCTCGACCTCTTCGAGGGCGTCCTGCCAGTCCTCCCAGAGCCAGTCCTTGTCGAGGCCGCTGTCGAGGTGGTCCCAGGGGAGGACTTCCTCGTAGGTGCGCTCGCGGGTGGTGTACCAGTCGACGTCGACGCCGGTGCCGGCCAGGCCCTTTTCGGCGGAGGCCATCCAGCGGTCGTACGAGAAGTGCTCGCGCCAGCCGTCGAAGCGGCCGCCGTCCTCGTAGACGGCGCGGATGACGGCGCCGATGCGGCGGTCACCGCGGGAGAGCAGGCCTTCGACGATGCCGGGCTTGCCGTCGTGGTAGCGGAAGCCGATGTTCTTGCCGAACTTGCGGTCGCCGCGGATGGAGTCGCGGAGCTTGGTGAGCCGCTCGTCGGTGGCTTCGGCGGACAGCTGCGGGGCCCACTGGAAGGGGGTGTGCGGCTTGGGGACGAAGCCGCCGATGGAGACGGTGCAGCGGATGTCGTTGGTGCCGGTGACCTCGCGGCCCTTGGCGATGACGTTCTTCGCCATCGCGCCGATCTGGAGGACGTCCTCGTCGGTCTCGGTGGGCAGGCCACACATGAAGTACAGCTTCACCTGGCGCCAGCCGTTGCCGTACGCGGTGGCCACCGTGTTGATGAGGTCTTCCTCGGACACCATCTTGTTGATGACCTTGCGGATCCGCTCGGAGCCGCCTTCGGGGGCGAAGGTGAGGCCGGAGCGGCGGCCGTTGCGGGAGAGCTCGTTGGCGAGGTCGATGTTGAAGGCGTCGACCCGGGTGGACGGCAGCGAGAGGCCGACCTTGTCCTCGGCGTACCGGTCGGCGAGGCCCTTGGTGACGTCGGCGATCTCGGAGTGGTCGGCGGAGGAGAGCGAGAGCAGGCCGACCTCTTCGAAGCCGGTGGCCTTCAGGCCGCGCTCGACCATCTCGCCGATGCCGGTGATGCTTCGCTCCCGCACGGGGCGCGTGATCATGCCGGCCTGGCAGAAACGGCAGCCGCGGGTGCAGCCGCGGAAGATCTCCACGGACATCCGCTCGTGCACGGTCTCGGCGAGCGGGACGAGCGGCTGCTTGGGGTAGGGCCACTCGTCGAGGTCCATGACGGTGTGCTTGGAGACCCGCCACGGCACGCCGGGGCGGTTGGGGACGACGCGACCGATCCGGCCGTCCGGCAGGTACTCGACGTCGTAGAACCGCGGGATGTACACGCCGCCGGTCTTGGCGAGGCGCAGCAGCAGTTCGTCGCGGCCGCCGGGGCGGCCCTCGGCCTTCCAGGCGCGGACGATGTCGGTGATGTCGAGGACGGCCTGCTCGCCGTCGCCGATGACGGCGGCGTCGATGAAGTCGGCGATCGGCTCGGGGTTGAACGCGGCGTGGCCGCCGGCCAGCACGACCGGGTCGTCCATGGTGCGGTCCGCGGCGTTCAGCGGGATGCCCGCCAGGTCGAGCGCGGTCAGCATGTTGGTGTAGCCGAGCTCGGTGGAGAACGACAGACCGAAGACGTCGAAGGCCTTGATCGGGCGGTGCGCGTCCACCGTGAACTGGGGGACGCCGTGCTCGCGCATCAGGGCTTCGAGGTCGGGCCAGACGCTGTAGCTGCGCTCGGCGAGGACGCCCTCGCGCTCGTTCAGCACCTCGTAGAGGATCATGGTGCCCTGGTTGGGCAGGCCGACCTCGTAGGCGTCGGGGTACATCAGCGCCCAGCGGACATCGCAGGCGTCCCAGTCCTTGACGGTCGAGTTGAGCTCGCCACCGACGTACTGGATCGGCTTCTGGACGTGCGGGAGGAGGGCCTCCAGGCGTGGGAAGACCGATTCGACAGTCATGCGCAAGGACCTTTACGGCAGAAAAAGCAGTGACCCTTCAGGGTAGCCGAGCCCCGAGGGTCACTGTTTCCACGCGTGGAGCGGTCAGATCGCTATCGGCCGCTGCGAGCGCACCGACTGCAGCAGCCCGATCGCGATCCACACCGCGAACATCGACGAGCCGCCGTAGGAGACGAACGGCAGCGGAATGCCCGCGACCGGCATGATGCCGAGGTTCATGCCGATGTTCTCGAAGGCCTGGAAGGCGAACCAGGTGACCGCGCCGGCCGCCAGGATCGTGCCGAACAGGTCGGTGGCCTGACGCGCTATCCGGCAGGCCCGCCACAGGATGACGCCGAGCAGACCGATCATCACCAGGGCGCCGATGAAGCCGAGTTCCTCGCCGGCCACGCTGAACACGAAGTCGGTCTGCTGCTCGGGCACGAACTGGCCGGTGGTCTGGGTGCCGTGGAAGAGGCCCATGCCGAAAAGGCCGCCGGAGCCGATGGCGATCCGGGCCTGGGCGGTGTTGTAACCGACGCCGGACGGGTCGAGCGCCGGGTTGGCGAACGCCGCGAAGCGGTCGATCTGGTACTGGCTGAGGATGCCGAGCTTCCACACCGCGAGCGCGCCGGCGGTGCCGCCGGCCAGCAGGCCGATCACCCAGCGGTTGGCGGCGCCGGAGGCCATCAGCACGCCCAGCATGGTGACCACCATGACCATCACCGAGCCGAGGTCGGGCATCAGCATGACCACGCACATCGGGAAGCCGGCGACCGCCAGCGACTGCAGCACGCTGCGGGTGGGCGGGAACTCGCGCTCCCCGGCGTCCACCCGGGCGGACAGCACCACGGCCATGCCCAGCACGATCGCCAGTTTCGCGAACTCGGCGGGCTGGACGGAGAAGCCGCCGCCGAGCTGGATCCAGGAGTGCGCGCCGTTGATCGTCGAGCCGAGCGGGCTGAGCACCGCGAACAGCATCAGCATCACGGCCAGGTAGAAGAACGGCACCGCGGTGCGCAGCCGCCGGGTGCCCAGCGCGATCACCGCGACGCACAGGCCGATGCCGATCACCAGGTTGGTCAGGTGCCGGTACAGGAAGTACTGCGGGTCGCCGTGGGTCAGCGAGTCGCGGCCGCGGGTGGCGGACCAGACCAGCAGCGATCCCATCAGGGACAGCCCCAGCGCCGCCAGGATCATGATCCAGTCGAGCCGGCGCAGCGGGGAGTCCTTGGCCAGCGCCCGGGACAGCGAGGAGCGCCGCGGGGCGAGCCGCACGGTGCGGTACGAGCCGTAGGAGGTCATGACCGGCCCCTTCCGTTGCTGCCGGCCCGGTTGGGTTCCAGCGCGGCGAGCGCCACCGCGGTGGCGGGGTCGGCCTGGGCCGGGCGGGCCGGGTCCAGGAAGGTCCGGTCGCCCTCGTAGCTGTACGAGGCCTGGATGATCGCGGTGCCGTCCGGGTTGAACTTGGGCAGTGCGGCCTGCGGCTGCGGCAGCAGCGCCTTGGCGTTGTCGATGTTGCCCTTGTCGTCGACGCCGTACAGCGCCTGGTAGATCCGACGGACCGAGTCGCCGGAGCCGCCGGAGCCGGTGCCGCCCTGGCTGATCGTCATGACCACCGCGTAGTCCTTGCTGTAGGTGGTCAGCCAGGAGGTGGTCTGCTTGCCGGCGACCTCGGCGGTGCCGGTCTTGGCGTGCAGTTCGATCTTGCCCTGCGGCCAGCCGGCGCCGGTGAACTTCCAGGCGGCGGTACCGGCGGTGATGACGCCGGCGGTGGCCTGGTCGATGTACTCGAGCAGTTGTCCCTGCGCGGGGATCTTGCCGTCCTCGTGCGGGGCGATGTCGCGCACCAGGGTGCCGTCGGGGCTGACGATCGCCTTGCCGATGCTGGGCCGGTACAGGGTGCCGCCGTTGGCGAGCGCCGAGTAGATCCGGGCCATCTGCAGCGGGGTGACCAGGGTGTCGCCCTGGCCGATGGCGAAGTTGACCATGTCACCGGCGCGCATCTGGTTGCCGTCGGCGCAGTTCTCGCGGGCGATCTCGTCGGCGTACTCGTGGCCGCCCTTGGCCGCCTGGTCGCACCAGGACTGCTTCATCGCGTCGTAGTAGGACTGCTTCCACTGCCGGTCGGGGACCCGGCCGGCCACCTCGCCCGGCAGGTCGATGCCGGTCTTGGCGCCGAGGCCGAACTCGTGGGCGGTCTTGAAGAACCAGTCCGGGGCGTCCTTCTTGGGCTTGAGGCCGCCGTCCTTCATCCACTGGTCGTAGGCGAGGCCGTAGAACACGGTGTCGCAGGAGACTTCGAGCGCCTTCTCCAGCGAGATGTCGCCGAACTGCTCGGACTCGAAGTTCTTGAACTCGCGGCCGCCGATGGTTAGCGACTTCGGGCACGGGTAGTGCCCGTTGAGGTCGTATCCGGCCTGCACGGCGGCGGTGGTGGAGATCACCTTGAACGTCGAGCCGGGTGCGGACTGACCCTGTATGGCCCGGTTGATCAGCGGGTAGTTGGAGTCCTTGCTGTTCAGCGCCTCGTAGTCCTTGGCGGAGATGCCGCCGACCCACAGGTTGGGGTCGTAGGTGGGGGCGCTGGCCATCGCGACGATCCGGCCGGTGTGGACGTCCATCACCACGGCCGCGCCGGAGTCGGCGAGGTAGTTCTTGCTGGTCTCCTTGTCGTACACCTTGCGGGCCTCGACCATGGCCTGGTTGAGCTGGTCCTCGACCACCTTCTGCACCCGGGCGTCGATCGAGGTGATCAGGTTGTTGCCGGGCTGGGCGGGGGTGGTGCCGGCGCTGCCGATCACCCGGCCGAGGTTGTCGACCTCCAGCCGGTCGACGCCGGTGGTGCCGCGCAGGTCGTCGTCGTAGACCGACTCCAGGCCGGCCCGGCCGATCTGGTCGGACGGCAGGCGGCGTTCACGGCCGGACTTGTCGGCGGTCTTGGTGACCTCGTCGTCGGTGACCGGCGACAGGTAGCCGAGGATCTGGGCGGCGCTGGCACCCTCCGCGCCGGTGTAGCGGCGCAGTGCGGTGGGCTGGGCGGTGACGCCGGGGAAGTCCTCGCGGCGCTCCATTATCTGCATCGCCTGCTGCGTGGTGGCCTGCTGGGTGACCGGGATCGGCTGGTACGGGGAGCCGTTCCAGCACGGCTGCGGGGTCTTCGCGTCGCACAGCCGGACCTTGTTCTTGACGTCGTCGGCGGGCACGCCGAGGACGTCGGCGAGCCGGGAAAGCACCGCCTTGCCGTGGTCCTTCTGCTGCATCAGCGCGGTGCGGGACACCGACACCACCAGCTTGGTCTCGTTGCCGGCCAGGATCCGCCCGGCGGCGTCCAGGACCTCACCGCGGACGGCGGGCTCCACCACCTCGCGGATGTGGTTGCCCTGGGCCTTGGCGGTGAACTCCTTGCCGTTGCGGATCTGCAGGTACCACAGCCGACCGCCGAGGGTGGCCAGCAGCGACAGCACCAGGATCTGCAGCACCACCAGCCGGATCGTCACCCGCCGGGTACGGCCGGTATCAGGAATGTTCGTCACGTGCGCGGACTCCGTCCCGGCTCAGGGGCGCTTGGCGAGGCCGAGCGCGCGCTTCTTCTTGTAGGAGGCGGTGGACGAGGGGTCGCGAGTGGTCTTGTAGCGGGCCAGCGCGCCGAGGCCGGAGCCGCCGTCCGCGCCGCGCACCGTCTCGTTGACCACCCGGTCGCCGTCGAACCGGCGGGCCAGCAGCATCACCAGCGGCACCGTGAACGGGGCCAGCAGCACGTCGTACAACAGGGCGCTGAACACCAGCCCGGTCAGGCCGACGTGCCGGGCCGCAGTGTCGCCGACCAGGGCGCCGACGGTGGCGTACAGCAGGGTGGAGACCACCGCGGCGACCGCCACCACGCCGATCGCGCTGAGCGCGGATCGCTGCCGGCCGTTCTCCGGGCGGAACAGCCCGGCGCCGTAGCCGACCAGGCAGAGCACCAGCGCGTACCGGCCGACGGCGTGGTCGGACGGCGGGGCGAGGTCGGCCAGCAGGCCGGCGAAGAAGCCCGCCAGGCAGCCGCCGGTCGGGCCGTACACCAGGCCCAGGCCGACCACCACCAGCATCAGCAGGTCCGGGGTGGCACCGGGCAGTTGGAGCCGGCCGAGGATGCTGACCTGGACCACCAGGGCGAACACCAGCAGGACGGCGGACAGCAGGATCCGAGACGGACGAAACATCAGTTCCCCCCGGTGGTGGGCGGTACGGGGGCAATCGGCGCCTGCGGGTTGCCCGCGGCGCCGGCGGAGGGGGCGGGGACCGGCGGCAGCACGGCGTCCCGCGGATCGGTGCGTGGCGGCACGACCACCACGCCGATCAGGTCGAGGCGGGTGAACTGCACGTACGGCTCGACCAGGATGGTCTTGGTGAGCTGACCCGGGGTGGCCTGCACCTCCTTGACGGTGCCGACCGGCACGCCGGGGACGAACGGGCGTCCGCTCTGCGAGCCGAAGGTGACCAGCCGGTCGCCGGCCTTCACCTGGGCGCGGCCGTTCAGCAGCTCGATCTTCATCGGCGAGGCGCCCTGGCCGGCCGCGAAGCCGATCTCGTTGTTGCCCTCCAGCCGGACGCCGGCGGTGAAGCCGGGGTCGGAGGCGAGCAGCACGGTCGCGGTGGTCGGGGCGACGGTGGTGATCCGGCCGACCAGGCCCTGGCCGTCGATGACGGTCATGTCGCGGGTCAGGCCGTCGTCGCTGCCGGCGTCGATGGTGATGGTCCAGGAGAAGCCCTGGGCGGCGCCGACCGCGATCACCTGCGCGGCCTTGATGGTGTAGCCGCCGGTGCCGGCGGTGCGCAGCATGTCGTCCAGCTGCTTGGTGCGGCCGGACGCGGCGTCCGAGGAGGCCAGCTTCTGGCGAAGCTCGGTGTTCTCCCGGGTGATCTGGTCCAGGCGCTGCTGGTGGGTGCTGGCGTCGCGGATCGCGCGGATGTACCCGGCGACCGGGTCGACGGCGCCGGCCGCGGCGTTCTCGACCGGGCCGAGCACGGACGCGGCCGCCCGGCGCGGGGCGCCGAGCGGCGAGTCCTGGCCGCCCTTGATGTCGACGGTGATCAGGGCGAATGCGAGCGCGACCAGCAGGACCAGCAGTAGTCGACTCTGTCGGGTGTCCCTCACGGTGCTGGTGCCGCCCCTTCGTGCTGAGTGTCCATCTGCTGGTCCATCAGCTCTGTCTGTTGTTCAGTTGGAAAGTTGTCTAGCGACGCGGCTGGGCGTCGAGTACCTGCTGCAGTGCCTCGAACTCCTCGACGCACTTGCCCGCCCCCAGGGCCACCGAGTCGAGCGGGTTCTCGGCGATGTGCACCGGCATGCCGGTCTCCCGGCGCAGCCGCTCGTCCAGGCCGCGCAGCAGGGCGCCGCCGCCGGTGAGCACGATGCCGCGGTCCATCACGTCGCCGGCCAGCTCCGGCGGGCACTGGTCGAGGGTGGTCTTCACCGAGTCGATGATCGAGTTCACCGGCTCGTCGATGGCGGTGCGGACCTCGGCGGCGGAGATCACCACGGTCTTCGGCAGGCCGGAGACCAGGTCGCGGCCGCGGATCTCGGCGTGCTCGTCCTTCTCGCCCTCCAGGCCGAACGCGGAGCCGATCGACATCTTGATCTGCTCGGCACTGCGCTCGCCGAGCAGCAGGCTGTACTCCTTCTTGATGTGCTGGACGATCGCGTTGTCCAGCTCGTCACCGGCCACCCGCAGCGACTGGGCGGTGACGATGCCGCCGAGCGAGATCACCGCGACCTCGGTGGTGCCGCCGCCGATGTCGACGACCATGTTGCCGGTCGGTTCGTGCACCGGCAGGCCGGAACCGATCGCGGCGGCCATCGGCTCCTCGATGATGTGCACCTGGCGGGCGCCGGCCAGCATGCTGGCCTCGACCACGGCACGGCGCTCGACACCGGTGATGCCGGAGGGGACGCACACCACGACCCGCGGGCGGGCCAGGTAGCGGCGGCGGTGGATCTTCAGGATGAAGTACCGCAGCATCCGCTCGGTGATCTCGAAGTCGGCGATCACGCCGTCCTTCAGCGGGCGGATCGCCACGATGTTGCCAGGGGTGCGACCGATCATCTGTTTGGCCTCGGCACCCACCGCGAGGATTCCTCCGGTGTTGGTGTTCACCGCGACCACCGACGGCTCGTTCAGCACGATGCCCTTGCCCCGGACGTACACCAGTGTGTTCGCGGTGCCGAGGTCGATCGCCAGGTCCCGGCCGAGGAACGACAGGTTGTTCGCCATGGGATGTCGAGTGCCTTCCCGAATGTGGATCAAGGGCGGGGGGAGAGCCGGCCGCCGGGGCCCGCAGGGCTGACGGCGGCTGAGCAGCCGCTCCGAGCCCGTGAGTTGGGGTCCATGGTAATCACGCCGGACGGTGCGAACGGCGGGCACGGAGTCCCGCCCATTCTCCGGGGACGGATCGGCTTCTCCTGGCATTGGGACGCCGTGTCGGAGGCTGGGGTTCCGTGATTTGAGGATTAACGCCCAGTTGGGCGAAGTGCCCCTGCCGAGGCAGGGGCACCGGGGCCGCACGGCCCTCCACAGTCCTCAGACGTGGGACGGGAAGAAGATCTTGATCTCCCGCTCGGCCGACTCCGGGGAGTCCGAGGCGTGGATCAGGTTCTCGCGGGTGATCGTCGCGTAGTCGCCGCGGATGGTGCCCGCGCCCGCCTGCAGCGGGTCGGTGGCACCGGCCAGCGCACGGATGCCCGGGATCACGTTCTCGCCCTCGACGATCAGCGCGATCGACGGGCCGGAGGTCATGAACTCCAGCAGCGGCTCGTAGAACGGGCGGCCGACGTGCTCGGCGTAGTGCTGCTCCAGGGTGCCGCGGTCGAAGGTGCGGAGCTCCATCGCGGCGAAGCGCCAGCCGGCCTTGCGCTCGATCCGGCTGATGATCTCGCCGGCCAGGCCGCGCTTCACGGCGTCGGGCTTGAGCAGGACGAGAGTGCGCTGGGACACGGGGCGGCTCCTCGGGTGTGGGTCGTGCGGTGTGTGCACCTGACATTACCCCGGCCGGGTGGCCGCCCCCGCGACCAGCCCGGTCAGGCGGCCGCCCCGGCGGCCGCCGCGCGCTGCGCCTTGAGCTCGTCGATCTTGCGGCCGTAGTGCACCGAGCACCACCACAGGCCGCCGAACACCACACCGAAGGCGAACATCGTCGGCAGCACCAAGCCGCTGGCCAGCACGCCGAGTTGCAGCGCCCAGCCCACCCAGACCGCGCCGGGCCGGGTGATCGCGCCGCACAGCAGCACGCACAGCAGGATGGCGACGCCGCTGACCGCCCAGATGGTGCCGGTGCCGACGTCGGTCAGCTTCATCGCGACCAGGCCGGCGAACATGATCAGCAGCGCCTCGCCGATCAGGGTGGAGGAGCACAGGGTGCGCATCGACCGCTACTTCCTTCCGAACAGCAGGCGCGCCTCGCCCACCGTGATGACGGAGCCGGTGACCAGGACGCCGGCGCCGCCGAGGTCCTCCTCCTCGGCGAGGGTGACCGCGGCGTCGATGGCGTCGTCCAGCCGGGGCTCGACCTGCACCCGGTCCTCGCCGAACACCTCGACGGCGAGGGCCGCGAGACGGTCGACGGGCATCGCGCGGTGGGTGGAGTTCTGGGTGATGACGACCTCGGCGAGGATCGGCTCGAAGACCTCCAGCAGGCCGGTGACGTCCTTGTCGCCGCTGGTGGCGATGACGCCGACCAGCTTGGTGAAGCCGAACGCCTCGCCGATCGCGGCGGCGGCGGCCTGCGCACCGTGCGGGTTGTGCGCGGCGTCCAGGATCACGGTGGGGCTGCGCCTGACGACCTCCAGCCGGCCCGGTGAGGAGACGCCGAACAGCGCCTGCCGGACCTTCTCCTCGTCCAGGTGCTCGGCGCCGCCCTGGCCGATGCCGAAGAACGCCTCCACCGCGGCGAGCGCCAGCGCGGCGTTCTGCGCCTGGTGGTCGCCGTGCAGCGGGATGAACAGGTCCTGGTACTCGTGGCCGCCGAGGCCGCGCAGGGTGACCAGCTGGCCGCCGACGGCGACCTCGCGGCGCAGCACGCCGAACTCCATGCCCTCGCGGGCCACGGTGGCGTCCACCTCGACGGCCCGGCGCAGGATCGTCTCGGCGGCGTCCAGCTTCTGCTGGGCGACCACGGCGAGCGCGCCCGGCTTGATGATCCCGGACTTCTCCACCGCGATCTTGCCGGTGGTGTCGCCGAGCTTGTCGGTGTGGTCCAGGCCGATCGGGGTGATCACCGCCACCTGGGCGTCGATCACGTTGGTGGCGTCCCAGGAGCCGCCCATGCCGACCTCGACGACCGCGACGTCCACCGGGGCGTCCGCGAAGGCCGCGTACGCCATGCCGGTCAGCACCTCGAAGAAGGACATCGCGACCGGCTGCGCCGCGTCGACCATCTGCACGTAGGGCTCGATGTCGCGGTAGGTCTCGACGAACTTCTCCGGGCTGATCGGCGCCCCGTCCAGGCTGATCCGCTCGGTGACGGACTCCACGTGCGGCGAGGTGTAGCGGCCGGTGCGCAGTTCGAAGACGCCCAGCAGCTGCTCGACCATCCGAGCGGTGGAGGTCTTGCCGTTGGTGCCGGTGATGTGGATGGACGGGTAGGAGCGCTGCGGCTGGCCGAGGATGTCCATCAGCGCCTCGATCCGGTCGAGCGAGGGCTCCAGCTTGTTCTCCGGCCAGCGGGTGGCCAGTTCGGCCTCGACGGCGCGCAGATCGGAGTCGGTGCCGCCGGCGTCGGCGGGACGGACGGTGTAGGGGTTGGGCTCGGCCTTGTCGCTCACCCCGCCAGTCTAAGGACTCCCGACGTCCGCCCCCGACGGCCACCCCGGTGGCCCGCGGACCGGCTCCGGACCTCTTGACACCGGAATTGGTCTACTCCACCGTGTGAGTCGCTCGTCCAGCTCCTCGGCTCCCCCGCACCGCACCCCCATCGACACTCCCCCACATGGAGATGGCATGCGTGCACCACATCGACTTCCGCGCGGCGCACGGGCCCTGCTCGCCGGATTGCTGGCGGCCGTACTGGCCCTGGTCGGCATGGTGCTGACCGGTACCGGGACGGCCACCGCCGCCGACGTGGACGTGATCCGGAACGGCGACTTCTCGGCCGGCGACCACATCACCCCGTGGGCCTGTGGCCCCACCGTCACCGCGGTGAACAACTCCACCACCGGCTGGGACCTTCAGGGCACCCCGGCCGGGTCGGACTACGCCAACTGCAGCCAGCAGGTCGCCGTGCTGCCCAACTCGACGTACACCCTGTCCGCGGTGGTGCAGGGCTCGTACGTGTTCCTGGGCGCCACCGGCACCGGCGGCACCGACCCGTCCACCTGGAGCTCCAACACCGGGTGGAACACCCTCAGCAGCACCTTCACCACGGGGGCCGGCACCACCTCGGTGCAGGTGTGGTTCCACGGGTGGTACGGCCAGCCGCCGTACCTGGTGGACAAGGTCTCGATGGTCGGCCCGGGCACCGGCTCGCCCAGCCCGTCCAGCTCCGGTCCGACCTCGGTGTCGCCGTCCCCCTCGACGTCCACCTCGGCGTCGCCCTCACCCAGCGGCTCCTCCACCACTCCGCCGCCGCCCGGGCAGAAGCACAAGCTGACCGGCTACTGGCAGAACTTCTACAACGGCGCGACCCCGCAACGGATCAGTGACGTCCCTGCGGCGTACGACATCATCGCGGTGGCCTTCGCGGACGCCACCAGCACCCAGGGCGCGATCAGTTTCACCCTGGACCCGACGCTGTCCTCGAAGCTGAACGGCTACAGCGGCGCCCAGTTCAGGGCCGACATCGCGGCCAAGCGCGCGGCCGGCAAGAAGGTCATCATCTCGGTCGGCGGGCAGAACGGCACCGTCTCGGTGGCGAGTTCGGCCGCGGCGGCCAACTTCGCCAACTCCGCGTACAGCCTGATCCAGACGTACGGCTTCGACGGGATCGACATCGACCTGGAGAACGGCGTCAACTCCACCTACATGGCACAGGCGTTGCACACCCTGGCGGCAAAGGTCGGGTCCGGGTTCGTGCTCACCATGGCTCCGCAGACCATCGACATGCAGTCCACCGGCACCGAGTACTTCAAGCTGGCGCTGGCCACCAAGGACGTCCTGACCATCGTCAACATGCAGTACTACAACTCCGGTGCGATGCTCGGCTGCGACGGCGGCGTGTATTCGCAGGGCACCGAGAACTTCCTCACCGGCCTGGCCTGCATCCAGCTGCAGGGCGGCCTCGACCCGAGCCAGGTCGGCCTCGGGGTGCCCGCCTCCACCAGCGCGGCGGGGGGCGGCTACACCAGCCCGGCGACCGTGAACGCGGCGCTGGACTGCCTGGCCGCGGGAACCAACTGCGGTTCCTTCAAACCCGCGAAGACCTGGCCGGGCATCGGCGGCGCGATGACCTGGTCCACCAACTGGGACGCCCTCGCGGGCGGCGGCATCGCCGGCACCGTCGGCTCCCACCTGCACGCCATGCCGTAGCGGCAGCACGGCAGCGGGCCCGGCGGGGGAAGTTCCCCGCCGGGCCCGGCAGTGACGATCCGTCAAGTGGTGACGCGGGGTGTGGGCAGTCGCGCGGCGTGTCGGCGGCGCAGTTCGGTGGCGATCTCCTCGGCCTCGCCGTCCGGCAGCAGCGGCAGCATCATCGCCACCGCCTGGACCAGGCCGCCCAGCAGGTAGGTGGTGTCGGGCGTACCGGCCACCAGGGCGCGGACCGCGGCGACGTCCCCGTCGGCGACGGCCTCCAGCAGCAGCGCCGCGCCGGCCGTCTCCTCGTCCACCGCGACCTCGCAAGTGCCGTACGGGGCACGCCGGGCCAGGCCGCGCAGCACCCGGTCGGCGACCTCGGGCGCGTACGCCTTGCGGACCGCCTCGGCGGCGATCCACACCAGCAGGGTGGTCGCCTCGCGCTCGGCGTTCTCGGCGAGCAGCAGGTCGAGTTCGGTGTCGAAGGCGAGCTGGTTTCCGTGCTGGAATGCCAACAGGAGGGTTGCCGCCCGGGCCTTGGCCGCCTCCACCTCCGCCATCGGAAGTTCGTCGGCCAACTCCCTGGTCGCCACCATGCGTATGCCCTCCGTTCGACGCCCCGCCCGAATGGGAACTTCCGCCCCACCGTACACATTCGATGTGCGAAGTTCGCTGAACGCGCGGGGGGCGGCAACCCGATGTATTCCCTTTGGCGCAGTGCGTCAATTGCCGGGAATACAGGACGAATAGCCGCAGCGAAACCGTTACCGCGACGCGCGGCCAAGGGAATTGACAGACCGCCGGCCCCAACTCGGGAAAGGCGAAGGGCCGCTGCCCCCGCAGTGCGGGAGCAGCGGCCCTTCCTGACGCGCGGTCAGCCCTGCGGCAGCGCCGCGAGCTGGGCGGTGATCCGGGCGATGTCGGCCTCGGCGGTCTCCAGCCGGAGCCGGATCTTGGCGACCACGTCGTCCGGCGCCTTGGCCAGGAAGGCCTCGTTGCCGAGCTTGCCGGTGGTCTGCGCCTTCTCCTTCTCGGCCGCCGCCAAGTCCTTCTGCAGGCGCTTGCGTTCGGCCGCCACGTCGATGGTGCCGGACAGGTCGAGCGAGACGGTGGTGCCGGCCACCGGCAGCGAGGCGGTGGCGTGGAAGCCCTCCTCCGGCGCCGTCAGCCGCAGCAGCGAGCGGATCGCCGCCTCGTGCACCTCCAGCCGGTGCCCGGCCAGCTCCAGCTGCGCCGGGACCTTCTGGGTGTCGCGCAGGCCCTGGTCGTTGCGGAACCGGCGGACCTCGGTGACCAGTTGCTGCAGCTGCGCGATCTCCGACTCGGCGTCGGTGTCGCGGTAGCCGGAGTCCTTCGGCCACTCGGCGACGACGACCGACTCGGCGCCGGTCAGCGCCGTCCACAGCGCGTCGGTGACGAACGGGACGATCGGGTGCAGCAGACGCAGCGTCACGTCCAGCACCTCGCCGAGGACGCGGCGGGCGTGGTCGGCCTGCGCGCCGCCCTTGTTGAGGGTGGTCTTGGACAGCTCGACGTACCAGTCGAAGACCTCGTCCCAGGCGAAGTGGAACAGCGTGTCCGAGACCTTCGCGAACTCGAAGTCCTCGTACAGCGCGTCCACTTCGGCCACGGTGGCGTTCAGCCGGGACAGGATCCAGCGGTCCGCCGCGGTGAGCTCCTCCGTCGCGGGGAGCGGGCCCTGGACGGTGGCGCCGTTCATCAGCGCGAAGCGGGTGGCGTTCCAGATCTTGTTGCAGAAGTTCCGGGAGCCCTTGACCCAGTCCTCGCCGATCGGCACGTCGGCGCCGGGGTTGGCGCCGCGGGCCAGCGTGAAGCGGACGGCGTCGGCGCCGTAGGCGTCCATCCAGTCCAGCGGGTCGACGGCGGTGCCGGACGACTTCGACATCTTCTTGCCGAACTCGTCGCGGACCAGGCCGGTCAGTGCGACCGTCTTGAACGGGATCTCGCCGTCCATCGCGTACAGGCCGAACATCATCATCCGGGCGACCCAGAAGAAGATGATGTCGTGGCCGGTCACCAGGACGTCGGTCGGGTAGAACTTCTCCAGGTCGGCGGTCTTCTCCGGCCAGCCGAGGGTGGAGAACGGCCACAGGCCGGAGGAGAACCAGGTGTCCAGGACGTCCGGGTCCTGCTCCCAGCCCTCGCCGGTGGGCGGCTGCTCGTTCGGTCCGACGCAGACGACCTCGCCGTTCGGGCCGTACCAGACCGGGATCCGGTGGCCCCACCAGAGCTGGCGCGAGATGCACCAGTCGTACATGTTGTCGACCCAGTCGAAGTAGCGGCGCTCCAGCTCCTTCGGGTGGATCTCGACCTTGCCGTCGCGGACGGCGTCACCGGCGGCCTTGGCCAGCGGCTCGACCTTGACCCACCACTGCAGCGACAGCCGCGGCTCGACCACGGTGTGGCAGCGCGAGCAGTGGCCCACGGCGTGCTCGTAGGGGCGCTTCTCGGCGACGATGCGCCCCTGCTCGCGCAGCGCGCCGACCACGGCGGAGCGGGCCTCCAGCCGGTCCAGGCCGAGGAACGGGCCGTGCACGGTGAGCACGCCGCGCTCGTCCATCACGGTCAGGTTCGGCAGGTTGTGGCGCTGGCCGATGGCGAAGTCGTTCGGGTCGTGCGCCGGGGTCACCTTGACGGCGCCGGTGCCGAACTCCGGGTCGACGTGCTCGTCGGCGACGACCGGGATCTCACGGTCCGTCAGCGGCAGCTTGATGGTCCGGCCGACCAGGTGCGCGTAGCGCTCGTCGGACGGGTGGACGGCCACCGCGGTGTCGCCGAGCAGGGTCTCGGCGCGCGTGGTGGCGACCACGATCGAGTCCTCGCCGTCGCCGTAGCGGATCGAGACCAGCTCGCCCGGGAGGTCCTTGTGGTCCACCTCGACGTCGGACAGCGCGGTCAGGCAGCGCGGGCACCAGTTGATGATGCGCTCGGCGCGGTAGATCAGGCCGTCGTCGAAGAGCTTCTTGAAGATGGTCTGGACGGCCTGCGACAGGCCCTCGTCCATGGTGAAGCGCTCGCGCGACCAGTCCACGCCGTCGCCGAGACGGCGCATCTGGCCGAGGATCCGGCCGCCGTAGTTCTCCTTCCACTCCCAGACCTTCTCGACGAAGGCCTCACGGCCCAGGTCGTGCCGGGACAGGCCGGACTCGGCGAGCTGCTGCTCCACCCGGTTCTGGGTGGCGATGCCCGCGTGGTCCATGCCCGGGAGCCAGAGTGCCTCGAAGCCCAGCATCCGCTTGCGGCGGGTCAGCGCGTCCATCAGCGTGTGCTGGAACGCGTGGCCCAGGTGCAGCGCACCGGTGACGTTCGGCGGCGGGATGACGATGGTGTAGGCGGGCTTGTCGCTCTTCGCATCGGCGGTGAAATAGCCACGCTCTACCCAGCGCTCGTACAGCTCGCCCTCTACCTCGGCCGGGGCGTAGGTCGTCGGGAGGGTGGCTGCTTCGTCCCCGGGCTTGCTCGCGGGGCGCTGGTTCGTCGTGTCGGTCACGACGCACAGTTTACGGAAGACCCGACCACAGTTGTGACCGACAGTGCACCGACCGCTCGGCGCGGTGGGGGGGCCGTACGGTAGCGTGCCCGCATAGTCGATCGGACGGGGCCGCGCAACAGAGGCGGCGGGGGAGAAAAGACATATGTACGGCCAGGGCCAGGGACCGCAGCAGTATCCGCAGGGGCAGCCGCAGCAGCCGTACGGCGCTCCCCCGCCGCAGCCCGGCTACGGTGCGCCGCAGCAGCCGCCGGCCTACGGCGCCCCCCAGCCGCCGGCTTACGGCGCTCCGCAGCAGCCCGCGTACGGCGCTCCGCAGCCGTCGGGCTACGGCACCCCGCCGCCCGCCGGGCAGCCGGGGTACGGCTACCCGCAGCAGGCGCCGCCGCCCCAGCAGCAGTGGGGCGGCATGCCCCAGCAGCCGGGCCAGCCCGGCCAGCCCGGCTACGGCGGCTTCCCGCCGCCGCCCGCCCCGTCCAAGGGCAAGGGCGGGATCATCGCCGTGGTGGTGGTCCTGGTGCTGGCCATCGGCGGCGGCCTCGCCTACTGGGGGCTGAGCGGCACCAAGGGCTCAGACACCGAGGGCAAGTACAAGCTGTCCGCGCCGGAGAGCGTGGCCGGCTACACCAAGAAGAACGCCGACGAGAAGGGCGGGCTGAAGGGCCTGGACGGCGTCGGCACCTTCGAGGGCACGCTCGCCGCGACCTACCAGAAGACCACCACCGACGCGGCCAGCCTCAGCGGCTCCTGGGGCAAGGTCCCGGACCCGGCCAAGGCGCTCGACGTGCTCACCAAGAAGATCAACGAGGGCGACGGCAGCGACGCCTCCGCGGGCAAGCTGGTCTGGAAGCAGGAGCTGACGGACGTCGAGGCCAGCGACCCGACGGACCCGGGCGCCAAGCTCCGCTGCGGCGTGGGCACCTCGGACACCGGCACCGGCAAGGCCTCGATGGGCATCCCGATGTGCATGTTCGCCAGCCACTCCACCATCGGCATGGTCGCGTTCATCTCCATGGACCCCTCCGGCAAGACCATCAGCACCACCGAGGCCGCGACCCGCGCCCGCCAGCTCCGCGACGCCGCGACCGTCACCAAGTAACCACCGCAGTACTGCACTTCACGCTCGAACGGAGTATCGCCCCGTGTCCGACAACCAGTTCGGCCCGCCGCAGCCCGGCTTCGGACCCCCGCCCGTCCAGGACGCGATACCCCCGCAGGGCGCACCCGCGGCGCCCCAGGGCGGCTACGGCCAGCCGGCCGCGCCGCAGCAGGCCTGGGGCGGCGGCGCGGTGCCGCCGCAGGCGTTCCCGCCCGGCACCCCCGGCGGCTACCCGCCCGGGTATCCGGTGGCGCCGAAGAAGTCCCGCAAGGGCCTGTGGATCGGCCTGTCCGTGGTGGCCGCGGTGGTTCTCGGCGGCGCGACCACGCTCGGTTACCTGATCGTCCACACCGCGGCGGACACCGGCAAGAA
This sequence comes from Kitasatospora sp. NPDC048407, assembly GCF_043200475.1. NCBI lineage: Bacteria > Bacillati > Actinomycetota > Actinomycetes > Kitasatosporales > Streptomycetaceae > Kitasatospora > Kitasatospora sp. NPDC048407. Next base: position 36,798 of record NZ_JBICXW010000035.1, on the reverse strand, counting down.
CAACGTCGTCCTGCCGCAGTCCTTCCACGACATGACCAACGACCCGGACGACGCGGACGCCAAGGACCTGGCCACCTCCCTGCAGAGCGGCCTGCAGTCGGAGAAGGACTCCTTCACCGACCCGCAGCCGGTCAGCGCCATCTACCGCTCCTCGGACCAGGAGAAGATGCTGCTGGTGTCCGGCCTGACCGGCCACGTGCTGCTCCCGACCAAGCAGGTCGACGTGCTGTACAGCAGCCTCCCGTCCGGCGGCGCCACCAACCGCAGCGACGTCGACGCGGGCCCGCTCGGCGGCCGGATGTCCTGCGGCGACCTGGAGTTGAGCGGTCAGCACGGCGGCATCTGCGTCTGGGCCGACAGCTCGTCCGTGGTGATGGTCATAGAACTCGACATCTCCGCCGAGGACGGCGTCACCAAGGAGAAGGTCATCGCCGACACCCAGGAGCTGCGCAAGCTCGCCGAGGTCCCCAAGTAGCCTCCGCCGCACGGGACATGAAAGGGGCCCCGCACCGTTCACCGGTGCGGGGCCCCTTCGCTGCGGCCGGGTTGACGCCTGGTCAGGCGCTCTTGTCCCGGCGCTCACGCTTGATCATGTCGCGCGGGACCAGGGTCGGGATGGCGTGCTTGGAGACCACGTCCCCGGTGACGACCACGCGGGCGACGTCCTGACGGGACGGCACCTCGTACATCACGGACATCAGCACCTCCTCCATGATGGCCCGCAGACCGCGCGCGCCGGTGCCCCGCAGGATCGCCTGGTCGGCGATGGCCTCCAGTGCGTCCCGGGTGAACTCCAGCTCCACGCCGTCCAGTTCGAACAGCTTGCGGTACTGCTTCACCAGCGCGTTCTTCGGCTCGGTGAGGATCTGCAGCAGCGCCTCGCGGTCCAGGTTGTGCACGCTGGTGATGACGGGCAGACGGCCGATGAACTCCGGGATCATCCCGAACTTCACCAGGTCCTCCGGCATCACCTGGCGGAAGTGGTCCGAGGCGTCCAGCTCACGCTTGGAGCGGATGGTGGCGCCGAAGCCGATGCCCTTGGCACCCGCCCGGCCCTCGATGATCCGCTCCAGGCCGGCGAACGCGCCACCCACGATGAACAGCACGTTGGTGGTGTCGATCTGGATGAACTCCTGGTGCGGGTGCTTGCGCCCGCCCTGCGGCGGCACCGAGGCGGTGGTGCCCTCCAGGATCTTCAGCAGCGCCTGCTGCACACCCTCGCCGGAGACATCGCGGGTGATCGACGGGTTCTCGCTCTTGCGGGCGACCTTGTCGATCTCGTCGATGTAGATGATCCCGGTCTCGGCCTTCTTGACGTCGTAGTCGGCCGCCTGAATCAGCTTCAGCAGGATGTTCTCGACGTCCTCGCCGACGTAGCCGGCCTCGGTCAGCGCCGTGGCGTCCGCGATCGCGAACGGCACGTTCAGCATCCGGGCCAGGGTCTGCGCGAGCAGCGTCTTGCCGGAGCCGGTCGGGCCCAGCAGCAGGATGTTCGACTTGGCCAGCTCGATCGCGTCGTCCCGGCCGGAGCCGGAACGACCGGCCTCGCCCGCCTGGACGCGCTTGTAGTGGTTGTAGACCGCGACCGACAGCGCCTTCTTGGCGAGGTCCTGACCGACCACGTACTGGTCCAGGAACTCGTAGATCTCGCGGGGCTTCGGGAGTTCCTCGAAGCGCACCTCGGAGCTCTCGGCGAGCTCCTCCTCGATGATCTCGTTGCAGAGGTCGATGCACTCGTCGCAGATGTACACGCCTGGCCCGGCGATCAGCTTCTTCACCTGCTTCTGCGACTTGCCGCAGAACGAGCACTTGAGCAGGTCGCCACCGTCTCCGATGCGTGCCACGAGGTGCTTCCCCTTCGCCAGGGGCCCCGCGGGGGTCGGGGCCTGGTGCTGTGAGACCGGCTGCGTCGGCGGTCGGTCTGGTATCCGACGGTACTCTGCCGAGCCGTTGTTTCCGTCGACTTCGGCCGCTCTGCCCTACGCCCTGGGCGAATTGATACCGAACAGATGCCGTCGCGGGTGCATGACCCGACAGCCATTGTGCCGGGGCCGCGGCCCCGACCGGAACGCCCCGGGGCGGGGCGTACGTCACGTACGCGCCGCCCCGGGGCGAGGGTTCAGTCGGTGTACGAGTTCTTCCGGGTCGAGACGATCTGGTCGACCAGGCCGTACTCCAGCGCCTCTTCGGCGGTCAGGATCTTGTCGCGCTCGATGTCCTCGCGGACCTGCTCGACCTCCTTGTTGGAGTGCTTGGCCAGCATGGTCTCCAGCTGCTCGCGCATCCGGAAGATCTCCTTGGCCTGGATCTCCAGGTCCGACACCTGACCGCGGCCGGTCTCGGTGTACGGCTGGTGGATCAGCACCCGGGCGTTCGGCAGCGCCATCCGCTTGCCGGGGGTGCCCGCGGCCAGGATGACCGCGGCGGCCGAGGCGGCCTGGCCCATGCAGACCGTCTGGATGTCCGGCTTCACGAACTGCATGGTGTCGTAGATCGCCGTCAGCGCGGTGAACGAGCCGCCCGGGGAGTTGATGTAGATCGAGATGTCGCGATCCGGGTCCATCGACTCCAGGCAGATCAGCTGCGCCATGATGTCGTTCGCGGAGACGTCGTCCACCTGCGAGCCGAGGAAGATGATGCGCTCCTCGAACAGCTTGGCGTACGGGTCGTACTCGCGAACGCCCTGCGAGGTGCGCTCGACGAACCGCGGGACGATGTAGCGGCCCTCGGCCCGCATGTCCTCCAGGCGGGCCTTGGCACCGGACAGGCTGGGGATGTTCATGTTCTGTGGTCCTCCGAAGCGTGCGGTCTGGATTCCGAAACCGGTCAGCCGGCCAGGCCGGCGCCGGTGCCGCCGCCGCCCGGGACGTCCGCGGCGCTGTGCATGATGTCGTCGATCAGGCCGTACGCCTTGGCCTCCTCCGGGGTGAACCAGCGGTCGCGGTCGGAGTCCGCGGTGACCTGCTCGAAGGTCTGCCCACTGTGGTGGGCGATCATCTCCGACATCCGCTTCTTGGTGCGCAGCAGCTGCTCCGCCTGGATCCGGATGTCGGTGGCGGAGCCGCCGAGGCCCGCGGAGGGCTGGTGCATCAGGATGTTGGCGTTCGGCAGCGAGAAGCGCTTGCCCGGGGTGCCCGCGGTCAGCAGGAACTGACCCATCGACGCGGCCATGCCCATGGCGATGGTCACGACGTCGTTCTTGATGTACTGCATGGTGTCGTAGATCGCCATGCCGGCCGAGATCGAGCCGCCCGGGGAGTTGATGTAGAGAAAGATGTCCTTCTCGGGGTCCGCCGCGAGCAGCAGGAGCTGGGCGGTGATCTTGTTGGCGATGTCGTCGTCGACCTGCTGGCCGAGGAAGATGATGCGCTCGTTGAGCAGCCGGTTGTAGACCTGGTCGCCCAGGCCGCCGCCCACGTCGCCGCCGGCGGCGTGCGGTGCCATCGGGCCAGGCATCTGCATCTGCGGGAACGTCACTTAGCCACCTGCTCAGTCGATCTGCGTGTGTGTCGCTGTCCACCGACCCTAACGCGCAGGCCCGGCCGCTGAATCCCCCACGCAGAACTGTTCGCTGTGAGCGCAGGGTGACTGGGCCCAACGCGAACGGGCCCGGGCACCATGCGGTGCCCGGGCCCGTCCCGGTGCTGCGGTCCGCCGGATTCCCGGCGGTTACGAGGCTCAGGCCTCGGTGGTCTCCTCGGCGGCGGCCTCGGTGACAACCTCTTCCTCATCGTCCTCGAAGGAGACGACCTCACCGTTGGTGTCGGTGACCTTGGCGGCCTCGACAACCAGGGCCAGCGCCTTGCCGCGGGCGACCTCGCCGACCAGGAGCTGGACCTGGCCGCCCTGGACGACCTGCTGGGCGAACTGGTCCGGGGTCAGGCCGGAGCCGGCGGCGCGACGGATGAGGTGCTCGGTGAGCTCCTCCTGGTTGACGCCCAGCTCCTCGTTCTTGACGATCTGGTCCAGCACGAACTGGGTCTTGATGCCCTTCTTCGCCTGGTCCTCGGTCTCCCTGTCGAAGTCCTCGCGGGACTTGTCCTGGGAGGCCAGGTAGGTGTCGAGGGTCATGCCCATCGGCTCCAGCTGGTGGTGCTCCAGGTTGTGCTTGCGGGTGCCGATCTCGTCCGCGAGCAGCTTCTCCGGGTAGTCCATCTCGACCCGGGTGAGCAGCTCGTCGAGGACCTTCTCCTGGGCCTGGGTGGCCTGGTCGAACTCCTTCATCCGCTCGAGGCGCTTGCGGGAGTCCCCGCGCAGCTCCTCCAGGGTGTCGAACTCGCTCGCCAGCTGCGCGAACTCGTCGTCCAGCTCCGGGAGTTCCTTCTCCTGGACGGTGGTCACGGTGACGGTGACCTCGGAGTCCTTGCCGATCTGGGTGCCACCCTTGAGGGTGGTGGTGAAGGTCTTGGCCTCACCGGCGGACAGGCCGACGACGGCCTCGTCGATGCCGTCCAGCAGGCGGCCGGAGCCGATCTCGTAGCTCACGCCGGTGGCGGTGCCGTCCTCCGGCACCTCACCGTCGACCTTGGCCTCCAGGTCGATGACCACGACGTCGCCCTCGGCGGCGGCGCGCTCGACATCCTTCACGGAGCTGAAGCGCTCGCGCAGCTGCTGCAGCGACTTCTCGATGTCCTCGTCGGTGACCTCGACCGGGTCCACCACGACGGCGATCTCGGCGAAGTCCGGCAGGGCGACCTCGGGACGGACGTCGACCTCGGCGGTGAACTTCAGGTCACCGCCGTCGGCCAGGTTCTCGACACCGGCGATGTCGGTGATGTCCGGCTGGCCCAGCACATCGATCTGGCCCTCGTCGACGGCCTGCGTGTAGAAGCGCGGAAGCGCGTCGTTGACGGCCTCCTCCAGCACCGCGCCACGGCCGAAGCGCTGGTCGATGACCCGGTTCGGGATCTTGCCCTTGCGGAAGCCCGGAACGGTGACCTGCTGGTTGATCTTCTTGTACGCCGCGTCGAGGCTGGGCTTGAGCTCCTCGAAGGGCACCTCGACGGTGAGTCGAACCCGGGTCGGGTTCAGAGTCTCGACGGCGCTCTTCACGGTGGGGTCTCCTAGGGGGGCTTGCGGTCAGGGCGATAGGCGGTTGGGGCTGCAATGCTGTCCGTACTACCGCCAGCGGTCCATCCTACCGGTACCACGAAAGTGACTGCGCCCGGCACCGGGTGCACGGCGGAGCAGGGCCGGGGCGGCCGCGCCCCACAACGACAGCGGAGCAGGGCCGGGGCGGCCGCGCCCCACAACGACAACAGGGCCCCGCCCACGGACGAGACCCTGCCGCACGGTCGGGGTGACCGGATTCGAACCGACGGCCTTCCGCTCCCAAAGCGGACGCGCTACCAACCTGCGCCACACCCCGTGGTGCCGAGCAGAAGAGTACACGTCGGGCCGCCTCCGACCGGGGCGATATTCGCGAGCCGACAGCGCGGAAGGAGTGTGCAATCCACCGGCTCGACCAGGTACCCTGATCCAGTCCTCGCCACCGCGACGCGGTGCGGGTACGCCTTTGCGGGTGTAGCTCAATGGTAGAGCCCCAGTCTTCCAAACTGGTCACGCGAGTTCGATTCTCGTCACCCGCTCCGAATGGCCAACGGCCCCGACTGCCAACGCAGTCGGGGCCGTTGCCGTTCTCCGCGGCGCCAGCACGGTTCGCCGGACAGCCCGAAGGCCCCGCGCAGCGGACTGCGCGGGGCCTTCGGGGGTGAGGCGTGGATCAGACGTTGACGCCGTGGGCCGCCAGGTAGGCGACGGGGTCGATGTCGGAGCCGTAGTTCGGGGTGGTGCGGATCTCGAAGTGCAGGTGCGGGCCGGTCACGTTGCCGGTGGCGCCGGAGAGACCGATCTGCTGACCCGCCGTCACGGACTGGCCGGCCGAGACGGAGATCGAGGACAGGTGGGCGTACTGGGCGTACTTGCCGTCGGCCAGCTTGATGACGACCTGGTTGCCGTAGGCACCGCCGTTGCCGGCGGAGACCACGGTGCCGTTGGCGATGGCCTTGAGGCTGGTGCCGGTGGCGACCGGGAAGTCGATGCCGGTGTGGTAGCCGGAGGCCCAGTTGGAGCCGGCGACCTTGTAACCGGTGGTGACCTTGCCCGGCGCCGGGGCGACGTAGGTGGAGCTGTTGCTCGCGGCGGCCGGGACCGCGGTGGGGGCCGTGGTGGCGGTGGTGGCCGTGGTGGCGACCGGGGGCGCCGCCTGCGGGGCCGGGGCCACGGGCTGGGCCTTGACGGTGCCGGTGGTGGCCGGCTTCGCGGTGTCGGCCTTCTTGACGGCGACCTTCGGCGCGGTGGCGGTGTCCGTGGAGGTGGACTTGGCGGCCGGGGCCTGCGCGGGGGCGGCGGCCTGGCCGTTGATGGCCAGCTTCTGGCCCGGGAAGATCAGGTCGGGGTTGCCACCGACCACGGAGCGGTTGTCCTGGTACAGCTTCTGCCAGCCACCGTCGACGTGCTGCGCGGCGGCGATCTTGGACAGGGTGTCGCCGGAGGCGACCCGGTAGCTGTGCGGGGCGGCGGCCTGGTCGGCGACGGGGGTGGCGTCCACCGAGACCGTGGACGGGCGGCTGCCGGCCTGCTCGGTGGCGGTGTGCGCGGAGGCGGCGGTGACCGGGAGGCCGATCGCGGCGCCGGCCACACCGGTGGCGATGGCGATCCGGGCGATGGTGGCCAGGCTCGGCTTGCGGTGCTTGCCCTGAGCGGACATGAAGGCGTTCCTCTCCGACGCCTGCGAGGTGAGCTGTCGGGTTCGGGCGAGAGTTGCCCGGCCGCAGGGACTGCGGCTTCACCCCGAGCCGTTCCCGGTGGTTTCCGGGCCCGGCGACTTACCTGTGGTTCCCCCGCTCCTGCCGTGGCGTGGTATCTGGTCGGCACCGGACGACGGCAGGACTAGGCGTTCCGTCCGGTGGCCCGCCCGGTCACTGGCCGGGCTGCGGAGGAAGCAAATCCCACGGCCCGTGAGGCTGGCAAACGCCGATCGGCCCCGCTCCCTGGATCGGGAAGGGGCTGACGATCCACCAGGTCACGCTGTGCCGACACCACGCTGCGGTGCGCGTACGCGATCATGACAGTGCGCGTACGAACCCCGCACGGTGGGCGACTTCGGCCACCGTGCGCGTTCGGGCGCGGACCTGGCGTGACGTCGCGGGTGAGCCTGGTCACCGTGGGCAGGCCGAATGGACGGCGCGGGGGTGTCTCCCGCCCGTCGTGGCGTGCCGCCGGGGAGCCGACAGGCCGTCAGCCCGCGATCGACGCGATGGCCTTGGAGACCGAGGTGAGGAACTGCTGGATCGGGCCAGCCATGGTCGACTGGCTCAGCATGAAGCCGAACAGGGCGGCGACGATGGCGTGCCCGGTCTTCAGCTGCTTGTTGCGAATGAAGATCGCGACGATGATGCCGAACAGGACAAGCGCGGAGACGGAGAAGGCCACCGGGACTCACTTCCTCGATTCATGGCGGGGGTTCGGTGGAAGCCGGCGTTGGCTCCCAGGCGGAAACCGGCCCCTGCCCCCCGTGTCCCCACCACTCCATCCGGACTCAGTGTGGTCGCTCGTGCTGAGTGCGTAAAGGACTTGCCCGGTCGCTCGGTGCCCGAACCCGCCTGGCAGGACTGATTTTCGCCGACCGCGACGATAGCGGACGGGTTCTGACACCCCGTCGGCGGGCGGTGGTCCGTGCTGGCCTGCGCGGCAAACCGGCAGGCAGATCCAACATCGCCGCCCGGCTCGGGCCGCGAACCGGAATTGGCCGAAGATCAACGTCCGGGTTTGACACTCCGTGGACACTCCGCGCTCACCGCGTCTGCACCGGACGGAGGTTCAGCGGCGCCAGACCAGCAGCACCGCGCGGTCGTCGTTGACGTGCTTGGCGACGGTGTCGATCAGCCGGACCGCGGAGCCTGGCCGGATCGACCCCGGGGCGGTGGCGACCAGCCGGTCGGCCTCGCCCATCAGCCGGTCCATGCCCTCGGCGAGGTCGCGGCCGGGGATCTCCACCATGCCGTCGGTGCACAGCATCAGGACGTCGCCGGGGCCGAGGGTGCCGCGCACCCCCTCGAACTTGGCCTCGTCGTAGACGCCGAGCAGCGGGCCCTCGGCCTCCTTGACCTCCCAGTACCCGGCGCCCGCGAGGCGGTGCATGCCGGGCAGGTGCCCCGCGGAGAGCAGTTCGTACTCGCCGGTGTCCAGGTCGACCACCAGATGGACGGCGGTGGCGAAGCCCTCCGCCCAGTCCTGCCGCAGCAGGTAGCCGTTGGCGGCGGGCAGGAAGTCGTGGGCGGGCAGCGAGCCGAGCAGGCCGCCGAAGGCGCCGGAGAGCAGCAGGGCGCGGCTGCCGGCATCCATGCCCTTGCCGGAGACGTCGGCGAGGACGGCTTCCAGCATCCGTCCGCCGGGGCCGGTGCGGGCGGCGACCATGAAGTCGCCGGAGAAGGACTGGCCGCCGGCCGGGCGCAGCGCGGTGTCGGTGTGCCAGCCGTCGGGCAGTTCCGGGACCCGGCCCTGGATCCGGATCCGCTCGCGCAGGTCGAACAGCATGGTGGAGCCGCCGCGCCAGGGCACGCCGATCCGGCGGCGGAACTGGGCGACCAGCAGTCCGGCGACGCCGACCGCGCCGACCACCAGCGCGGAGCCGGGGGTGACGCCGTGGGTGTAGGTCTCCGGCTGCGCGCTGGCGACGCGTTCGCCGGTGTGCACCAGGGATTCGGTGATCAGTCCGGCGGCGGCGACGGCGTACAGCAGCACCAGGGTGCCGGGGCGCAGCAGCAGCGCGCCGGCCAGCACGGGCAGCACCAGGGCGGTGGGCGGGGCCCAGTCGGGAAGCAGGATGTTCAGCAGGACCAGGACGGGCACGGCGAGGGCGAGGGCGGCGAACGCCCACCAGTCGACGCCGTCGCCGCGGAAGTAGTCGACTCCGGTGCGGCGCACCCTGCGCCTGGCCCGGTACAGCGCAGCGCGCAGCCGGGCCGTCACGGGCTCGCGGGACGGTCCGCCGTCCCGGCCCGTCGCTCTGGGGCGCGCTCTGCCGACCATGGGGACCGACTGTATCCACCGCCGGTGCGCGCGTCGACGGCCCGGTGGCACCGAGTGCAACGGGAGGGGCACGCTCCGGTGGGTTTCGGCCGCCCGGGAGGCCGGCTACGGCATGGGCGCGACAAATCGGTCGCACGGTTCCGGATCGGGTGGTAGGCAGGGGCTCATGACGATTCGACACCCCGATCTGACCATCCGGCCGTTGCGCGCCGAGGAGTGGGAGACCTGGTACAGCACCCTTGACGTGGCCTTCGGCGGCGGCGGGGAGGCTCCCGCCGAACGCGCGCTGTGGCACGAGTTGACCGAGGTGGAGCGTTCGCTGGCGATCTGCGAGGGCGAGCGCATCGTCGGCGGCTGCTCGGCGTTCAGCTTCCGGCTGGTCGTGCCGGGCGGAGCGGTGGTCCCGGCGGCGGGCGTGACGATGGTGGGCGTGCTGCCCACCCATCGGCGCCGGGGCGCGCTGACCGCCATGATGCGCCGTCAGCTGGCCGACGTACATGCGGCCGGGGAGGCGCTGGCGGTGCTGACGGCGTCCGAGCCGGTGATCTACGGGCGGTTCGGCTACGGGCAGGGCACCCGCAAGGCGGTCATATCGATGATCCGCGGCCGGGTGAAGGTGCACACGCCGGAGCGCCGCGGCGAGCTGGTGCTGCGGCTGGCCGATCCGGGGGCCGAACTGGCCCGCTGCGAGGAGCTGTACGACCGTCTGGCCACTCGCCGCCCGGGCACCCTGGTGCGGCAGCCGGGCTGGGACAAGCTGCCGGTGCTGGACGCGCCGGAGTCCCGCAGCGGCTTCTCCCCGCTGCAGTCGGTGGTGGCGGAGGATCCGGAGACCGGTGAGCTGCTCGGCTACGCCCGGTACGCGGTGAAGGACGACTGGAACGATCGTGGCGCGGCCGGCGTGGTCCGGGTCCGCGCGGTGCAGGCGGAGCAGCCCTGGGTGTACGCCCGGCTGTGGGAGTTCCTGCTTGACCTCGACCTCACCGAGCGGGTGGAGGCGTTCAACCTGCCGGCGGACGACCCGCTGCTGCACCTGGTGTCGGACTACCGGCACCTGATGCCCCGGCTGGTGGACGCCATGTTCGTGCGGCTGGTGGACCTGCCGAAGGCGCTTGAGGCGCGCGGCTGGGCGCAGCCGGTGGACGCGGTGCTGGAGGTCACCGACGCGTTCTGCCCGTGGAACGCGGGCCGTTGGCGGCTGACGGCCGTACCGGGCAAGCCGGCCTCCTGCGTGCCGACGGACGAGCCGGCCGATCTGGAGCTGGACGTCCGCGAGTTGGGCTCGGTCTACCTGGGCGGCACCTCGCTGACGGCGCTGGCCGCGGCGGGGCTGGTGCGGGAGCTGCGGACGGGTGCGCTGGAGCAGGTGTCGGCGGCGTTCCGCTCGGGGCTGGAGCCCTGGTTGCCGCACGGCTTCTGACCGTCCGGGAAAAAAGCGAACGCGCCCGCCCGGGACAACTCCCGGGCGGGCGCGGTGCGTTGGGTCCGGCTCAGCCCTGCGGGTGGTGGGCCGGGACGGGCGGCAGCTCGCCGGTGGTCTCGTACTCGGAGAGCATCTGGATCCGGCGGGTGTGCCGGGGCTCGCCGCTGTACGGGGTGTTGAGGAAGATCTCGACGAACTTGGTGGCCTCGTCCACGGTGTGCATCCGGCCGCCGACCGAGATCACGTTGGCGTTGTTGTGCTCGCGGCCGAGGGCGGCGGTCTGCTCGCTCCAGGCCAGCGCGGCGCGGACGCCCTTGACCTTGTTGGCGGCGATCGCCTCGCCGTTGCCGGAGCCGCCGATCACCACGCCCAGCGCCTCCGGGTCGGCGGCGGTGCGCTCGGCCGCCCGCAGGCAGAACGGCGGGTAGTCGTCCTCGGCGTCGTAGATGTGCGGGCCGCAGTCGACCGGCTCGTGCCCGGCCCCCTTCAGCCACTCGACGAGGTGGTTCTTCAGTTCGTATCCGGCGTGGTCGGAGCCCAGGTAGACGCGCATGGACACGAGTGTGACATGCCACCGGGCCCGCGCCCCGGCAGGGGCGGCGGGCCCGGTTCGGAACGGGTCGCCCGTCAGCGGCGGCCGAGAAGCTTCCAGGTGAGCGGCAGGGCGCCCATCGCGAGCACCATCTTCAGCGCGTCGCCGACCAGGTACGGGTAGAGACCGAGGCTCGCGGCCTTGGCCAGCGGGACGTCCAGGGCGAACGCCAGGTACGGCACGCCGACCGCGTAGATCGCCAGGCTGCCGAGCGCCATCGCGCCGGCGGTGCGCAGCGGGCTGCGGTCGGCGCCGCGGCGGGCCAGCGCGCCGGTGAGGGCGGCGGCCAGCACGAAGCCGATCACGTAGCCGAAGGTGGCCATGCCCGCGCCGGAGGTGCCCTCGGCGAACCAGGGCAGGCCGGCCGCGCCGGCCGCCAGGTAGAGGCCGAGCGCGGCGGCGCCGCGGCGGGCGCCGAGCGCGGTGCCGACCAGCAGCGCGGCGAAGGTCTGCCCGGTCACCGGCACCGGCGAGCCCGGCACCGGAACGGACAGCTGGGCGGCGATGCCGGTCAGTGCGGCGCCGCCGGCCACCAGGGCCAGGTCGCGGGCCCGCGCGCCGATCCGGGTGGACGCCTGCGGCAGCAGGTCGGCAAGGACGGCGGTGGACGGTGTCGACGCGGCGATGGCCATGGCTGCTCCCGGGGTGTCCGATGGGGTGATCACTTGTGAACCTATGCGGTGTCAGGGCTCCACCGCCGCGTCGGGGCACGACAAAGCCGACCCGGCCGGGATTGTCGGGTCCGGCCTGTGACCAAGCCCTCACTGTGTGCACACGGTGCTGCGGCCGTCACTGTCCGTCGGACGGCCGTCCGGATGCCGGTCCCGATTGGGGCGTCCACGTCATATGCCGAATAGTGGACAGACCCCGCCGAAATGGTCGGGAAGTCGCACAGTCTGGAAACCCCGCGCATGACCCGTACTCCCACCTCCGCCCGCGCCGCTGTCAGGCCGGACGCCAATGGCGCCGCCGAGGACGCCGGGCTGGCCCACGGTCTCAAGCAGCGTCACCTGTCGATGATCGCCCTCGGTGGAGTGATCGGGGCAGGCCTCTTCGTCGGCTCCGGCGCCGGAATCGCCGCCGCCGGGCCCGCCGTGGTACTCGCCTTCGCGGCCTCCGGGCTGCTGGTGATGCTGGTCATGCGGATGCTCGGCGAGATGTCCGCCGCCCGGCCCGCCTCCGGCTCGTTCTCGGTGCACGCCGAGCGGGAGATCGGCCCGTGGGCCGGGTTCACGGCCGGCTGGCTGTTCTGGGTGCTGCTGTGCGTCGGCGTCGGCGTGGAGGCGATCGGCGCGGCCGGCATCGTCTCCGGCTGGCTGCCCGGTGTCCCGTCCTGGGTCTGGGTCGCCGCCTTCATGGCGTTCTTCTGCGGCACCAACCTGGCCGCCGTCCGCAACTTCGGCGAGTTCGAGTTCTGGTTCGCCGCGATCAAGGTGCTCGCGATCAGCGCCTTCCTGGTGATCGGCGTGCTCGCCGTGCTCGGAATGCTGCCCGGCACCTCCTCCCCCGGCACCTCCAACCTCACCGGCCACCACGGCTTCCTGCCGCACGGCACCGCCGGGCTGGTCACCGGCCTGCTGGCCTCGGTGTTCGCGTACGGCGGGCTGGAGACCGTCACCATCGCCGCCGCCGAGTCGGAGAACCCCCGGCGCAGCGTGGCCACGGCGGTGCGCACCGCGATGTGGCGGATCGCCCTGTTCTACGTCGGCTCGATGGCGGTGATCGTCACCCTGGTGCCGTGGGACGACCCGTCCGTGGTCCGGCCCGGCCCCTACGTGGCGGTGCTGCACACCCTGGGCATCCCGGGAGCGGCGGAGCTGATGAACGTGGTGGTGCTGATCGCGCTGCTCTCCGCGATGAACGCCAACATCTACGGCTCCTCCCGGATGGCGCACTCGCTGATCGCCCGCGGCCACGGCCCGCGCGCGCTGGCCCGGATCTCCGGCGGCGTGCCGCGCCGCGCGGTGCTGGCGTCCTGCGGGTTCGGGTTCCTGGCCGTGCTGCTGTCGTACTGGTGGCCGGAGACGGTCTTCTCCTGGCTGCTGAACATGGTCGGCGCGGCCGTCCTGGTGGTGTGGGCGTTCATCGCCGTCGCCCAGCTGCGGATGCGCCGGAAGCTGCCGGCGGCGCAGCTCCCCGTCCGGATGTGGGCGTTCCCGTACCTGACGTACGCGGCGCTGGCCGCGATCGCGGTGGTCCTGGTGCTGATGACGATGGACTCCGCGAACCGCATCCAGCTGTACTTCACCGCCGGCCTGACGGTCGTGCTGGCGGTGGTCGGTTACCTGCGGAGCCGCCGGCCGGCCGTGGTCTGAACACATGCGGAAACCCCCGCACCCCTGGCGGTTTCTAGGGGTCGTTGCAACACGTGGTCGGTTGTTTAGGCTGCGATGAGTTTATGCAGGCGCTCGGCTGGGGTTTCCCAGTCGAGCGTTTTGCGTGGGCGGCCGTTGAGTTCGGCAGCGACGTGGACCAGGTCGTTCGGGGTGTGGACGGACAGGTCGGTGCCTTTGGGGAAGTACTGCCGGAGCAGTCCGTTCGTGTTCTCGTTGGAGCCGCGTTGCCAGGGGCTGGCGGGGTCGCAGAAGTAGACCGGGACGCCGGTGGCGACGGTGAACGAGCCGTGGGCGGCCATCTCGGAGCCCTGGTCCCAGGTCAGTGAGCGGACCAGGTGGGCGGGCAGGGTCCGCACGGTGTCGACGAGGGCGTCGCGGACGTGTTCGGCGGTGCGGCCGTTCGGCAGGTGCAGGAGCATCACGTAGCGGGTGTGGCGTTCGACCAGGGTGCCGATCGCGGAAGCGTTGTCCTTGCCGATGATCAGGTCGCCTTCCCAGTGCCCGGGAACCGCACGGTCGTTCGCCTCCGCCGGGCGTTCGCTGATCATGACCATGGGGTCGATGAAGCGCGGCCTGCGGCAGTTGGCCTGGCGGTGGGGGACGCGGCGGGCGCGGCCGGTGCGCAGGGCGCCGGCGAGCTCCCGGCGGAGCTCTCCTCGCCCCTGGACGTAGAGGGCCTGGTAGACGGTTTCGTGGGCCACGTGCATCTCCGGCCTGTCGGGAAAGGTGTCCCGCAGAGCGTGGCAGATCTGTTCCGGGCTCCACTTCCTGTCGAGGTGGTGCTGGACGAAGTCCCGCAGCTCGCGGTTCTGCGCGATCTTTGCGGGCTTGGGCCGGGGCCGGCGGGCGTCGGCGCGGGCCTGCGCGGCATGGGGGCGGTAACTGCCGCTGCCCGGATGGCTGTTGCGCCGGATCTCCCGGCTGACCGTGGACGGGCTGCGGCCCAGCTCGGCGGCGATCGTGCGAACGCCGGCCTTCTCCCGGAGCCGGTCGGCGATGTGGATGCGCTCGTCCTCACGCAGGTACCGGGACGGTCCGGGCGCGGCGACGGGCGCCCGCTCGGGTCGAGCGGGCGCCCGGAACCTGTTCGGGTCCGTCCGGCCGTTGCGCCACTCGCGTCCCGTCCGCTCGTGGACGCCGACCAGCCGGGACGCCTCCTTGTTGCTGTAGCCCTGTTGCACGAGCCGGAAGTATTCCGCCCGCTCGGCACGGAGCCTCGTCGGCTCCTGCGGCTCCCGATTCGCTCGGATCTCGAAGTCCATCGCACCCCTTCAGCTGGGGTGTTGCGACGACCGTCAGAACCCAAGCCTCGGTGCGGGGGTTTCCGCGTGCGGGCTACTCGAACGAGGGCCCCGCGGTGCGGGTGCGCTTGATCTCGTAGAAGCCGGGGGTGGAGGCGACCAGCAGCGTGCCGTCCCAGAGCCGGGCGGCCGCCTCGCCGCGCGGGGTGGGAGTGACGACCGGCCCGAAGAAGGCGATCCGGTCGCCGTCCGGCCCGTCCACGGCGATGACCGGGGTGCCGACGTCCTGGCCGACCAGGCCGATGCCCTCGGCGTGGGAGGCGCGCAGCTTCTCGTCGAACTCGTCCGTGTCGGCGGCGTCCGCGAGCTCGGCGGGCAGGCCGGCGGCGGTGAGGGCGGCGACCACGGTCTCCCGGGTGTTGGGCAGGCCCTGGTTGTGGAAGCGGGTGCCGAGCTCGGTGTAGAGCCGGCCGAGCACCTCCTCGCCGTGCGCCTCGGCGGCGGCGATCAGCACCCGCACCGGGCCCCAGCCGGCGGCCAGCAGCTCGCGGTACTGCTCGGGCAGGTCGTCGCGGTTCTCGTTGAGGACGGACAGGCTCATCACGTGCCAGCGGGTGTCCACGGGGCGGAGCTGCTCGACCTCCAGCATCCAGCGGGAGGTCATCCAGGCCCAGGGGCAGATCGGGTCGAACCAGAAGTCGGCGGTCTTGCGAGTGTCTGCGGTGCTCACGGGCGGCGTCCTCGGTGTCGGCGATCGAGAGTTGCGGGGGCGTCGCCCCCTCCGAACGGCAACTCCGGCCCCAGTGTGATGATTCCTCGCCCAGTGCAATGGCACCGTGGGAACGGCGTGAAAGGATGCCCCCGACGGGGTGCCATGAACACCCCCAAAGCCGTGTGTTCCGTACAGAGGAGTACCGCCGTGCCGGGCAAGAACCTGAGCCGTGAGGAGGCCCGCGACCGGGCCGGGATCATCCGGGTGGAGAGCTACCGCGTCCACCTGGACGTGAGTGCGGCGGCCGACTCCGGCCGGCCTACCTTCCGTTCCACCACCCGGATTTCCTTCGACTGCGCCACCCCGGGCGCGTCCAGCTTCGCCGACCTGCTCGCCCCCGAGGTGGTCTCCGTCGAGCTGAACGGGCGCCGGCTGGACCCGGCCGAGGTGTTCGACGGCGCCCGGGTCGCGCTGCCGGAGCTCGCCGCCCACAACGAGCTGACGGTGGTCGCCGAGTGCGCCTACAGCCGCACCGGCGAGGGCCTGCACCGCTTCGTCGACCCGGTGGACGGCGAGACCTACCTGTACACCCACTACGAGCCGGCCGACGCCCGCCGGGTGTTCGCCAACTTCGAACAGCCCGACCTGAAGGCCCCGTTCAGCTTCACCGTGACCGCCCCGGCCGCGTGGGACGTGTACGCCAACGCCGTGCACGAGCGCGTCACCGAGGAAGGCTCCACCCGCACCTGGGAGTTCGCGCCGACCAAGCCGATCTCCACCTACCTCACCGCCGTGGTGGCCGGCCCGTACCACGTGGTGCGCGACCACTACTCGCGCGAACTGCCCGACGGCACCGTGCTGGAGATCCCGCTCGCCACCACCTGCCGCCGCTCGCTGGCCCCGTACTTCGACGCCGACGAGATCCTCACCGTCACCAAGCAGGGCCTGGACTTCTTCCACGACGAGTTCGACTACCCGTACCCGTTCGGCAAGTACGACCAGTGCTTCGTCCCCGAGTACAACATCGGCGCGATGGAGAACCCGGGCTGCGTGACCTTCCGCGAGGAGTTCATCTACCGCTCGAAGGTCACCGAGGCCGCCTACGAGGCCCGCGCCAACGTGATCCTGCACGAGATGGCGCACATGTGGTTCGGCGACCTGGTCACCATGAAGTGGTGGGACGACCTGTGGCTGAAGGAGTCGTTCGCCGACTTCATGGGCTCGTTCGCGCAGATCGAGGCCACCAAGTACCGCTCCGCCTGGATCACCTTCGCCAACCGCCGCAAGGCCTGGGCGTACCGGCAGGACCAGTTCCCCACCACCCACCCGATCACCGCGGACATCCGCGACCTCGAGGACGCCAAGCTCAACTTCGACGGCATCACCTACGCCAAGGGCGCGTCCGTCCTCAAGCAGCTGGTCGCCTACGTCGGCCGGGACGCGTTCTTCGAGGGCGCCCGCCGGTACTTCAAGAAGCACGCCTTCGGCAACACCGTCCTCGGCGACCTGCTGGACGCCCTGGAGGAGACCAGCGGCCGCGACCTGCGCGCCTGGTCCGCCGCCTGGCTGCAGACCTCCGGCGTCAACACCCTCACCCCCGAGGTCACGTACGACGACGAGGGCCGGATCACCGAACTGGCGATCCGCCAGGACGGCGAAGTACTGCGCCCGCACCGGATCGCGGTCGGCCTGTACGACCTCGCCGAGGACGGCGCGCTGCTGCGCACCGACCGCTACGAACTGGACGTCACCGGCGCCCGCACCGTGGTCGCCGACGCGGCCGGCCGTTCGGTGCCCGCGCTGGTGCTGCTCAACGACGACGACCTGACGTACTGCAAGGTCCGCTTCGACGAGCGCTCGCTGGAGACCCTGCGCACCGGCCTCGGCGACCTCACCGGCGAGACCGGCCTGGCCCGGGCGCTGGCCTGGTCCGCGGTGTGGAACCTGACCCGGGACGGGCTGATGCCCACCCGCGACTACCTCGACCTGGTGCAGCGCTTCGCCGGCCGGGAGTCCGACATCGGCGTGCTGCAGTCCCTGCACCTCCAGGCCGGCGTCGCCCTGCAGGTGTACGCCGACCCGGCCCGCCGCGCCGAGTACGGCACCGCGCTCGCCGAGGTCGCGCTGCGCGAGCTCTCGCAGGCCGCCCCCGGCAGCGACCACCAGCTCGCCTGGGCCCGCTTCCTCGCCGACACCGCCGAGCGCGCCGACCACCTGCGGCTGCTGCGCGACCTGCTGGAGGACACCGCCCGGATCGACGGCCTGACGGTGGACCAGGAACTGCGCTGGAACTTCTGGCTGTCCCTCGCCGCCAACGGCGCGGCCGACACCGAGGAGCTGGCCGCCGAACTGGCCCGCGACAACACCGCCAGCGGCCGCCGCCAGCACACCGAGTGCCTGGCCGCGCTGCCCACCCCGGGCGCCAAGGCCGCCGCCTGGTCCGCCGTGGTCGACTCCGACGAACTGCCCAACGCCCTGGTCGAGGCGCAGATCGCCGGCTTCAACCAGGCCGGGCAGCGCGAGCTGACGGCCTCCTACGCCGAGCCGTACTTCGAGATGCTGGAGTCGATCTGGGCGGACCGCTCGATCGAGATCGCGATGCGGATCGTCGGCGGCTTCTACCCGCGCTACCAGACCACGCCCGAGACGCTGGCGGCCACCGACGACTGGCTGACCGCCCACCAGGACGCCGCCCCCGCGCTGCGCCGCCTGGTGCTGGAGTGCCGCGACGACCTGGCCCGGGCGCTGCGCGCGCAGGCCTGCGACATCCAGTAGCGATTCCGCGCACAACGGCCCGGCCCCCGCTCCGATTCGGAACGGGGGCCGGGCCTTCTGCCTTGCGGCGTCCGCTACTTGAGGGTGGCGGAGGTCAGACCGGCCTGGACCTGGCGCTGGAAGGACAGGTACACCACCAGCACCGGCAGCATCGCGATCGTCATGCCGGCGAACAGCGCCGGGGCGTCGCTCTTGTAGCCGGACTGCAGGGCCAGGTTGACCAGGCCCTGGGCGAGCATCGAGTGGTCGGCCTCGCCGGCCGTGGTGGGCTGCATCAGGGTGACCGGCAGGATGTACTGGTTCCACTGGCCGAGCACGTTGAAGATGCCCACGCTGATCAGGCCGGGCTTGGCCATCGGCACCATGATCTGGAAGAACGTCCGGGTGTGCGAGCAGCCGTCCAGCATCGCGGCCTCGTGCACCGCGCTCGGCAGGGTGCGGAAGAACGAGTACATGAAGAACACGGTGAACGGCAGCGAGTAGGCGACGTACACCAGGATCAGGCCGGCGTAGCTGTTCAGGCCGAGGTACGGCGAGATCTCACCGAGGTTGCGGACCATGAAGAACAGCGGCACCAGGGCCAGGTACACCGGGAACATCGAACCCGCGACGAACAGGTAGTAGATGAACCGGTTGCCCTTGAACTCGTAGCGGGCCAGCACGTAGGCGGCCATCGAGCCGAGCAGCATGGTCAGGGTGACGGAGCCCAGCAGCACGATGATCGTGTTGGTGAAGAAGCCGCCGATGCCCTTGGACCAGGCGCGGCTGAAGGCGTCGAAGCCCCAGTGCGCCGGCCAGCTCCAGGCCGAGCCGTTGATCTGCGCGTCGGTCTTGAACGAGCCGAGCACGACCCAGATCAGCGGCAGGACGATCAGGACGGCCCAGATGGCCAGGAAGCCGTGCGAGAAGACGTTCAGCACGCCGCCGCCGTCGGCGAAGCGCTGGTCCTTGCCCGGCTTGGGCTTGGTACCGCGCTGACCGGGGACGCTCGCGGTCTTGTCGAGAGTGGTCATGTCCGGTCCCCGCTCAGTACTCGATCTTGTCGCGCTTGGTGGCCCACAGCGAGACGACGGTCAGAATGAGGGTGAAGAAGAAGATCACCACACCCATCGCACAGGCGTAGCCCGCCTCACCGTTGCGCAGGAAGTTGCGCATCAGGTAGGTCGAGATGAGCTCGCTGTGGTGGTCGGGACCACCGCCGAAGTACGCGCCGGGGGTGATCGAGGCGACCAGTGCGAAGGCGTCCATGGCGACGATGGCCAGGTAGACCCAGGCGGTCTGGACGGTCTCCCAGAGCAGCGGCAGCGTGATCTTGAAGAAGGTCTGGCCGCGCTTGGCGCCGTCCAGCAGGGCGGCCTCGTAGATGTCCTTCGGGATGCCCTGCATGGCGGCCGAGAACAGCACCAGGTAGAAGCCGACGCCGGACCAGACCAGCACCGCCAGCACGCACCACATGACCAGGTCGGGGTCGGACAGCCACTGCACCGGGTCGTTCACGGTGGCCAGGCCCAGCTTGATCAGGATGCCGTTGGCCAGGCCGGACTGGTCGGTGCGGTACACCGCCTGCCAGAGCACGGCGAGGATGGCGATCGACAGCACCTGTGGGAAGAAGAAGACGACCTTGTAGAAGGCCGCGCCCTTGACGCCCTGCACACCGCCGGTGCCGCCCTTGCCACCGACGTTCAGCATGAAGGCGAAGAACAGCGCGATCAGGATGGTGACGACCGGGAGCAGGATCAGCAGCATCAGGTTGTGCCAGAGGGCACCGGCGAAGACCTCGTCATCGAGGAGTTTCGTGTAGTTGTCCAGGCCGACGAAATCCATCTCCTGGCTCGCCCCGGACCAGTTGGTCAGGGAGTATCCGAAGGTCTGCGCGTAGGGCCAGAGCACCAGGCCGACGTACAGCACGATCGGAAGGAAGAGGAACCCCACGATGAAGGGGTACTTGCCGTGACGCATGGCCACTTCTCCTGTCCGTCAGGAAGACGCACCGGGGGCGCCTCGACGCCCCCGGTGCGTTGATCGAGTGACCGATCAGGCGGTCTTGTTCTTGGAGGCCGACTCCTTGGCGCGCTTGATCCACTCGTCGGGACCGATGCGCTTGGCCATCAGCTCGCCGGAGGCGTTCTGCAGGTCCTCGTCGAACTTCGAAGCGGTGTTCGGGTACTGGAAGTTGAAGGTGTTCGCGGCCGCGGCCTTCAGCGCCACCACGGTGGAGGCGGTACCCGGCTTCAGCTGGACCTCCGGGCCGACACCGTCCTTGAGGCAGGTGAGGCTGTTGGCGGTCTGGGCGAACTTGCCCGAGGCCTCCTTGGTCAGCATCATCCGCAGGAACTCCAGGCCGCCGGCCACGTTCTTGGCCTTCGACGGAACGATGAACGGCTCACCGGCACCGGCGCGGATGGCCTCGAAGGGCAGCTTGTCACCGGGCAGCGACGGCATCGGCAGGAACTTCATGTCGAAGTCGGCCGGGGTGGTCGGCAGCTGCTCGTTCTCCAGCCAGGAGCCGGACGGGATGAACGCGGCCTTGTACTGGTTCCACGCCGTCTGCGACTCGGTGTGGGTCATGCCGTTGGTGCCGGGGAGCAGGAAGTCCTTGTCGACGACCTGGTAGAACGCCTCGACCACGGTCTTCACGGCCGGGTCGTCCCACGCGGCGGCGTCGAGGGCGTCGATCCGCTTCATGAGGTCCAGGCCGCCCTGCTTGGCGATCATGTCCATCATGACGACGTTGATGTAGTACGGGTACTTGCCCTGGTGCGCGACCGGGGCGATGCCCTTGGCCTTGATCTGCTCGCACAGGGTGATGAACTCGGCCCAGGTCTTCGGCGCGGTCCAGCCGTTGTCCTTGAACAGCTTGCCGGAGTACCACCAGCCCCAGACGGTGTACACGTAGGACAGGTTGTAGACCTTGCCCTTGACCGTGCCGGACTCGACGGTGCCGGGCATCAGCACGTCGCGGACCTTCTTCGACGGGTCGTCGATGTACGGCGCGTCCAGCAGCGGGGCCAGGTCGGTGAGCTGGTTGGAGTCCGCGAGGACGTCCAGCTTCATCTGCTTGGCACCCGAGTCGTCGATGACGTCCGGCGGGGAACCGGCGTTGAATCGCGGCTGGAGCTTGCCGGTGACGTCCTTGTCGGCCTGGTGGTTGACCTTCGCACCGGGGTACTGCTTCGAGTAGATCGCCTCGAACGCCTTGGCGTACTCGTTGCCGTAGCCGCCGTCGAAGATGAAGACCTCGAGGCCGTCGGAGTCCTTGACCCCGAACGGGTTCTTGGCGTCGCTCAGGTTGAAGCCACCCGCCGCCTTGGTGCCCTTGTCGGAGCTCCCGGTACCGCCGGCACAGGCCGCGAGCAGCGAGCTGCTGCCGGCCGCCAGGACGGTGATCGCGGCCGCGCGCTTGAACAGGTCGCGGCGGTTGTACTCAGTTGCAGAGCCCATGCGTGCCCTAACCCCTCAGTTCCAGAAGATGTGAGCCAAAGCTGACGTCGCGTCAACTTTCGTGGCCCGAAAGGTGCCCAGCGGCGAATATGCCGGTCAGAGGCGGTGTGATGATGCGCAAAGGTATAGTCCACTGTTCATCTGACAGCAATAGGCCGCCGGTCTGATAACAAACCTGACAGTCAAAGCGTTGTCGGCGGTGCAGCATGTGCAATGTGCAGGGACCCTGCACATTACGTGTCCGCGCCAGACCTGATCGCGAATCTAGCGCGGTTATGTTCGTTTGAACATAGAACTGCGCAGCTTTGCGCATCACGTTAGGGAACTGTGACGGCAAAGCTGCGCGCGGTGAGCGCCCTGACGGGCCCTCAGTCTCAGTTGTCCCGAAGCCCCTTGTCCAGCGCGGCGATCATGCCGCCCCGGGCGTCGTCACCGTCCAGCGACCAGACCATCACCCCGCCCAGGTCGTTCTCCCGGACGTAGCGGGCCTTGGCGGTCGCCATCTCCGGGGTGTCGTACGTCCAGAAGTCGGTGCCGTCGTACTTCCAGCTCACCCCGTGCGCCCGGTCGCTGTAGACCGTGCCGGGCAGGTCCTTGATCTGCTTGTAGGCCAGGGTGCCGCCGCGGGCCAGGCCGGTGGCCGACTGGTACAGGCCGTTGCCGCGCGGGCCACCGGGCACGCCCGTCCAGCCGAAGCCGTAGAGCGGGACTCCCACCACGGCCTTCCTGGACGGCAGGCCGCGGTCCGTGTAGGTGCCGACCAGCCGGTCCACGCTCAGCCGCAGCCCGGTGGGGTCGTTCGGGTCGGAGTACAGGTTGGACTCGTGGTTGGTCGGGCCCTTGGTCTCCCACGGGCCGTGCAGCTCGTAGGCCATCAGGTTCAGCCAGTCCACCGGCTCGGCGACCTTGTCGATCTCGAACTTGTCGATCGCGGACTCACCGGCCGGCACCGCGGCGGTCAGCAGGTGGTGCCGGCCCTTCCTGCCGGACAGCGCGTCCAGCTGGGTGCGGAACTCCTGCATCAGCAGGGTGAAGTTCCGCCCGTCCTCGGGACGCACCACGTTGCCGTCGTCGCCCGGGCTGCCCGGGTACTCCCAGTCGATGTCGATGCCGTCGAACACTCCCGCGCCGGCGCCCGCACCGCCCTCGGCGGAGCCCAGCTGCGGCAGGTTGCCCTTGACGTAGAGGTCGATGCAGGAGGAGACGAACTTCTTCCGGGAGGCGTCGGTGAGCGCCGCGTCCGAGAAGTGCTTGGACCAGCTCCAGCCGCCCAGCGAGATCACCGCCCGCAGCTGCGGGTTCTTCGCCTTCAGCTTGCGCAGCTGGTTGAAGTTGCCCTTGAGCGCCTGGTCCGGGGCGTCGGCCACGCCGTCCACCGACTCCTCGGCGCTCACCGGCCGCTGGTAGTCGGCCCAGGCGTCGCCCGCCCCGGCCTCGTTCGCCTCGAAGCAGGTGCCGTCGGCGGAGACGTTGCCGAAGGCGTAGTTGAGCACGGTCAGCTTGCCGGCCTGGCCGCTGTCCTGGACCTTCTTGGCGGAGAACCCGCTGTAGATGCCCCACTGGGTGAAGTAGCCGACCCGCTGACCGCTCAGGCGCTTTCCCTGCTGGTCGGCGTGCGCGGTGGCCGGGGAGACGAGCAGGGCGCCGATGGTGGCGGCGGCGAGGAGTGCGGAGGTTCGTCTGGTCATTCCGAGCATCTCTCCGATTCGGCGTCAATTGGTATGGACCAAGTGCTGATGGAGAGGTCTAGTCCACCTGGCGGGCGCCGCACAAGAGGGTGGCCGGATTCCTCCAGGAAATGGCAAAGAGCCGCACCGTCCCTTGCGGGAAACGGTGCGGCTCTTCCGGCCTACTGTCAGCCGATCAGGCTGCGCAGCACGTACTGCAGGATGCCGCCGTTGCGGTAGTAGTCCGCCTCACCGGGGGTGTCGATGCGCACCACGGCGTCGAACTCGACCGCACCGGCCTTGACCTTGACGGTCTTCGGGGTGCGGCCCTCGTTCAGCTCGGTGACACCGGTGAACTCGAAGGTCTCCTCACCGGTCAGGCCCAGCGAGTCGGCGTTCTGGCCGGCCGGGAACTGCAGCGGCAGGACGCCCATGCCGATCAGGTTGGAGCGGTGGATGCGCTCGTAGGACTCGGCGATGACGGCCTTGACGCCGAGCAGCGCGGTGCCCTTGGCCGCCCAGTCGCGGGACGAGCCGGAGCCGTACTCCTTGCCGGCCAGGACCACCAGCGGGATGCCCGCGGCCTGGTAGTTCTGCGAGGCGTCGTAGATGAACGACACCGGAGCGTCAGCCTGGGTGAAGTCGCGGGTGTAGCCGCCCTCGGTGCCCGGCGCGATCTGGTTGCGCAGGCGGATGTTGGCGAAGGTGCCGCGGATCATGACCTCGTGGTTGCCACGGCGCGAGCCGTAGGAGTTGAAGTCACGCTTCTCCACACCGTGCTCGGTGAGGTACTGCGCCGCCGGGGTGCCCGGCTTGATGTTGCCGGCCGGGGAGATGTGGTCGGTGGTGACCGAGTCGCCCAGCTTGGCCAGCACGCGGGCACCGGCGATGTCGGTCACCGGGCTCGGGGTCTTGGCCATGCCCTCGAAGTACGGGGGCTTGCGGACGTAGGTGGACTCGGCGTCCCACTCGAAGGTGTTGCCGGTCGGGACCGGGAGCGACTGCCAGCGGTGGTCGCCGGCGAAGACGTCCTGGTAGCCCTTGTCGAACATGGCCTCGTCGATCGAGCCGGCGACCGCGTTGGCGACCTCCTGCTCGGACGGCCAGATGTCGGCGAGGAAGACGTCGTTGCCGTCGGCGTCCTGGCCCAGCGCGTCCCGGGTCAGGTCGATGTTCATGTTGCCGGCGAGGGCGTAGGCGACCACCAGCGGCGGGGACGCCAGGTAGTTCATCTTGACGTCCGGGTTGATCCGGCCCTCGAAGTTGCGGTTGCCGGAGAGCACCGAGACGACCGCCAGGTCGGACTCGTTCACCGCGGCGGAGACCTCCTCGGGCAGCGGGCCCGAGTTGCCGATGCAGGTGACGCAGCCGTAGCCGACCAGGTTGAAGCCCAGCTTCTCCATGTACGGGAGCAGGCCGGCCTTCTCGTAGTAGTCCATGACGACCTTGGAGCCGGGCGCCAGGGTGGTCTTGACCCACGGCTTGACCGTGAGGCCCTTCTCCACGGCCTTCTTCGCCAGCAGGGCGGCGCCCAGCATGACGGAGGGGTTGGAGGTGTTGGTGCAGGAGGTGATCGAGGCGATCACGACCGCGCCGTTATCGATCTCGTAGGACGAGCCGTCGGCCGCGGTGACGGCGGTCGGCTTCGAGGCCTCGGCGGAGTAGGTCGGCAGCGCCTCGCCGAACTTCTCGGCGGCCTCGGCCAGGATCACGCGGTCCTGCGGGCGCTTCGGGCCGGAGATCGACGGGACGACGGTGGAGACGTCCAGCTCCAGGTACTCGGAGAAGACCGGCTCGACCGACGGGTCGTGCCAGAGGCCCTGCTCCTTGGCGTACGCCTCGACCAGGGCGAGCTGCTGCTCGTCACGGCCGGTGAGCCTCAGGTAGTTGATGGTCTCGGCGTCGATCGGGAAGATCGCGCAGGTCGAGCCGAACTCCGGCGACATGTTGCCGATGGTGGCGCGGTTCGCCAGCGGGATCGAGGTGACGCCCTCGCCGTAGAACTCGACGAACTTGCCGACCACACCGTGCTTGCGCAGCATCTCGGTGATGGTGAGCACCAGGTCGGTGGCGGTGGTGCCGGCCGGCAGCTGGCCGTTGAGCTTGAAGCCCACCACGCGCGGGATCAGCATCGAGACCGGCTGGCCGAGCATCGCGGCCTCGGCCTCGATGCCGCCGACGCCCCAGCCCAGCACGCCCAGGCCGTTGACCATGGTGGTGTGCGAGTCGGTGCCGACGCAGGTGTCCGGGTACGCCTGGCCGTTGCGGACCATGACGGTGCGGGCCAGGTGCTCGATGTTGACCTGGTGGACGATGCCGGTGCCGGGCGGGACGACCTTGAACTCGTCGAACGCGGTCTGGCCCCAGCGCAGGAACTGGTAGCGCTCCTTGTTGCGGCCGTACTCGATCTCGACGTTCTGGACGAAGGCGTCCGGGGTGCCGAACTTGTCGGCGATGACGGAGTGGTCGATGACCAGCTCGGCCGGCGCCAGCGGGTTGATCTTGGACGGGTCGCCGCCCAGCTCCTTCACGGCCTCACGCATGGTGGCCAGGTCGACCACGCAGGGAACGCCGGTGAAGTCCTGCATGATCACGCGGGCCGGGGTGAACTGGATCTCCTCGGACGGCTCGGCCGTCGGGTCCCAGCCGCCCAGCGCGCGGATGTGGTCGGCGGTGATGTTCGCGCCGTCCTCGGTGCGGAGCAGGTTCTCCAGCAGGACCTTGAGGCTGTACGGCAGCCGCTCGGAACCCTCGACGGCGGAGAGCTTGAAGATCTCGTACGACTCGTCGCCCACCTGCAGCGAGCTGCGGGCGTCGAAGCTGTTCGCGGACACGACTGACTCCTTCTTGGTCCACCCGGTTATAAGGTAAGCCTTGCCTAACCTGACGGCCGCCGCTTACCGGGCCGATGATGGAAGGCCCGCCGAACGCGGGACCTGCGCCTCTCGGCAAGTATCTTGACGTCAAGATATAGTCTAACGCCGAATGTATCTCGATGTCGAGATAAACCATAGTGCATGGCTCCGTCCAAACTTCACCGGCTCATCCTGTAACGCAACCGCAGCCCCGGGGCATCTGACTTCTATGTACCGAGCGGCACCGCGTCCAGTGACGGGGCCGCCGGAACGCGGCATGTAACAAGGGGTGCGGATGGTGGTGGGGCGGCGACGGGCCGAGGAGCGGCGCGAGTTCGAGGAGTTCGCGCACGCCCGCGGCACCGCACTGTTCCGCACCGCCCTCCTGCTCTGCGGCGACTGGCACCTCGCCGAAGACCTCACCCAGACCGCGCTCGCCCGCATCTACGCCTCCTGGGGACGCGTCCGACAGGCCGACAGCCCCGTCGCCTACGCCCGCACCGTCCTGCTCCGCTGCTACCTCTCGCACCGGCGGCTGCGCCGCAGCAGCGAACTGCCCGGCCTCGACTTCCTCCCCGAACAGGCCGCCCCCGACAGCGACCCGGCACTGCGCGTCGCGCTGCTCGCCGCACTCGCCGAACTGCCGCCCAAGGACCGGGCCGTCCTGGTGCTGCGGTACTGGGAGGACCGCAGCGTCGAGGAGACCGCCGCCGAACTCCAGCTCGCCCCCGGCACCGTCCGGGTCCGCGCGCTGCGCGCCCTCACCCGGCTGCGCCGCCAGCTCGCCCCGCACCTGGACAGCCTGGCGTCGTGACCGAGCCCACGCCCCTCCCCCGTCACCCCGCCCCGGCCGCCCCGCCACCCGGCCGCCCCGCCCTGCCCACCGGCCGCCCCTCCCCGGCCGCCCTGCCCGCAGGCCGCCCGCCGAACCGACCGACGCGCCGTCAGAATGCGAGAGCCCCGATGCCCGAACAGGAGCTGACCGACGTCTTCGAGCGGGCGATCGGCGACGCCGCACCCGACCTCGGCCTGCTCGTCGCCGGGGCCACCGCCGAGGGACGGTCCCTCCGGCTGCGGCGGCGCGCCACGCTCACCGGGGTGATCGTCGGGGTCGCCGGCCTGGGCCTCGTCGGCGGACTGCTGCTGCGCCCCGGCCCGCCCACCGCCACCACCGTTCCTCCGGCCTCGGCCGGCACCGCGACGGCCGGCACGACGACGGCCACCCCCACGCCGGAGACCACCCTGCCGTCGGAACGGGTGCCGCTCACCGGCCCTGCCGCCCGGCTCATGCTGGGCGACCTGCTCGATTCCCGCCTGGTCGTCGACTACTGGACCAACAAGGTCGCCCCCTCGGACCTCCAGGCGGGCATCGCGGTCATGCTCTCCCTGCACGACCCGAGGAACGGACACACCGGCACCCTGATGCTCCAGGTGGAACCCCCCGCCGGCCCGTCGCGGCCACAGACGGGCGTATTCGGCTGCACCCCCGGACTCGCGGACGAGAAGTGCGATTCGTTCAAGGCCGAGAACGGCACGGTCATCGCCCGGCGCGACGACGCCCAGCGGATCACCTTCCTTTCGCAACTCCAACGGACCGACGGCATCATGATCACCCTGATCTCCACCGGTGCGGATCGGAACGAGCCGCTGGTGTCGCAGGACGAGATCTCGAAGTGGGTTCTCCTCCCGGGGTGGCAACCCGTCATCGACCGACGGTTCGCCGAGGACGCCGAGCAGCGGCTGGCGGGGCAACCCGCGCTGAGTCCGGCGGAACTGGCGGCCGTGGAGGCGAAGACGTCGGGTGCGGGCTCGGCGGGGGGCGGGTCCGCGGGCGCGGTGGCGACGCCGGGAAAGTCCGCGCCGTAGGCGTGGCAGGTGGGTCCGCGCCGTAACGGTGGCCGGCGGGCACGGGTCGTAGCGGTGACCGACGGGCCCGCGCCGTAGCGGTGACCGACGGGCCCGCGCCGTAGCGGTGACCGACGGGCCCGCGCCGTAGCGGTGACCGGCGGGCCCGCGCCGTAGCGGTGACCGGCGGGCCCGCGCCGTAGCGGTGACCGGCGGGCACGGGTCGGCGTGGTGGGGGGCGGCGGTTGGGCACCCCGCCGCAGTGCGGCGGTACGGGCGGGCTACCGTGGGCGGGTGATCGTGGTGGACGCTTCTGCGGTGGTGCTCTCGCTCGCCGACCCGGGGCCGCGCGGGGCCGCTGCCCGTGCCGCGCTGGCCGCCGACCCCGACTGGGTCGCGCCCGAGCATGTGCTGATCGAGGTGATGCAGTCGCTGCGCGGGCTCTACCTCGCCAAGGAGGTGACGGCCGAGCAGGCGGCCGACGTCGCCCGGCGGCTGCCGGAGCTGACGATCCGCAAGGTGGAGATCGCCCCGCTGCTCGGCCGGATCTGGGAGCTCAAGGACAACCTGACCCCGGACGACGCCGCCTACGTCGCGGTCGCCGAACACTGCGGCGCCCCGCTGATCACCGCCGACCTGCGGCTGATGCGCGCCAGCGGGCCGCGCTGCGAGATCCGCGGCATCACCGCCACCGGCTGAGACCTCCGGCCGGTCCGGACCGCGCCATGGCCGGCGCTCTCGTAGGCCTGCGTTCTCGTACGGGTGGTTGCGGGCGACGGTCCGGCACGGCGGCGTGCGCGGCGGGGTGACCGGCGGCCACGGTGGGCGGTGTTCCCTGACGGCCTGTCGGAAGGTTCGCGATGCCCCTGTCCTCCGCCGCCGGCGCACTGCTGGTGCCGCTCACCCTGCTGCCGATCGGCCCGCCCGAAGTCCCCGCCCCCGGCCCCGCAGCCCGTCCCGGTGCGACAGCCGTCGCAGCCGTCCCCGACCAGGTGGTGGACGCCCAGTTCGACCGCGCGAACGGCATCGTCCCCGCCAGGGCGATCACCCACGCACCCGAACTGGTGCCGTACGGCGCGCAGGTGCGGGTCACCGTCCACCGCGAGGCGGGCCGGACGACCGTCGCGGTGGAGGTCGCCGGGGTGGCGGGCCCGCACGAGTTCCCGGCGCACGTGCACACCGGCCACTGCGGCTCCGACCCGGCGGCGTCCGGCCCGCACTACCAGCACGTGGCGGGCTCGAACGCCGGGGACAACGAGGTACGGATGACCGTACGCACCGATCCCGGCGGGGCCGGCGACGCCTCGGCGGCCGTCCCCTGGGCGTTCCGCCCCGACGGTGCGCACTCGCTGGTGCTGCACGCCGGCCCCGACGCCGGATCGCACGCCCCCACCGACCGGGTCGGCTGTGTGAACATCGACTTCTGACCGGTCCGGCCCGGCGGTCAGAAGAGGTGATCAGGAGCCGAGGGTCGCCACCATCACGGCCTTGATGGTGTGCAGGCGGTTCTCGGCCTGGTCGAAGACCACGGAGTGCGCCGATTCGAAGAGTTCGTCGGTGCACTCCAACTCGGACATGCCGGTCAACTCGAACATCTGCCGACCAATCTCGGTGCCGAGGTCGTGGTACGCGGGCAGACAGTGCAGGAACTTGACCGCCGGGTTTCCGGTGGCGCGCACCGTGTCCATCGAGACCTGGTAGGGCTTCAGCAGGGCGATCCGCTCGGCCCAGACCTCCTTGGGCTCACCCATCGACACCCAGACATCGGTGTACAGGAAGTCCGCACCGGCCACGCCGGCCGCCACGTCCTCGGTCAGGGTGACCCGGGCGCCGCTGGCCTCGGCCAGCGTCTGGGCGGTCTTCTGAACATCCTCCGACGGCCACAGCTGCGCCGGGGCGACGATCCGGATGTCCATGCCCAGCAGCGCGCCGGTGACCAGCAGCGAATTGCCCATGTTGGAGCGGGCGTCGCCGAGGTAGACCAGGGTGGTCTCGCTCAGCGGCTTGGTGGAGTGCTCCTGGATGGTGAGCACGTCGGCCAGCATCTGGGTCGGGTGCCACTCGTCGGTCAGGCCGTTCCAGACCGGGACGCCCGCGTGGGCAGCCAGTTCCTCGACGATCTCCTGGCCGTCGCCCCGGTACTCGATCCCGTCGAACATCCGGCCCAGCACGCGGGCGGTGTCCTTGACCGACTCCTTGTGCCCCATCTGCGAGCCCGCCGGGTCCAGGTAAGTGGTGGACGCGCCCTGGTCGTGCGCCGCCACCTCGAACGCGCAGCGGGTGCGGGTGGAGGTCTTGGCGAAGATCAGGGCGATGTTCTTGCCCCGCAGCCGGGGCTGCTCGGTACCGGCGTACTTGGCGGCCTTCAGCTGCGCAGCGAGATCGACCAGGTGACGGAACTCCTGGGGAGTGAAGTCGGTCTCCTTGAGGAAGTGCCTGTTCCGGAGGTTGAACGCCATACCGGTCTCCTGGGTCGGTCAACGGACTGAGACGGGAAGTGTATACGAGTATTCGAATATTCATGCAATGCCGCAACGCCGGGCCCGGTGCCAGCGGCACGGGCCCGGCGCCGGCTGCGGGACCGGCGCCGGCTGCGGGACCGGACGTCAGGGGCGGGCCCTGACGTCAGGGGCGGGCCCTGACGTCAGAGGCGGGGCCTGACGTCAGAGGCGGGGCCTGACGTCAGAGGCGGGGCCTGACGTCAGAGGCGGGGGTCGACCGGCTCGGACTCCAGGGCCAGCACCGCGAACACCGCCTCGTGCACCCGCCAGAGCGGCTCGCCGGCCGCCAGTCGGTCCAGTGCCTCCAGGCCGAGCGCGTACTCGCGGAGGGCGAGCGAGCGCTTGTGGCCCAGCGAACGCTGCCGCAGCCGGTCCAACTGGCGGGTGTAGTCCGGGCCGTAGATGATCCGCAGGTACTC
The DNA here is from genome assembly GCF_043200475.1 of Kitasatospora sp. NPDC048407. Lineage (NCBI taxonomy): Bacteria > Bacillati > Actinomycetota > Actinomycetes > Kitasatosporales > Streptomycetaceae > Kitasatospora > Kitasatospora sp. NPDC048407. Next base: position 5,958 of record NZ_JBICXW010000035.1, on the reverse strand, counting down.
GCGGCCGCGGACCTTCAGGCCGGGCTGGCCCAGCCGCCCGGTGCTGTCCCGGTGCAGCGCTTCGACCGGCTTGACCACCATGCCCTCGCCTCCCGCACCGGTCAGCTCCTCCCACCAGGAGATGGCTGCGGCCACCGAGGACTCGTCCTCGGTGTCGACCAGCATCCGCCCAGTGCGGTGCAGCACCGGGGCCGTGCCACCGGCCTCTTCCGCGAGGCGGTGGTCGGCGTCCACCAGGCGGTCGATCAGGTCGAGGTGCTCGGTGTGCGGGCGCAGCGCCAGGTTGGCGCCCTCGGCGGCGAGCAGCTGGAACGGGGCCAGCCGGATGCCGTCGAGGCCCTCGGTCGGCCAGCAGTAGCGCCGGTACGCCTCGGTGAAGGCCAGCGCGTCGGCGGTGCGCTGCTGCTGCCGGTCCGTCAGGTCCGCCACGTCCAGTCCGCGGGCGGCGGCCTTGGCGAGGGCGTCGAGTGCGGTGGGCAGGGCGGCGCCGGCGGCAGCGCCGACCGCGGCGTACTGGCGGCGCAGCAGTTCGACGGCCTTCAGCGACCAGGGCATCAGCTCGGCGTCCAGCAGCAGCCAGCCGGTGTCGAGTTCCTCGAACAGGCGGGACTGCTCGGCGGCGGCCCGCAGCCGGTCGAGTATCGCGCCGGTGAGCCTCTCGTCGGACAGGAAGGCCCGGCCGGTCCTGGTCCAGATCGCGCCCGGGCCGGGCAGGCCGAAGCGCTTGTCCAGCGCGGTGTCGTCCCTGGCGACCAGGACGACGGCGCGCGAGCCCATGTGCTTCTCCTCGCAGATCACCTGCCGCACCCCGTCGTGCCGGTAGGCGAGGAACGCCTCCTCGGGGTGCTCCAGGCAGCCTTCGCGGCGGGAGGTCGGCGAGGGTGCCATGGTCGGCGGCAGGTAGGCGAGCAGCCGCGGGTCGAGTGCGAAGCGGCTCATCACCTCCAGCGCGGCAGCGGCGTTCTCCTCCCGGACGGCGACGTTGCCGAGGGTTCTGGTCTCCACCACGCGGCGGCCGGACACGTCGGCGAGGTCCAGCGGACGCCCCTCCCGGCCGCCGGGCGCGTCCCCGCGCAGCGGGCGGGCCGGCTCGTACCACTGCTGTTCGGCGGGCACGCCGACGATCTCCCGCTCCGGGTAGCGCAGCGCGGTGAGGCTGCCGCCGAAGACGCAGCCGGTGTCCAGGCAGATGGTGTTGTTGAGGAAGCTCGCCACCGGCACCGGGGTGTGGCCGTAGACCACCAGGGCGCGGCCGCGGTACTCCTCGGCCCACGGGTAGCGCACCGGCAGACCGAACTCGTCGGTCTCGCCGGTGGTTTCGCCGTACAGCGCGTGCGAGCGGACCCGGCCGGAGGCGCGGCCCTGGAGCTTCTCCGGCAGACCGGCGTGGCAGACCACCAGCGCACCGTCGTCCAGCAGGTAGTGGCTGACCAGGCCGCGCATGAACGACCGCACCTGGGCGCGGAACTCCTCGCTCTCGCCGGACAGCTGGTCGATGGTCTCCTGCAGGCCGTGCGAGACGGTGACCTTGCGGCCGTCCATCCAGCGGCCGAGCTTGTTCTCGTGGTTGCCGGGAACGCAGAGCGCGTGGCCGGCCGCGACCATGCCCATCACCAGGCGCAGCACGCCCGGGCTGTCCGGGCCGCGGTCGACCAGGTCGCCGACGAACACGGCGGTCCGGCCGTCCGGGTGCGCGGCGTCGACCGGGCGGCCCTGCTCGTCGCGGACGATCGCGTAGCCGAGCCGGCCGAGCAGGGTCTCCAGCTCGGAGCGGCAGCCGTGGATGTCGCCGACGATGTCGAACGGGCCGGTCAGGTGCCGCAGGTCGTTGTAGCGCTTCTCCGGCACGATCTCGGCACGCTCGATCTCCTCGACCCCGCGCAGCACGTGCACCTTGCGGAAGCCCTCGCGTTCCAGACCGCGCAGCGAGCGCCGCAGGTCGCGCTGGTGGCGCGGGATCACGTGCGGGGGCAGCTGCCGGTCCGGCCGGGCCCGGTTGCGTTCGGCGCACACCTCGGCGGGCACGTCCAGCACGATCGCGATCGGCAGCACGTGGTGCTCCCGGGCCAGGGCGATAAGCGCGCGGCGGGCGTCGTGCTGGACGTTGGTGGCGTCGACCACGGTGAGCCGGCCGGCCGCGAGCCGCTTGCCGACGATGTAGTGCAGCAGGTCGAACGCGTCGGCCGAGGCGGACTGGTCGTTCTCGTCGTCGGAGACAAGCCCCCGACAGTAGTCCGAGGAGATCACCTGGGTGCTCAGGAAGTGCTTCCGGGCGAAGCTGGACTTGCCGGAGCCGGTGCTGCCGATCAGCACCACCAGCGAGACGTCGGTGACGGGGAGGCGCCGGCCGGTGGGGGTGCCGGCCTCCAGGGTTTCGGTGGTCATCGGTGAGCGCTCCCTTCCGGGGCGAGGTCGTTCGACGGGGCGTCGGTGCGGTCGGTGGTCGTTGTTGTGGTGACTGCGGCAGCCGGGGCGGCGGCGGGCTCGCCGAGGCGGAAGTGGGCGAGCTGGGTGGGCGCGCCGACCTCGGGATCGACCGGCCCGACCGGCTCGAACGCGACCGTGTAGCCATAGCTGTCGGCCACCCGCGCCGCCCAGGCGGTGAACTCGGCGCGGCTCCACTCGAACCGGTGGTCGCCGTGCCGCAGGTGCCCGGCGGGCAGGCTCTCCCAGCGCACGTTGTACTCGGCGTTCGGCGTGGTGACCACGACCGCGGCGGGCCGGGCCGAACCGAACACGGCGTACTCCAACGCGGGCAGCCGGGGCAGGTCGAGGTGCTCGATCACCTCGCACAGCACCGCCGCGTCGTAGCCCTTCAGCCGGGCGTCGGTGTACGTCAGTGCACCCTGGAGCAGCCGCACCCGGCTCGCCTGACGCTCCGACATCCGGTCCAGCCGCAGCCGGCGGGCGGCGATCGTCAGCGCCCGGGAGGACACGTCCACACCGATCACCTCCGTCACACGCGATTCCTTGAGCAACGCACCCACCAACTCGCCCTGGCCGCAGCCCAGGTCGAGCACCCGGGCGGCGCCGGTCCGGGCCAGCGCGGCCAGGATCGCCGTCCGCCGCTGGACGGCCAGCGGCCCACCGCGCCCGGTCGCCTCGTCGTCGGCAGCGGGGTGCCCCGGCTCCGGCTCGGCGGTCGGCTCCGCGTTCGGCTCGGCGTTCGCCTGCGCCTGCACCTGGGTCGGCGCGGCGTCGGCAGCGGGGTCGGCCGTGCCATCGGTGGTCACCTCCTCCGGGGCGTCGGGGACGGCGTTGTCGAGTTCCTCGGCCTCGCGGTCGTCGGCCTCGGCCAGGCGAGCCAGGGCGAGGCGTTCCATCGCGAGTCGGGTCAGCGAGTAGCGGCGGGACAGGTAGCGGCGGGTGATCAGGGCGCGTTCGGGGTGGTCGGCGAGCCAGCCCTGACCGGCCGACAGCAGCTTGTCGACCTCGTCGGGCGCGACCCAGTAGTGCTTGGCGCCGTCCAGCACCGGCAGCAGCACGTACAGGTGCTGCAGGGCGTCGGCGAGCCGCAGGGTGCCGGTGAGTTCGAGCCGTACGTACCGGGAGTCGCCCCACTCGGGGAAGGACTCGTCCAGCGGGACGGGCGTCGCCTCGACCTGCCAGCCCAGCGGGGCGAACAGCCGCTCCACCAGGGCCGGTCCGCCGCCGGCCACCGGGACGGCGGGCAGCGAGATCCGCAACGGCATGGCGCGGCCGGGCAGTTCGGGGCGGTGCGTGCACTCGCCCTTCATCGCGGACCGGAACACCGTGCGCAGCGCCACCGCGAGCAACGAGGACGCGGCGTACGGCCGGTCGTTGACGTACTCGGCGAGCGCCAGGTCGGGCGAACCGGAACGGCCCTTGCCGCGGCCTTGCCGCAGCAGCGCCGCGGGGTCGACCTCCAACAGCAGCGCGGCGGTGCACGTGTGCTCCCCGGACTCGGGGTAGAAGACGTGCGCCGTGCCGTGCGCGGTGGTGAACCGCTGCACCTTGTCGGGGTGCTTGTGCAGGAGGAAGCCCAGGTCGGAGGCAGGATTCTCGGCAGTGCCGGTGGTGGAGATCGATACGAACACCCGGCCGAGTATGGCCGGTGGGCCTGTTCTCGGGCATCAGGTTTTGTCCGTCCGGTGAGCGTGTTGGTCAGCACTTGCCCCAATTGGTTAACGTGCGGGATGTGACTGCTGAGACCTCCACTCCCGTAAACGGTGCGGTGGCTGTCGGCCTGGCGACCATCGCCGCCGACGGCACCGTTCTCGACACCTGGTTCCCCGCGCCGGAGCTGGCCGCCGCCCCCGGCCCGTCCGGTACCGTCCGGCTGAGCGCCGAGGAGGCCGAGCAGGCGCTCGGCCCGGGCGCCGCCGAGGCGCTGCGCGCCGATGCGCGGCGCGGCGTCGAGGTGGTGGCGGTGCGCACCGTGATCTCCTCGCTGGACGAGAAGCCGCTGGACGCGCACGACGTCTACCTGCGACTGCACCTGCTCTCCTCCCGTCTGGTGAAGCCGCACGGCCAGAACCTGGACGGCGTCTTCGGCTTGCTGGCGAACGTCGCCTGGACGTCGATCGGCCCGGTGCCGGTGGCCAACGTGGAGCAGGCCCGGCTGGCCGTGCGCGCCCAGGGCGGGCAGCTCGCGGTGTACGGCATCGACAAGTTCCCGCGGATGACCGACTACGTGGCGCCGAGCGGGGTGCGCATCGCGCACGCCGACCGGGTCCGCCTCGGCGCGCACCTGGCCGAGGGCACCACCGTGATGCACGAGGGCTTCGTCAACTTCAACGCCGGCACCCTGGGCACCTCGATGGTGGAGGGCCGGATCAGCGCGGGCGTGGTGGTCGGCGACCACAGCGACATCGGTGGCGGCGCCTCGATCATGGGCACCCTGTCCGGTGGCGGCAAGCAGGTCGTCTCGGTGGGCGAGCGCTGCCTGCTGGGCGCCAACGCGGGCATCGGTATCTCGCTGGGCAACGACTGCGTGGTGGAGGCGGGCCTGTACGTCACCGCCGGCACCCGGGTCACCGCCCCGGACGGCGCGGTGGCGAAGGCGGTGGAGCTGTCCGGCCAGGACAACCTGCTGTTCCGCCGCAACTCGCAGTCCGGCGCGGTCGAGGTGATCGCCCGCACCGGTTCGTGGGGCGGCCTGAACGCGGATCTGCACTCGCACAACTGACCTCCTTCCAGGTCGTACCCGTTCAGCAGCCGCGGTGCGGCTGTCCGGCAGCCGCCCGACGGCCGCCGCGGAGTCCCGGCCCCCGCTCGGTGCTGTAGCCGAGCGGGGGCCGGGCTCGCAAACTCGGCTCACCCCTGGGGCTGACCGGGCCCGGCGGTTGGACCTCTACGAGTGGTCCGGGGTGACCGCGTACGGCGGAAGCTCGTTGGACCGGCGGCGTCGACCCCCGGCGCTTCACACCGCACCACCGAGCTGAAGGGGCCCCCTCATGTCCGAGCCCTGGACCGAGCCGCCCACCCCGGGCACCCCCACGGGCGGCGCGCCCGTCACCACCAAGTCGCTGCTGGAGCAGATGCAGGAGCTGCTCGCCTCGATCAACACCGACCTGGCCGGACTCGACTCCGAGCTGCGGGACACCGCACCCCGGGACGAGCCGGACGACTCGGCCCGCGACTGAGCACACGCCACCGGGACCGGCGGGCCCAGCGGGACCACGAGCATCGGCTCCCCCTCTCGCCGGGCCCCGGCCGGCACCGTCTCCTCCTCCCGCAGTGCCACCAATGCCGTTGTCGCGGCCTCCATGCCCTCCCTGTCCTCCGTGTCCTCCGCGTCCTCCGTGCCTTCGGGTGACGCCCCGTCGGCCGCCGTCACCCGCCGCTGCTCGCGCAGCAACTCGGCGACCAGATCCCGGCATTCGGAGCTCGCGTCTAGCCCCAATACCGGTGATTTAGGTTGATTTTTGGCGAGTCGGGGTGGTCTTGGTCGGTCCGACCAGGACGACGCCGGGCCGGCCCGGTCGTGGCGGGTCG
>NZ_JBICXW010000034.1:0-60706 GCF_043200475.1 Kitasatospora sp. NPDC048407 | reverse complement strand
CCGGTGCGGGCGGCCAGCTGCTGGTAGGTGATCACGGCCAGCGCCAGCAGGGTCAGGTCGGCGCCGGAGCGGGCCACGGTGCTGACCACGGCCTGCCGGCGCGACACCACCCGGTCGGCGTCGCGCCGCAGCACGGGCGGCAGCGCGACCAGCACGACACAGGCCAGCGCGCACAGCGCGGCCACCGGCCAGCGGACGGCGGAGTCGGTGTGCTCCAGCGGCATCCCCGTCAGCGGGCCCCAGGAGGTCAGCAGCCGCAGCAGCGGCCCGGTCAGCAGCGGGGCGAGCACGGCGGCGGGCAGGGCGAGCAGCAGTGCCTCGACGGCCGTCCAGGCGGCGAGTTGCCGCCGGGTCGCGCCGCGCGAGGTGAGCAGGGCGTTCTCCCGGGACTGCCGGTCCGCCACCAGGTGCACCACCAGCAGCAGCGCGGCCCCGGCCAGCACCGCCAGTTGCAGCGCCCCGATCAGCAGGCTGGAACGGGCGACCAGCGTCGCCGAGTGCAACTCGGCCAGCAGGGCGGGCAGTTCGGTGCGCGTCTGGAGGCCCGGGGAGTACTGCTTGACGAGGTCGTTCAGCTTGTCGGCGCGGGAGCGGATCCGGTCGATCCGCTCCGGGTCGGCGGTGGAGAAGTCGGCGGTCAGCTGAAGGCTCCGGCTGCCCTGGGTCAGCAGGCCGGAGGTGAACACGCCGTCGTCCACCATCAGCGGACCGTACGTGGTGAAGCCCTTGACCTGGATCTCGCGGCCGCCGAGCGGGTCGAGCCGCCAGTAGGGGGCGTCCCGGTCGGCGACCTGGTAGACGCCGGTGACCTCGACGGTGAGAGGGCTGCCGCCGTACCGGTCGGCCAGCGTGACCTTGGCGGGCAGCGCGTTCTCGGTCAGGCCCAGCCGGAGCAGGGCGCTCCTCGGCACGACCGTCTGCACCGTGCCGCCGGCGGCCGGCCACTGACCGGCGGTCAGCTTCAGCCGGCTGCGGTCCAGCGCGGCCAGCACCGTCAGGTCCACCTCGCGGCCGGCGGCGCTCGACAGGGCGGGCAGCCCGTACGCGCGGCTGAGGGCGAGCGACTGCGTGGTGACCGGCAGCCCGTCGAACAGCTGCGTGCCGAGCGCGGCGGCCTTCGCGTCGTCCGCCGCCCTGGTGTCCGCCGCGTGGTCGGCGCCCAGCTGCAGGACGGCCCGGCTGCCGCCGTCCAGGTTCCGGCGCAGGCCGGCCTCGGCGACGGTGCGGTTGAAGGCCACCAGGGTGGTCAGCACCGTGGTGGTGATGAGCACCGTGAACAGCACGGCGGCAGCCAGCGGCAGCCGCCCACGCAGTCGGCGCAGCACAAAGCCCAACATTGTTCCCCGTACCCCCGTTCCGGTTCAGCGTGTACCGGATGGCGGACGACTCTGTCAGATGGGATCAAGCAGCGGAAGGGCCTTGCGCGAACCGTTGTCAGAGTGAGCAGAATCGTGCACCTTCACACCCAACCGCCAACGGGGGAGACCGAGATGACCGAACCGCAGGAGCCCATGGTCGTGGTCGAGGAGCTGTGGCGCAGCTTCGGTACCGGGGCCCGCACCGTGCACGCGCTGCGCGGCGTCTCCTTCACCGCGGCCCGCGGCGAACTCACCGCCCTCAAGGGCCGCTCCGGCTCCGGCAAGACCACCCTGCTCAACCTGGTCGGCGGCCTCGACACCCCGACCAGCGGCCGGATCTCGCTCGACGGCACCGACCTGTCCGGCCTCGACGAGGCGGGGCGGCTGGCGCTGCGCCGGGACCGGATCGGCTTCGTGTTCCAGTCCTTCGGCCTGCTGCCGACGCTCACCGCCGCCGAGAACGTCGGCGTCCCGATGCGGCTGCGTCGGCTCCCCGCCGCCGAGCGCGAGGAGCGGGCGCGCACCCTGCTGGCCCTGGTCGGGCTGGCCGAGCACGCCGGGCAGCGGCCGACCGAACTGTCCGGCGGCCAGCAGCAGCGGGTGGCGATCGCCCGGGCGCTGGCCAACGACCCGGTGCTGATCATCGCGGACGAGCCGACCGGCCAGCTCGACTCCGAGACCGGCCTGGCCGTGATGGAGCTGCTGCGCGCGGTGGTCCACTCGCAGGGCGTCACCGCCCTGGTGGCCACCCACGACCCGGCCCTGATGGAGCAGGCCGACCGGGTCGTGGAGCTGCACGACGGCACCGTGACCCTGCCGGAGGCCACTGCCGCGTAACCACTGCCGCGTCATACGGGGAACGGTCAGGGGGAGGGGATGACCCTGGCGAAGTCGTGGTGGGTGCGGACCGCCTGATTCCATTCCAGGGTGCGGATCAGGCGGTGCACGACCAGCAGCGGAATGACGCCGAAGACACCGAACGACATGTCGACGAATTGCCAGAACAGCGGGATGCCGCGCAGCGGGCCGCAGATCAGCGCGAGCGGGATGACGGCGCCGCAGGCCAGCATCGCCCAGCGGATCACCCACAGGTTGCGGACCGGATCCCGCAGCGGGCCCCAGAACGCGGCCGCGATCACCAGGTGCGCGAACGCCAGCCAGTCGGTGCCGTAGGCGAGGAACGGGTGGTTGCCGTAGCCGTCGGCGACGCCGTCGCGGACCCGGTGCACCCAGGCGTCGAGGGCGGGGAGCGCGGAGTCGAGTCCGCTCGCGTCCAGGGCCCGGACCAGTAGGTCGGTCTCGATCTGCAGCGGGAACGCGGTCACTCCGCTGAGTACCAGGCAGACGATGAACAGCCACAGCCAGCGCCTGATCCGGCGTCGGACGAGTGCGGTGTCGGTGACGGTGGCGGGGCCGGGGCCGGCGGTGGTGGAACCGGTCGGGGCGGTGGCGATGTCGGACATGGGGATTCCCCCCTCCATGACGCGGGTGCCGGAAACGGCACGCGGTGTCGCGAGAGGGACTCTAGACCTGAAATTGAACGCGTTCAACATGCCGGAACAGCCCGCCCAAAGGGGACGTTTCGGACCTGTCCACGGAAAGCCCTAATCTTGTCCCCCGTGACCGCCATCGCAGACCAGCCCACCAGGCCCGCCCCCGGACCGGCCGCCGACGAGGGACTCGCCCGCCGGCTCAAGGCGCTCGCCTGCACCGCGCCGCTGCACGACCTCGACAGCCGCAAGGTCAACCTGGCCGGCGAGTACGCCTCGTACACGATGGCCGAGATCGGCCTCGCCGCCATCGACCTGGTCACCCTCAACATGGACTTCGACACCGGCGCCGACCGCGACATAGTCCTCAGCCGGCTCCACCCCCGGATCGCCGCCCAGAACCCCGGCCGCGCCGCCACCGAGCACGAACGCGTCGCCCGCTGGGTCCTGGAGTCGCTGATCAACGTCGGCAGCGTCGACCGCGGCTTCCGCGCCGTCTACGGCACCTTCGGCCCCGACGGCGAATACACCCGCCGCGACTACGACTTCAAACTGATCGAGGAAGTCCCCGGCCAGGACGGCGGCGTCTACCTGCGCACCACGGACGAGGCCGTCAACGTCCTGGTCGGCGCGCTGGACACCGACGTGACGAGCGCTCAGATCGCCGCCGAGGTCAAACTCGAGGTGCTGATCCGCCGCGGCCGCCTCGCCGACGCCCAACTCGCCGCCGAACAGGCCCGCTACCGCACCGTCCAGTACGCCGAAACGCTGCGCCGCGCCCTCGAGGCCACCCGCCGCAACGTCCGCGCCGTCGACTGGATGGAGACCGTCCCCGACCTGATCGACGAGGCGCTCGACCACATCGCCGACCGGTACCGGCACGAGAACGCGATCCTCACCAACATCCGCAAGGCCCGCGACGAGAGCACCGACGCCGAGCACAAGCGGCGCGCCGCCGAACTCGTCGACATCGTCAAGGACTGCATCCGCCGGCACACCCAGCTCCAGACCCGCCTGCTGGAAGCCGGCCCGCTGTTCCGCGCCGAACAGGACCGGCAGGCGTTCTCCGCACCCACCGCGCGCACCGGCATCGACCTCTACGGTCAACTCCTCGCCCCGGTTCTCACCCTCCCGCTCGCGGACGCCACCCGGCCCACCGACGCGTTCTTCGCCCGCGGCACCGGCCTGCGCACCCCCGTCTCGGTCCGGGTCAGCGACCTCGTCGACCTGCTGCTCACCCCGCCGGTCGAGCGCGAACACCTCGGCGCCGAACTGCCCGAACCCGACCTGGTCGCCACCCCCGACGACAGCCGGTTCTCCGAGGCCCAACTGGAAGCCGCGCTCGACCTGCTCGACCTGCCCGCCGACGCGCCCCGCCGCCTGTCCGGCCTGCTCGCCGACGCCCGCGCCCGCGGCACCGACGACGGCGAGGACGGCGAAGAACTCGCCTACCTGGTCGCCCTGCTGGCCGTGCACGCCGCCAGCCCGCCGGTCGGCACCGCGTACCGGCAGGGCGAGGAACGCCTGCTGTTCGCCGTGGACGACGGCACCCGCCTGGACGACCCGGGCTTCGGCGGCGCGGACCTGATCGTCGGCAGCGCCCTGCTGGACGCCGCCGGGATGGCCGCCGACCGCCGGGACGCGAAGTGACGAGCCGTTCTTCCAGCACCACTTGCACCGCCCGCACCGAAGGAGCACCCGCATGACCACCAGCACCGAGGCGTGGGCGCCGCAGGACGCCGAGCCGGCCGCTGCCGCCGCCCACCCGGCGATCAGCCCGGCGGACGTCGCCGAGGCCGCCCGCCTGGTGTCCTTCGGCCTGCAGGCCAAGCTGCTGCCGTCCCGGGACGCGGAGTACGCCGAACTGGTGCGCCGCTACCGCGACGACCCGCAGTTCGGGCGCCTCGCCGACGCCGTCGCCACCGGCATGGGCCTGGTGGTGCTGGAGGTCTCGCCGCGGGCCGGGATGGCCGTCGCCGCCGCCGAGGAGTCGGTGTTCGCCGTCCGGATGGGCGACTACTCGCGCCGCGCCGCCTCCGAGTCCACCGACCGCTTCCTGCACGGCCTCGCACACCTCGCGGTCGCCGCGCTCGCCTTCCCCCGCCCCGAGGACCTCGCCGACGACGGCTACCTCGGCCGGGTCAGCGTCAACGGCGTGGACGCGTTCGTCCGGCAGGCCTGCCGCCGCCTCGAGGAACGCGCCGCGGCCGAGGGCAGCAACACCGACCCGGCGAGCTCCGCCCCCGCCCTGGAGGCGGCCTGGCGGGTGTGGGCCCGCCGCTCCGCGACCGGCGCCACCAAGGACGCCCGCCGGCTGTCCGGCTCCACCACCGGCATCGTCTCCAAGGCGGTGTCCTTCCTGGTCGACTCCGGCTTCCTGCAGAAGACCTCCGACGACGCCGGCGGCACCTACCGCACCACCGCCCGCTACCAGTTGCAGGTCCGCGACCTGGCCGGCAGCGCCGCCATGGCCGAACTGCTCGACCTGGGCGTCGTCCCGGTCAGCGACGGCACGGCCACCCTGCTGCCGCCCGACGACAGCGACGAACTCGTCGCCGACGCGGGCCTGCCCTTCCACGCACTCTGACACTCCGTCAACTGTCCAGCGCCACCCTGCAACTGCCGCTCCAGGAGAACCACCGCACATGTACGAGCTGAACCGGGTCCGCCTGTACTCGATCGGACCGGCGGGCGCCCGCTACGCCGACACGGTGCTCGACCTGCGCGGAGTCGGCGATCCGGTCCCCGAACCGCAGCCGCAGCAGATCGGCCTGTTCGGGGAGGAGCCGGAAGGCCCGCAGCGCCGCCCCGCGCCCGCCGGCGTGCTGTTCCTGGAGAACGGCGGCGGCAAGTCCGTCCTGCTCAAGCTGATCTTCTCGGTGATGCTGCCCGGCCACCGCAACACCCTGGGCGGCGCCTCCTCCGGCGTGCTGCGCAAGTTCCTGCTGGCCGACGACTGCGGCCACGTCGCCCTCGAGTGGCAGCACACCGTCACCGGCGAACTCGTCGTGGTCGGCAAGGTCAGCGAGTGGCGCGGCCGCCAGGTCTCCTCCGACCCGCGGAAGTTCGCCGAACTCTGGTACTCCTTCCGGCCCGGCCCCGGCCTCACCCTGGACGCGCTTCCGGTCGCCGAACGGCCCAGCCTGGCCGGCGACCAGAAGGCCCGCGGCCGCCGCCGCACCATGAAGGGCTTCCGCGACACCCTCACCGAGGCCGCCAAGGCCCACCCGCACCTCGACGTCACCTTCGAGGAGATCCACGACCGCTGGATCGAGCACCTCGGCGCACTCGGCCTCGACCCCGAACTCTTCCGCTACCAGCGCGAGATGAACGCCGACGAGGGCGAGGCCGCCGGCCTGTTCGCGGTCCGCAACGACGCCGACTTCACCGACCTGCTGCTGCGCGCCGTCACCGACACCCGCGACACCGACGGCCTCGCCGACCTGGTGCACGGCTTCGCCGCCAAGCTCGGCCGCCGCGCCGAACTCACCGCCGAACGCGACTTCACCGCCGGCTCCGTCGACCTGCTCCAGCGCATCGTCGACGCCACCGCCGGCCGGGAGACCGTCCGCGAGGGCCACCGCGCCGCCGAACGCCGCACCCGCAAACTCGCGACCTCGCTGTCCGCCCGCTCCGCCGTCGAACGCGACCGGATGCACGACCTCTCCGTCGAGGTCGCCGCCGCCGCGAGCGCCGTCACCGCCGCCGAGACCGACCGCACCCGGCACGCCCTGATCGTCTCCGAACTCGGTTACCGGCACGCCACCCTCGGTCTGGAGGCCGCGACCGCCGAAGCCGGCCGCCTGCGCCGCGAACTCACCGACGCCCGCGCCCAGTTCACCGCCTGGCAGGCCGCCGAGGCGGTGCTGCGGCACCGCGCCGCCGCCGACCGCGCCAGCCGGGTCGCCGCCGCCATCCGGGAAGCCGAACTCGACGCCGCGCCCGCCCTCGCCGCCCGCGACCGCGCGGCCGGCGCCCTCGCCCGCGCCCTCGAATCCGCCGCGCTGAACGCCGAGACCCGCGCCGACCAGGAGGAGCTGCGCGCAGGCGAGTTGCAGCAGGACGGTTCCGCCGCCCAGGCCGAAGCCACCGCCGCCGCCACCGCCGCGCAGAAGGCCCGCTCCGAGGCCGAACACCTGCGCCAGCGCCTCACCGAGGTCGAGCAGGAGACCGCCGCCGCCGTCGAAGCCGGCTGGATCGACGACTCCGGCGCCGAACCCGACCCCGCCCGCGCCGCCCTGCACGCCGCCGACGCCGAACGCGCCGCCACCGAAGAGCTCGAACTCGCCCGCACCGCCGCCGAATTCGCCGCCGTCCGGGCCCGCGAATCCGCCGCCGCCGAGGCCCGCGCCGAACTCGCCGCCGCCCGCGCCACCGACGCCCGCACCGCCGCCGAACGCACCCTCGCCGCCGAACAGCGCACCGCCGCCCAGCTCGCCGCCGAACCCCGGCTCGCCGAACTGCTCTCCCTGACGCCCTACCAGGACGGCGCCGAGGAGGCCGAAGGCTTCCTGACGCCCCGTCAACTCGACGCGTCCGCCGAGGACTTGCGCGAACTGCTCGACCAGTCCGTGGCGAACGCCGAACGCACCCTGTTCGACCTGCGCACCGCCGCCGCCGACGACTCCCGGATCCTCGCCGCCCTCGGCGACGGCGGCCTGCTGCCGCCCGGCCCCGACGTCCTCGCCACCGTCGAATACCTCGGCGAACAGGGCATCCCCGCGCTGCCCGGCTGGCGCTACCTCGCCCAGTCCGTCGACCCCGCCGACCACGACGCCATCCTCGCCGCCCGCCCCGAACTCGTCGACGGCGTCGTCGTCACCGACCCCAGCTCGCTCGACCGGGCCCGCGAAGCGCTCGCCGCCGCCGCCCTGCTGCCCCGCTCCACCGTCGCCGTCGGCATTGCCGCCGCCCTCACCGCCCCGATCGAAGCCGAGCCCGCGTTCTTCCTGGTGCCGCCGAACCCGGCCATGCACAACGAGACCGCCGCCGACGACGAACGCCGCGAACTGCGCGCCCGCGCCACCGCCCGCGAGGAACACATCCGCGAACTCGCCGCCCGCCTCGGCGGCGACCGCGCCCTCGCCGCCCGCCTCGCCTCCTGGCACGCCAGCTGCCCGCCGGGCACCCTCGCCGAACTCGCCGAAGCCGCCGCAGCGGCAGCCGAACACGCCGAAGCCACCGCCGCCGAACTCGCCACCCTGCGCGCCGACCGCACCGAAGCCGACGCCGACCACCAGGCCGCCGCCGCCCGCCACGAGGAATGCCGGGAAACCGCCCAGCGCACCCGCCGCCGCGCCGACGCCCTGGCCGGCCTCGCCTTCCGCCTCCGCGAACGCGCCAACTGGACCCGCCGCCAGCGCGAACTCGCCGACGACGCCACCGAATGCGAACGCCGCCAGGCCCTGTGCACCGAACGCGCCCGCACCTGCGACGAGGACCGCCGCGCCGCCCAGCGCGCCGCCGACGACGCCCGCCGCACCGCACGCACCCTGCGCGGCGAACGCGCCGAGATCGCCGCCGCCGACACCAGCACCGAACCCGACGAGACCGCCACCCCCACCTCGCTGCCCGCCCTCCGCGAGGCCTACCGTGCGGCAGCCCAGCTGTACGAAAAGGTCGGCGTCGGCGCCGACCTGCGCGCCGAACAGGCCCGCGCCGAAGGCGACGAAGCCGCCGCCGCAGCCGAACTCGACCGCCTCAGCAACAAGGTCAAGGCCCGCGCCGAGGAACTCCTCGCCAGCCCCGACGGCGCCGACGGCCCCGCCCGGCAGGCCGCCGCCGCCCGCGCCGAAGAACTCGTCACCATCATCGAAGCCCGCTCCGGCGCCGCCGCCGAAGAAGTCGGGCGCCTGCGCGGCGACGCCGAACGCTCCGCCCCCGTCAACGGCGAAGCCCACACCGAACTCCCCGACGACCTCCTCCCCGCCGACCCCGAACACGCCCAAGCGCTGCTCCGCACCGCCACCGCGCTGCTCGCCGAACGCCGCGAACGAGTCGACACCGCGCGCACCGAACACGCCGACCTCCAGCGCACCCTGGACCAGGCACAGGCCGCCGCCACCGACTTCGAGGAACTCGCCGGCCAGCTCCGCGACTCGCTGCGCGACAACGGCGAGGAGACCGAGACCGCCGACGCCTACCTCGGCGGCCTCGCCGCGGCCCGCGCCGCCGTCGCCGACACCCGGCGCGCCATGCGCACCGCCGCCGGCGAACTCACCGGCGCCGAACTCGCCGTCCGGGACGCCTCCGACGCCCTCGTCCGGCACGCCAACGCCGCCCGCTACGAAGCCGTCCGCACCCCCGCCCGCCAGCAGATCCGCGAGCTGCCCGCCGCCGCCCTGCCCGACCATGCCGCCGCCTGGGCCGCCGCGTTCGCCCCCCGGCTGCGCGTCCTCACCGACGAACTCACCCAGCTGGAACGCAACCGCGCCTCCATCGTCGACCGCCTGCGCGGCCTGGTCGAGTCCTCGCTCGCCACCCTGCGCGCCGCGCAGCGGCTCTCCCGCCTGCCCGAAGGCCTCGGCGAATGGTCGGGCCAGGAATTCCTGCGCATCCGCTTCGAGGACCCCGACCACGCCGTCCTGGTCGAACGGCTCGGCGAAGTCATCGACGACGCCACCCAGTCCGCCGTCAAGAAGAACTCCGACCTGCGCCGCGACGGCATGTCCCTGCTGCTGCGCGGCGTCGCCGCCGCGATCGGCCCCAAGGGCGTCTCGGTCGAAATCCTCAAGCCCGACGCCGTCCTGCGCGCCGAACGGGTCTCCGTCGGCCAGATGTCGGACGTCTTCTCCGGCGGCCAGCTGCTCACCGCCGCCATCGCCCTCTACTGCACGATGGCCGCCCTCCGCGCCAACGACCGCGGCCAGTCACAGCTCCGCCACGCCGGCACGCTCTTCCTCGACAACCCGATCGGCCGCGCCAACGCGACGTACCTGCTGGAACTCCAGCGCGCCGTCGCCGACGCGCTCGGCGTCCAACTCATCTACACCACCGGCCTGTTCGACACCACCGCACTGGCCGAGTTCCCCCTCGTCATCCGCCTCCGCAACGACGCGGACCTCCGGGCCGGCCTGAAGTACATCTCGGTCGAGGAACACCTCCGCCCCGGCCTCCCGGCGGCGCAGGACCCGGACGGGCCGACGATTCACGGGGAGATCACGGCGACGAGGATGTTCCGCAAGCCGGAGTAACCGGTGGGAGCCCGCCTGCAAGGTCGCGAACACGTGCAAGTCATTGCCTGTGCCGCGATCCTGCTGACGGGCTCCTTCCGATTCGCGCAGTTCCCCGCGCCCCTGGTGGCCCTTACAGGTGGGTCGACACGGTGACCGACGCGACCTTCATCGGGTGCCCCGGCTCGGTCGCCGCCGTCGGTGAACTGCCGTAGGCGGTAGGCAGGTTGCCGCCGATGGCGACGTTCAGGATCAGGAAGATTCCGTGGTGCACGGCCTGGTCCCAGGCGGCGGGGTCGACCTGGTCGGAGGTGACCTTGAAGTACTCCTGGCCGTCGCGCAGCCAGCGGACCTTCTCGACCGGGGCGGTGCGGTCCACCTCGACCGTCCAGGTGTGGAACGTGCCCCAGCAGTCCGCGCAGGACTGTTCGCCGGAGCCCAGGCCGGCAGGCTCCTTGCAGGGGCCGCCCGGCGTGGTGCCGCAGTGCATGGTGCCGAAGACGCCGCGTCCGCCGACCGATTCGAGGACGTCGAGCTCGCCGACGCCGGGCCAACCGGTGTACCCGTCACGGAGTTTCCCGCCGAGCGCCCAGAACGCGGGCCAGTAGCCGGACGCGGCAGGCCCCTTGACGTCCGGCAGGGCCAACTTGGCTTCCACGCGCAGCACTCCGCCCGTAGGTGCGGTGAAGTCCGCGCGCTTGGACTCGATGCGGCCCGAGGCCCAGTGGCCGCTCGCGTCCCGGGTGGGGACGATCTCCAGTGAACCCTGGCCGTCCAGCCGGACGTTGGCGGTGGAGTCGGTCATGGTCTCGACCTCGCCGGTGCCCCACTGGGCGGCGGGGCAGCCGGGGTAGCAGGTGCCCAGGTCGTACTGCCAGTTCGCGGGGTCGGGCTTCGCGCCGGCGGGGCCGTCGAACTCGTCGTGCAGCAGGGTGGTCCAGCCGTTGCCGAACACGTCTGCCTCGATGAGGAGTTGGTCGAGCCGCGCGGTGAGGACGACGGCCGCCGCGTTGGTCAGGTGCGAGTCGTCGCGGTACAGCAGGACGTGCTCCAGGACGGCCGGGCACATCCGGCCCTCGCCGGGGCACAGCACCTGGTTGACGCCGATGGTGCGGACGCCGGGGACGCGGCCCGCGGCGATCTCCTCGGCCAGCGGGTCGGCCCACAGGCCCTCGCTGCGCGGGAAGTCGCAGGCGGAGGTGGTGTCGGGGTGCCCGGAGACGCAGGCCGGGACGTCCCGGCCGGGGTTCGGCGTGTCCTGCAGGTAGACGATCGGGACGCCCAGCTCCCGCAGCGGGGTGAGGGTCTGCTCCCAGCCGTGCAGCAGCGCGTCGCGGTCGGCGGTGTAGCGGTTCAGCGTGGAGACGACGATCAGTTTGGGCTTGGGCCCGTCCCCCAGCCGGCGCAGCGTGTTCGCCCGCCAGGTGTCGCACTCGTGGTAGGTGCGTCCCAACTGGGGGTTGGTGACGGTGAGTTCGGGCAGCGGGCAGCCCTGCTTGACGAGTTCCTCGACGGACAGGTGGTGCTGGGCGGCGATGCCGAGCAGCGCGGAGAACCACTGGCCGGCGTGCGAGTCGCCGAGCAGCACGATCCGGTCGTCGCCGGTGCCGAAGCGGCAGGGCGGGCTGGTGGTGTCGGCGGGGTTGACCTCGCAGGCGCCGTCCGGCGGGAAGTCCCCCCGGGCCTGGAGGGGGTTGGGCACGGTCGGGGCGTGTGCGGGCGGGGCGGCGGCGAGCAGGGTGCGGCCGTCGCGGGCGCCCGGCGGCAGGCCGGACGGGTCCGGGGGAGTGGCGGGGCCGAGCATCCGGATGGTGCCGGTGCCGACGACCAGCGCCAGCACCACCGGCAGCACCACCGCGGTGAGGCCCAACGACAGTCCGCGGCGCGGGATTTCGCCGAGCACCAGGCTGCGGCGCAGCGGCTGCTCCAGCCAGTGCAGGGCGGCGAGCGCGGGCAGCGCGGCGGCCGCCGTCAGCGCGACCTTGACGCCCCAGTGCAGGCTGCCCCACTGGGCTTCGGCGAGCACCAGCACCGGCCAGTGCCACAGGTACAGGTTGTAGGAGAGCCGGCCGATCGCGCGCGGCGCGCCGAGCGACAGCAGCCGTCCCACCAGGTGCGGCCCGGTGCCGGCCAGGATGATCGCGGCGGTGCCGACGGTCGGCACCAGCGCGGCGTAGCCGGGGTAGGGGGTGCGGGCGTCGAAGAGCAGGACGGCGGCGAGCACCGCGGCCATGCCGCCGAGGCCCAGCAACTCCCGTACCAGGCACGGTATTCGGCGGATCGGCAGCAGCGCGATGACCGCGCCGGCCGCGAACTGCCAGGCCCGGGTGGGCGTGGAGAGGTACGCGCCGGCGCTCCAGTGCAGGGAGAGCCAGAACGAGCCGGCGCCGATCAGCACGGTCAGGCCGAGCAGCGTGCGCCGCTTCCAGACCCAGCGGGCGGCGAGCGCCATCAGCGGGGCCCACAGCAGGTAGAACTGTTCCTCGACGGCGAGCGACCAGAAGTGCAGCAGCGCGCTCGGGTCGCGGCCGGCCGCCAGGTAGTCGGTCTGTTCGGCGATGAAGCGCCAGTTGGCGACGGACAGCGCGGAGGCAAGGACGTCGCGCTCCAGGTCGGCGCGGCGCAGCGGCGCGGTGAGCAGGGCGCCGAGGACGGCGACCACGGCGAGCACCACGGCGGCGGAGGGCAGCAGGCGGCGGGCGCGCCGGGAGTAGAACTCGGCGAGCCGGACCTTGCCGGTGGCGGCGCTCTCGCCGCGCAGCAGTCCGGTGATGAGGTAGCCGGAGATGACGAAGAACACGTCGACGCCGACGAAGCCGCCGGCCAGGCCGGGGACGGCCGCGTGGAAGGCGAGCACGGCGAGCACGGCGACGGCCCGCAGTCCTTCGATGTCCGGTCTGAACTTCGGTCGCTCGACGGGTGGTTGCCCGAGAACGACGGTGAGCGGGGCGGTGCTGGTGGACACGGGAGGTGGACCTTTCAGCCCAGCCAGGGCAGCATCGGCGCTACCCAGCCGGAGGCGAGCAGGGCGATCAGGGCGAGCGTGCTCGTGACGGCGAGGGCCTCGGGCCAGCGCCTGGGCCGCATCGCCGGGCGGGCCCCGGATTCGGTGTTCTGGGTGGGGTGCGGCCGCAGCTCGGCATACAGGTCGCGGACCAGCGGGACGCCGGCGTGCAGCTGCACGGCGAGGTACAGGGCCAGGCCCCAGGTGTAGTGCCAGCCGTACATGGCGGTGGCGACGGTGACGCCGACGGCGGTGGCGACCAGCGTGCCGGCCGTCCACAGCAGCGAGACCAGCAGCACCTTGCGGGCCATGCCGCCGGAGGCGCCGGGCTTGGCGACGCCGGTGGGCACCCAGGCGGCGCTGCGGCCGCGCAGGGTGTGCCAGTAGGCGGTGGCGGCGGCGAAGCTCATCAGCACGTTGGCGCGCAGCACCTCGGTGCGCCAGCGGGTGCGGCTGACCCGGGGCAGCAGCACGTGCCACAGCCACAGCAGGGAGAGCATCGGCAGCACGTACCAGGCGCGGACCTCGCCGGGGAAGGCGAACAGCATGACCAGCGGCGGCAGCGGTGCGGTGAGCACGTTCACGGCGGCGGCCAGGTAGCCGACGATGCCCTCGTCGAAGCAGCGCCGCATCCGCCAGGTCATGGCCTTGCGGGCGGGCCGGTCGCCGATCAGGTGAAGGTTGCCCATCGCCCAGCGGTACTGCTGGTTGACGAAGCTGGTGGTGGACTCGGGCGAGGTGCCCTTGGCGACCAGCACCGGCACGTACCGGGTGCTGAATCCCTGCTGGTGCAGGGCGAGTCCGGTGTACATGTCCTCGCTGTGGTCGAGCCGGGCGAAGCCGCCGGCGGCGTCGATCGCGGAGCGCCGGTAGACGGCGTTGGAGCCGCAGCAGATGGCCGCGTCGGAGGCGTCCCGGCTGGGCTGCACCCAGCGGAAGAACCACTCCTGGGCGGCGCCGGCGGCGCGCTGCACCCAGCCCATCGAGGCGTCGGTGTCGAAGCACTGCGGGCTCTGCACGATGCCGACCTTCGGGTCGCCGAAGTACGGCAGCAGGTGCTGCAGCAGGTCGGCACGCGGCGCGAAGTCGGCGTCCAGGATGGCGATGTACTCGCCCTTGCTCAGGGTGAGCGCGTGGTTGAGGTTGCCGGCCTTCTTGAACTCGCCGCGGTTCGGCCGCACCACGTAGTGGTACCCGAACTCGGCTGCCAGGGAGGCGACTTCGGGCCGGTCGCCGTCGTCCAGCACCCACACGTCGAGCGTGCCGGGGTGGTCCATCCGGGCCACCGCGCGGTAGGCGTTGGCGAGGATGTCGAGCGGTTCGCCGCAGGTCGGCAGGTACAGGTCGACGGACGGCGGGTCGGCGGGCTGCCAGGCGGCGACCAGCAGTTCGTGGCCGGCCCGGGTGAAGCGGCGGCGGCGGAGCCCGTTGACGCAGGTCAGGGCGAGAGCCACCACGTTGATGCCGAGCACGGCCAGGAACGGCCAGAGCACGGGATTGCGGAGCGAAAAGCTGAACATCGTGGCCGCGCTGAACACGAAGGCGAGCGCGGAGAGCAGCGGGACCCAGCGGCGCTGAGGTCCGAAGTACCAGTAGAGCTCCTGATCGGAGGGTGGCGACGGAAGGTGATTGACAGTCATAAGGCCCCCCACGGCCGGTCATTGACACCTGTCGACGGTCAGATTACCTGATTGGTATAGACCAAATGACCACGCTCGATGAACGCTGGGGCAACTTCGGTGAAGCCTGCGTGACAAGGCATGACCGCGCCAGAAATTACCCCTCGGCTGTGCCAGGAGGGGTTGCTGCGGCGGTTGACGTACGGCGTTGTTCGAGTGGTTGCGAATGCGTTTGGCGAAGGGTCGCCGAAGTCCATGGCGGGGACTCGCCGGGAGAATTGACGGATCGTCAGGCTCGTGGCCTGCGGTTCGGTCGAAAGGTCAGCGGGCAGCCGGCTTCGGGGTGTGGAGGCACGGCTCGGCGGCGGCCAGCACCGCGTCCAGCAGACCGGGAAAGCGCTGGCTGAGATCGGCCGAGCGCAGTGTGTTCATCTTAGAAGTGCCGCGCCGATGCTGACGAATCAGTCCCGCATCGCGGAGGACCCGAAAGTGATGTGTCAATGTCGACTTGGTGACTGGAAGCTCGAATGCGAGGCAATTCAGCTCGTCGCCCCCCGCTTCCGCCAGTTCGGCGACGATCCGCAACCGCGTCGGATCGGAGAGTGCGTGCAGCACGGCCTCCAGCCGCAGCTCGGCGACGGCCGGCTCGGGCAGCAGCTTCTGGCACTCCGGGTCGCCGGCACAGTCCTGGTCGATGGTCACCCCGCCATAGTACGAGAGTCCTCGTAGTTTGACAGATCTCGTAGTACGGCAGCTATCGTACGAAGCGAAGAGACCGTCGCTGTCGGGACCACAGGAAGGACGGGCCGTCGTGAGCGCCCTGTTCGAGCCGATCACCCTCCGTACGCTGACCATCCCCAACCGGATCTGGCTCAGCCCGATGTGCATGTACTCGGCCGCCGCCGAAGGCCCCGAGACCGGCGTCGCCACCGACTTCCACCTCGCCCACCTCGGCGCCCGCGCCGCCGGCGGCGCCGGCCTGGTCATGGTCGAGGCCACCGGCGTCCGCCCCGACGCCCGGATCTCCCCCTGGGACCTCGGCCTGTGGAACGACCAGCAGCAGGACGCGCTGGCGCGGATCGCCGCGCTGATCCGCTCGCACGGCTCCGTGCCCGCCATTCAGCTCGCCCACGCCGGACGCAAGGCCTCGACGGCGAAGGCGAGTTCGGGTGGCGGGCCGCTCGCCGCGGAGGACGGCGGCTTCCCCGTCGTCGGCGCCTCGCCGATCCCGTTCAGCGACGGCTACCCGGCGCCCGCTGAACTGACGGAAACTCAGATCGCCGAACTGGTCGAGGACTTCGCGTCCGCCGCCCGCCGCGCCCTGGCCGCCGGCTTCCAGGTGGTCGAGGTGCACGGCGCCCACGGCTACCTGATCCACCAGTTCCTCTCCCCGCTCACCAACCACCGCACCGACGGCTACGGCGGCGACTTCGCCGGCCGCAGCCGCCTCGCCCGCGAAATCGCCACCGCGGTGCGGGCCGTCTGGCCCGCGGACCTCCCCGTCCTGTTCCGCGTCTCCGCCACGGACTGGGTCCCCGAGCAGCCCAGCTGGACGGTCGAGGAGAGCGTCCTGCTCGCCAAGGAACTCCAGGCCATCGGCATCGACCTGATCGACGTCTCCTCCGGCGGCCTCGTCCCGGACGCGAAGATCACCGTCGGGCCCGGCTACCAGGTCCCGTTCGCTTCCCAGATCCGCGAGCAGGCCGGCGTGGCGGTCAGCACGGTCGGAATGATCTCGGAGCCGGCCCAGGCGGAAGCCGTCCTGACGGAAGGCCGCGCGGACGTCGTCATGCTCGGCCGCGAGCTGCTCCGCGACCCGTACTGGCCGCTGCACGCGGCGAAGACACTGGGCGCGGAGCGCAACTGGCCGGTGCAGTACGGCTACGCCGTAGGCGCGCGCGGTTGAGAAGTCAGGGGCGCGGGGAACTGCGCGCGGCGGGAGGCACCCGTCAGCAAGGTCGCGCGATAGTGCAACTCACCATCCTGCGCGGCGATCTGGCTGAGGGTGCACGGCTGGCCGCGCCGTTCCCCGCGCCCCTGGTTGTGCGCCCGCCTGCGTTCCGGCTTGCGCTCTCGCTCCTGTCATCGGACTCGCCGAGTGCGGAGCGCGCCTGCGGCTCGCCGCAACCTGGCGGGAGACCACGATGTCTATCAGGCACCACGCCAGGATGAAGACGCCCATCGCCATCGTCGCCAGCGCGGGCACGATCAGCGTGGTGTGCGACCAGGACGCCAGGACGGCGACGATCACCGTCACCACCGTGAACGCGAACGCCAGGCCCGCTCGGACCGCGGCTGCCCGCACTTCGTCCGGCAGCCGACTGCGCCGACGACGCGCCATCGCCACCCCCTGTCGGATGCGCACCCGTCCGGTGCTTCCCAGACTGCCCCAATAAGGGTGAAGGTATGCGGCCACCCGGTGGAATTCCACTCAAACCGGGCGTGTCGTGCCGGCGGACCGTCAACCCCCCCTGTCGGGAATCGTATTCAGGTCCGCAAGAGGGTCAGTCGGGCAGGGTGGCGTCCAGCTCTTCCACCGCGCCGACCACGATGGTGCGCATGGCCCGTTCGGCCAGTTCCGGTTCGCCGGCGCAGATCGCCTCGGCGACGTCCCGGTGGAGTTGCACCGCGTACTCGCGGGGGCGGTGCGGCATCAGCCGGTGTTCGGTGCGGCCGGTGAGGACGGCGCCGACGGTGTCCTTCAGGTGCGCGAACATCTCGTTGCCGGAGGCCCGCAGCACCGCCGCGTGGAAGGCGATGTCGTGCGCGAGGAAGGATTCGAGGTCCGCGGCCCGGGCGGTGACGGTCAGTTCGACGGCCAGCGCGCTGAGTTCCCGCCGGTCGTCGTCGCTGGCGTTCCGGGCGGCGAGGGCCGCCGCGGCAGGTTCGACCGCGACCCGCAGTGAGCCGAGCGAGCGCAGCTGCGCGGAGCGGCCCGCGCCGGCGAGGCGCCAGCGGATCACCAGCGGGTCGAACACGTCCCAGTCGCTCTGCGGCCGCACCGTGATCCCGACCCGGCGGCGCGGTTCGACCAGTCGCATCGACTCCAGGACGCGCACCGCCTCCCGGACCACCGTGCGGGACACCCCGTGCTGCTCCTCCAACTCCTCGGTGCGCAGCACGGTGCCCGCGGGCAGCTCGCCGGAGGCGATCGCCGGACCGAGGTGGGCAAGCAGGCGGCCGGGCAGGCCCTGGATCTCCATTCGGCCAGCCTATCGGCGAGGTCACGGGAGATCGGGGGAGGGGGATTGGTGGAGGGCCTCCCACCTGCGGCGATGCATATACGTATGACGATTGGGTTTCGGTGGCTTGAATAAGTCATACCTTTGGGCTTACCTTGCCCGTGACCAGGCAAGGACAGGAGCACCACCCATGGCTCTCAGCGTCGAGAACCAGCAGCCGCCCGTCATCGTGGTGATGGGCGTCTCCGGAGTCGGGAAGACCACCGTCGCCCGACTGCTCGCCCACCGCCTCGGCCTCCCGTACGCCGAGGCCGACGACTTCCACCCCGCCGCCAACATCGCCAAGATGAGCGCCGGGATCCCGCTGGACGACCAGGACCGGCAACCCTGGCTGCGCGCCCTCGGCACGTGGCTCGGCGAACGGGCCGCGGCCGGTACCGGTGGCGTCGTCACCTGCTCCGCCCTCAAGCGCGCCTACCGCGACACCCTGCGGGCCGCCTGCCCCGAGGCGCAGTTCCTGCACCTGACCGGCAGCCACGCACTGGTCGGCGACCGACTGGCCCACCGCACGGGCCACTTCATGCCGACCTCGCTGCTGGACTCCCAGTACGCCACCCTCGAACCGCTCCAGGCGGACGAGCGCGGCACCGTGCTGGATGTCGACGCCGACCCCGACACCCTCGTCGAACGCGCCGTCGCCGCCCTGCCGGCCTGACCCCGGCTCGGAAACCCCCGCCCCACCCCGTCACACCCCGCCACCGCCCACCGGACCCCCGGGCGGTGCCGGCTCGTCAATGGAGACTCGCGTGACCCCCACCCTGCTGGCCGCCGCCGCGCCGGCGCTCCCCCACACGGACAGCAACGGACAGCTGCTGCTCGCGGTGCTGCTCAGCATCGGCACGATCGTGCTGCTGATCACCAAGTTCAAGCTGCACCCGTTCCTGGCGCTGACCCTCGGCTCGGGCCTGCTCGCGGCCGTCGCCGGCGCGCCGTTCGACAAGCTGCTCAGCAGCTTCTCCACCGGTTTCGGCTCCACCGTCGCCTCGGTCGGCCTGCTGATCGGCCTCGGCGCGATGCTCGGCAAGCTGCTCGCGGACTCCGGCGGCGCCAACATCATCGCGGACACGGTGCTGGCCCGGACCGGCCCGAAGATGCTGCCCTGGGCGATGGCGCTGATCGCCGCCGTGCTCGGCCTGCCGCTGTTCTTCGAGGTCGGCGTCGTCCTGCTGATCCCGATCGTGCTGCTGGTCGCCCGCCGCGGCAACGTCCCGCTGATGCGGATCGGCATCCCCGCGCTGGCCGGCCTGTCCGTGCTGCACGGCCTGGTCCCGCCGCACCCGGGCCCGCTGGTCGCCGTCGACGCCCTGAAGGCCGACCTCGGCGTCACCCTGGCGCTCGGCCTGCTGATCGCCGTCCCCACCCTGATCGTGGCCGGCCCGCTGTTCTCCCGGTTCGCCCAGCGCTGGGTCGGCCCGCTGGAGATACCCGCGGACACCACGCCCGCCGAGACCGTCAAGAACGAGAAGACCCCGCGGTTCGGCGCCGTCCTCGCGACCATCCTGCTGCCGGTCGGGCTGATGCTCGGCAAGGCCCTCGCCGACGTGGTGATCGACGACCCGAAGAACACCGTTCAGCGGTTCTTCGACTTCATCGGCTCCCCGCTGATCGCGCTGCTCGCCGCCACCCTGCTGGCCATGGTCACCCTCGGCAAGGCCGCCGGGTTCGACAAGACGAGGATCTCCGCGACGGTCGGCAACTCGCTCGGCCCGATCGCCGGCATCGTGTTCATCGTCGGCGCCGGCGGTGGCTTCAAGCAGACCCTGATCGACGTCGGCGTCGGCCAGGCCGTCAGCGAGTGGTCCGGCAAGTGGCACATCTCCGCGCTGCTGCTCGGCTGGCTGATCGCCGTGCTGATCCGCCTCGCCACCGGCTCCGCCACGGTCGCCACCATCACCGCCGCCGGCATCGTCGGCCCGCTGGCCGCCGACATGTCGACCACTCACGCCGCGCTCATGGTGCTCGCCATCGGCGCCGGGTCGCTGTTCCTGTCGCACGTCAACGACGCCGGCTTCTGGCTGGTGAAGGAGTACTTCGGGATGAGCGTCGGCCAGACGCTGAAGTCCTGGTCGGTGATGGAGACGGTGATCTCGGTGGTCGCGATCGCCCTGATCCTGCCGCTGAGCCTGATCATCTAGCGATCGGCACCCCACATACCGCGACGCCCTCCGGATCCCGCTTCTCTCTCCCGGAGGGCGTCGTCGCGTTCCTATCGGGCCAGCAGCTCCGCGGTCCGCTTGCGGACCTCCTCGGTGTCCAGCCCGCGCACCGTCAGCGTGGTGCGCCGCCGCAGCACGTCGTCCACCGTGTACGCCCACTCCTGCTCGGCCGCGTACACCACCTGCGCCCACACGTCCGGCCCGTCCGGGTGCACCCGCTCGCCCAGCTCGGGGCGTTCGGCGATCATGCGGGCGATCTCGAACGACAGCGTGCCGTAGTGGGTGGCCAGGTGGCGGGCCACCAGCGGGTCCATCCGGGAGCCCGGCTCGCGGTCCATCAGCAGGCGGTGCGCGACGGCCTGCGGGGCGCCGATGCCGGGCAGCGGCACGGTCGACGGGATGGGCGAGATGTCCTCGGCCAGGCCGACGCCGCGCGCGTTCTTCAGCTTCTCCAGCACCACCCGGCCGATGTGCCGGTAGGTGGTCCACTTGCCGCCCGCCACCGACAGCATCCCGGCGCGGCCCTCGGTGACCACCGTCTCCCGCTTGGCCGCCGCCGTCGCCCCCGGACCGCCCGGCAGCACCCGCAGGCCCGCGAACGCGTAGGTGATGTCCTCGCGCCGCAGGTGCTCGTCGCGCACCGCGTGGCCCGCCTCGGACAGGATCTGGTCGATGTCGGCGTCGGTGGCCCGCACGTCCAGCGGGTCGCCGGTGTACTCCTCGTCGGTGGTGCCCAGCAGGACGTGGTCCTCCCACGGGATGGCGAAGGACACCCGGTACTGGTCGATCGGAATGGTCAGCGCGGCCCGCCACGGCGCCTGCCGGCGCAGCACCACGTGCGCGCCCTTCGACAGCCGGATCGACGGCTCGGCGCCCGGGAACTCCATCCGCCGCAGGTGGTCCACCCACGGGCCGGTGGCGTTCAGCACCAGGCGCGCGTCGATGCCGAACTCGGTGCCGTCGAGGCGGTCGCGGACCTCCGCGCCGCTGACCCGGCCGCGGGTGAAGCGCAGCCCCGTCACCTCGGCGTGGTTGAGCACCACCGCGCCCGCGTCCACCGCCGCCCGCACCGTCATCACGGCCATCCGGGCATCGTTCATCTGGTGGTCGCCGTACACCGCGACCCGCCGCAGGCCCTCGGTGCGCAGCCCCGGCACCGCGCGGGCCGCCTGGGCGGGGGAGACCACCCGGCCCAGGCCGTCGCGGAACGCCGACAGCGCCGAGTACAGGAACACGCCCGCGCCCAGCTTGGGCGCCGAGTGCGGGCCGCCCTCGTAGACCGGGACGAAGAAGGTCAGCGGGTTGACCAGGTGCGGGGCCACGTCGGTGGCCAGCGCCCGGCGCTCCTTGTGGTTCTCCGCGACCAGTTTGACCGCGCCGGTCTGCAGGTAGCGCAGGCCGCCGTGGACCAGCTTCGAGGACGCGGAGGAGGTGGCGTTCGCGAAGTCCCCGGCGTCCACCATCGCCACCTTCAGCCCGGCCTGGGCGGCCGTCCAGGCGGTGGCGGTGCCGAGGATGCCGCCGCCGATGACCAGCAGGTCGTAGCGGGCCCGGCCGAGCAGGTCGCGGGTGGCGGCGCGGGAGGCGACGCGGCCGGCGGCGCGCTCGGCGCCCAGGGTCGGGATGCTTGCCATGGTGTGTGCGGCGGGCCCGGTTCGCGGCCGGTCCGCGTCTCCTTCCGATCGGTGATGCGGGCTCTGACGGAGGTGTCAGAGCTGCGGCTGCTCGTCGTCCTGCTCGATCCAGCCCATGGTGCGCTCCACCGCTTTCAGCCAGTTGCGGTGCTCGCTCTCGCGGGTCGCGTCGTCCATCCGGGGCGTCCACTCGGCGGCCCGGTGCCAGTTGGCGCGCAGCGTGTCCAGCCCGTCCCAGAAGCCGACCGCGAGGCCGGCCGCGTAGGCCGCGCCGAGAGCGGTGGTCTCGGCGACGTACGGGCGCTCCACCGGGACGTCCAGCACGTCCGCGATGTTCTGCATCAGCAGGTTGTTGGAGGTCATGCCGCCGTCGACCTTCAGCGCGGTCAGCGTGACGCCGGAGTCCTTCTGCATGGCGTCCACCACCTCGCGGGTCTGCCAGGCCGTCGCCTCCAGCACCGCCCGGGCCAGGTGGCCCTTGGTGACGTACCTGGTCAGGCCGGTGATCACACCGCGCGCGTCGGAACGCCAGTACGGGGCGAACAGGCCGGAGAACGCGGGCACGAAGTACGCGCCGCCGTTGTCCTCGACGGTGCCCGCCAGGGTCTCGATCTCCGCCGCCGTGGAGATGATGCCGAGCTGGTCGCGCAGCCACTGCACCAGCGAGCCGGTGACCGCGATCGACCCCTCCAACGCGTACACCGGCGGCTGGTCGCCGATCCGGTAGCCGACCGTGGTGAGCAGCCCGTGGTAGGAGTTGACGATCCGCTCACCGGTGTTCAGCAGCAGGAACGTTCCGGTGCCGTACGTCGACTTCGCCTCGCCCACGTCGAAGCAGGTCTGGCCGAACAGCGCGGCCTGCTGGTCGCCCAGCGCCGCCGCCACCGGCACACCCGCCAGCACCCCGACCGCCTCGCCGTACACCTCGGCGGAGGAACGGATCTGCGGCAGCATCGCCATCGGCACGCCGATCGACTCGGCGATCCGCTCGTCCCACTCCAGCGTGTGCAGGTTCATCAGCAGCGTCCGGGACGCGTTGGTGACGTCCGTGACGTGCCGGCCGCCGTTCGCGCCGCCGGTCAGGTTCCAGATCACCCAGGTGTCCATGGTGCCGAACAGGATGTTCCCCGCCTCGGCGCGCTCACGCAGCCCCTCGACGTTGTCCAGCAGCCAGCGGATCTTCGGCCCCGCGAAGTAGCTCGCCAGCGGCAGACCCGTCTCCCGGCGGAAACGGTCCTGCCCGACATTGCGGCCCAGCTCCCGGCAGAGCGCCTCGGTACGGGTGTCCTGCCAGACGATCGCGTTGTACACCGGCTCACCGGTGTGCCGGTCCCAAAGCACCGTAGTCTCACGCTGGTTGGTGATGCCGACCGCCCGGATGTCCTCCCGGGTCAGCCCCGCCTTCTCCAGCGCACCCCGCACCACCGCCTGCACCCGCGTCCAGATCTCCGCCGCGTCGTGCTCCACCCAGCCCGGCTGCGGGAACAGCTGCGCGTGCTCCTGCTGCTCGACGGCGACGATCCGGCCGTCCGCCCCGAACAGGATGCACCGGCTGGACGTGGTGCCCTGGTCGATCGCGGCGATGTAGCTGGCAGTCATGCGGTTCCTCGGCTCGGCTCGGGGACGTCAACGGGCTCGGGGTGACTCTTCGTCAGTCCCCGTGCGCGCGGGTCCGGCAAACCACGCGGGCGGCGCGGAACGCCCCGGACCCTCCAGCCGTCGTTCGACAATGTCGACCGACGTTTGGAAGCCAACAGCAGCCGGACGCCCGACGTCAAGGCGTTGTGACCCGCGACGCCCCGACGACCACGCGCCGCCGCCGAACGATCACCCACTGCCCACCGGACACCCTCAGAACCGGTGCGCCCACTCAGAAGCGGTGCGCCCACTCAGAAGCGGTGCGCCCACTCAGAAGCGGTGCGCCCACTCAGAAGCGGTGCGCCCCGAGATCGCGGGAGATCGCCCGTGCCGCCGTCCGCACCGACGCCACCAGCGACGGCCGCACCACCCCGTCCTCGCACACCGTCTCCACCGCACCGCTCACGCACACCGCGCCCACCGGGTTGCGCCGACGGTCCTGGATCAGCGCCGCCACCGACGCCACGCCCTCCCAGGTCTCCTCCACCGCGTCCGCCCAGCCCCGCTCCCGCACCAGCGCGCACTGCGCGTCCAGCGCCGCCGGCTCGGTCACCGTCCGCGGCGTGAACGCCTCCCACGGACCGTCGCCCAACTCGCCGCGCGCCACCGGGTCGTACGCCAGCAGCACCTTGCCCAGCGCCGTCGCGTGCAGCGGCTGCATCGAACCGACCTCCAGCACCTGCCGCGAATCGTCCGGCCGGAACACGTGATGCACCACCAGCACCCCCCGCTGGTGCAACACCCCCAGGTACACCGTCTCGCCCGCCGCCCGCGCCAGATCGTCCGCCCACACCAGGGCCCGGGCCCGCAACTCGTGCACGTCCAGGTAGCTCTGGCCGAGCCGCAACAGCTCCGCCCCCAACTGGTACTTGCCGCTGTCCGGGTCCTGCTCGACGAACCCCTCCTGCTGCAACGTCCGCAGAATGCCGTGCGCCGTACCCTTCGCCAGCCCCAGCCCCGTCGCCACCTCCGACAGGCCGAGCCGCCGCTCCCCACCCGCCAACAGGCGCAGGATCGCGGCCGCCCGCGACAGCGACTGGATCGCACCGGACACCGGCCCACCTCCACAGACCACCGGTCGGCCATGCCGACCCCACCTACCGTCGTCCGACCGTACTACCCCAACGACCACCCCCGGACGCCCGGCACCGAAACCCGCACCTCCGGCGCCCGGCCCGGACAGCGCCGAATCCGTGCGGGCCCGGGCTTCGCCACGTCCGGCGCGTGGCCGGCCTGCGTCGGGCCCCGTGCCGTTCCCCTTGCGGGAGCAGGCGCGCCGTCCTCAGGACTACGGTGCCGGCTGCGCCGCGCAGCCTGCCGTTCGCGTCGGCTTCGGCGTCTGTGGTGCGGCAGCGTCGAGGTCTTTCGCGAGCTCCGCCGCGGC
Source organism: Kitasatospora sp. NPDC048407 (assembly GCF_043200475.1). Lineage (NCBI taxonomy): Bacteria > Bacillati > Actinomycetota > Actinomycetes > Kitasatosporales > Streptomycetaceae > Kitasatospora > Kitasatospora sp. NPDC048407. The sequence continues at coordinate 36,009 of NZ_JBICXW010000034.1, read as the reverse complement.
CTCGGGTATGGGGTCCCGTCTGTGGCCCATGGCCAGTGCCGTGCGGCGCGCCGTGCAGGGCCGGGCTGCGTCGGGCCGCGTGCTGTTCCCCTTGCGGGAGCAGGTGCGCCGTCCTCAGGACTACGGTGCCGGCTGCGCCGCGCGGCGTGCCGTTCGCGCCAGCCCCGGCGTCTGTGGTGCGGCAGCGTCGAGGTCTTTCGCGAGCTCCGCCGCGGCTCCGAGTGCGGAGTCCCGTCTGTGGCTCGCTGCCAGTGCCGTGCAACGCGCGGTGCCGGGCCCCGTGCCGTCCCCCTGCGGGAGCGGGCTCGCGTCCTCAGGACAGTGGCGCCGGCTCCGTCACCCAGCCCGCCATCAGCACCAGGCCCGAGGCGCGGTGCACCGCCAGGAACGCGAACGGCCGGTCGAAGCGGGCCGTCGCGTGGCGGACCCGGAACCGGCGGAGCGGGGTCATCGCGGCGGACCTGACCATCGTCATCGCCGTCACCGCGCCCGCCTCGAAACCCTCTGCCGAGAATTCCGCCATCGCGACCTGCCGGGCCTGCGACACCTTCAGCGGGGTGCTCCGGCTGATGCCCCGGAACCAGTCGCCGTCCTGCGCGGCCGTCCGCAGGCCGAACAGGTCCGCGCTCCGCAGCAGGTCGTGCTCGGAGCGGACGAGGAAGCCGACGGTCTGCAGGGCGCCGACGTCGCCCGGCGACGCGGCCTCCACCGTGGTCAACTCCAGCCCCGGCCAGGGCTCCCCGTCCGGGCGGTCGGCCAGCGGCAGCCGCCGCGACTCGCCCGACACCAGCTCGAACCCGGCCGCCACCACCGCACCCGGCGTGGCGCCGCTCCCGCCCAGCACCAGGTGAACGTCCACCTCGCCGTCCCCGGCCACCCGGACCTCCGTCACCCGGCCCGCCGAGGTCTCCGACACCGAGATCCGCTCGAACAGCTCGGGCCCGCTCCGCTCCAGCTTCTCGAACTCCCGCCCCGCCCAAGGGCCTTCGGTCACCGGAAACCAGCCCGGCTTGAACGGCACCACCCAGCTGGTCCGCACCGTCACCGCCGACGCCAGCACCAGTTCGGCCTCGGTCGGGTCCACCGGCATCCGCTTCAGCAGGCCGCCGGTCTGCTTCGCCGCCCACTGGTCCAGCACCTTTCGGTCCTTCGCCGGATCACCCGTCAACCGTCCCCACAGCGACGCACCCAGCTGCTTCACCCAGTCGGGCTCCACCTCGACGTGCTCCGCCGTCCACAGCCCGAGCGCCGCCGCACACCCCGGCACCCGCCGCACTCCCGCCAGCAACTCCCGCGCCGCCGCCGGAGCCTGCTCGGCCGGCACCCCCATAGCCTCAGCCAGCTCCTCGCGCATCGGTTCGCCCGCCCCGGCCACCAGCATCGCCAGTAGCGGCCACACCCCCACCGCCGTCCACACCTGCCCGGAGCCGAACGCCAATTCCCGCCCCCAGCGCGCCCCGAGACCGTTCACCACACCGACCGCCCGCACCGCGACCCCTCTCCGTCCACGGACATCCTCCCTCCCCGGGCCGGTCCGGCGCGCGGCAGCACAGCGGGGGAGGCAGCGGACAGCCGCTGCCTCCCCCGACCGTGTCACGGTTACTGCGGGTTGTTGTCCGCGATGGCGTCGCCCGGCAGGGCGGGCGCGCAGTCCGGGCCCGGGATGTCGGTCAGGCCACCCATGATGACGCTGGTGCCGTGGGCCGGGTCGGTCTTCGCCAGCGGGAATACGATCTGCACCTGCTTGTCCGCCGGGATCCGAGCGGGGTTGAGGATCAGGACGAGCTTGCCGTTCTCCCGGCCGAGGGTCCAGCTCTGGTTACTGGGCTCGGACGCGGGGCTCGCGTTGGGGACCGGGGCGTCCGCGGAGGGGGCCGGGGCGTCCGCGGAGGCGGACGGCGAGCTCGACGGCGCGGTGCTGGCCGAAGTGGACGGCAGAGGCGCCGGGGCCTGGCAGTTGGGATCGCCGGCGTAGACGCGGGCGCGGACGCCGAGCCGATCGAGTTCGCGCTGCACCTTGGCGAGGTCGATCTTCCCCGCCGGGTTGACGACGGTGAGCTTCACGGTGCCGTTGTCGGCGGTCTGCAGGGTGTACGCGGCCGCGGTCTGGGCCGGCAGCGCGGCCACGACGACACCGGCCGCAGCGGCCACCAGACCGGCCGGCAGCGCGATCCGCACGCCGAGACGCCGACGCTTCGTGTTCGCGTTCCGCCGCTCGTCGTCGTGACGGGACGTGGTCAGCAAGCTGCTCATCAGATGTTCCTCACGTTGGTGCCCACGGCCGGCGGGAAAGTCGCGTTCGGCAGGCACCGGCAGCATCCGACGCAGCGTCCGCAGGTCGTCGTCCTGGTACCCGGTCATCACGCGTTCCCCTTCTTCGGCCCGACCGCTTCGGTGCGGTCAACTGTTACCTGCCGTCCTGTGGCCGCCGGTTCCACCCGCAGGCCGAGATTTTTTTGTGCGAGCCGGTCCAAGCGGCGGCGGGCCCGGGACAGCCGGGAACGGACCGTGCCCACCGGCACCCCGAGCGCGTGCGCGGCCGCCGCATAGTCCAGCCCCGCCCACACGCACAGCGCCAGCACCTCCCGGTCGGAGCGGGAGAGACGTTCGAGAACCTCCCGCACCGAGGCGATGCGCTCCTGGTCCTCCAGCCGCCCGACCAACTCGTCCGCGAAGTCGGGCAACAGCTCCGGCTCGGGCATCCGCTCCATCAGCGCACGGTGCCGCCGCGCCACCCTGCGACGGCGGTGCACCACGAACGTCGCGATTCCCAGCAACCACGGCAGCAGACTCCCGCCGGTCGGCTCCGCCTTCTCCCGCAGCCGCCACGCCTCCAGGAACACCAGCGAGGCGCAGTCCTCCGCCCCCGACCAGTCACCGGTCAGCCGAAAGCAGTGGTTGTACACAGCCCTGCCGTGCTCACGAAACAGCACCCCGAAGGCGCCCTCGTCACCCGCCCGTATCCGGGCCCGAAATCCTGGATCCATACCTTTCTCCGCCGACCACGGGCACACGGGTTCCACGTGAGCTGAGCCACACCGCGACCGGGCGCTGCCCGCTACGGGGACCCCACTGCCGCCCGCGGTTGCGCACGGCGTCCGCCACCGCCGCGATCCGGTCCGGCCCGCGCCCACCTGTCACGAGACGCTCCCGGGCTGTCCGGGCAGGCGTCACAGCGTTCCGGCGTCCGGCCAGTGGGACCAGTGGGTGTTCGCGGGGAGCGTCGGCCGGTACCGGGCCGGGTCGCCGGAATCCAGTACCTCGGCGATCATCCGGAAGGTCTCGTGCCCGCTCGGCATGACGGCCCCGAGGTCCTCCGGCTGGTGCCACTCGTCGAGGCGCAGCAGCTCGGGCAGGTCGGCGGGGATGCGGGCGCGCAGCTCCGTCCCGTCGGCCATCAGGAGGTCCCTGTTGGCCGGGGCCAGCAGGCGGAACACGTCCTGCAGCGGGGTGCCCGCCGGGGCGTCGACCGCCAGCGCGGTGCCGCGGACCACGACCGGGACTCCACCCGCGTAAACCTCTTCGCCGTGGGGGTCGATCTCCGCCATGTTGTCCACCCGGTCCAGGAAGTCGCCGAACCCGGGCTCACCGCGCGTCAGGCAGTTGCCGAAGCAGTGCACGACGTCGATGAGGTTGCCGCCGCGCGGGGTGTAACCCAGCAGCTCGGCGACCACGGCCCAGCGGGTGTCGTCGCCGAACAGGTGGATCCGTGCATCGACCGGGTAGTAGTAGCCGTTGTCCTGGTCAGGGAACTCCGCCCGGTCCGCACAGAGATCGAACTGCCCGAGAATCGACGAGGTTGTCATCACGGCCTCAGGCTACGGGCCGTCGCCGTCGCCGTCGCTGTCGCCGTCGGCCCGGAGTCGGCCGGCGGTCACCCGCCCAGTGCCGCCGCCACCGCCGCGATCCGATCCGGCCCCACCCGGCAGCAGCCGCCCACCAGTTGGGCCCCGGCCGCCACCCAGTCCGGTACCTCGCCCGGGTCGAACGCCGCTGCGCCCGCCCAGTCGTGGGCCGTCGCGTTCCAGCCCTCGCCGCTGTTCGGGTACGCCACCGCCGGCCGGCCCGTCACCTGCACCGCCAACCGTACGGCCGACGAAACCTCCTGCGGCGCACAGCAGTTGACGCCCACCGCCACCACCTCCGGCACGTCCGCCACCAACGCGAACGCCTCCGCCAGCGGCTCGCCGCCCCGGGTCAGGCCGTCCGCCGCGCCGAACGAGAACCACACCGGCACGCCCAACCCCCGTACACACTCGGCGAGAACGGACGCCTCCAACAGATCCGGCACCGTCTCCACCGCCAGCACGTCCGGACCGGCCGCCGCCAGCACCTCCAGTCGTGGACGGTGGAAGGCGGTCAACTCGGCGGCGGAGAGCCCGTAATGACCCCGGTACTCGGAGCCGTCCGCCAGTACCGCCCCGTACGGACCCACCGACGCCGCCACCCAGCGTGCCCGTCCGTCACCCAGCCGCGAGGACTCCTCCTCGGCCGCCAGCCGCGCCAACTCCACGCTCAACGCCAGCAGTCGGTCCGCCTTGGCCGCGCCCACGCCACGCGCCGCGAAACCCGCCCGGCTCGCCTGGTAGCTCGCGGTGGTGGCGACCTGCGCCCCCGCCTCGAAGAACGCCCGGTGCGCGGCCACCAGTTGGCCGGGATCGTCCAGCAGCAATCGCGCCGACCACAGCGCGCCGGACAAATCGCAGCCCTGCGCGGCCAGTTGGGCGGACAGCCCACCGTCCAGCACCACCGGCCCCGCCGCCAGCGCCGCCGCGAACCCGCCGGGGTCCTTGCGCACCGTTGTCATCCCTCCAGCCTGCCGCACGACCCGGCACCGGGCTAACCGGTGCGCGCGGGCGGGACGGTCAGCCCTCGGTGGCCGGCACCGGCCGGGAGGTGACCGCGATTCGGTTGTACGCGTTCACCACCGTCGCCGCCCACGCCACGAACGCCGCCTCGGCGTCGGACAGTACCGCGCGCGCCGCACGCTGCGCCCGTGCGCCCTCCGCGTGGTCCGGAAGGCGGGTGACTGCCTCCGCGAGGGCCAGCGCGGCCCGCTCGCGGGGCGTGAACAGCGCGCCGGACTCGCGCCAGGCCGCCAGCCGGCCCAGCCGCTCGTCCGACTCGCCGGCCTTCCGGGCGGCTGCGGTGTGCAGGTCCACGCAGTACGTGCAGCCGTTCAGCTGCGAGCAGCGCAGCCGCACCAGTTCGAGCAGCAGCGGTTCCAGCCCGGCTGCCGCCGCGGCCTGCTCCACGGCGGCGTGCAGGGCGTGCACGGCGGCGAAGGCCTGCGGGGCGAGCTCGATCAGCGGGAGCGCGGGGAGCGTCGCGGAGGTGTCGGTCGTGGAGGTCTCGGTCACGGAGCGAGGTTAGGGGCCCGGAGCGCGCCCTCCGCCAGCGAACCGGACGACGATCACCCGCTCGTGAGGCCGGTCGCGAAACCGTTGACGGCGTCCCCAAAACGTGGCTGGAGGCCTGGAGTTCAAGGGGTGTGGGCCTCGCGTTCGGTCAATGCGGGGGCGCCGTCACCCAGTTGGCGGTACGTCGGCGAACCGGAGTGCGTCACGCCGGTACTGTGACGTTCCGTGTCCGACCGCACCGATTGTGTGATGGCCGACTCCTTGAAATGATCCGCCCGCTCAGACTCAATCTGGAGACCCGAGATGACCAGTTCCGTGCAGGCCGACCGTACCCAGAAGCGCTTCGACCTCTGGGACGTGAACGGTGACGGCCAGATCGACCGGTCCGACTGGGACGCCGAGGCCAAGCGCATCCTGCAGGCCTTCGGCGAGGACCCGACCTCCCCGGCCGCTCGTCAGCTGACCGACGCCTACCTCGGCATGTGGAGCTTCTTCGCCGACAAGGTCGGCATCGACGAGCAGACCGGTGCGCTCACCCCCGAGCAGTTCAACCACGTCGCCGAGGAGCACGTGCTGGAGAACGGCGGCGCCGGCTTCGCCCGCGTCGTCAAGCCGACCATCCAGGCCATGGTCGAGCTGGTCGACGTGGACGGCGACGGTCAGGTCAACCCGGCCGAGTTCAAGACCTGGCTGGACGCCATCGGTGTCGAGGGCGTCGAGCCGGCCGAGGCGTTCCGCCAGATCGACGCCAACGGCGACGGCCAGCTGTCCGTCGAGGAGCTGGTCCAGGCCGTCCGCGCCTACCACATGGGCGAGTTGGACGTTCCGCTGCTGGGCCGCTGAGCCCCGCCGCGCGGCCGGCGACGGCCTGACGCACCCGGGCCCGGAACGGGGGAGGCACCTCCCGCTCCGGGCCTTCGTTCGTTGTTCGGGTCGCCTCGGGCTTCGACAGGCGTCAGGATTCGCTCCGACAGGCGTCAGGATTCGGTGGCCGCCGGGACGAACCGCACCGGCAACTCCGGCCGCAGGTCCAGCTTTTCGCCGGTCAGCAGGTGATCGGCCGCGATCAGCACGTTGTAGTGGTTGGGGAAGTGGCAGGCGTCGAAGCCCAGCACCGTCCCCACTCGGTGCTCGCCGACGAACACCTCGTCGCCCCGGTCCAGCACCCCCGCCGCCGCGATCTCCGCGAAGCCGAGGAACCCCACCCGGTCGATCCGTGCGCCCGCCGCCGTGTCCCGCTGGTCGGTGGTCACCAACTCGTGCACCTCGCCGGCCCGGACGCACCGGCTGGCGAACGGCTCCAGGCTCATCCCGCGATCCGTCCGGCTGTGCAGCAGCACCTTCACCAGCGTGCCCGTCACCGTCCGCTTCGGCCCGTTCTCCCGTACCGGGTCCGCCAGTTGGGCCCGGTCCTCGCGCTGCCGGATCACCCGCGCACCCCCGCCCGCTCGGCCCGGTACGCCGCCTCGACCACCCGCAGCGCGTCCACGCCGTCCGGGCCCCGGAAGCCCCGGAAGTTGTTGCCGCCGCCCGCGCCGCCGCCGGCCAGGAGGTCGGCGAAGTCGGTGACGATGCCGACGTACTCGTGCCACAGTGACTGCTTGAACCCGTCGTGCCCGGCCAGCAGGTCGGCCCGTAGCACCGAGCCGTCCGCCAACTCCACGGCCACGTCCTTCAGTTCGCCGGGGTACGACCAGTCCAGCTCGATCCGGCCGCGCACCCCGCGCGGACCCGACAGCTCCAGCAGCGCGTACCGGTCCACCCCGCCCTCGTCGCGCACCACCTTCGCGGCCTCCACCCGCATCGGGCCGGCCAGCAGGCGCAGCAGGTCGTACGCGTTCGGGCCGTTGTCGGCGATGCAGCCGCCGCCGCAGCGCTCCGGGTCCAAGTACCAGCGGTCCCGGCCGACATGCTCCTCGATCCGCTCGAAGTACCGCGCCGTCACCGACCGCACCGGCGCCGCGCCCTCCAGCGTTCGGCACAGCTCCCGCACCGCCGCGTTGTACCGCCGGTGGAACGCCGTGAACAGCGGCACCCGGCGCTCGACCGCCAGCGACGCCAACTCCGCACCCTCCGTTGCCCGCAGCGCCAGCGGCTTCTCCACGCACACCGGCAGGCCCGCCCGCAGCGCGTCCCGGCAGATCGTCAGGTGCAGGTCGTTCGGGACGGTCACCACAACGGCGTCCAGGCCGCCCGTGGCCAGCAGCTCCCGGTGGTCCGTGAAGCACCCCACCCGGCCCTCGAACTCGCGCAGCAGATCCGCGTCCCGGTCGCACACCGCCGCCAGTCGCACCCCCGGGACCTGCTCCAGCGCGGCCAGGTAGAACCGCGAGATCACCCCGAGCCCGATCACTCCCACCCGCAGGCCGCTCACTCCGCCACCTCCACCGGGCGCACTCCGAACTTGGCTGCCACAGAGGCGAGTTCGACCAGCAGCGGGGCGGCCAGTGCAACGCCGTCACGGTGCGCCGCAGCGGTCCGCCGGGCCTCGTGCCAGCCGGGGTAGACGACCGGACCGGCCTGCCCGGCGGCGGGCGGGCAGGCCAGCACCGTGGAGAACAACGTCCGTGCGTCCGCGGCGACTTGCTCCGGATCGCGGAGCGCCGCCGGGGCGATCGCCAGCGCGAACAGGCCGATGTCGTCGTCCCGGCCGGTCGGACCGCCGTCCCCGTCCAGCGCCGCCGGCTCCGGGCCGAGACCAGCACCGGGCAGCATCGCCGCCAGCACCTCCACCATCAGCCCGAGCCCGAACCCCTTGAACCCGGCGCCCGAACCCGAGCCCAGCCAGAGCAGATGCGCCTCGCCCCGGTCGAATGCCGCCGGATCCGTCACCGGCCGCCCGTCCTCGTCGGCCAGCCACCCCTCGGGGATGGCCCGCCCCGCCCGCGCCGCCGCCCGCACCCGTCCCGTCGGAACCGCCGTGGTGCTCATGTCCAGGACGTACGGGGGGAGTTCACCCGCCGGCGCGGCCACGCTCCACGGGTTGGTGCCGAGCAGCGCGACCGCGCCACCCGGCGGGCGGGCGATCCGCTGCCGTCCGCAGTTCGACGCCAGTAGCCCGATCATGCCGCGCCCGGTCACCCGCGCCGCATGGTGCCCCGCACACCCGAAGTGCGTCGCCCGCCGCACCGAGACCAGCCCGATGCCGAGCCGCTCCGCCCGGTCCGCCGCCAACTCCATCGCCGCGCCCGCCTGCCACAGCCCGAGCGCGTTCCGCGCGTCCACCAGCACCGCCGCCCCCCGGTCGGCCACCACCTCCGGTTCGGCCAGCGGATCGGCCCGGCCCTCCGCCAACAGCGGCAGATACAGCCGGGACAGGTTCACCAACCCGTGCGAGTCCATCCCCGCCGCGTCCCCGTAGCACAACGCCTCGGCCGCCAACCTGGCTCGCCCGGGCGGCAGTTGGTTGGCGACGAAGACCTCGGTGGTGAACCGGATCAGCTCGGCGTACGGAACGTGAACGGTGCGGGCGGCGGCGGACGTTGGCGAGGACGCCACGGTGGTCATGGGCAACAGCCTCCGGACAGTGGTGAAGTCTTGGGATGGGGAGCGGAGTTGGTGAACGCCCTGCCGGGCATCTCCCGGCGGGTTGGCGGTCGACCCGGTCAGCGGCGGTGCGTTCGGTGACGGGCGAAGGCCACCAGCAGGCGGGCCACCGCCGCGGCGAAGCCGTCGAGTTGGGCGAGGTCGGCGAACTCGCCCTCCGCGTGCGCCCGGTTGGCGCCCAGGTCGCCGGGGCCGAGCACCACGGTGAACGCGTCCGGCAGGCCCGCCGTCCAGATCGCGTCGCAGGTGAACGCCGGTTCGCCGTCCGGGAGTCGGGGGATGCCGGCCTGCCGCGCCAGCAGCTCCTCGAACGCGGGATGCCGGTTGTCCAGGACGGGCAGGCCGCGCTTGAGCCAGTCCAGTCGGGTGATCCGCGCGCAGTCGGCGGCGGTCCGGGCGAACTCCGGCAGCCCGGCGAACTCCCGCCGGAACGCGACCAGTCCGGCCTCGACCGCCGCCAGCACCGACGCCTCCGCCCGGCGCCCCGAACTCGCGTCCCGGTAGGGGAGGTTGAGCAGCAGATCGCCGGTTCCGTACACCCGGTTGTGCAGCGGACCGGTGCTCAGACCCGCCACGCACACCGGGTCGCGCGGAGCGGCCACGGTGCCCAACTCCCTCGCCAGGTACTGCGCGAGGAAGCCGAGCAGGACGGTCGCGTTGTGGCCCGCGCCCGGGCAGTCGTCGATCGCGTCCTCGCCGCGCACCCGCAGCCGGGCGGTGGCGGCGGCGGTGGCCCGGGGCAGATAGCGCAGGCCGGTCGGTTCGCAGAACACGTTCAGCGCGCCCACGTACCCGGCCTCCACCAGCGGACGAGTGCCGAACACGCCCATCGCGCCGCCCTCTTCACCCGACACGGCCTGCACCAGCACCCTGACCGAACTGCCCACGCCGGGCTCAGCCGCGACCGCCGCCCGGATCCCCGCCAGCAACGCCACCGCCGGGCCCTTGGCGTCGATCGAGCCCCGCCCCGTGAACCGCTTCCCGTCGAAGCCGACCGGCTCCGGGCCGGCCACCGTGTCCAGGTGCACGTTGAACATCACCGTCGCCGACCGGGGCAGCTCCGGGCCGAGCCGCAGCACCAGGCTCGGCTGGGACGCCAAGAAGCCTTCCTCGCAGGCCCGTTCGCGAACATTCAGCGGCACGTCCGGACGGTCGAGATCCGCCGCCCGGGGCGCGCCGCGATACACCTCGGCCAGGCCGATCGCCCCCGCCGCCCGGGCGTACACCCCGAGCGCCTCGGCAAGCAACGGACGCGGCGCGCCCGGGCCGGTCTCCAACGGGCCGGCGGTCGGCAGCCGGAGGAGGTCGAGCAGCAACTCCTGGTCGCCAGGCCCGAGTCGGGCGTCCATCGGTGCTGGCGTTGGCGCTGCCGTCGGTGCTGGTGCTGGCGTCGGCGCTGGCTTTGGCGTCGGGTGGGCGCCGGTTTCGGCACCGAGGGCTCTGGTGTCACCGCGCACGCGACACCCCCGCCGCGTGCTCCAGCCCGCCGGGCGCCGGGCGCCAACCGGCCGCGGACGGCAGGATCTCGCGCTCCACCAGCGCGCTCAACGCCCTTCCGGCCGCGACGAACCCGCTCGCGGCGGTGCCGTCCGCCGCCAGGCCCTGGTGCGGGCGGGTGGCGAGATGGGGCTCCAGTGACCATCCGCCGCTCCAGCCCCGGTCCACCAGGAAGCGCAGGCTCTCCGCGAGCCGCGCCGCCCCGTCACCCGGCAGCACGTACTCGGTGCGGTCGCCGTCGCCCACCGCGTCCTTGATGTGCACGTGCGCGACGTGGTCGGCGATCTGACGGAGCATCAGGTACCCGTCGTAGCCGTGCGGGACTCCATTGCCGGCGTCGAACAGCAGGCGCAGCGCCGGGCTGTCGACGGTGGTCACCAGGTCGAGTTGGCGTTCGGCGGCGGTGCCGGCCCAGCCGCTGCAGTTCTCGTGCAGCAGGGTCAGGCCGTCCTGGCCGGCCAGCTCGGCCAAGCGGGCCAGCCGCTCCAGCACCCGCCGGCGCCAATCCGCCTCCGACAGGCCCGCGTTGGGGTAGGACATGACCCGGATCCGGTCGGTTCCCAGCAGCGCGGCGCGGGCGGCGAGTGCGGCGAGTTCCGTCAGGTCGCGGTCGAAGTCGGCGGTGATCCGGCTGTCCCAGTTGCCGATCCGGGAGGCGAGGCAGGTCACCCGGACGCCCCGGGAGGCGAGCGTCTCGGCGATCCGGCCGACCCGGTCGAGCGGCAGCTCGGCGATCCAGCTGCCGTCCACGGTCCGCAACTCGAGGTCGCGCCAGCCGAGCTCGTCCAGCGCGTCGAGCTGGCCGGGCAGGTCCGGGGCGGCCTCGTCGCCGATGCCGCCGAAGCTGATCGTGGGGGCGGCTTCGCCCGACGTGGTGACGGCGGTGCCGGTGGCACGCGGGGCGGGGGCGGCGGTCATCGGGCCGCCGTCGCGCGGCGCTGCGCGTCATGCGTCTGCGCGTCACGGACCTGCGCGTCACGGACCTGGGCCTGGGCCTCACGCGCCTGCGGCTCACGTGCCTGCGCGGCGATCGTCTTGGCCTGGTCGAGCAGCCGTACCACCTGGGAGTTGACCGCCAGGTCGGGGTGCGGGTGATGAACGCCGCCCGCTGCGCCGCCCGCCGTGCCGCCCGCCGTGCCGCCCGCCGCGAAGTAGGCGTAGACGCGGTGCAGGAAGGTGCTCAGCGAGTCGTCGTGGAGCAGTTCGGTGCTCTCGCCGTCGTGGTCGATGACGGTCAGCCGGGCGTAGGCGTCGGCCTCGCTGCCGGGGAAGTGGCCGATCAGGGTGCCGTGGGCGAGTTCCAGGGTGACCCGGCGCTCCCGGACGGGGGAGGTGAGGTCGGAGCGGATCCGGGTCCACGCGCCGCTCTCGTGCTGGAGGTTGAGCCAGGCGGTGCCGAGCCGGGGCAGCACCCGCCCGCCGACCACCATGTCGGTGCCGCCCGCGCCGGTGACTCGGCCCGGCCCGGCGAGCGAGAGGCAGAGGCCGAGGGAGTGCGGCAGTTCGATGTCGAACGCGGTGGGGTGGCCGTCGCCGGCCAGCGAGCGGGAGAAGCGCGGCTTGCGCTGCACCACGTGGATGGTCCGCAGCGGGCCGTACGCCCCGCTCGTCAGTGCGGCGCGCAGCCGGTCGGTCAGCCGGCTGCCCAGCCACTGGGCGACCACCACCAGGTCCAGCCCGTGGCGCTCGCGCAGCGCGAGCAGTTCGTCCAGCCCGGCCGCGTCGGCGGCGAACGGCTTCTCCAGCAGGATGCGCCGGTAGCCGAGGCGGCCCAGGGTGTCCAGGGCGGCGACCCGTTCGGTCGGCGGGGTGCAGAGATGGACGACGGTGTCGGCCGGGTCGGCCAGCCGGGGTGCCTCCGCGAGGCTGACTGGCCGCAGATCGACGGCTGCCCCGGGACGGCGGTGCGGGTCGACCGCGAGTATCGGTGCGTGGGCGAACAGGTGCGCGGAGTCGGCGGCGGTGCGCAACCGGCGCAGCACCGGCAGATGGAGTCCGCTGCCCGCCCGTCCCATTCCGACCAGTAAGGTCCCGAGTCCGTTCGACATGGCGAGCCGTCCTTCCGTCCGATTCGCGGGGATCGCTTCGCCGGGTATTCAACCAGCACTTCCGGCCATGCCTGCGTGGACGTCAACTCGCTTGTCCTGCAAGCCATTCGAAAGAGTGAAGTCGCCATTCTCGCGCGGTGGACGGCGGTGGTGGCAGCATAGATTCAGCGGGGTGCACCCGGCTGCCGTGCGGACGATTCACCTGCTCCGGAAGGCCGGTGCCGAATCCAACCGGAAAACGCTTTCCCGTTCCCTGTGGCGGTGTTCGGAAAGCGTTTTCCGGTTGCCTCCGAACCGGCGGTGCCGCCGCCTTCGCGCAACGTCGGCATGCCCCCCTACCGCCCCACCGTCCATCACCGCCCCACAACCGATGAGAGTTCCATGGGTGCCTCCTCCGGCGTCTCCTTCTTCAGCCAGGCCGAGACCTTCGAATCCCTCTGGCCCACCACCCGGCGCCACCTAGACGAACTGATGGACCGCGGCAAGTACTCGCACGGCCCCAAGGTCGCCGAACTCGAAGCCGCCCTCGCCGCCTGGACCGGCGCCCGCCACGTCGTCGGCGTCAACAGCGGCACCGACGCGCTGGTCCTGCTGCTGCGCGCGGCCGGCCTGCAACCGGGCGACGAGGTGATCGTCCCGACGTACAGCTTCGTCGCCTCCGCCACCGCCGTGGTGCTGGCCGGCGGCCGCCCGGTCTTCGCCGACATCGACCCGCTCAGCTACAGCATCGACCCGGCCGGTGCGGAAGCCGTCCGCACCGAGCGCACCCGCATGATCATGCCGGTCCACCTGTTCCACCAACTCGCCGACCTGCGCGCCCTGCTGGACTTCGCCGACCGCCACCGCCTGACCGTGGTCGAGGACAGCGCCGAGGCGTTCGGCATGCGCTGGGACGGCGTCCACGCCGGACTGCACGGCACCGGCGGCGTACTGTCCTTCTTCCCCACCAAGACACTCGGCGCGATCGGTGACGCCGGCGCCGTCCTCACCGACGACCCCGCCATCGCCGACGCCGTCGCCGCGATGCGCCACCACGGCCGCACCGGCCGCACCGTCGACGACTTCCCCACCATCAACCGGCCCACCGAACTCCTCGGCACCAACAGCAAGATGGACGACATCCAGGCCGCCGTCCTGCTCGCCAAGCTCACCCGCGCCGACCAGTGCATCGCGCGCCGCGCCGAGCTCGCCGCCCGCTACACCGAGCGCCTGTCCGGCACCCCCGGCCTGACCCTGCCCACCGTCGTCCCGCGCGAAGCCGCCACCAACCCCGTCTGGTACGTCTACCTGATCGAGTCCGACCACCGCGACGAGCTCGCCGCCCACCTCGCCCGGCACGGAGTCCAGACCGAGACCTACTACCCGACGCCGCTGCACCTTCAGCCCTGCTTCGCCCAACTCGGCCACCGGCGAGGCGAGTTCCCGCAGGCCGAGGCCGCCTGCGAACGCGCCCTCGCGCTGCCGCTCTACCCCGACCTCGCAGACCACGACCTGGACCTGGTCAGCGACCTGGTCCGCGGCTTCCAGCACGGAAAGCACGGGACTCACCGATGACCACCACCGCACCCCCTCCGATCCCGTTCTTCCCGCCCGACCTCTTCGAGGACGACCGCGACCTGCTGCTGGACGTCGTCCACGAGGTCGCCACCGACCCCGCCCAACGCTTCATCCTCGGCGAACGAACCGTCCGCTTCGAGGAGTTGCTGCGTGCCGACCTCGGCGTCGCCGACGTCATCGCCTGCGGCAGCGGCACCACCGCACTCACCCTCATCCTGCGCGCCATGGGCATCACCGCCGGAGACGAGGTGATCGTCCCCGCGTTCGGCTGCGCCCCGCTCGCCAACACCGTCCTCGGCGTCGGCGCCACCCCCGTGTTCGCCGACATCGACCCGCACACCCTGGTCATCGACCCGGACGCCGCCGAGGCCCTGATCACCGCCCGCACCAAGGCGTTGATGCCCGCCCACATGTTCTCCGTGATGGCCGACATGCCGCGCCTGCGCGCCCTCGCCACCCGCCACGGCCTCCGCCTGATCGAGGACTCCGCCGTCGCCCAGGGCGCCGTCCTGGACGGCCGACCCGCCGGCACCTGGGGCGACGCCGGCCTGTTCTCGTTCGTCCAGGTGAAGTCCTTCGGCGGCCCCGGCGAGGGCGGCGTCGTGGTCACCGACGACCCCGAACTCGCCCGCACCGTAAGGATGCTGCGCAACCACGGGCAGGACGGCGTGCACCGCTTCCGGCACCACCTGATCGGCATGAACAGCCGGTTCGACGAAATCCTCGCCGCGTTCCAGCTGCGCCGCCACCCCGGCCTGGCCCGTCGCCTGGCCCGCCGCGCCGAGATCGCCGCCCACTACACCGAACGGTTCACCCAGCTCGCCGGCCACGGCATCACGCCGCCGCCGCCCGGCACCAACGGCCGCTGCTACTACGTCTATTCACTGCTCGCCGAGCACCGCGACCAGCTCAGGAAGCACCTCGCCACCCACGGCATCGACAGCCACGTCTACTACCCGAGCCCGCTGCCCCACCAGCCCGCGTTCGCCTCCGCCGTCCCCACCGGCGGCCACTGGCCCAACGCCGAACGCGCCGCCCGCCAGTGCCTCTCCATCCCGGTCTACCCCCACCTGACGGACACCCAGGTCGAGCGGATCACCGCCGCAGTGCTCTCCTTCGCCGACGCGCCCGCCCCCGTCGGCTGACCCGCCACGCATCGCCGGGGCCCACCCAGCAGCTGTGGTGGGCCCCGGCCGTCACGCGTCTCAACTCGCGACAACCACCTGTCCCTGCCCACGGGTTGCCGCGGCCGCCAACTCCGTCAGCACCAAACGGTCCGGCTTCCCGGACGCGCCCAGCGGCAACCGCTCCAGCAGCACCAGCCGCTCCGGCCACTTGTACTTCTCCAGCCCGCACAACTGGCCCAGGTAGTCCGTGAGTTCGACGAGCGCCAACCCGCCCGCCGGTTCGCGCGGCACCGCGCAGACACACATCCGCTCGCCGAGATCCGGATCCGGCACCGGCACGCACACCGCCTCCACCAGCCCGGGGTGGCCCTCCAGCAGGCGCTCCACCTCCGACAGCCCGATCGACACCCCACCCCGGTTCACCATCTGCTTGATCCGCGCCACCACCCGCAGCGACCCGTCCGCCTCCAGCACCCCCCGATCGCCGGACCGCACCCACCCGCCGTCCACCCGCAGCAGGGTGTCCAACTCAGGCTCCCCGACGTGACACAGCGGACTCATCGGCCCCCGCGCCTGCACCTCACCCGCCATCCCCACCGGCACCGGAAGCCCGTCCGGCCCGCACACCCGGAACTCCGCCACCGCCGGATCTGGACGCCCCACCCGCAGCACATCGACGTCCGAACTCGTCCACCGCGCATGACAGTTCACTCCGTCACTGGACCCGTACACATTCACCACCGGACACCCGAACCGCCGCAACGTCGCCCCCAGCACGGCGGACGACAGCATCGCCGAACTCGACACCACCGCCTGCAAGGACGACAAGTCCTCGCCCGCCACCGGAAGTTGATCCGCCAGACGGCGCAGCATCGTCGGCACCGCCGCCAGGTGAGTCGGCCGCCAACGCCCCACCGCCGCCAGCGCATCCGTCGGATCGAACCGCTCCCGCAACACCACCGTCGCCCCGCACCGCACCAACGACACCACCGCCAACGAGCCGTACGCCGTCGCCGGATGCACCAACAGCAACACCCGCGGCGGCGCCCCGTCCACCGTCTCCAGCACCCGCTCCACGTACCGCCCGCGGCCCCCCGCCAGCGCATTGTGCGAATACGCGATCAACTTCGGCGCGCCCT
Source organism: Kitasatospora sp. NPDC048407 (assembly GCF_043200475.1). NCBI lineage: Bacteria > Bacillati > Actinomycetota > Actinomycetes > Kitasatosporales > Streptomycetaceae > Kitasatospora > Kitasatospora sp. NPDC048407. Next base: position 19,735 of record NZ_JBICXW010000034.1, on the reverse strand, counting down.
CCGACCCCGACGACACCAGAATCCGCGCCGGCGCCTCCGCATCCACCACCGCGGGCTCCCACCCCACCCGCTCCGGCCACGGCTCCGCCCCCAACACCACCACCTCGTGCAGCCAAGGCAGTTCGGGCCGCAACCCGTCCACCAGCGCCTTCCACTCCGGCACCGTCACCACCGCATCCGCCCGCGACGTCCCCAACAACGCCAGCAGGTCCCGCCGCCCATGCCCCGGCACACACGGCAACACCACCGCCCCCAGCGCCGCCACCGCCAGATCCACCGCCACCGCCCGCCAATCCGCCGGCACCTTCGTCGCCACCACCGACCCCGGCCCCACCCCCCGCGCCGCCAGCCCCGCCGCCAACCCCCGCACCCGCCCGGCCAGTTCCGCGAACGTCACCTCACCCCCGTCATCCACCACAGCCACCCGCCCCCCATCAACCCCCACCCGCCCCACAAACAACTCGTACAACCCCCGCCCCGGACACCACCCCCGAGCCACCCACTCCTCCCGCAACTCCCGCCCCACCTGATCCGGAAACTCCACCCCAGCCACCGAGACCCACATACCGCCCACAACCACCACTCCCATCACTGATCGATCCCACACCGAAACCCCCACCAACACCCCTCGCTCAACACGCCAACTCCCCGCCCACCCCACGCCATTGCCGCCCACCCCCGCCCGCACCGCCGACACCCCTTGCCCCGACACGCCGCCGACGGCGGGGCCGACACGGGCGCCCCAGGCGCAACGCCGCAGTGCCCCTTGCCCCGACACGCCGCCGACGGGGGGCGACACGGGCGCCCCAGGCGCAACGCCGCAGTGCCGCCCGGCCGAACCCACCGGGCCGCGTAGCGTCCGGGCCGCCACCAACGCACCTGCGGTCCGGGCAGTCGGTATTTGTCGCTGCCGAAACGCCAGGTGCCACCGGCTCTGATTCGTTCTACAGCCGCAGTCGCGTCTGCCCGACGCCGATGCGTTCGCCGGGTTGCGCCGCCCGGCAACACTGCCTGGCGCGCAGGCGGGGCGAGTTGGTCGTTGCCGAGCTGCGCGGCGTTCAGCGTCACCGGCCTTCCAGGGCCGAGCCGTCGGTGACCTGCCGTGCCGCCCGCGGCACCCCGCGGCGGTTCCGCCAGTGCGCGTGTTCCTGGCGCGGCGGGGTGAGCCCGCAGCTGTGGACCCGTCCCATCGAGACAACGGCGTTCACCTCCCCGGCCTGCCGCAGCGCCGTAACGCCGCCCGGCCACGTTCGTCGAGACACCTTGCCGTCCCTTGACGTCCGCAGGCCGAGGGCGGCGCACCACCGAGCGCCCCCGCCTGCCGGCGACCGCCTGAGGCCGGACAGTTGGTCGGCAGCGCATGAATGGTCGATCGCCAGATCCGCATGACCGAACGCCGCCTCGCCGGCCTGCATCGTCTGAGTGGGCAGCGCCGACTTCCGGAGCCTGGCCAGCTCCACAGCCCCAGCCGTGTCTGCCCGCCGCCGATACGTTCATGGCGTCGCGCCGCCCGGTGGCGGTGCCTGGCATGCAGGCGGGGCGAGTTGGTCGTAGCCGAGAGGCGCGACGTTCGGCGTCAATGCCCCTACAAGGCGCGGTCGTTGGCGGCCTGCCATCTCGCATACCGGCGCCCGGTGGCTGCCCTACCGGTCCAGGAGCGGGGTGAGCCGGCAGCTGCGGACCCGTCCCACTGGGGCCACTGCGTCCACTTGCTGGGGTAGCTGCGGTGCCGCAGTGCCACCCGACAGCGTCTGCCGGGATGCGGCGCCGTCCCTTCGTTCCAGCAGGCAGAGGGCGGCACCTCGGCGAGCGCCCCAACATGCCGTCGGCCGCTTGGATCGGGGTGGTTGTTCGGCAGCGTGCGTGTGGTCGATCGCCGGATTCGCGTGGCCGGGACCCGTCTCGCGGTTCCGCTTCGCCTGAGTGGGCAGGGCCGACTTCCGGAGCCTGGCTGGCTCCACAGCCCCAGCCGTTTCTGCCCGACGCCGATGCGTTCACAGCGCCGCGCCGCCCGGTGGCGGTGCCCGGCATGCAGGTGGGGCGTGTCCGTCGAGGTGTGAGGCGTTCAGCGCCACCGGGCCTCCAGGGCAGCGCCGTTGGTGACCTGTCGCACCGCGCACCGGCACCCTGCGGCGGTTCCACCGATGCAGAAGCTCCTGGCGCGCCGGAGTGAGCTCGCAGCTGGCGGCCCGTCCCACTGAGGCCACGACATCCACCTGCTGCGCCAGCCGCGGCGCCGCAACGACACCCAACCGCATCCGCCGCAATGCAGCGCCATCCCTTCGCCCCGCCATGCAGAGGGCGGCACCTCGGCGAGCGCCCCAACACGCCGTCGGCCGCCTGGATGGAGGTGGTTGTTCGGCAGCGCGCGTGTGGTCGATCGCCAGATCCGCGTGACCGGGCCCCATTCCGCGGGTCCGCGTCGCCTGCGTGGGCGCTACCGATCACTGGAGCCTGGGCAGCACCGAAGCCCCGGCCGCGCCTACCTGTCACCGACGCCTTCGCGCTGCCGTGCCGCCGGTCTCCGGGGTCGGATGCGCAAGTACGGTGCTTCGGTCGCGGCCAGTGCCTGCGGCGTGACGAGTCGCGCCGCCCGCAGATCTCCTGCGGAGTCCCGGCGGGGGTGGGCATGAGTGGAGTGGCGGGAGTTCTACCGAGACAGCGACCCCCACCTGCCGAGCCCGCCGCACCGCCCCAATGCCACCCGACGGCACCTGCCGGGACGCCCGGGACGCCGTTTCGCCTCTCCGCCGGAGCAGGCAGAGCGCGGCACCTTCGAGCGCACCCCCACCTGGTATCGGCTGCCCGGCGCAGGGTCGTTGCTGGGCAGCGGGAGTGTGGTCGGCTGCCAGGTGTACGTGACCAGTGCCTGAACCAGCGGACCATTCCAGCCGAGTGGGCGTCGCCGACCCCGGGGGCGTGCGCAGCTCCGCGGGCCCACTTGCCGCCTCGTGTCACGGCGTCGCGCCGCCCGGCGGCGGCGCCGCGCGTACACACGCCGCGCTTCGATCGTGGCCGAAGCGTGTGGCCGGAACCGCCACCACCCTGGCAGGACAAGGACGTTGGTGACGCGACCCGCTGTCCACAGCCACCCCGCAGAGTCCCGGCCGGACCAAAACAGCGGCCTTCACCCGCCGAGCCTGCCGAGCCCGCCGAAACGCCGCAACGCCACCCGACCGCGCCCGTCGAAGCCCCACGCCGCCCCTCCACCCCAACACCCGGAGCGTGGCACCTCCGCGAACCTCCCCGCCCGCCGTCGGCCACCCGGAGCAGGGCCGTTGCTCGACAGCGCGCGGATGGCCGACCACCGGGCGAACGCGTCCAGGGCCCGCAGCGTCGAACCGCGCCGCCACCGCCAACCGTCGAACCGCGAACAACTCCCCGGCCGCGCCGCCCTCTGCCCGCCACCAACGCGCTTCCGGCGCCGCACCACCCCGCCCCCGCCCCGGGCGTCAGCGCACCACACACCCGCCGTCGCCGAAGCCCACCACAGGCCGCACGGCCACCCCGCCGCGAACCGGCACTTGCCGAGTCGCCCGCGGGCCCGGACCTGGTGCGCCGTAGACCCACAGGCGCAGCCGTGCCCGCCACACCACGACGAACGCCTCCGTGCCGGCCCACCCCAGCCGAGCCCACGCCGCTCCTCGCCGCCGACGCCTGGCCACCCGCCCGCCAACGCCGCCCCGCCGCGCACGCCCCCCGCCCGCCCGAACCACCAGACCCCAGCGCGCCACCCCGCCGCCCACCGCCGTCAGCCGTCCACCCACCCGTCGTCGCCGGCCACTCGTCACTGCGCCCAGGCCCGCACCCGCCCCCCTGCCCTCCGTCCGAAACGCCCTCGGACGGAGGGCAGCACCGACCCCACCGCCCGTACGCGCAGCGCCTGCGGCCCCGCCCGGCGAGGCCCCTGCGGCGTGACGCCCGCTGTCCTGAGCGTCCGCACAGCGGTCGCGGGCGCCGCTCGCGCCACCGCCACCCGCTCACGTCCGGAACTCCCAGGGCGCGCGCACGATGGCGCACCCCGAACTGTCCAGCGCCTCGGCGAACCGCGGATCCCCGGCCAGCGCCGCCAGATCCGTGCACACCCCGCTCCTGCTCCTGCTCCTGCTCCCGCTTCCGCTCCTGCTCCCGCTCCTGCTCTCGCTCCTACTCTCGCTCTCGCTCCCGCTCTCGACCTCAACCCCACACCGACCGGGCGCACTTACCGCGCCGCACAACAGCCGCGCCGCCGACAACAGCGACGACTCCACCCGCTGCGCCCGCCCCGTCCGCGCCTGCGCCGCCAGCCCGGCGACGGCCGCCGTCGCGCAGACCAGTCCGCCCAGCACGTCGCAGACCGTCAGTAGCGTCGGTTGCGGCGGCAACCCGGGCGGGACCAGGAGCGCGGCGAGACCGGAGTGCGCCTGCACGGGGAAGTCGGTGTTCAACCCGGGCGCGCCCCCGGACGCCTGTGCGTAGACCAGGCCAGGCCGGACCGCGTCCAAGGTCTCGGCGTCCAGGCCCAGGCCGACCACCTTCGACGGTGCGAGACTGTGCAGCAGCACATCCGCACCCCGCACCAACTCCCTTACAGCAGACCGGCCTTCCGCCGACCGAAGGTCCGCCTCCAGCACCTCCTTGCCGCGGTTGAGCGCAGCGAATCGCGCCGACACCGGCTCCCCGTCGATCCCGGTCATCGGCGGCACGCCCCGCAACGGGTCCCCGCCGGGCGGCTCGACCCGCACCACCCGCGCACCCAGCAGGCTCAACACCCGTCCAGCCATGGGGCCTTGTACGCGCCGCGCCACCTCGACGACCGTCACGCCGTCCAGCGGGCCGCGCCCACCCGCCGGAGCAACGCACCGCGAGGCCCCTGCCGACCCCTCCCACAACTGCCACGGCACCCCACCTGCCGCCATCGGCCGCGCCTCCACCGGCGTCGCGGTGACGTCACACCGCTCCGCCGACGCGACCACCTCCGGGAACGTCAACCGACCAGCCGCAACGAAGAGTTCGTCCGGCAACGGACACGTCGCCGTCCCGTACCGCGCCTGGAACGGGAGCCACGAACGGCCCACCACCCGTCGCTCGACGCCGAGTTCGGTCCAGAACCGCAACCAGCCGTCGGCGGCCAGGGCTTCCAGCTCGAACCGGACACCGTCCGACGATCGGAACGGCGGACCACCCGCCCCCGCCGGCTCCGGGCACGGCTCCTCCGCCGTCGCCGCCGCCAGGTACTGCGACACGCCGAGCAGCGCGGCCTGCGCCACCGAGACCTCCACCTCCCGGTACGGCACGCCCAACTCCCGTGCCCGCAAGGCCGCGAGAGTGCCACCGGCGGCCAGCACCCCGGCCGCAACCGACGCGAAGTCCACCCCCAGCGGGCGCGGGCCACCGTACCTGCGCCCGTGGACGTGCATCACCCCGCACGCCGCCTGCACGTCCGCCTCGCTTCGCAACGGGAGCGCCACCGGCCCCGCCCACGTCAACCGGCAGGTCAAGGCCCCGCCGACCTCCAGCGTCCCGCCCGCCGCCGTCACCTTCGCCCCGGCCGCCCGTAGCAGGTCGGCTGCTACCCGAGAAGCGACCGACGGCAATGCGTCCTGCGCCTCTCTGACCAACGCCCCTTCATCGCACAGCACTTGCTTGACAGCCATCCGAACCTCCCAGATACGTCACGGGCCAGCCGCACCACCCCGCCCCGCCTCACCGAGAGGCCGCCACGTCACACCCGACCGAACCGCTCGCCCACCCCGACCGACGAGCGAGAACAGGCACCTCCACCACCGTCACGGCTTGCGGCCGTGCACCGCGTACACCACGTTCGAGCAGGCCCGGAACGCCGGATCGGCGAACAAGGCCCGTAGCTCGGCGAGTTCGTCGTCCGTCAGGCCCTCACGCAGCAGGGCCTCACGAAGATGCCAGGTGTTGTGCACCTGCATCTCCAACTGCGGCGTGCCGGGCGCGAGCGTGTCGAGGTACGGCGACGCCTCCACCCCGACGAACCCGGCGCGCACCATGGCGGCGGCGCACTTCCGCCCCCAGCCCTGATCCGAACCGCGCGCGCGGAAGGCCCGCAACTTAGCCTGCTGGTAACGCTCGTAGAGATCACGGGCCCGCTCGCCCGGGACGGTCAGCACCGGCGCGTACTCGGCATCGAACTCCAACAGGTGCAGCACACCGCCCGGCCGTAACGCCGCGAACAGGCGCGCCAACACGGCCTCCCGCTCCGGCAGATGGGACAACACCAGCCGCACATGCACCAGATCGAACGACGCTTCCGGCAACGCGTCCCGCACCACATCGTGTCGCCGCACCGCCAACGCACGCCGGTCGGCCATCGGAAGCGGCGCCACATCCGTGGCCAACACCGCGCCCTCGGGCCCGACTTGGTCCGCGAGCCAGACCGCGATACTCCCCGCCCCGGCCCCCACATCCAGACAACTCATCCCGGGCCGCACCCCGACCCGGCTCAGCGCCCCGATGCTGATTCGGTCCAACCACCCCGCCAGACACCGATGTTGACCACCAGCATGCGCACTGGCGTTGTCGAACAAATACGAACTCCCGCCACTCCCGAACGCCAACTCCCGCACCACCCCACCCATCAGGCCACCTCGGCCGTCTCAGCCGCCCCACCGGCCTGCCCACCCGGAGCATTCGCCGCAGCATCCGACCGCACCGCACCCGGCTCCACACCATCCGGTTCAGCCGCACGAGGCGCCGGCACCGCCACCGCCACCGCATCCTCGGGCGCCGCAACATCCGACCGCACCGCGTCCGTCTCCGCGACCTCCGCCTCCACGCCATCCGGCTCAGCAACGCGAGGCGCCGGCACCGCCACCGCCCCGCACGCCCCTACCCCGGACACCCCGGACGCCCCCACCACCCCGGACCGCTCCGCCGCGAAGGCAAGCACCCGCTCGGCCGCCAACTTGCCCGAACGGACGGCACCTTCACTGCTCGGCCGGAGCATCACCCAGTCACCGGCGTACTCCACCGCCCGGGCCGGCCGGGCCAGGAACGCGGCCCGTTCCCGCACCGCTGCCGGCGAACCCTGCGGCAGGCCCAGCCGGAAACGGTGCACCAGCGTGCGGACGGTGGCGTCCCGCAGGCCCGGCAGGAAGCGTTCGGCCTCCGTGCAAACCGTCTCCACCACCCGCTCGTCGGGCTCGTCCATCAACTCGGGGGAGATCCACGGCGACGCGAAGACACTCGCCAGCCCCTGCCCCTCGGGGGCCCGGCCCTCCGCCTTCAGATGATCCAGGATCACGCCGGTACACACCCGGCTCTCACTCTCCGGCACCGACATCGCATAACTGGGGGAGCGGGTCGGACTCGGCAGCGGACGGTCCAGCAGGCACGCCACCTTGAGCATCGGCGTGAACGTACTCGCCGCGAGGTACGGCCGCGCATCCTCCGCCGCTGTGCCGTGCAACTCCAGGGCCAGCGGCGCAGGCACCGCCAGCACCACCTGCCGGGCCACCACCTCCGCACCGTCGGCGAACTCCAGCCGCACGCCGGCCCCACCGGGCTGCTCCTGGACTGCCGTGACCCGCGAGCCCAGTTCCACCCGGAGGCGCTCCGCAAGCCGTCGGGCCAGGGTGTCCATGCCGTCCCGGTACGTCATCCAGCGGGCACCGGCCCCACCGACCGACATCAGCGTCGCCACCATCGGCGCCACCCCGGAACTCTCCGGCCGCCAGCCGAAACAGTGACTGGACAGCGGTTGCAGCATCGCCGCCAGCAACTCCTCCCGCCCGGCCGAACCGGCGCAGAACTCGCTGAGCGTCAGATCCCGGCTGGGCGCGGTCTCCGGCCGGTCCGGGTCGAAACCGCGCCAGGACGTGGCCAGCTCCATCGCGAACCGCACCCACGCCGCCCGGCCCCGCCAGGACAGTCCCGCACCCGTCAACAGGCCTTTCGGGCGGCCCAGATGAGCATGCGCCCGACCGCCCCGCCACAGCGCGAAGCCCGGCTCGATCACCGGCACCTCCGACTCCGGGATGCCGACCGCGCGAATCAATTCCCAGGTCGCCTCGTACCCGGCCCCCGCGATGGTCTCCGCGCCCTCGTCCAGCAACCACCCGTCCACCCTGGTGGACGCCATCCGCCCACCCACCCGCTCCGCACCCTCGAAGACCCGCACCTCACGTCCGGCGGCCGCCAGGTGGTGAGCGGCAGACAGCCCCGCAATCCCCGCACCGACCACCGCAACATCGAGCTCGTCCATGCCCAACTCCTCCATCCGTTCCCACATTCGCCAGCCGACCCGTTGCAACCCCGCCCGTGACCCAACCGGCCCTACCGCCGGACTCGAAGGCCGTTTAGTCCCTGCGTAGACAATCTCCGGCGCGTGATCGCTGCTGACCGAAAATGATCAGCACCCCCGGGCGAGTTGGTCTACGCGTAGACAATCTCCGACGTGCGTACGACCGCTGATCGAAAATGACCAGCGCCCCCGCGGCGAGTTGATCTATGCGTAGACAATCTCCAGCGCGTGACCACCCCGCCGAGCACCACGGCCCCAGAGCTACCCGACCCGGCGTCCACTCACCGGCCGCCGGCCCACCTCCATCGGCCACCCCCGCCGGCCCAGGCTCACCGCCCACTCGCCACCAACTCACGTCCACCGCCCGGTCCCGATCGGTGAGCTCCCCGCCAGCACCTGCTCACGCAACTCGTGCCGCCGCACCTTCCCGGTGGCCGTGCGCGGCACCGCGTCCCAGGGGACGATCAACGGCTCGGCCAGTGGCGGCAGATCACGCACCGCGTCCTCCCAGCGCTGCGGGTCGAGTTCGCCGGCCGCGGTGACCAGCACCGGCTGCGGGTGTCCGTCCGCCACCGACAGAAGCACGGCCTCCTCGACGTCCGGCAGGCGCTCGTGCAGCACGTCCTCGATCTCGACGCAGCTCAGCCCTGGAACCATGTCCACTTCCCGGTCCAGCACGAAGACCCGACCGTCGCGGGTGTGCACCCCGAGGTCGCCGGTGTTGAACCACGGCCCGTCGACCTTCTGCGCCCACCGTTCCGGCTCGCCGAGGTAGCCGAGGCACAGCGCCCCGGTGCGGGCGTACAGCATGCCCGTCTCGCCACGCCGCACCGCCCGCCCGGGCCGCTCGGGATCGGCCACCTTCACCCGCACCCACCCGGGCACCGGGCGTCCCAGGTCGCGCGTGGTCGGATGCCGCCCAGTGGGTGCGGAAAGCGTTTTCCGAGTCAGGAACCGGAAGCTCAACGGACCGGTCTCGCTCTGCCCCCACCCCTGCATCCACAACGGCCGCCTCCGCCGGCTCGCCCCCAGGAAGGCCCGCACTGTCGGCGGATGCATCGCGTCGAACGTCGAGATGAACAGCCGCACGTCCCGGAACGGATTCGCCGCCGCCGCCGCAGCCGCCGCAGCCGCTGCCGCCGCGGCAGGCCCAAGAGACCCAGCAGCCCCCTCGGCACCCACCCCCGCACCCGCCCTCTCCCCTCCGCCTGCCAGTTGCTGCCACCGCACATAGCTGGACGGCATCGCCTCCAGCACGGTCGGTGGGTGGCTGCGCAGCAGCGCGGCAGCGGTCGAAACGTCGGAGTCCGGCAGCAGCGCGACAGTTCGCGGCGCACGCCAGAACGCGCTGACGGTCCAGGTCAGAGCCCGCCCGTGGGCGAACGAGATGGCGCTGGCAACGGTGTCGTCGCCACGCACCGACAGCACCGGCCAGGGCCGCGCCTCGAACGCGGACAGCCGCCGGATCAGCGTCCGGGTGGAGTGCACCACCAGCTTGGGCACCCCGGTGGTGCCCGAGGTGTGAATGATCGCCAGCGGCTCGTCGTCCCCGCGCGTGTGTACCGCCGGAACCGCCCCGCCGCGCAGGTCGTCCGGCGTCAACGTGCCTTCCGCCGGCCCGTCCAGGCACACTGTCCGGACGGCCAGCCGGTCCAGGTCGTGCCCGGCCGCCCGGGCGCCGACGAGGACGTCCCGCTGGGTGACCAGTACGTCCGGGCGCAGCCGGTGCAGCAGCGCGACCAGCCCGTCCGGCGCGACCCGGTCGGAGAGCAGTGCCGGTACTGCACCGAGCCGCGCCGCCGCGCACGCCAGCAGCACGTAGTCCCAGTGGTTGCGCTTCACGATCGCCACCGACGACCCCGGACGTGCACCCGCCGCCGCCAGCCACGCCGCCGTCTCCTGCACCAGCCGGGCCAGCCCGGCGGTGTCCCAACAGGTGCCGCGGTCCGGCGCCAGGTCCAGCGGGCGCCCCAACCGGACGTCCACCGAAGGACGTTGCGACGCCAGCGTGTCGAAGAACGGGCCCAGGTCCAGCGGCAGCCGCCGCACCACGGACGCGAGGCCGCCGCGCCGGTTCGTCCGGCCCGGCGCCGTCACAGCCCGCCGCCGAACGCCGCCACCGCCAGGTCCACGCCCACCAGCAGCGCACAGCACAGCCGGTGCAGGTGGATGCCCAGCCGGCGCGCCACCAGAATGTCGCCCCGGACGAATCCGAGCACCCACTGCCGGGCCCGCAGAGCCATCACGGGAGCCGTCACCAGCGGGAACCACCACGGCGCGATCCCGGCGATCGCCGAACCCACCAGCAGCGCCGCCTCCAGCGCCGAACACCCGGCCACGAACGCGGCGTTGCCGCGCGGCGAGGCCAGTACCGCGACGGTCTTGCGGCCCACCGCCCGGTCGCCCGGAATGTCATTGGTGTTGGAGTACACGCCGAACAGCAGCGGCCCCAGGCCGAACACCAGCGCCTGCACCGCGACGAAGCCGTCGAACCGGCCGGTCAGCAGCCCGTACAGGGGCAGCACGAAGAGCCAGCCGAGTGCGGCGAGGAAGAACTCCTGGAAGCCGTTGTAGCTGATCCGCAGCCACCACGAATACTGGAAGCCGCACACCGCCAGCGCGACCACCCCGGCCACTGCCCACCCTGGCCGGGCCGGTGCCAGCGTGACCGCGGCAAGCCAGCACACCACGCACGCCGCGACCGTCGCCCAGCCGAACCGGATCGCCTGCGGCTCGGTCAACGTGCCTGCCACCAAAGGCTTTCGGGCCAGTCGACGGGCCGGCGCGTCCGGCCCGTAGTTCACCGCGTCGCTGCCGTCCCGGTACCCGGTCACGTCGTCGAAGGTGCACATCGCCGCACTCATCGCGACCTCGCCGCCGAGGAACAGCACCAGCACCGCCAGCGCACCGCCGACACTCGCCCCCGAGCCCGACCCGGTCGCCACCACCATCGCGCCCACCAGCGGGACGCTCAAGTAGTAGTCGTAGATGTCGAGTTTGGCCAGCCTGGCGTACGCCCGCCAGGAGGCCGGGGTCGCCTCGCGGGTGGAGACCGCCGCCTCCAATGCGGCTTGCTCTGGGGCGACGGACACAGCGACGTGCTCCACGGGACGCAGTCCTCTCAATGGCGGCCGCAACCCGGGTACGCCACTGCGCCGGGGGGCCTCAGGCAAGGAGCCGACCGCGCTGATGGTGCGCCAATTCGCCACGACGGGCGAGAAGTCGGCGATCACCATGATGACACAGAGCCACCGGTTGGATGTATTTCTGTGATAACCATAAAAAAGCGGGCGGACGCCCATTTCTTCGTCCGCCCACCCGAATTCCCGAACCGTCGGGTCAGGCGGAGAAGCTCCCCGCGCCACCCGGCACGTGCGTCCCGTACCCGGGCTGCACCGTCACCGACGGGCCGAGGCAGAGCGGGTTGCCGTACACCCGCACGGGAGCGTCCGTCTGGTTGCTCAACACGTGTGCAACAGTGGGAAGTTGCTGGCAGCCGGACGGGTTGCTGTAAACATCCAGCGGCTGCAGCTCGGTGGAGAACACCACGACCTGGCCGTTGGCCGACCGCGTTGCCGCAGGCGCGGGAGCCGCCAGGCCGAGCACCGATGCCGCAGCCACCAGGGAAACCAGAATTGCTCGCACAATCATCCTTAAGCACATTCAAAGCCCATGTCTGTCACGGGCTCACTCATCGCTATCGCGCACGCACTCCCGAATTCCAACGGCAAACTCCGTATTCACCCGCCTGGCCGGTCCTCAACGCCGTCCGGCCGCCCCGCGCGCACCCCCCGTGCGCTCCCAACGCATGACGTCCGCGGCCGCCCGCCCGGCGCCACCACCCCCGCCGCCGGCTTCCCGCTTCCCGCCCGGCCCGTCACCCGATCGAACTACCATCCATCCATGACGACCCAGCCGTCCGCCCGCCCCATCCTCTTCGGCCCCAACACGCACTGCCACTGGTGCGGAACGCCGTACCCGGCCGGCACCATGACCTGGCCGCGCAGTTGCCCCGGCTGCCACGAGATCAGCTACCGCAATCCGCTCCCGGTCACCGTCAGCCTTCTCCCGGTCCACCACCCCGACGGCGACACCCGGCTCACCGTCATCCGTCGCACCATCGAACCCGGCAACGGCCAACTCGCCCTCCCCGGCGGCTACGTCGACTACGGCGAGAGCTGGGAGCAGGCCGCAGCCCGCGAACTGCGCGAGGAGACCGGCATCCTGGCGGACCCCGCCGACGCCCGCCTGGTCTCCACCGACTCCGACACCCGCGGCGGTTTCCTCTGCCTGTTCGCCCTGTTCCCCGCCCGCAACCTCGCCGACCTCCCCCCGTCCGTCCCCACCGACGAGACCGAGGGCTGGCAACTGGCCACCGCCGACACCCCGTTGGCCTTCCCCTTCCACACCCGCGTCGCCCACTCCTGGTTCAGCGGCGAGTTCACCCGCCACTGACGTCGCGGCGACGGGGGAGCGGGCTGAGCGAGTGCCGGAAAGCGCTTACCGTGCACCGACCCCGGGATCGCCCAAACCAACGGGTAAGCGCTTTCCGGTTGCCTCACCCGGACTGCCGCCACCCACTCGGTAAGCGCTTTCCCCCGCCCCACCCCGCCGCCGGCACCACCCGCCCCGCCCCGCCGCCGCCGGCACCACCCACCCCCGCTGCGCCCCTACCTCCCCAGCACTGCCATCGCCGCGTTGTGCCCCGGAATCCCGCTGACCCCACCACCCCGCACCGCCCCGGCCCCGCACAACAGGACCCGCGCTTCGGCAGTCTCCACACCCCACCGGCCGGACTCCACCACCGGAACCCCAACACCGCCGCTCCCGACGCCGCCCTCCTCCCGGAACGGGAACGCCAGGTCCCGGTGGAAGATGTTGCCGCCCGGCAGCCGAAGATCGGCCTCCAGGTCCAACGGGCTGCGCACCTCCATACAAGGCCGACCGTCACCATCAACCGCCAGACACTCCGCGAGCGGCTCCGCCAGCACCCCGTCGAGCGCGGCCAGGACACCCGTCAGCGCGGCCTGCCGCACACCCTCCGGATCCCCGGACCCGGCGAACAGCCGCGCCGGCAACTGCAGACCGAACAAGGTGAGCGTGTGCCAACCGGCCGGCACCTCGGGGCCCAGGATCGAGCGATCCGCCAGCGAGTGGCAGTAGATCTCGGACGGCGCGGGGGAGGGGAGCCGACCCGCCGCAGCCGCCCGGTAAGCGCTCTCCAACTCCCGGTACGACTCCGCGATATGGAACGTGCCCCCGAACGCGTCCCGCACATCCACCGCCCCGTCCCGCAGCCGGGGAAGCCGACGAAGCAACATGTTGACTTTCAACTGCGCCCCCTCCGGCGCATCCTCACCACCCACCCCCTCATCACCACCCACCCCCTCATCACCACCCACCCCCTCATCACCACCCACCCCCTCATCACAAACCGCCCCAGCATCCGCCGCCCCCGCCCCGCCGCCCACACCCAGCAGCCGCGCCAACTCCACCGGCGCCGCGTTGCACAACACCCACCGCGCCCCGACCCGCCGCTCCACCCCGTCCGCGTCCAGGTACCCGACCTCGGCCGGCCGCCCTCGCCCGCCCGGATCCACCGCGACGACCTCGCACCCCGTCAGGAGCTCGGCCCCACCCGCCCTGGCCGCCTCCGCCAGCGCACCGGTCACCGCGCCCATGCCGCCCACCGGCACGTCCCAGTCACCTGTCCCGCCGCCGATCACGTGGTAGAGGAAGCACCGGTTCTGCCGCAGCGACGGATCGTGCGCATGCGTGAACATCCCGATCAGGCCGTCCGTCAGTACGACACCCCGCACCACGTCGTCCGCGAACCGCCGCTCTAGCGCCTCGCCCAACGGCCGCTCGAACAACTCCGCCCAGGCCACCGGATCGTCCACCAGCGCCCGCAGCTCCGCCCGCGACGGCAGCGGCTCCGTCAACGACGGGAACACCCGCCGCGCCACCCGCCCGGTCATCCCGTAGAACTCCCGCCAGGCCGCGAACTCGGCGTCCCCACCGGTCAGTTCACGGAACGACTCGGCCGTCCGCCGCTCGTCCGAGGCATCCACCAGCAGCCCGCCGGCCCGCCCGTCCCGCTCCCACGGTGTGTACGAGGAGATCCGCCGACGCCGCAGCTCCACCCGCACGCCCAGGTCCGCGAGGATCCGTCGCGGCAGCAGGCTCACCAGATACGAGTAGCGCGACAGCCGCGCGTCCACCCCGGGGAACGCCCGCTCCGAGACCGCCGCCCCGCCCACGTGCCCGAGCCGCTCCAGCACCAGCACCCGCAACCCGGCACGTCCCAAATACCCGGCCGCCACCAGCCCGTTGTGCCCGCCACCCACGATCACCACGTCATAAGCCGCTGTCATCCCGCCGTCCTACCACCCCCCACCACCGCCCACCACCCCCCGCGCACCCGCTGACCTCCGCGAAGCCGCACCCCACGCCGTCCACCACCCCCGCCCACACACCACGCACCACCCACAACATGACCACTCCAACCCCCTTCCCGGGCCGCCCCAACCCCCACACTGTCCACCACCAGGACGAACCCTGGACCCCCGGACGATCACGTGGCATGGTCAGCACCGTCAGCACCCACGGACGGCCTGCCACAAGCCCATCCGTCCCCACCACGGCCTGGAGACCACCACGTGAGCACCCCTCCGACCCCCCAGGACCAGCAGCACCCGCACCCCGAGCCGCTCTGGCGCCCGGACCCCGCCCGCGCCGCCGCCAGCCGCCTGGTCGCCTTCCAGCGCTGGGTCGCCGACCACCACGGAGCCCCGGCCGCCCCGCTCGCGCCGGTCACCACCGACACCGAGGCCGCCACCCGCTACGCGGACCTCCACCGCTGGTCCACCGAGGACCTCCCGCGCTTCTGGACCGCCGTCACCGAGTACTTCGACGTGCGCTTCCACACCCCGCCCACCGCAGTCCTCGCCGAGCCGGCCACTATGCCGGGCGCGAGCTGGTTCCCGGGCGCCACCCTCAACTACGCCGAGCACGCCCTGCGCGCCGCCGAGGACCCGGCCAACGCCGACCGCCCGGCGATCCTCCACCTCGACGAGCGCACGGCCGAGCCGGTCGCCACCAGCTGGTCCGAACTGCGCCGCCAGGTCGGCTCGTTGGCCGCCGCGCTGCGCGCCAACGGGGTCCGCCCGGGCGACCGGGTAAGCGCTTACCTGTCGAACATCCCGCAGGCCGCCGTCGCCCTCCTCGCCACCGCCGCCGTCGGCGCGACCTGGACCAGCTGCGCCCCCGACTTCGGCGCCCGCAGCGTCCTCGACCGCCTCCAGCAGATCGAGCCGACCGTCCTGTTCGCCGTCGACGGCTACCACTACGGCGGCAAGAACCACGACCGCACCGAGGTGGTCGCCGAACTCCGCCGCGAACTCCCCACCCTCCGCACGGTCATCCACGTCCCGCTGCTCGACACCCCCGCCCCCGAGGGCACCCTGCACTACGACGACCTGGTCGCCGACGCCACCGAGCCGGTCTTCGAGCTCGTCCCCTTCGACCACCCGCTCTGGGTGCTCTACTCCTCCGGCACCACCGGCCTCCCCAAGGCCATCGTGCAGAGCCAGGGCGGCATCCTCGTCGAGCACCTCAAGCAGGCGGCCCTCCACCTCGACCTCGGCGCGGACGACCGCTTCCTCTGGTACACCTCCACCGGCTGGATGATGTGGAACTTCCTCCTCGCCGGCCTGCTCACCGGAACCACGATCGTCACCTACGACGGCAGCCCGGGACACCCCGACACCGGCGCCCTCTGGTCGGTCGCCGCCCGCACCCGCGCCACCGTCCTCGGCACCTCCGCCGCCTACGTGATCGCCAGCCGCAAGGCCGAGCTGCACCCCGGCCGCGACCTCGACCTGTCCGCCGTCCGCTGCCTCGGCACCACCGGCTCCCCGCTCCCGCCCGACGGCTTCCAGTGGATCTACGACGAGGTCAAGCCGGACGTCTGGCTCGCCTCCGTCAGCGGCGGCACCGACGTCTGCTCCTGCTTCGTCGGCGGCGTCCCCACCCTCCCCGTGTACCTCGGCGAGATCCAGGCCCCCTGCCTCGGCGCCGCCGTCGAATCCTGGGACCCCAGCGGCCACCCGCTCACCGACGCGGTCGGCGAACTCGTCGTCACCAAGCCGCTCCCGTCCATGCCCACCGGCTTCTGGAACGACCCGGACGGCGTCCGCTACCACGACAGCTACTTCGACACCTACCCCGGCATCTGGCGACACGGCGACTGGATCACCGCCACCAGCCGCGGCACCGTCGTCATCCACGGCCGCTCCGACTCCACCCTCAACCGCCAGGGCGTCCGAATGGGCTCCGCCGACATCTACGAGGTCGTCGAACGCCTCCCCGAGATCGCCGAATCCCTGGTCATCGGCCTGGAGGAACCCGACGGCGGCTACTGGATGCCGCTGTTCGTGGTCCTCGCCCCCGGCGCCGTCCTGGACGACGACCTCACCGGCCGAATCCGTACCTCGCTGCGCACCGAACTCTCCCCGCGCCACGTCCCCGACGAGGTGATCACCGTCCAGGGCCTCCCGCACACCCTCACCGGCAAGCGCCTCGAAGTCCCCGTCAAGCGCCTGCTGTCCGGCACCCCCCTCACCAGGGCGGTCAACCCGGGCTCCGTCGACAACCTCGACCACCTGCGCTTCTTCGAGCAGCTCGCCACCACCCGCAAGCACTGACCGACCCCCGGCACCCCCCAGGCCCCCAAAGGCCCCGAGGGGTCGCCGCCAACCCCCACGGTGGCAGCGACCCCTCGGGAGTCGAAGGTCCGGACGCCTACGCCCCGGACAACACCTTCCGCGCCGCCGCCCTGGCCTCCGCCGCGGACTCCGCCGCCCGCGCCGCCTCCGCGGCCTGCTGACACTGCGCCAACGTCGCCTGCGCCAACGCCGACCGCACGTACGGGATCGCCGCCGCCCCCATCGACAGACTGGTCACCCCGAGGCCCGTCAGCACGCACGCCAGCAACGGATCCGACGCCGCCTCCCCGCACACCCCGCAGCTCTTCCCGGCCGCCTTCGCCGCCCCCGCGGCCGACGCGATCAGATCCAGCAGCGCCGGCTGCCACGGATCCTGCAGCCGCGCCAGCGAACCCACCTGCCGGTCAGCCGCGAACGTGTACTGCGCCAGGTCGTTCGTCCCCAAGGACAGGAACTCCACCTCACGCAGCAGCGACCCGGCCCGCAGAGCGGCCGACGGAATCTCCACCATCGCCCCGTACTTGGCGTCCAGCCCCGCCTCCCGACACGCCTCCGCGAACGCCCGCGCATCCTCGCGGTCCGCCACCATCGGGGCCATCACCTCGAGCCGCGCCGACACCCCCTCGGCCGCCCGCGCCAACGCCCGCAACTGCGACCGCAACACCTCCGGGTGCTCCAACAGCGACCGCAGCCCCCGCACCCCGAGCGCCGGATTCGGCTCGTCCACCGGCGTCAGGAACTCCAGCGGCTTGTCCGCCCCCGCATCCAGCACCCGCACCACCACCCGGCCGTCCGGGAACGCTTCCAACACCTGCCGGTACGCCCGCACCTGCTTGTCCTCGGTCGGCGCCTTCGCCGAGTCGTCCAGGAACAGGAACTCCGTCCGGAACAGCCCGACGCCCTCCGCCCCGTGCTCCAACGCCGCCGGCAGATCCGTCGGACCGCCCACGTTCGCCAGCAACGGCACCATGAACCCGTCCGACGTCCGCCCCGGCCCCGAGGACGCCGCCAGCGCCGCCTCCTGCTCCGCCGCCGCTCGGCGCAACTCCTCCTGCCGCTCCGCAGACGGCTCCACCAGCACCTCACCGGTCGTCCCGTCGACCGCGACCACCGCCCCCTCCACCACCTCCGTCGCCCGCGGCAGCGCCACCACCGCCGGCACCCCCATCGCCCGCGCCAGAATCGCGCTGTGCGAGGTCGGCCCACCCTCCTCGGTCACGAACCCCAGCACCAGCGACGGGTCCAGCAACGCCGTGTCCGCCGGCGCCAGGTCCCGCGCCAACAGGACATACGGCTCGTCACTGTCCGGCACCCCCGGCATCGGCACCCCCAACAGCCGCGCCACGATCCGGTTCCGCACGTCGTCCAGGTCCGCGACCCGCCCCGCCAGATACTCGCCCGCCGCGGCCAGCAGAGCCCGGTACGCCGCGAACGCGTCGTACACCCCCCGCTCCGCGCTGTTTCCCTCTGCGATCCGCCGATTCACGTCCGCCAGCAGCTCCGGGTCCTGCGCCATCAGCGCCTGCGCCTCCAGCACCGCCTGCGCCTCACCGCCGGCCAGATTCCCGCGCGCGATCAGATCCGCCGCCACCGCCTCCACCGCAGCCTGCGCCCGGGCCTGCTCACGCGGCGCCTCCGCAGCCGAGACCTGAGCCGACGGTGGCTCCAACACCGCCGTCCCCATGTGACGCACCGGCCCAATGGCAACCCCGTGACTCACGCCCACACCGCGCAGCGTCCGCTCCATGGCCCGAACCCCTTCGCCCGTCGTCGCTGTCAGTTCCAGACGAACAGCTCGCCGCCGGCCGTGACCTCACCGGACTCCGCAACCCCACTCAGCTGCTCCGCCGACGCCTCCAGCGCCACGATCGGCGAGATCGGCGACTTCCCCGCGGCCTCCACCGCCGCCGGATTCCACTTGATCACCGGCTGCCCCCGCTTCACCCTGTCCCCTTTATGTACGAGCAGCTCGAACCCCTCCCCATTGAGCTGCACGGTGTCGATCCCCAGATGCGTCAGCACCCCACGCCCGTTTTCGTCCATCACCACAAACGCGTGCGGGTGCATCGACACCACCTGCCCATCCACCGGCGACACCGCCTCGATCGGCTCCCGCACCGGATCGATCGCCGTCCCAGGCCCGACCATCGCTCCCGCGAACACCGGGTCGGGCACATTGGCAAGGCCGACGGCACGCCCGGCGAGCGGCGAGGTGACAGTGGTCATGCTGGAGCCTCCCAGGTACGGAGTACATCGCGTGCGGCCGCAGGGCAGCGGCCCGCTGATCGACTGGACCCAAATTACGCCAACTCGGACATTCCGTGACGTAACGCTCACGAGTCGCCCGAGTGAAGATCGATCCCAACGTCCACCCCGCCGCGCACGAACCGACCTCCGCGCACCCTCTCCTCCGAACCCGCCACCCTCAAGTGGTCTAGTCCTCTTGGCCGACGCGCCGCACTCTACGGCATCCCGCTATACCCCCCTCGGCCCTGCCCGTACGGGTCGAACGCCGCCGTCCGAGTGATCCATCCGGCATCGATTAGGTGCTCGGCCGCCAACCCGCTATCGTTGCTCAGGTCGCCGCGCAACGGCGGTAAACAGAGCAAGTCGAGAACGTAAACCCTCGGTCAACACCGAGAAAACGATCTGATAAGCTCGAGACACGAAAGAACGAAGCGCCCGGAGGGCCGGTCGGAAGGCCACCTGAAGGAAGTGTCCGTTCCTTGAGAACTCAACAGCGTGCCAAAAGTCAACG
>NZ_JBICXW010000033.1:0-64159 GCF_043200475.1 Kitasatospora sp. NPDC048407 | reverse complement strand
GGGGGGGGTGGGGGGTGGGGGGGGGTTTTGGGGGGGGGGGGGGGGGGGGGGGGCCCTGGGGGGGGGGGGGGGGGGGGGGGGGGGGGGGGGCCCGGCCCGCCCCACCGCTCGCTGTCCGGCGTGAGGTCAGCCGGCAGGCGCATGGCGGCCACTCCGGCCTGGTGGCGGTCAGCCGGGCAGGCGCACGGCGGCCACTCCGGCCTGGTGCTCGCCGAACCCCCAGCCCATGACGAGCGAGCAGCCGGCCGCGTCCAGCACGTCGCTCCACGGCCAGTGCTCGGAGCCGCTGCAGAAGCCGCCCTCGCTGCGCGCATCGGCCTCGGTGCGGCAGAGCGCGCGCAGGTGGTCGCGGAGCCCGGGGTGGGCGACCGCGCGCAGCGGCGCCTCCCATGCCTCGTCCCCGGGACGGTCGATGCTCACGTCGTGCCCGGTCACCAGGTGTTCGGGGCCGCGCTCGGTGAAGGTCGCGGCCCGCATCGCCTCGTCCAGGGTGCCGCCGGTGGCGACGCGCAGAACGACGGTCAGCCAGTGGTTCAGCCGCACGCACGCCTCGTCGGTCAGGTCGACCCCGTGGCGGCGCAGCAGCGGTGCCAGCTCCGTGCCCCGCACCACCGCGCCGTCCGTGTCGTCCACGGCGGCGACGGCGCGCAGGTCGGCGACGAAGGCCTCGTCGAACGGCCTCGGGCCCTTGTGCCCGTCCGCGCCCCACGCGCCCGTTCCGGCGAGCAGGTCGGGGTCGAAGCGGAACAGCGAGGCGCCCAGGTCGAACTGCCAGTTCCACGGGGAGAAGGGGTGCGGGCCGTCCGGGTCCGGCAGGTAGCCCGGCTCGGCCGCCGACAGGGCGTCGGGGGTGGCCCAGGTGTTGGGGAACAGGAACTCGTCGAGGGTGTCCGAGGCGTAGTACGCCCCGTACCGGGCGCCGGCGGGTTCCGCCGCCACGCCGTCGCCGAGGAAGATCGCGAAGGCGTCGGCCAGCGCGGCGTCCCATCCGCCGGGTTCCCTATCGGTCGTCACGGGTGAACCTCTCCTACCTGTCGTGTCACGGGAGTTGAGGAACGGTACCGACTGCCGGCGACAGGCGTTTTACGTTCCCCAGACGGGCCGTGTCCGTACGATGGCGCCCGGGCGGACCCGGAAAGGGCTGTCCGGCCGCCGGGGGAAGGGTCGTCCGTTGTCGCACCGTGCCGCTGTGCTCGCCCGATTGCGGGCAATCAGCTCTTCGAAGCGGCCCGCCGGCCGGCGTTCGGCGCTGCGCGGGCTGGTAGTGCCGGCGGTGGTGGCGCTGGTGCTGGCGTTCGTGCTGAAGACCTTCGTGTTCCAGGTGTTCGTGATCCCGTCCGGGTCGATGATGGGCACCCTGCAGAAGGGCGACCGGGTCGCGGTCGACAAGTTCAGCCCGTGGCTCGGGGACACTCCGCAGCGCGGCGAGGTGGTGGTGTTCCGCGATCCGGGCGGCTGGCTCCCCGGCAACTCGGACACCGGGGGCGTCGCCGGCGGTGTCCGCAACGCGCTGAGCTGGATCGGGCTGGCGCCGTCCGCGGACGAGAAAGACCTGATCAAGCGCGTCGTCGCGGTCGCGGGCGACACCGTCGACTGCCGCGCCGGCCACCCCCTGACGGTGAACGGCACCGCCCTCGACGAGCCGTACCTCTACCCCGGCGCTACGCCCTGCGACGACTACCCCGTGGGCACCGTCACCGTCCCGCCGGGCCACCTGTGGGTGATGGGCGACCACCGCAACGACTCCGCCGACTCCCGCTACCAGCAGCTCTACAACCCCGGCGGCGGCTTCGTCCCGGTCGACCACGTCATCGGCCGCGCCCGCGTCCTGCTCTGGCCCCTCCCCCGCTGGGCCTCGCTGCCCGTCCCCGACACCTTCCACCACCTCGGCTGACGGCCGGCCCGCCCACCACTTCCAGGAGGTGCCGACCGCACCCGGGTCCGGTCGCAGCCCCAGCAGCGAATCATTCGCCGAGCCGCTCCAGCCAGGCATGGCCCGGGTGCGAGCGGGCCAGCCACCCGGCGAGGGTGTGGCGTCGGCCGGGCGGCAGGTGCGGCAGGACGCGGTCGAAGTCGGCCTCGTCCTTCGGGCGGGCGGCCTTCGCCTTGAAGAGCAGGACCAGTTCGGGGCGCAGGTACGGGATGCCGGTGGCGGTGTGCTCGGTGATCCGCTCGTACGGCAGCCGCAGCGTCTCGTCGCGGCGGCAGATCCACGTCGTACCGTCGTGCGGCTCGCGGAAGACGTCGAACCGGTACTGGTCGCTCGCGGGGTCGCGGGCCCAGGTCTGGTGGGTGGCGGCGAGCGCCTCGGGGCCGGCGGCGGGCCACACGGTGCCGGAGCCGGCCGCGTCGAACTCCAACTCGGGGAACCGGCTGCGGAGTTCACCGAACGCGGCGGCGGGCACCGCGACTTCCAGGTCCCCGTGCGGGCGGGTCTGCCGGCCGAGGAACAGGTCGAGCGCCCAGCCTGCCGCCACGTACCAGGGCGCGGCTAGGCCCGCCAGGCGCTGCGCGAGCTGTTCGGGCCGCCACGGCTGCGCCCAGCCGGCGGCGATCTCGGTGTCGTCGGGCCGTACGCCGCCCGGCAGTTGAGGGTCCGTCACCGTTCGACCATAGCGCGGTGTCCGATTTCCGCCGGTGCGACGGTCCGCGCTGCTCGAGGATCCCGCCGGTGACCACACACCCGCAGGGAATCCGGATCAGGCACCGCGGCGCTCTTCCGCAGGTGCACCCCAGCGCCTATGTCGCGCCGACGGCCACGCTGGTCGGCGATGTGCGGATCGGGCCCCGCGCGCGGGTGATGTACGGCGCGGTGCTGGCTGCCGAGGGCGCGTTCGTCGAGGTCGGGGAGGCGACGGTGGTGTGCGAGAACGCCGTCCTGCGGGCCTCCGCCGTCGCCGCCGAGCAGCCCGTCACTCTCGCCGACCACGTGTTCGTCGGCCCGCACGCCACGCTGCTGGGGTGCACCGTGCAGCGCTGCGCGTATCTGGCCACCTCGGCGAGTGTGCTGCAGGAGGCCCGGGTCGGCGCGGGGACGGTGGTCGCCGTCTCCGCGCTCGTCCATGCCCGCACGGTGCTTCCGGACGAGTTCTTCGTTCCTCCGCACTGCCTCGCCGTCGGCGACCCGGTGCGGATCTTCGCGCCCGGTGACCCGGCCGTGCCGCAGGCCATCGCCGAACTCGGCTTCGCGGGCGTGGCGTTCGGCATCGACGCCGCGCCGACCGACCGGCTGGCCCGCTACGAGCGCATCGCCGAGGTGCGCGTGCGGGAGTTCGGCGCGCACCTGGACGACCTCCGGGAGCGGTGAACCGTCAGGCCGTCACGGGTTCCAGCCGCAGGCGCTGGAGCGGCGGCGACGGGGGCGGGTCGGCCGGGCCGAACCAGACGCGGACGTCGAGGCCGGTGCGGACGGGGAGTTGCGGGAAGTCGTTGACGGCGTGCTCGGTGCGGTGCAGGGCGTGCCGCGGGCGCAACTGCCGGTCGGCGTACGCGTCGAACGCGGCGTCGGACCGGCAGATGGTCGCCTCCACCTCCCTCACGCCCGCGGCGGGGAGGAAGCCCGGGCCGCGCAGCAGCAGCACGTCGTCGCTGTCGACCATCGTCGCGTTGGCCTCCTCGCGGTGCGCCCGCCACACCGGGCCGCCGTAGAACGCCTCCAGGGCGCGCCGGCGGTGCGTCATGTCGGGGAAGGCGCGCAGCCAGACGAACCGGTCGGGGTCGTCGAGGTCTCGGAAGCGGCCGCCGAGCGTGATGCCCGCGTCCCGCTGTCCGGTCACGAACTCCCGCTCGAACAGCTCGATCAGGGTGTCCCGGGCGCCGGGGTGCAGGGTGTACTGGCGGAGTTCGACGATGCTCATACGGGGGCTGCTCCGGTGCGGGTGAGGTCCATGGTCCAGTTGAGTTCCCAGCTGCGGCCGCCGTCGGTGGAGAACTCCTGTTCCCACCGGGCGGTTTCGGGTCCGAGCCGGTGCCAGGCGAAGTGCACGCGGATCGGGCGGCCCTCGTAGTGGTCGTCGCCGTAGAAGTCGCCGCGGTCGCCGGTGAAGCCGCCGACCACCGGCGGGTCGAGCCGGCCGGTGCGGCTGTCGGACCAGTGGATCGTCCACTGCCGCGTCTCGCGGTCGTACAGCCGCAGTGTCAGGCCCTGCCGTCCGAGGGTGGGGAAGTCGATCTCGTCGATGTTCCCGGCGCCGCCGAACAGCGGCCGGACCACGGCGCGGCCGGGGAACTCCGCCCAGGTGCCGCCGGGCGGCTCCGAAAGCGGGGTGGTGAGGCGGCGGTTGGCGACCTGCCAGGTGCCGTGCAGGAAGTCGAAGTCGTTCATGCGCCGCACGCTACGGCCGCTCCCCTGACATCCGCTGTCAGTGGAAACCCGGACACTGGCGATCATGCGCGCGAGCCGACTGGTCACCCTCCTCCTGCTGCTCCAGAACCGGGGGCGGCTGACGGCCCGCCAACTGGCCGACGAACTGGAGGTCTCCGTCCGGACGGTCTACCGGGACGTCGAGGCGCTCGCCGCCGCCGGCATCCCGCTGTACGGCGAGGCCGGGCACGCGGGCGGCTACCGCCTGGTGGACGGCTACCGGACCCGTCTGACCGGGCTGACGGCCGACGAGGCGCAGGCCGCGTTCCTCGCCGCGCTGCCCGGCACCGCCGCCGAACTCGGCCTGGGCGAGGCGCTCGCCACCGCCCGGCTGAAGCTGCGGGCCGCGCTCCCAGCGGAGCTCCGCGCGCACGCGGACCGGATCCAGGAACGCTTCCTGCTCGACGCCCCGGGCTGGTACGGCGACGCGGACCGCACCCCGCACCTGACGGCGGTGGCCGACGCGGTGTGGGCGCGGCGCGCGCTGCTGCTCCGGTACCGCCGGTGGCGCGCCCCGGAGGAGATCTCGCGGCGGGTCGAACCGTACGGCCTGGTGCTGAAGGCCGGCCGCTGGTACCTGGTGGCGGGCGGGCCGTCCGGGATCCGCACCTACCGGGTCGACCAGATCCTCGAACTCACCTGCCTCGGCGAGGAGTTCACTCTCCCGCCCGGATTCTCCCTGCCCGCGTACTGGACCGCCCACCTGGCCGACTTCCACTCCCGCCTGCACACCGGCCACGCCCTGGTCCGCCTCACCCCGGAGGGCGCCCGCCGCCTCGGCGTACCGCCCGAGGGCGCGTGGACGCGGGCCCGGATCCCCATCGAGTCGCTCGACCACGCGCACGGCGAGTTCCTCCGTCTGGGCACCGACGTCGAAGTCCTGGAGCCGCCAGAGCTCCGCACCCGCCTCGCCGCCACCGCCCGCACCCTGGCGGCCCGTTACGCCGGGTGAACCGGTCCCGGGGGGGCAGGGCCTAAGGTTTGGCCGACAGCACGACCGCCCGGAGGACCCTTTGCTTCAGCTGCGACTCATCGTTCCCGCCGACCTGCGCGCACAGGTGCTCGACCGGATCGACGCCTGCGTCGGTGTCGCCCACGTCGCCGTGCTGCCCGGTGGGGCGGTTCGGCCGCCCGGGGACCTGGTGCTGTGCGACGTGGCCCGCGAGGCGGTCGACGAACTGCTCGGCGAGCTGCGCGCGCTGGGCCTGGCCGAGCGCGGGGCCATCACCGTGGACGAGTCGGGGCTGACGATATCGCGGGCCGCCGAGGAGGCGGAGGAGCGGGCCCCGGGCGAGGGTGTGGACGCGCTGGTGTGGGAGGAGGTGTCCGGGATCGTCCACGAGGAGTCCACCCTCAGCTGGGTCTTCCTCGCGCTGCTGACCGTCGCCACCATGCTGGCCGCCTGCGGCGCCGTCCTGGACAGCGCGATCCTGGTGGTCGGCGCGATGGCCGTGGGCCCGGAGTTCGGCCCGCTCGCCGGGCTGTGCGTCGCCGTGGTGCAGCGCCGGGCCCGCCCGGCGGCCCGCTCCCTGCTGGCCCTGCTGGTCGGATTCACCGTCGCGATGGCCCTCACGGTGGGGTTCGCGCTGGCGATGGACGCTCTCGGCCTGTTCAGCGATGCCAAGTTCGCGGCGGCCCGCCCCAACACCTCGTTCATCTGGCAGCCGGACGCGATGTCCTTCGTGGTCGCCTTCCTGGCCGGTGTCGCGGGCCTGCTGTCGCTGACCTCCGCCAAGGCGTCCGCGCTGGTCGGGGTGGCGATCTCGGTCACCACCGTGCCGGCGGCGGCCAACGCCGCGGTGGCCGTGGCGTACGGCGAGTACGCGCAGGGCTGGGGCTCCGCCGTGCAGCTGGCGCTCAACCTGTCGGGGATCGTCCTCGCCGGCGTGCTCACCCTGCTCGCCCAGCAGGGCGCCTGGCGCTTCGCGCGCCGCGGACCGCGCTGAACACCCTCAGCCGGGCGGCCGGGGCGCCGCGCGGGTGGCGGGGAGGTGGCGGGTGAAGAGCAGTGCGCCGCCGGTGATCAGCGCGCAGGCGAGGACCGCGGACTTGAGGCCCTGGATCTGCGCGTCCTGGTAGTGGCCGACGATCGCCTCGGCCTCCTGCGGCGTGACGTCGGAGCGGGTGGCCAGCGCGGCCGCGACCTGGTCGGCGGGGACGAAGGACACCCCCGCCTCCACGTGCGTCCCGGCCTCCTGGGCGACGGCCTGGCTCACCCGGGGGTCGCTCTCGATCCGGGTGGTGACGGAGGCGGCGAGGGCGCCGATGAGGAGCGCGCCGATCAGCGCCGTGCCCAGCGAGGAGCCGAGGTTCTGCGCGGTGTACTGCAGACCGCCGGCCTCGCTGCGCTCCGACACCTGCACGCTGGACTGCACCGTGTTGCCCAGCTGCGAGGCGAGCATGCCCAGGCCGATGCCGAGCAGCGCCATCGCACCGGCGAACGAGGCGCCCTTCAGCTGCGGCCCGATGGCCGTGATCAGCCATAGGGTGGCGGCGAGCAGCACCAGCAGGCCGATCCGGACGATCGCCCGGGACGAGGCGAACCGCAGCAGCAGCGAGCCGCACATCGAGGTGGCGAGCATCGTCACGGACACCGGCAGCAGCCGCAGCCCGGTCTGGAAGGCGTCCAGCCCCTGCACGACCTGGAGGTAGAGCGGGATGACGAAGAACAGGCCCAGCAGCACGGTGTTCTGGTTGAACAGCGTCACCAGCCCCGCGCGCAGCGGCCGGTTGCCGAACAGCTCCAAGTCGACCAGTGGTGTCCCGCCCCGCCGCCCGTAGTGCCGTTCGTGCACGCAGAAGGCATACAGCAGCACGGCGCCCAGCCCGATGGTGAACAGCGTCGGGGCGAAGCCGAGGACGGTGAACGGGGGGTTGCGGGGCTGCACCCAGCCCCAGGTGCCGCTCTGCAGGACGGCCAGCACCACCAGGGCGAGACCGGCGGCGGACAGCACGGCGCCGAGCACGTCCAGCGCGGGCCGGTCCTCCGGCGCGGGCTGCGCCGGCACCCAGCGCATCACCGCCAGGATCGCCACCACCAGGACCACCTCGCCCGCGAACACCAGCCGCCAGGTCAGGTAGGTGGTGACCCAGCCTCCGAGCAGCGGCCCGACGGCGATGCCCGCACCGGCCAGCCCGCCGACCACCCCGTAGGCGATCGCCCGCTCGCGCCCCTGATAGGACCCGGCCACCAACGCGGCCAGCGCGGGCAGCACCAGCGCCGCGCCCAGCCCCTCGATCACCGACCAGCCGAGCGCGAGCACGCCGACGGTCGGCGCCAGCGCGGTCAGCCCGGAGCCGAACCCGTACACCACCAGGCCGATCACGAAGACCTGCCGGCGGCCGAGCATGTCGCCGACCTTGCCGCCGGTCAGCATGAAGGCCGCCATCACCAGGGTGTAGAGGGTGATGACGGCCTGGATGGTGGTCACGTCGGTGTGGAAGTCGGCGACCAGCTGGCTGATCGACACGTTCATCACCGAGGCGTCCAGCACCATCAGGAACTGGGCCGTCCCGAGGACGATCAGCGGCTTCCACCTGTTCACTGCGCCTCCCGGGCGTCCCGATGCCGGTTCCCCCGGTTCCCCCGGTTCAGCCGGTTCCCCTCGGTTCAGCCGCCGAGGATCCGCGCCTTCTGCGCGGCGAACTCCTGCTCGGTGAGCACGCCCTGCTCCTTGAGCGCGGCGAGCTGCTGGAGCTGGTCGAGCTTCTGCTCCATGTCCGGCGCGCCCGCCGGAGCCTGCTGCGGGGGCGGGGGCGGGGCGGCGGGTTCGGCGTAGCCGACCTGCTGGGCGTCCTGCTGCGCCCAGCGTCCGGCCTGGCGGCGGGAGACCCGGTTGGAGACGGCGGTGGCGGTACCGGAGATGACCGCGGTACGGGCGACGCCACGGAGCAGTCCGGGCATGGCGTTCTCTTTTCTCTGGCGGTTTCTCTGGCGGTTCTCTGGCGGTTTCTCTGGGGGTGTCGCTGCGGTCAGGCCGCGGGCCCGGTTCCGAGCTCCTCGATCGCGTCGAGCACCTCGACCAGGTCCTGCAGCGGAACGCGCCCGCCGGCGATCATCCGGGCGTCGGCCCGGCGCAGCGCGGCGGCGAGCGGGGCGGCCCACCGGTTCTCGTAGAGCAGGACGACGGCGGAGTCGCCGGGGTCGAGCAGGCCGCCGGCCTCGGCCAGGTCGGCGTCGCCGAGCAGGCCGGAGGAGGCGCCCTCGAACACGGCGAGGTCGAGCTTTCCGTCTGCGTCGAGGTCGGCCACTTCGACGGCCGCGACCGTGCCGTCGGTGCCCTTGCGGAGGAAGATCAGGTCGAGGATCCGGATGATGCCGCGGTCGACCAGGTCGACCAGCAGTGGCATGCCCTCGCCGGTCAGCCGGCTGCCCGGGAACGAGATCACCAGGTAGTCGATCGGGCCCAATTCGTCCGGGTCTTGGAGTTGCTTGCTCACGGCGGCTCCCTCACAGCGGCTCCCGGGATGGAAGGCCGGCCGGGCATGCCGACCGGGACCGGGCCGGCGGCGTTCGCCGCGTACCGGCCCGGTCCCACGCTAGCCCGCGCCCCGGCTCCCCGCGCTCCGGTGCGGCCGTGCCGCTACTCCGGGTGACCGGGTACGGAACGCGGCACCTCGCTGCCGACGGAGGTGAACCCGCACACGAGAACGGCCTGCGGCAAGCGCGCCTCGGCCTCCGGCACAAGGGCTGGTCCGACTCGCACAGCCCGATGCCCAACTCCCGCCGCCCGGCCGGCTCTTCACCGACCACCACCGGCCCGCGCTCCAGCGCGGCCCTGCCGCTACACCGGGCGGCCGCGCACGAAACGCGGCACCTCGCTGCCGACGGAGGTGAACCCGCACGCAAGAATGGCCTGCGGCAAGCGCGCATCGGCCTCCCGGACAAGGGTCGGTCCGGCTCGCATAGCTCAATGCCCAACTCCCGCCGCCCGGCCGGCTCTTCACCGACCGCCACCGGCCCACGCTCCAGCGCGGCCGTGCCGCTACACCGGGCGACCGCGCACGGAACGCGACACCTCGCCGCCGACGGAGGTGAACCCGCACACGAGAACGGCCTGCGGCAAGCACGCGTCAGCCTCCGACACAAGGGTCGGTCCGACTCGCACAGCTCGATGCCCAACTCCCGCCGCCCGGCCGGCTATCCACCGACCGCCACCGGCCCGCCCTCCAGCGCGACCCTGCCGCTACACCGGGCGACCGAGTACGGAACGCGGCACCTCGCTGCCGACGGAGGTGAACCCGCACACGAGAACGGCCTGCGGCAAGCACGCGTCAGCCTCCGACACAAGGGCTGGTCCGACTCGCACAGCCCGATGCCCCTCCCGCCACCCGGCCGGCTCTTCACCGACCACCACCGACCCGCGCTCCAGCGCGGGCCGTGCCGCTACACCGGGCGACCGGGGCGTCGTGGGCGCAGCAGCACCTCGCTGCCGACGGGGGTGAATCCGCAGGCGAGGAAGGCGCGCAGCGAGCGGGCGTTGCCGGGCGAGACGGCGGCGAAGACCGGTTCGCCTTCCGGGACGAGGGTGAGTGCGTCGGCGATCAGGGTGCGTCCGCGGCCGGGGAGGGGTTCGTCGGGGTCGTGCAGTTCGATGCTCAACTCCCGCCGTCCGGCGAGTCCTTGGGCGAGTGTGACCAGCCCGCGCGCGTCGCCGTAGACCTCGACGCCGGCCCGTATCTCGCGGGCGTGCTGGACCCGGGGGTGTGCGTCCGCGCCGTCCAGCGGGCCGAGTTGGGCGGGGCCGCCGCTGCCGGGGGCGACCAGTGTCGCGTCGAGGCAGCCGATCCAGCCGCCGGGGCCGGCCAGGTGGCGCAGGAAGTCGGGCGACATCGACTCGCCGAACCCGTCCGCGCCGTGTGCCCGGACCTCGTCGGCGGGCCGCGCCGTGGCGACCACCGCGTGTCCGGTGAACGCCACCGAGCACTCCAGCCCGCCCGCCAGCGGCCCGAGCACCGTCACTTCGCCGTCCACCGGCGGGAACACGCCTTTGGCCGCGTCCAGGAAGTACCCCAGCAGCGGATGCGACTCGACCATCCTTCTACCACCCGTCAGTTGTGGATCACCGCTCCCGAACCTACGCCGATCAGCCCCCGTCCACTGGCGGTTCGTCACGGATCCAGCGGGGCATGACGCCGAGGATCAGGTGCTCCATCGCCTGCGGCATCGGCCCGAA
This sequence comes from Kitasatospora sp. NPDC048407, assembly GCF_043200475.1. NCBI lineage: Bacteria > Bacillati > Actinomycetota > Actinomycetes > Kitasatosporales > Streptomycetaceae > Kitasatospora > Kitasatospora sp. NPDC048407. Next base: position 53,620 of record NZ_JBICXW010000033.1, on the reverse strand, counting down.
GCTGGCCAGTGTGCCCTCGACCAGGTAGACCTCGCCGGTCTCGTCGATGCCCAGGAAGAACCGGCCGTGGTCGAGTTCGCCGAGCGGGAAGATCCGCCGCCCGACGACCTCCCCGAGCTCCAGGTACCGGTCCTCCTCCCCCACGGCCAGCTCGGGGTCGAGTTCGAACGGCGTGCGCGCGCAGGTGATTCCGGGCCCGTCGATGTCGACGGTCAGCCCGCCGAACTCGCGCAGGAACGCTTCCGCCGCCGCGTGCAGTTCCACGCCCTCGGGCTCGAACAGCTCCCGCCACCGCCCGGTCTCCACCGCCCGCCCGGGCGTCCACCCGGACGCCGTCAGCACCCTGGTCACCTCGTCCGACCATCGGTTCATTCGTCATCCCCCTTGCCCGTCACGGTGGTTCACCTTCCCACACCGGCGCGCACGGGGCGCACTTCGGGCTGGCGCACGCCTGGACGCGGTACTACGTACCACCCGATCGGCCGAGCAGGAACGCTCCGGCATCGATCGGGCTCGCGTCGGGCCGCCATCATCGTGCCGGTACCCGAACCACCGTGGCTGCGACCGGCTCCCGGTCGGCCGCAGCACGACGCCTGCGTGGTGCCACTCCTCCCGCACGGCCATTCGAAAGGGAATGCGCACGATGAAGTTCCACCACCTCGCCCGCCGGGCCCAGTCGATCGCCGCCGCGGTGGTCCTGGCCGTCGGTACCTTCACCGGCGTCTCCCCGGCCCACGCGGCCGACTCCGGCGAGCAGGCTCAGCTCCGCATCTCGCAGGACTTCGACGCCAACTCCCCCCGCCCGACCCGGATCCACGCCGCCGCGGCCCGTGCGCTCGGCCGCGGCCCCGCCGACCTCACCGGCTGGGCGAGCAGCTGACCCGGCGCGCCGGGCGCCGCCGTCAGGTTCCGGCGCAGTTGGTGAACGTGGCCCGGGTCCGTGCGCTGTAGATGCTCGCGCCGCCGTTGGCGTCGTACTTGAGCGGCACGGTGATGGTGTCGTCGGCGGTCCACGGGAAGCCCTGGGTGTCGAAGGTCCAGGTTCCGGTGGCCTTGGTGGCGAGTTCGGACAGCGCGACCCACCCGTACTGGCGCGGGGGCACGCTCACGGTCAGCTTGTTGCCCATCTCCTGCTTGAGGTCCACCGTGGTGGCGCCGTTGACCTCGGCGGTGACCTCGAGTTGGAGCTTGGCCAGGCCGACGTCGCCTCCGACGGACAGGCTTCCGCCCAGTTTGAAGCCGATGGTGTTGGTCCACCCCGTGGTGGTGTTGAGCGTGAACTCCCACGGGATCGTGGTCGAGGTGTCGTTGAACCAGATCGGGGAGACGCACGACTCCGGCAGCGTGAACGGCGGTGTCTGGTTGGCCGTGGACCACGAGCAGGTCGAGGTGTCCTTGTTGCACCGGGCGGCCGCGTAGTCCACGGCGGTGTTCCACGCCGTCTGGTAGACCTCGGCGGGCAGCACCCACTGCTGGTAGGGCGTGTTGTCGCAGCGGTAGGTGTACACCCAGTTGTCGGTGGCGGGCGGTATCTGGACGGTCAGGCAGGAGTTGTCGCCGACCTGGCGGATCCTGAACGCCTTCTGTGCCGATCCGGCGACCGGTTGGAAGTACCACTGTTCGGACGCGCGCCCGTCACAGGGCTGTTGCCGCAGTTGGTAGCGGGCGGTGGTGAGGTCCATGCACTTGCCGGTGGTGGTGTTGACGATGGCGAAGCCCGAACCGAGGCTGGTGCCCGTGTTGATGCGCCACGCCGTGGCGGATCCGGGCGCCGGGTTGACCGAGATGGCCGCGTTGTCGTCGTAGCTGCCGCCCTGGACGTCCAGCAGTTTTCCGTTGCTGACGTTGGTGATCGTCAGCTGGATCAGCGCCGTGGGCGACGCGGCGCTCTCCTCGTGCGCGGCGGCGGGGGACGCCGTGATCCCCACGGCCGCGCACAGCGCCACCGCGATGACGGTGGCCTTCCTCCAGAAGGTCCGTCGCTGCCTTGATGGTTCGGTTGTCACCGGCACGATCCTTTCGTGATGCGCAGTCACTTGTCCGACTTCCAGCGGTTGCACCAGCGACAGAGCAGCTGGCCGTTCTCCGGGGATCCGGCACCACCGTGGGCCTTGGGCTCCATGTGGTCGACCTGCCACTCGTCGTTGGACGGCGTCACCCCGCGCTGCGACTTCTGCGGCTGGACGACTTCCCGGCCGCACCATTCGCAGAGGTTGTAGCCGTTGTACTTGTCCGCGTTGATCGCGACGACGTCCCGCTTGCCGGCCCGGGTGAAGTCCATGTACGCCCGGCACGCCGCGTTGTGCACCAGGAACCGGCTCGCCCCGGCCTGGACGTAGTAGGTGTGGATGGTGCTGACGCTGAGGTTGTGGACGGTCGCGTCGGCCACCTCGCCGCGGTCGTGGACGGAGGCGACCTTCAGCGCCGCGGAACCGGGCGCACCACGGACGGTGTCGCCGGCCCGGACGTCGCCGGCATCGACCCAGCCGCGGTCCTCGACCCAGATGGGATGTCCGGCGGTCGCGGTGATCGTCGCCGGCCGCGGCCCTTCGAGGCCGATGTCGATCAGGTGCTTGGTGCCGTGGCCGGTGATGACGTCCGTGACGGGTTCCGCGACGGTCCGGCCGGTGGCGGGATCGGTGGCCTGGACCTGGTCGCCTTCGCGCACCTCACCGATCGGTTTGATGGTGCCGTCGGCCATCACCACCGGGGTGTCGGGGGCGAAGGAGTTGCACGTCTTCTCGACCGCCTCGGCGGCCTTGCCGACGGTCGAGGCTTCTCTGGCCGCGGTCTTGGCGACGGTACTGGCGAGCTTGCCGCCGGGGATCATGCCGAGTGCGTCCATGGCGGCGGCCTTCTTGTTGCCCTGGGCGAGCTGGCCGGCCACCGCCACCCCGGAGGCGACCGTCCCCACCGGGCCCGGCACGTAGGCCACCACTTCCGCCGCGGTGGTCCCGACGCTGACCACCGACTTCCAGGAGAACGTCCCCGCCAGGTCCAGGCCGTTGACCGGGTCCGCGTCGACGTAGTCGTAGTCGTTGGCCGACCCGCCGGGTACCGGGTCGATCTGCAGAAAGCGGCCGAGTGCGGGCAGGTAGACCCGGGCGCCCATCTCGATGGCCTGCTGGCCGGCCAGGTGCTCGACCGGCCGCTCGTGCTGGCCCAGCCATCCGAAGTCCATCCCGCCGGCGGCGGTGGCGGGGATGGGGAGGTCGGCGAAGGCGCCGGTGGCGGGGTCGATGTTCTGGCCGAAGGGGTCGTAGAGGTGGAGGTCGCCGGTGCGGGCGGCGGTCCCGTCCGCGGTGAACAGCACGTCGCCGTGAATGTTCGGGTAGGACCAGTTGGTGCTGGCGGCCCGGTCGTAGTTCTTGGTCAGCAGCACGCCGCCGGGCAGCGCCACGATCCGCTGGAGCAGGCCGCCGTCCTTGTCCAGGACGAGGTCCGCGTCGTCGTGCTTGGAGCTGTACGAGTAGCGGGTGGTCCCGTTCTTCGAGCCGTCGGCGGCGCCGGTGACGGTGCGGGCCGTCAGCCGGTCGGCCGGGTCGCGCAGGTAGGAGATCGTCTTCCCGTCGGCGGTGGTGGTGGCGATGTGCCGCCTGGCGGAGTCGTAGCCCAGGGTGTCGCCGCCGATCCTGACCGTGTCGCCGTGGCTGTCGTAGCCGAAGGAGAGTGCGGTGCCGCCGCTGGTGGAGGTCAGCCGGTCGGCGCCGTCGTAGCAGTAGCCGGTGGTGACCGCCGGGGCGCCGTTGAGACTGTCGGTGGACGCGGTGCGGTTGGTGTTCGACCCGGCCGCTGCCGCCGGCCCGCAGCCGCCGGCCGGATCGAACCGGTAGGTGAGTTGGTGGTGCGGGACGGTCGCCGCGACGAGCCGGCCCACCGTGTCGTAGGTGTAGGAGGAGGTCGCGGCGGTCTTGCCGTCGGCGGTCACCACGTCGTCGGTGACCCGGTTGTTGCGGGAGCGGGTGACTGTGTCGACGACCGTGGACGCGGAGGTCTTCCACGTCAGCGCCGTCGGTTTGCCCGAGGCGTTGCGGGCCAGCGCGTCGAGGCGGGATCCGTTGCCGTAGGCGACGCGGGCCAGTTCGGTGGCCGCGTCGTAGCCGGGGGTGGCGACGATGGTCCCGTCCAGCTTGACGTTCGTCAATTGATTGGCATCGCTCCAGGCGTAGATCACAGTGCTGGACACGCCCTTGACCGTGGTCGTGTCCGTGGTCAGGCGCCCGACCTGGTCGTACGTGGAGATCGAGGTGACGCCGTTGGCATCGGTGTAGCGGACCTCCTGGCCGAGCAGGTCGATCACGGTGGTGATCGACCCGTTCTCGTCGCTCACCTGCGAGGTCAGCGGGTCACCGCCGACGGCGTGGTCGGTGACGACGGTGCGGGCCGGCTTGGCCCCGTACGCGGGGAAGGTCTTCTTGACCACCCGTCCGCGCGCGTCGTACGTGGTGCAGGTCCAGCCCTCGTCGCCCGCGCGCTCGGCGACGGCACGGCCGGTCTCGTCGTACACGGTCTCGCCGGTGAGCGGCGTCCCGTCGGCCGGTCTGGCTTCCGTGGCGGTCTTGGCCATGCCGCCCTGGTTGGCGGCCGGAGCTTTCGGATCGCACGGGTTGGTCCGGGTCTCGGAGTCGCCGTAGTAGACCGTGGTGGCGTGCTTGTCGGGGTCGGCGAGGTCGCCGCCGGGCTTCGCGGTGGCCAGTTGGCGCAGGTACTTGTCGCCCGGCCGCTCGTAGCCGGTGCGGGTGGTCAGGCCCAGTCCGCCGGGATCGGCCGTGGTGGACACGGTGAGCCCGTACACCGGGTCGATGCCCGCCGCCGGATCCGCGTAGCTGCTGGCGATGTGCCTGGACGGTGCCCGTTCCGTGTCGCCGCCGGAGGTGTCCTCGGTGGTGGAGCCGGTCGCCCAGCCGTACCGGGGCGCGAGCTTCGTCCCCGGCACCGGCACCGGCGTGCCGGCGCCGGGCGGAGTCCAGGTGAAGGACAGTGCCCCGGTCGTACCGGAGCGGTTGTAGTAGTCGACGCGGACGCGGTGCCGGCTGCCGGCCGCGGTGTTGCCGTACGTACCCGCAACTGCCGTGCTGGGCTTGTCGGTCCAGCTGTCGACGGTCAGCACGTCGTCCACCCACAGCCGGACGCCGTCGACCGCGGTGAACCCGAGGCCGTAGTCCCCGGCGGCGGGGAACTCGATCTCGCCGGTGAACCGGCCCGACCAGCCGGCGGTGTTCGCCACCGGCGGGCCCGCCCCCCACGACCGTGCCAGCGCCCCGTCACCGGCGCCGACCCCGGTGGCGAACTCCCGCGGCACCCCCGCCAGTTCCGGGTTGTCGTAGAAGGCGGCCGACAGCCCCACCAGGCCCTCGTCGTAGCTGGTGTGACTGTGCGGCATCGTGGCCGCGCAGGCGGGTGTCGGGATCAGCCCCGTGAAGCAGGACGCCGGTGCGGGCCCGTACTTGTCGACCGGGCGGTCGGCGTGGTCGTACACCGTGGTGGAGCGCCGGCCCGCACTGTCGACCGCGGCGGTGGCCTGGTCCTTGGCGTTCCACTCGGCGGAGATGCTCGCGCCGGTGAAATCGGTGGTGACCAGGGTGCGTCCGGCGTCGTCGTAGGTCACGGTGCGCGAGCGGGTCGAGTCGTACACCCCGGCCAGGGCCACGGTCGCCTGGTTGCGTTCGAGGTAGTACTGGTAGAAGTGCTCGGCGCGCTTGTCGCCGGAGCGGCCGTCCGGTGCCGCCGCCAGGACCTGGACCGCGCGCAGGGCGGGCGGTTCCTGCGGGTGCTCGACCACGGAGTCGTAGCCGATCACCGTGCAGGCGGCGGCGATGTCACCGGTGTTGGTGCACCCGTTCTCCGCGGACGGGGCCTGGTGGGCCACCCAGTCGTAGGCCAGGCTGCCGCGGAGGGTGGCCAGCGGCCCGATGCTGTCCAGGGCCCTCTGCTTCTCCTCCTCGTTGTCGCCGGCCTGGTCGTAGCGCTGCTTGGCCGAGGCCCGGCCGACGTAGTCGAAGTCCTGCATGGCCGCGCCGGGATTCTCGATCCTGGCCAGGGTGCCCAGCTGGTACCACAGCCGGGTCTCACTGCCGTCCCAGTAGCGGATCCGGCACAGCATCCGCGCCGGGGCCGGGTCGGAGCCCGGCGGGCGGGACACCCCGCCGTAACAGCCGTCGCTGCCATCGGTGTTGTAGAACAGCCGGTGCGACCGGCCGGAGACCGGGTCCTTGATCTCGGTCAGCCGGGGCGGCGTCCCGCTGTAGAGGTACTGCAGGGCCGCGGGCTTCTTGCCGTCCAGCACCGACTCCACCGCGGCGAGCGTGCCGTCGGGGTTGAACACCGACACCGCGTCGCCCTCGGTGACCGTGATCCGCCCCGCGCTGTCGAACGCGAGCACGCCGTCCTCCCCGACCGGGGGTGCGTAGCCGCCCGCGGAGGCCTTGGCCCAGGTGTGCTTGCCGCCGGCGGCATCGGTGAGCACGACCGAGCCGTCCAGCATCTCGGCGTGGCTGTAGCCGCTGGACTGGGCCGACAGCGTCCATCCCGGCGGCAGCGACTCCGAGTCCGAGGAGAACAGCCACTCCGTCGGCACGATCCGCGGTTCGAGGTTGTGAACGCGCTGGTCGTCGGGGCCGGTGCTGCTCTTGGCCCACAGCACCATGCGGGGCCGCTGGTCGGAGTGGTGGTACAGCTCGACGCGGATCGGCACCAGCTGACCGGCGGTCAGCGCGATGTCCTGAGCCTGGTGCGGGCCGGGCAGCAGGAAGTCGTCGCCGGGATCGGCGGCCCCGGGGCTGTCGTAGACCAGCGTGTCGCCCAGCCAGACCCGCGCACCGTCGGTGTGCGCGCCCGCGAACCGGAACTCCCCGGTCACCGGGGCCTTGAACTGGCCCTCCCAGCGCACCACGAACCAGTTCTTGTCCAGCGCGGGCGGCATCGGGTTGTCCCGCCACGGCAGGTTGTCCGGGTTGCCGGTCCACGTGACGCCCCAGTCCAGGTTGACCTGGGACTCGCCGCGCACCATCACCGGGGTCGCGTCCGGGGCGCCCGCGTGCCGCGAGTCGTTGAAGTACGAGGCGCGCACACCGTGCGGTGCGCCCTGCCGGGAGTTGTAGGCGAGGTTCACCCCGGCCGATCCGCCGACGGTCTGGAACGCGGGCCCGGCGGCCTCGACGTGCGCGTTGCCGTTGAACAGGTTCACCGTCACCGGCCCCAGGTGGTCGGTCGGTGCCGGCCCCGGATCCCCCACCCGCTGGTTGACCGTGAAGTGTCCGACCCACTGCGGCGCCGTCGCCGTCGTCGCCCCGGGCGTCGAGGTGGCCGCCGTCCAGGTGTAGCGGCCGCCGTCGTGCAGCACGTGCTTGGGGACCGTCCACTGCGGCTGGTCGAGGCACCCGGAGTCCACCACGCTGCCCGAGCGGCCGTCGAAGCCGGTGGAGACCTTGAAGCAGTACAGGACGCCGTCGCCGACCGCGGCCACCTGCAACACCGGCGTCTCCGTGCCCACCACCGCGCCGTCGACCGGAGCGACCGGACTGGTCTGCGGTGCCGGGTCGGCGCCGGACGCCGACCGCTGCGCGTCGAACCGGGTGTGCCCGCCGGTCGCCAACGGCTTGAAGTCGGCCTTCGGCTGCCCGGGTTCGGCCTGCGGCTGCTGCTTGCCCGCCGACGGCACCGACAGGATCGGCAGATCCCTCGGCACCGGCTTCGACGCCGCCGACGCGGACGCCGCCGGCACCACCTGCGCCTGCGCCAGCGAGACCATCAGCACCATCGCCACCGCGAACACGATCAACCGCGACCACGACCGCACGGACAACCGCGCCCTGCCGCCCCCTCTGGACAAGGCCCCTCCAACGTCGTCGGTGTCCGCCGGAACCCGCGGGCCTGGGCAACAACGGAGGACATCCTCCGCGCCCACCGGACCCCGGGGAACAGGCTCCGTCCACCTTGGCCGGAATCACCGACCCACCGAACGCCAAACGGAACACCCGCCCCACGGGCCGTCCGCCACCTCCACCCACCCCTGTCAGGAACACGACCAAAGATGCACCCCCGGGCACCCCCGAAGCGGAGCCGCAGGACCGCCGACACCCACACCCCCAACTTGGCCGGAACCCGCGCCGCAACACCGCGGCCTGCTCAGACCCGCATGGGCGCCCCGTCAGCACCATCCGAACGGCATCCAGCCCGGGTGAATGGCGCGCACTGCCGGGCGCCGGTCGGCGGGCACACGGGCCAGCAGGTCGTGGATCAGCCAGCCGTCGAAGTAGACGCCGCAGCGCCACGTCGGCAACGGCGGGTCGTCGCGGTCGAGTTCGGCGCGCAGCACGCTGTGGACGCGGACGGCGGCGCGCATGCGCGGGAAGGCGAGGTGCCGCCAGACCGCGAGGTCGAGCGGGATGCCGGTGACGCCGGGCGGGGTCGGCCACGGCCGGCCGGTCTGCGGGTGGCGCGGGACGAGTGCCAGCTCGGGGTGACGGCCGGCCAGAGGGCGGCCGGGGCCGTGCAGGGCGCAGCGCTTCGCGGGGCGGCCGGCGTCGGGCGGGAAGTGGCGCATGGCGCGGTCGAAGACGGCGGCGGCCTCGCCGTCGTCGAACGCCACGGGCGCGCCGCCGGCGGCGAGAGCGAGGCCGACGAGGGTCGTGCTCATCTCCTGTTCGCAGCGGCGGTCCCAGCGGCCGGCCGCGTCGACCGGGGGGACGGCGTAGCGCTCGTCGATCAGCCCGTCCCAGTCGGTGACGGGCAGATCGGGGCCGGCGGGGACGGCACGGACCGCGTCGGGTTGCAGCCAGACGGCCTGCCAGACGGAGCAGTCGTCCTCGCGTGCGCCGACGGGGAGCCCGCAGTGAGCACAGGCCAGGTTGGGGCCGTGCCCGCCGGTGAGGCCGCAGCAGTAGCCGTCGGCGCCGTCGACGATCAGTGTGGTGCCGATGTCGTCGCCGGGCGCCAGCAGGATCTGCCCGCGCGGGCCGTCCGGCAGGGAGTACACACGGTCGTAGTAGCCGCGGGCCTCCGCCTCGCCGTCGGCGAGTTCCTCCCAGAGCCGCCAGGGTGGGCCGGACTGCTCCGGGTCGACGGCGTAACTCCCCGCGTCCATCAGGGCCGGCATCCGCAGGCCGTTGCCCACCTGATGACGGGCGTAGGGCGGGAACCGGACCCGGCTGACCGGCCGGGTGAGTGTGCTCGCGCAGTGCGCGCACGCGAAAAGCTCCAATGGGCGCCCTCCTTCGACGACCGGCGCAAGATCGCACACCGGCCGGTTCGAAGGCAAGGGGTTTTCGACCGTACGTCAAGCCCGGTGGCCGCGTTCAGCCCTGTTCGCGCAGCGCCCGGTCGACCTGCTCGCGCTCGTATCCCATTCGGACGATGTCGAACGCGGCAGGGCGCGGCCGCTGTTCGGGCGGCAGGGCGAGGTGGGCCTCCACCTGCTGCCGGTCGTAGCCGCGCCGCACCACGTCGAACGGGGCGGCGGGGTCCGGGACTTCGGTGGGGGCGGTTCGGCGCTGCCACCAGCGGGTGCGGTGTTCCTCGGTCATGGCGGCGGTCCTCCCCCGTCGGCGGTTTCTCCCGGGGATGCTACCCGCCGGGCCGGGCGGCACCATGGCGCGCCATCAGTGGCACTACCTGGCACCCATTCATCTCCGCTGGTCAGAGCAGCCAGACATGAAAGACCAACCATCCGACACCGCAAGGAACTTGTCGCGGCATCAGAGTGATGCCACTATGGAGCCATGGACCTCACCCCGTATGTCGACAACCTCCGGCGCGAGTTGGCGGTGGCCGCCGAGGCCGGCGGGCCCGAGGCCCGCGAACTGGCCGACCGGCTGACGGCCCCGCTGGAGTCGGCGACCCGGCTGACCATGCTGCACGTGCTCTCGGCCGCGATGGCCGAGGTCACCCGCGAGCTCGCCCCGGGCTCGGTCGACGTCCGACTGCGCGGCCTGGACCCGGACTTCGTGGTCACCGCACCGCCCGCCGAGCCCGCCGCCGTCGAACCGACACCCGTACCCGTAGCTCCCGTGGCACCCGACCTGCCCGCCGCCGAGGACGACGGCGGCCAGGCCAGGATCAACCTGCGCCTGCCGGCCCAGTTGAAGGCGCGCGCCGAGGAGGCCGCCGCCCGCGAGGGGCTGTCGGTCAACGCCTGGCTGGTGCGGGCGGTGGCGTCCGCCGTCGAGGGCGGTGCCCGTCCGCGCGCGCAGGCGGAGCGTTCGCAGACCTTCGGCCAGGGCTACACCGGCTGGGTCCGCTGACCGAACACCCGCACCACCCCGCATCGCCCCGACACCCGACGACCGGGCCCCGACGCCTCTGACGACCCATGAGGACGGTACTGCCATGCCTTCTTTCGACACTCCCGAGCCGATCTCGCTGAACGTCCAGGTGTACGCGGGCTCGGTGCACGTCATCGCGACCGACCGCGCCGACACCGTGGTCGAGGCCCGGCCGCGCGACCCGGACCGGGAGGTGGACGTGCGCGCCGCCGAGCAGACCGAGGTCGGCTTCGCGGGCGGCGTGCTGACCGTCCGCACCCCCAAGCAGCGCTACCCGCTGGGCCGGACCGGCACGGTGGACGTGTCCGTCGAGCTGCCGGCCGGCTCGCACCTGGAGGCCGGCGGCGCGTGGACGCAGGTGCTCGGCGAGGGCCCGCTCGGCGAGGTGCGGGTGAAGACCGCCTCCGGCGACGTCCGGCTGGACAGCACCGGGCCGCTCCAACTGTCGGCCGCACACGGGTCGGTGACCGTCGAGGAGGTCCGGGGCCGGGCCGAGATCAGCACCAGTTCGGGCAGCGTCCGGGTGGGGCTGCTGGACGGCCCGGCGGTAGTGAAGAACTCGCACGGCAGCACCACCGTCGCGCTCGCCACCTCCGACCTCCAGGTGAGCGGCGCCAACGGCGACATCACCGTCGAACGGGCCGAGGCCTCGCTGCGCGCCAGCACCGCCCGGGGCACCCTGCTGGTGGGCGAAGTGGTGCGCGGCAGCGTGCAGTTGGAGACCGGCTTCGGCACGATCGAGATCGGCGTCCGGACCGGCACGGCCGCCTGGCTGGACGTCGGCGCGCAGCGCGGGCAGATCCGCAACGCGCTCACCGGCGCGGACGGACCGGAGCAGGGCGAGGAGACCGTCGAGGTCCGCGCCCGCACCCGCTTCGGCAACATCGACATCCGCCGCGCCCGCACCTGACGTGCCGTCACCTTTCTTTCCACGTAAACCGTTTCCCACCGGGAGGACACATGCCCACGTTAGCCATGCCCGCGTCCAGGAAGGCGCCGCACGGCCCCGCCGTCACCGCGATCGGCCTGCGCAAGTCGTACGGGGACAAGACCGTCCTCGACGGCATCGACCTCACCATCCCCGCCGGCACGGTGTTCGCCCTGCTCGGGCCGAACGGCGCCGGCAAGACCACCACGGTGGAGATCCTCTCCACGCTGGTCGGCGCCGACGGCGGCCAGGCGCAGATCGCCGGCCACGACCTGGCCACCGACCCGGACGGGGTGCGCTCGGCGATCGGCGTCACGGGACAGTTCGCCGCCCTGGACGACCTGCTCACCGCCGAGGAGAACCTCCTCCTGATGGCCGACCTGCTGCGTCTCCCCCGGGCTCAAGGGCGGGCCCGGGCAAGGGAGTTGCTCCGGCTCTTCGACATCGCGGAGGCGGCCGGCAAGCGCGCCGCGACCTTCTCCGGCGGGATGCGCCGCCGGCTCGACCTGGCCATGACGCTGGTCGGCGACCCACAGGTGATCTTCCTGGACGAGCCCAGCACCGGCCTCGACCCGCGCAGCCGCCGCACCATGTGGGAGACCGTGCGCGGCCTCGTCGCCCGCGGCACCACCGTCTTCCTGACCACCCAGTACCTGGAGGAGGCCGACCAACTCGCCGACCGGATCGCCGTCCTGGACGGCGGCCGGATCGTCGCCGAGGGCAGCCCCGACGAGCTGAAGGCGCGCATCCCCGGCAGCCACGTCCGCCTGCGCCTCGCCGACCCGGCCGGCTACGCCCGCGCCTGCGCCGCGTTCCCGGACGCGAGCCGTGACGAGGAGAACCTCGCCCTGCGCATCCCCGGCGACGCCGGCCTGGACGCCCTGCGCGGCGTGATCGACCGGCTGGACGCGGCCGGTGTGCCCGCCGCCGACTTCTCCGTGCACACCCCGGACCTGGACGACGTCTTCCTCGCCCTGACCGGCACCGCCACAACACCCGTCTTCGCCACCGAGGAGACCCCGCGTTGAGCAGCACCCTCGCCCTGGCCGCGCACGACTCGATGACCATGCTGCGCCGCAACCTCAAGCACGCAGCCCGCTACCCGGCGCTCTCGTTCAGCTCGGCGATGACGCCGATCCTGATGCTGCTGCTGTTCGTCTACGCCTTCGGCGACTCGATGGGCGCCGGTCTCGGCAGCGGACTGGCCGGCGGGCGCGACGCCTACCTCGCCTACCTGACGCCCGGCATCGTGGTGATGGGTCTGGCGGCGGGCTCGATGACCACCTCGGTCGCGATCTGCTCCGACATGACGGGCGGCATCATCAACCGCTTCCGCACCATGAACATCACCCGGTCCTCGTTCATGACCGGCCATGTGATCGGCAGCGTGATCCAGACCATGCTCAGCGTGCTGCTGGTGGTCGCGGTGGCGCTGGGGCTCGGCTACCGGTCGCACGCGGGCGTGCTGGCGTGGCTGGCGGCGCTCGGGCTGATCGTGGCGATCGCGGTGGCCGTGACGTGGCTGTCGGTGGCACTCGGGCTGATCTCGAAGACCGTGGAGTCGGCCAGCAACAAGCCGATGATGATCCAGTTCCTGCCGTTCCTGGGCTCGGCGTTCGTGCCGGCCGGCTCGATGGCGCCCGGGCTGCGCCTGTTCGCCGAGTACCAGCCGTTCACCCCGATGACGGAGGCGCTGCGCGGGCTGCTGTCCGGGACGGCGGTCGGCTCCAGCGGCTGGGTGTCGCTGGCGTGGTGCGCGGGCATCGGCGCGGTCGGCTACGCCTGGTCGCGTGCGCTGTTCAACCGCAGCACCACCCGCTGAGCAGCCAGCGGCCTGACGCTCCGTCAGGCCGCTTGCTGTATGCGTCAGTTGACCGGCGCGTACACCCGCTCGATCTGCTGGGTGCCGCTCCGGGTGCGGTAGGAGCGGCTCCACTTGGTGGTGGCGTCGGGCTTGGTGCGGTCGGAGAGCACGTAGTAGTCCATCTGCGCCCGCTCGGCGGTGATGTCGAGGACGCCGTAGCCGTGCGAGTCCAGGTCGGTCCACTTGATGTGGCCGTTGGCGGACTGGATCGCGGCGGAGGCCACCAGGGACAGCGTGTGCGGGGCGACCTTGAGGATGTCGTCGATGTTGTCGGAGCTGACCGAGGTGACCACGAACTCGGTGGCGGCGCTGCCGGAGGCCGGGTAGGTGGCGGCCTCGAAGGGCACGTCGCAGGCCCAGGCGGAGTGGATGTCGCCGGTGAGGAACACCGTGTTGGTGATGTGCCGGTCCTTCAGGTGGCCGAGCAGCTCGCGCCGGTCGTGGGTGTAGCCGTCCCACTGGTCGGTGTTGACGGCCAGCCCCTCGCCGGGCAGGCCGAGCAACTGGGCGAGCGGGCGCAGCAGGTAGTCCGGCAGCGCCAGGAACGCGACGGGCGAGATCATCACCTCGTTGCCGACCAGCCGCCAGGTGGTGTCGGAGGCGGCCAATCCGGCTTTCAGCCAGTCGAGTTGGGCCCGGCCGGTGATGGTCCGGTCGGCGGAGTCGACGTCGCCGCTGCCGACGCCGGCCTGCTGCGAGCGGAACGAGCGGAGGTCGAGCAGGTGCAGGTCGGCGAGTTTGCCGTAACGCAGCCGCCGGTAGGTGGTGCCGGCGATGGACGGGCGGACCGGCATCCACTCGAAGTACGCCTGCTTCGCGGCAGTCACCCGGGCGCTCCAGTCGCCCTCGGTGCCGGGGGTGTGGTTCTCGGCGCCGCCGGACCAGGCGTCGTTGGCGAACTCGTGGTCGTCCCAGATCGCGACGGTGGGGACGGCGGCGTGCAGCGCCTGGAGGTCCGGATCGGTCTTGTAACGGCCGTGCCGGGTGCGGTAGTCGGCGAGCGTGGTGATCTCGTTCGCGGGGGCGTGCGGGCGCACCACGGTGCCACGGGTGCCGTAGGCGCCGGACGCGTACTCGTAGATGTAGTCGCCGAGGAACAGGAACACGTCGAGGTCGCCGCGGGCGGCCAGGTGGCGGTAGGCGGAGAAGTAGCCGGCCTCCCAGTTGGCGCAGGACGCGACGCCCAGGCGGAGCCGGTCCACGGCGGCGTCGGCGGCGGGTGCGGTGCGGGTGCGGCCGGTGGGCGAGACGGCGTCGCCGGCCAGGAAGCGGTACCAGTAGGCGGTGTCGGGGCGCAGGCCGCGGACGTCGGCCTTGACGGTGTGGTCGGTGGCGGCGGTGGTGGTGACGGCGCCTTGGGCGACGACGGCGGTGAAGGCGCGGTCGGTGGCGAGCTGCCACTGGACGGCGGTGTCGGGCCCGAGTCCTGAGCCGGGCACGGCGGTGGCGCCGGGGGTGACCCGGGTCCACAGCAGGATGCCGTCGGGCAGCGGGTCGCCGGAGGCGATGCCGTGCAGGAACTGTGCCCCGCCGGCGGCGACTGCGCTGCCGGCGGAGGCGGCGAGGGGCAGGGCGAGAGCCCCGGCGGTGAGGGCGGCCGCCTGGATGACCTGGCGGCGCGCGGGGCGGGCGGTGGGCGCGGTGGCGGTGGGTTCGGTCACACCACCTGAGATTTACCGACGGGTAATGCCTTGTCCAGAGCCCGAGTTGACTATTCCTCAAGGCTTCACCACGATATCGCCAAGACGATCAGGTCGCCCACGAACCCTCCGGGGGGCCGCGCGCAAGGGGCTGACGCCCTGCCGGCGGCGGTCAGGTGGTCCCGGCCGTCACCATCCTGATCTGGCCGTCCGGATACTCGACATACCCGCGCGCGACCACCGGCTGATTCATGCCGAACACCATCGGCGTCCAGAACGGCGGCGTCTTGCCCTCCAGCGACTGGCAGTCGGCCGGGAAGCACATCTTGTCGGTCTGGCTGACGATCTCGGTCCGGCCCCGCCAGCCGGCCGGAAGGTGCAGGGCCGACCAGTTGGTGCCGCACCTCGGGGAGTACCAGTTCACCACCTTGCCGATCACCTGACCCTCGTACTCGATGTCCGTGACGTGCCCCTGCTGCACGCCCTCGCCCCAGCACGGCGTCGCGTTGGGGTCCTTGTGCCGGCATCCGTAGCCCGGCGCTCCCCCGCCGCAGTCCTCGGACGGGATCGGGTCGCTGCCCGGCGGGAAGTTGCCCGCGAGCGCCGCGTGCCCCTTGGAGCCGTCGGACCGGGCCGGCACGAGCAGCAGGGTCACGGTCGCGGTGAGCGCGGAGGAGAGCAGCACGGCGAGCAGCAGCGCCCACCATCGCGTGCGCACCACCACGACCGGCTCGGGCTCCGGCACGCGCACGGGCTGCGGGTCGATCGTCGGCGCCTCGGGCTCCGGCCCTTGCCCTGCGGGGAAGGACTGCTCCTCGGCCGCGTCCCACCACCCCCGCCAGCGGTCGATGTCCTTGCGCCCGCACGCCTGGACGAACGCCGCGACGACGTCCCAGGACGGCAGGCGTCTTCCGTTCTCCGCCAGCGAGAGCGTGCTGTGCGAGTACCCGGAGATCGCGGCGAGTTGACGGAGCGTCAGCCCGGACTCCCGCCGCACTTCGCGCAACCGTTCGGCGAACCTCGCGGCAGCGCCGTTCCCCTCCAGTGGAGCCTGTCTGCGTGCCATCCGTTCCCCCTGGGGGTCTTGGCCTGCCAACGCTGTTTGATTGTTCAGCGTTGTTCGGCGGCGTCAAGCCCCACACGGGCGCGGTGGAGGGCCTGTTCGGTCCTGGTGAACCCGCGCTTCAACCCTCTGGCCTGCGCGGTCGGCTGCTGCTGCACTCCTCCCATCGGACGCGGCGAACGCCGCGACGGACCCGAGGAGTTGACATGCGAGTGAGGAAAGCGGCGGCCGCGCTGGCGGCGACGGTCGCCCTGGTGGCCGGCGGCATCATCGGCGGGACGGGACAGGCGCAGGCGGCGACCGCGCCGTGCGGCGGGATCGGGGAGCCGATCGACGGCCAGCCCGGACTCACCTGGAACGGCTGCGTCTACGCGACCGACGGCCTGTACTTCCGCTGGCACACCGCCGGCGGCACGGTCAGCTGGAACGACCCGCTGACGACCGCCCTGCCCTACCGCACCAAGGTCTGGATCTACTGCACGCTGCCGGGCCCGGCGGTGACCGGCAACTACGGTCCCACCACGGTCTGGGACGCGGTGGGTTACTACCAGCGGCCGGGCGGGCCGGTGGAGTGGTTCGCGTCGTACGACCACGCGGTCACCACCGACGCCTGGATCTACACCGGGACCAGCCAGCCCGTCGGAACCACCTGCAACTAGGAGCTGTCCGGCCTCGCGCGAGTTCAACTGTCGCTTCTGGACGGAGAGTTGATTCCGCATACAGGTCACTTCCCTGCCGTCGGTCCGAGTCCGCTCCGGGCCACGGACCGGCGGCGGGGCATCCGGGCGAATTTCGACTGACGCGGGCCCGGCGGTGCGGCAGGATGTCCGACTGCCGTCCTGACGAGCGAAAGGCAGCCCGCATGCCGCACCCCGCACCCCGGCCGACACCCGAACCGTCCGAACTCCTCACCGCCGAACTGGTGGTGGACATCGCCGCCGCCGTGGCACCGGCCGTCTCGCCGGACGGCCGTCTGGTCGCCCACGCGGTGGTCGCGAGCGACGGAAGCGGGTCCATCCGGGTCGCCGCCGCCGACGGCAGCACTCCCCCGCGCCGGCTGACCGACGGCACGGCCCGTGACCGCGCCCCGAAGTGGGCGCCGGACTCGGCCACGCTGTTCTTCACCTCCGACCGCGAGGAGCAGGGCACCGCCCAACTCCACCGAATCCGCCTGGACGGCAACCAGGACGCGGCCGAGGCCCTGACCACCTGGCGCGGCGGCGTCACCGGCCACCACCCGCTCCTCGACGGCCGCACCGTCGCCGTGCTCGCCGCGGACGAGCCCACCGCCGAGGACGAACGCCGGAAGGCCGAGCGCGACGACGCCAAGGTCTGGGGCCGGCACCTTCCCCCCACCCGGCTGCGCCTGCTCGACCTGGAGACCGGCGGGCTTCGCACCGTGGACGGCCTCGGCGACCGGCATGTGGTCGAGCTGGCGCAGCGTCCGGACGGCGGCCCGCTGGCGGTGCTGAGCTGGTCCACCGCCGAGCTCGACCCCGGCGTCATGACGGCTCAACTGCACGTGGTGGACCCGGAATCGGCCGGCGTCCACGAGCTGGGCCCGGTCGGGAGCGAGGCGCAGTCCCCGGCCTGGTGGCAGCACGACGGCGTCTGGCATCTGGCCCACCTGGCCACCGCCCCTCCGCACCTGGTCGGCGGGCTCGCCGTGCTCGACACCGTCCCGCCGGCGGCCGGCCGGGCCGTCGAGCACCGCAACCTCACCGCCGGTATGACCGTCTGCCCGACCGAACTGGTGCAGGTCGCGGACGGGCCGCCGCTCGCGCTGTTCGCCGACGGGCTGGACACCGCGCTGTACCGGCTCCATCCGGAGTCCCTGCGGTTCCACCGCTTGTCCGGTGCCCCCGGCCTGCTCGCCGGGCTCACCGCGAGCCGCTCGGGGGAGACCGTGGCCCTGTTGGCGAGCACGGCGTACGAGCCCAAGAACGTCCACGCCGGGCCAACTGGCGGACCACTGCTGCGACTCGGCGACACCGCGCCGGAACTGCGCGGGATCCGCTGGGGAGTTCAGGAGCGCCTCGGCTACCGGGCTTCCGACGGACTCCAGTTGGACGGCCTGCTGATCCTGCCGGCCGGCCGGACCCGGGACGACGGACCGTTCCCGCTCGTCACCCTGGTCCACGGCGGCCCGTACTTCCGTCACGCGGACGAGTTCACCCTCAACGCGGTCGACTGCGGCCAGTGGCTGGCGACCGCCGGGTACGCGGTCTTCCTGCCCAACCCCCGCGGTGGTTCGGGGCGCGGCCACGAGTTCGCCGCCACGGTCGCGGGCGCGGTCGGCGGCGACGAATGGACCGACATTCTCGGCGGAATCGACCTGCTGGTGACCGAGGGCGTCGCCGACCCCGGGCGGCTGGGAATCTCCGGATGGAGCCCACGGGGGCTTCATCGCGGCCTGGGCGGCGGGCCGTTCGGACAGGTTCAAGGCCGCCGTCATGGGTGCGGGCATCAGCGACTGGGGCATGCAGGCCGGGACGGGCGACTGGGCGAGCGTCGACGCGGCGCTCGGCGGCAGCACCGGCTGGGACGGCCCGGGGCCACACGTCCACGACCGCAACAGCCCCATCTCGTACGCCTCCCGGATCCGCACCCCGATCCTGATCCTGCACGGCGAGGAGGACACCAACGTCCCGCTGAGCCAGGCCATCCACTTCCACCGCGCCCTCCGCCACTTCGGCGTCGAGCACGAGTTCGTCGTCTACCCCCGCGAGGGCCACGGCCTCACCGAACGCGCCCACCAGCTGGACGCCCTCCGCCGCATCCGCGCCTGGTTCGCCCGCTGGCTGTAGACCCGCCCCAGCGGGCCGTCAACTCCGCGCTCCCCCTCGTACGGGTGAGGTCGGGGGCGGCACGCGCCCCGCACCAGCGGGTCTGCGGCGGGGCGGCGCTGGGGGCTCGCGGGGGCTCCCATAATT
Source organism: Kitasatospora sp. NPDC048407 (assembly GCF_043200475.1). NCBI lineage: Bacteria > Bacillati > Actinomycetota > Actinomycetes > Kitasatosporales > Streptomycetaceae > Kitasatospora > Kitasatospora sp. NPDC048407. The sequence goes on along the minus strand of NZ_JBICXW010000033.1, from coordinate 34,930 downwards.
CACCTGGTGATCACATCCTGTGACGAAGCGATCGACCGGCTACGGGAAGTCCCCGGGCTCTCGGTCTGCCCCCGCCCCCTGCTCGCGCTTCCGCTGCTGCGCACCGGCTGCCTGTCCGCCGTGCTCAGTGTCGAGTCCCCGGACGCGGGCTGGGAGGGCGAGTTCGACGCCGAGTTCCACGCGCTGGAGGCGACCACCGGGCGGCGGGACCACACCGCGATGGGCGTCGGGATCCACGAGTTACTGCGTGCGCTCGCACGGAGCGGTGAACGGCCGCGGCTGGGCCGGGAGTTGGCGCTGCTGCCGTACCAGGCGTTCCAGCCGCACTGGCGCAGCGCACTCGCGGAGCTCGGCACCCGGCTGGTGGAGCCGACGCAGTCGGTCTCGCTGGCGGGCCTGCAGGACAAGACCGCGCAGCGGGCGTGGCTCCGCTCGGTGGGGGTGAACACGCCGCCGGACGCGGTGGTCGGCACCCTCGACCACCGGGAGCTGCGCCGCCGCTTCGGCGGCACCTACGTCGTTCAGGCACCGCGCGGCTCCGGCGGAAAGGGAACGTACCTGGTCACCGGCGAGGCGGACCTGCTCGGCATCAACAGCGGCGCCGGGCCCTGGCTGGTGAGCGGATACGTCGAGGGCGCCCCGGTCAACGTCCACGGCCTGGTCTCGGTGGACGGCACGGTTCAAATCCTGCGCCCGTCCGTCCAGTTGACCCGGGTCGAGGGGGTCGGCGCGGCCTTCGGCGCCTACTCGGGCTGCGACTTCGCGGCGCCCGCCCTGCTGCCGTCCCGCGCCCTCGACCGGGCCGTCGAGCAGACCCGGCAGGTCGGCACGGCGCTCGCGGGTCTCGGCTACCGGGGACTGTTCGGCGCCGACTTCGTGCTGGACGGACCGGACGACGCACTGCTGCTGGAGGTCAACTCCCGTATGCAGGGCTCGACCTGGCTGCTGAGCGAGATCGAACTCGCCCAGCACACGCTGCCCGCCGCGCTGCGCCACGCCCTGGAGCGCTACGGCCACGCCACCGGCGGCGAACCCTCGCTGGACCCGGCGGACGGCTGCCAGCTGGTGGTCCGGCACACCGGCGGCCCGGTGCGGGTGGCGGCCGCGCCGACCGGTGGGCTGCACCGGCTCAAGGACGGGCAACTGCAGCGCTGCGGCGACGGGTTCGGTCTGCTGGAGTGCGGCCCCGACGACTGCGTGCTGCTCCAACTCCCGGCCGCCGGTACGGTGTTGTACACCGATGTGCCGATCGCCCGGCTGGTCACCCGCTACCCGCTGACCGGCCCCGACGGGTCCGGCCTCACCGCGCAAGGGCGGCAACTGGTCGAGGCCCTGCACGCGGGTTTCGTCCTCGAACCGGCCCGGGCCGGCGCACCGTGCTGACCGCACCCTTCCCGCTGTACGTCCGCGCGGCACTCGCGTCCGACCTGGAGCGGCTGGCCGCCCTGCGCGGCGCCGCCGCCGACTGGATCGCCCGCGTGCACGGCTCCCGCCAGTGGTCGGACCCGTACGACGCCCGGCGCGGCCTGGCCCGGATCGGCCGGGGCGCGACGGTGGTGGCGATGCCGGAGCCCGACGGCGAGGTGCTCGCCGCGCTCACCATCCGGCCGTCCGCCAGCTCCGGACTCTGGACGGAGGAGGAACGGGCCTGCCCCGCAGGCTACTTGAGCGGATTCGTGATCGATCGCCGGTACGCCGGGCGCAGCGTCGGCACCCGGCTGACCGACTGGACGAGGTGGCGCGCGGCCCGCGCGGGCGCGCTGGTGCTGCGGGCGAACGTGTGGAGCGACAACACGTCCCTGCACGCCTACTACCGCGCCCGCGGCTGGCAGTTGGTGCGCACCGTCGCCGGCAGCCGCAGCGGGAGCCTGTTCGAGCTGCCGCTGCGGCCGCCGCCGCCACCGCCGCCGCAGGTCCACGAGCTGGGCGAGCTGCCACTACTGGCGGAGATCACGACAACTCCCTGACCAGCTTGGCGAGTTGGCGAAGCTTGGGCGCGAACGCCGACTCGGGCGTGTTGCCGTACCCGAGGACGAGCCCGTTGTGGCCGGCGCCGGGGAGCAGGGAGTGCTGGGACAGCGGCCGGGGTGCCATCCCGTGCCGGCGGGCGGCCCGGGCCAGGGGCTGGTCGGGGGCGGTCGGCGGCAGTCGCACCGTCAGGTGCATGCCGCTGTCGCCGCCGGTCACCGTGTGCGGCACGTCGAAGTGTTCGGCCAGTGCCGGTCGCAGTGCGTCGCGGCGACGGCGGTAGAGGCGGCGCATCCGGGCGAGGTGCCGGCTGTACTGGCCGCTCTCCATGAAGTGGGCGAGCGCGAGCTGTTCGTGGCGGTGTCCGCCGCGCAGCAGCTCGTCCGCCACCGGCGCGGCCGGCCCGACCAGCGGTTCGGGCAGCACCAGAAAGCCCAGCCGCAAGGACGGGAACATGGTCTTGCTGAACGTGCCGACGTAGAACACGGGCGCGCCGGGCGTCAGCCCCTGCATGCAGGCGAGGGGTTCGCCGCTGTGCCGGAACTCGCCGTCGTAGTCGTCCTCGACGATCCAGGCGCCGTGCAGCAGGCACTTCTCGATCAGGTCGAGGCGCCTGGACGCGGTGAGGACGGCGCCTGTCGGGTACTGGTGCGCGGGGCTGGTGCACACCAGGCGGGGCGGGCGGTCCGCCCAGTCGGAGGCGGTGGTCCGCAGGCCCTCGCCGTCGACGGGGACGGGCACGACTGTCAGGTCTCCGCAGGTCAGCGCGGTCTGCGCGCCCCGGTAGCCCGGGTCCTCGACCCAGGCGGTGTCCCCGGGGTCGGTGACCAGCCGGACGCACAGGGCGAGTGCCTCCTGCGCGCCTTCGGTGATGACGATCTGTTCGGGGGTGCAGCGCATGCCGCGGGCGAGCGCGAGGTGGTGCAGGACGGCCGTCCGCAGCGCGAGTTCGCCTCGCGGCGGGCCGTAACTCAGCAGCTCCGTCCCCCCGTGCCGGAGCACCCGGTCGAGCGAACGCCGCCAGGCGGCCAGCGGGAACCGGGCCAGCGCGGGCACCCCCGGCGCGAAGGCGGGCGCGGCCTCGCCGCCCGGGCCCGACCTGCGGATCCGCCCGGCCCGCCGGGCCAGCCCGGCCGGGGCGGGGCGCGGGTGGCCGGCCGGCTCCGGGCGGGCCAGCGCGGCGACCCGGGTGCCCTGCCGGCTTGGCTCGATGTAGCCCTCCGTGCTCAGCACCTCGTACACCAGCGTGACGGTGTTGCGCGACACCCCGAGGCTCTCGGCCAGCGCCCGCGACCCCGGCAGCCGGCTGCCCGCCGGGAGCCGGCCGTCGAGGACGGCGGCCCGGAGGCGGTGCAGCAGTTGCTTCTGCAGGGAGTCCCCAGCCCTCTCCCGGGACAGCGGTTCCTGAAGCAGAAAATCGAACTGCGGCCCTCGGCCCTCCTCGCGTGGCTCCATGGAACGACCCTAGCGTGGACCTTTTCGAGGATCCACGCACTGCCTAGCCTGGCAGGACCGCCACACCCCAGGAGAACCGCATGCCCGCACGCCTCAACGCCCACGGCCAGCCCATCGGCAGCCCGCTGCCCGACTGGACGCCGCGCCCAGGGCCCGCCCGGGTCACCCTCGACGGCCGCTTCTGCCGCCTGGAGCCCCTGGACGCGGACCGCCACGCCGACGACCTGCACGCCGCCTTCGCCCTCGCGGCGGACGGCCGGGACTGGACGTACATGACGGTCGGCCCCTTCAACGACCTTGCCGCCTACCGGTCCTGGGTGACGACGGCGGCCCGGGCGGACGACCCGCTGCACTACGCGGTCGTCGACGGGCGCAGCGGAAAGGCGGTGGGCACGCTCGCGCTGATGCGGCAGGACCCGTCCAACGGCGTCGTCGAGGTCGGCAGCGTGTCGTTCTCTCCGCAGCTGAAGCAGACTCCGGTGTCCACGGAGGCTCAGTTCCTGCTGATGTCCTACGCCTTCGACGAACTCGGCTACCGGCGCTACGAGTGGAAGTGCGACAGCCTCAACGAGCCCTCGCGGAGGGCGGCCCAACGGCTCGGCTTCACCTTCGAGGGGGTCTTCCGCCAGGCCGTGGTCTACAAGGGCCGCAACCGCGACACCGCCTGGTTCTCGATCCTCGACGCCGAGTGGCCGCAGGTCGGCAAGGCGCTGCGGGAGTGGCTCTCGCCCGACAACTTCGACCCGGCGGGCCGCCAGCGGCGGTCGCTGTCCGAGGTCCGCGCGTCCGCGGCCGGTTAGGCCTGTCTTCGGGTCAGCCGACCGCAAGCCCGATCGCAATGCCGATGCCGACCAGGATCAGCACGCCCGCGAAGAGGGTCACCCTCAGCGCCCACTTCACCACACGCGGAATGGTGCGCGGGTCCTTCTTCTTGAGCGCGTTCCGGGCCCTGAACCGGACGTACCAGGTCACCCAGCGGAGCCACCGCTTGTCGGCCTTCTGCAGGGCCCTCGAATCGGTGGCGACAAGGGGGCGGGTGAAGGCGAGCACCCTGTTCCAGAGCGGGCCGGCGGACTTCGTTACCGCGTCTGCTTCGTCCTTGTCGGTGTTGCCCAGCAGCGTGATCGCCGAACAGATGACGGCCCGCAGGCCGGCCTTGCCCTGGTCGGTCCCGAGGATCCGCCCCAGCAGCTCCCTGTCCCTCGTGGTCCGGAGCTCCTCGAGGTTCTGCTCCAGCTGGTCCTTGGCGGAGACCTGGGCCGCGTGGTCCTGAGCCTCCGCCTCTTGGCCCTGGGGCGCCGCTTCTTGTTTTCGCTCCTGGGTCTCCGCTTCGGTCTCCGCTTCGAGGATGGCCAGGTGGAGCCTCTCCTCCCAGGCCAGGCGTTCCTCGCGGGACGGGACGAGCAGGAAGAGCAGGTGGTGGGCGGCGTCGAGCCGGCCCCAGATGAAGTCGGAGCGGCGCCATTCGCGGTTGATGAAGGCGCCGAAGTGCTGGAAGCGGATGCCGTAGAGCTTCCGGTCGCCGAGATCGGCGAACCGGTCGACGTTGAACACCGGACTCATGCTGTCCGGCCCGAGCCGCAGGAATTCGAACGCCGGCGTGAGCGGCCCGGCGGCCTTGGACGGGGGTGCGTACATCCTGGTGACCACTTCGACCGCCAGGCAGTCGTGCACGACGTCCTCGGGACCTTCCCAGTGGCCGAGGCCGGCCTGCCGGGTCACCTCGGCGAAACGGCCGCACGCCTGCGAGACGAGTCCGCCGATCGTGGCCGGGACGTCCAGATCGTCGAAGACACGGCCGAGGAGCTCGCCCAGTTCCTGGTTCGACAGCTCCACCCCCGGCCGGTAGTGGTCCCGGATCCGGTTTCTGACGGCCTTGGTGACGGCGAGCGCGCGGCGCTGCTGCCGGCTGATGTCGGTCGCGCCGGCAAGCAGTACGCGCTGTTCGCCGGGATCCGCGCGCAGGTCCATGGAGCCGAGGTACTGCTGGAGGTAACCGCCGAGGGTCTCGAAGAGTCGTTCGGCGGTGATGATTCCCCAGGGCCAATTGGACATGTCGGGAGTGTTGATGTCCTGGCTCGGCCACCGCGGGCTCCAGTTGGGGTTCTCCCCGAGGATCCGGCCGAGCTCCTCGGAGTCCGCCTCCGGCACGGTGACGAGCGAGGTCACCGTGCCCAGCTCGGCGAGCCGGTGACGGGTCTCCCAGAGCACCGCGCTGGCCCGGCACAGCCGGTACTCACCGAGCATCGTCTCGGCCGCTTCCCGCACGTAGTCGCGGAGGTCCCTGTTCCTGCTCATCCGGTGGAACAGATTCAGCTGCGTGCCGCGAACGCTCGTCCCGAGCCGGGTCGACAGCTCCTGCGTCCCGGACCGGAAATCCGCCTCCCGCGGGTACTGCAGCGCGTTGAAGGCCGAGGTGACGAACGAGACGTCACCGCAGGGCGACTGTCCCGCCGTGTTCACCGCCTCCAGGCCGACCGAAGGCGTCACGTAGACCACCACCCGGCGCACCACCCGCTCGTCCACTTGACGCTCGGTGATCGCCTCGAGAACCGGGCCGAACGGGGCGTTGTTGAGTACACCGCCGTCGATCACGCAGCTCGCCGGAGCCTCGGCGATGGGAGCGGGAAGCTCGCGGAAGTGGGACATCGGCCGCTCGTCGACCGGTGGGAAGGCCACCGGATAGCCGGCGCTCGCCCGCGCCGCCTGAACCAGCGCGTCGTTGTTCGCCGAACAGAAGTCGTCACGGCTGTCGAGATCGAAGCCCATCGTGCCGTCGTCCGTCGTCCGGAAGACCACCGCGTGCTTGTCGTTCCGGAACCGGTACACGCGCCGGTGGTCACGGACGTCGAACCGGCTGCCGAAGCCGTCCTTGAACTCACGCGCCCGGCCGTCCAGCGAGGTGGCCGTCATGAAGAGGGTGATCGGCTGCTCGGGCGTCTCGCCCTCGGGCATGTCCTCCAGCTGCGCTCTGATCTCCTTCTCGAAGAAGGTGCCGTTGAGCAGGCTCTGCCGGGAGGGCGATTTCACCAGCTCCGGCAGCGAGGCGGCCGCCTTCCACACCTTGCGCAGCGAGCCCAGGTCCGAACCACGGCCGATCGCGGTGGCCAGCAGGAGCCCGTTGAGGCCGCCGGCCGAGGTGCCCGAGACGATGTCGATCACCACCCGGGCATTCGCCCCCGCCGCGCCGGTGATCTGCCGCCAGATCTCCGCCACTTCTTGATCGGCCGGGGAGACCGATTCATCGGGTGCGTCGGCGGAGGCGCGGCGCAGCAGGTCGAGCTCGTGCGTGACGCCGCCCATCCAAACCGCGAGGCTGACGCCGCCGTTCATCACCAGGGCCAGCCTGACCTCTTGCTTCACCGCCATGTCTCGCACCGTAGGTCGGCGGCCTCCGGACCGCTCCCGCAGTACCGGCCGGTTGATCCACCCGGTCCACTGCGCGAGCCCTAGCCGGAGGCCAGCACCTCGCGGAGGGTGCGCTCGCCGACGCCGCGCATCAGCGGGTTGTCCGCCGAGTGGGAGAGGAACACCAGCGCCAGCGCGAGCGCCCACCCGCGGGCCCGCTCCCAGGTGGCGTCGTCGGCCCGGCCGTACGCCTGTCGGAAACCGTCTCGCGGTTCCTCGGTGAACAGCATCCACGCCACCGACAGGTCGGTCGCGGGATCGCCGCCGGTGAGGTCGCCGAAGTCGATCACGGCGCTGATCCGGCCCTGGTGGACCAGGATGTTGGCCGGGTGCAGGTCCCCGTGCAGCCACAGCGGCGGCCCGTCCCACACGGGCACGGCCGCGCCGGCCTCCCAGATCGCCAACGCGGCGGCGCGGTCGGCCGGTTCGAGGTGCGCCAGCCCGGCCCGGACGCCCTCGGCGCGCCCGGCCAGCGGGATCCCGCGGAACGCGTTGACGGGTGCCTCCGTTGGCGCCGGGGTGTGCAGCGCGGCGAGAAAACCGCCGAGCGCGGTCGCGGCCTCCCAAGGGGCATCGAACTCCGCCGGCGCCGCGATCCGCCCGGGCAGGAACGGCACCACACTCCAGGACCACGGGTACTCGTCCGTCGGCCGTCCGACCCGCACCGGCGCGGGCACGGGCAGCGGCAGCCGTCCGGCCAACTCCGGCAGCCGGCGCTGCTCGTGCGCGACCAGCCCGGCCGCCGCCGCGCGCCGCGGCAGCCGAACGAGGAGGTCCTCGCCGAGCCGGCACACCAGGTTGTCCCACCCGTTGGCCAGCACCTCGACCGGCAGCCCCGCCAGGTCGGGGTGCTGCGCGTCGAGCAGTCGGCGCACCAGCTCGACGGAGACGGAGAGCTCGGCGGCGGGCATGCGGTGAGCTGTCACACCGGAAACCCTACGGCGGCGGCTCGAGCTGTCAGCAGCCCGCCAGGACGTTGGTCAGGGCCGTCTTCTCGGCGGTGTCGACGGACAGGCCGTAGTAGTACTTCACCTGCACCCAGGCGCGGACATAGGTGCAGCGGTAGGAGGTGACGGGCGGCAGCCACTCGGCCGGGTCCTTGTCGCCCTTGGAACGGTTGGTGCTGGCGCTGACGGCGACGAGCTGGGGGCGGGTGACGTCGTTGGCGAAGGCCTGGCGCTGGGCGGTGGTCCAGGCGGAGGCGCCGGAGTCCCAGGCCTCGGCGAGCGGGACGACGTGGTCGATGTCCAGGCCGGAGGCCGAGGTTATGGTGACGCCGTCGTACGGGGAGACCCAGGTGCCGGAGGTGGCGGCGCAGCTCGCGTCGGTGACCACGTTGGAGCCGTCGCGCTTGAGGACCGTCTCGCGGGTGTTGCAGGTGCCGGAGATGGTGATCCAGGTGGGGAAGAGGTCGCGGCTGTAGCCGGTGCGGTCCTCGGCCTTGACGGTGAGTTGGGCCAGGTAGCCGCGGGCGGTGGCGGCGGAGACCGGGGTGGGCAGCGCGGCTTGGGCGGTGCCGGCGTTGACCGTGAGGACACCGGTGGCAAGGGCCGCGGTGGCGGCGAGGGTGGCGAAGCGGCTGAGGAAACGATTCGTCACGGCGGGGAGCTCCTGAACTCGGCGGGGTGTGGTGCCGAGTCAGCGTGGCAGCCCGCGGTCTATGCGGGTAGATGCTCCGTCGTGAAGATTGCATTACCGTCTGATGGCCATATCGGCGGCTGATGTGAAGGTTCATCATCAACGGCCGGACGCACCCCTGCCGGGCCAACCCGTCGCACCCCTGCCGGGCCAACCCGCCGCACCCCTGCCGGGCCAACTCACCGCCCGCGCACGGCCGGACCGGTTCACCGCCCGCGCACGGCCCGACCGCTCACCGCCCGCGCGCGGCCGGCCGGCGGTCGAGCGGCCAGCGGTCGAGCGGGAGCGGGCCCCGGGAGCGGATGGTGCGGATCGCGAAGGTGGAGCGGGCGTCCCGGATCGGACCGATCGCCAGGATCTCGTCCAGCAGCACCAGTTCGTAGGTGGCCAGGTCCGGCACGGCGATCTCCACCAGGAAGTCCGCCTCCCCGGAGACCACATGGCACGCCACCACGGCCGGAATCTCGGTCAGCGCCTGCTCGATCTGCCGCGAGGTCTCCCGCGAGTGCTGATCGACCCGCAGCGAGACGAACACCGTCAGCCCCAACCCGACGCGCTCCCGGTCGAGTTCGGCCCGGTACCCGGCGATCACCCCGTCCGCCTCCAGCGCCTTCGTGCGGCGCAGCGCGGAGGACGGGGAGAGCCGGACGGCCTCGGCGAGATCGACGTTGGCGGTGCGGCCGTGGCGCTGGAGGTGCTCCAGGATGGCACGGTCGATGCGGTCGTACTGCTGGCTCGGCATGCCGTGCACCCTAATCGTCTTCACGCGGCAGATCCTGCCGTTTCGAGCACTCCGCACGGCGAAATTCGCCAGCGCGTGCCGCGCGAGCGGGGCCACAATCGCCGCATGCCCGAGAAGACCACCGAAAGCCGTCACTCCCACCTGTCCACCGCCGCCGCGTCCGCGCTGTACATCGGGGCCCTGCTGGGCCCGAGCCTGCTGCTCCTCCCGGGGCTGGCCGCCCGCGCCGCCGGCCCCGCCTCACTCCTCGTCTGGCTGGCCCTGCTGGTGCTGTCCGGGTTGATAGCCGTCGTGTTCTGCGCCCTCGGCACGCAGGTCGGTTCGACCGGCGGCGTCGCCGGGTACACCGCCGCCGGCCTCGGCGAACGAGCGGGCCGGGCGGCCGCCTGGTGCTTCCTCGCCGGCGTGGTGGCGGGCGCGCCGGTGGTCTCCCTGATCGGCGGCAGCTACGCGGCGGCGGCGCTCGGCATGGGCGAGTCGGCGGCGGTACCGGCGGCGCTCGTACTGCTCGGACTGGTGCTGGCGGTCCGACTGGTCGGGGTGCGCACCGGCGCGAAGCTCCAACTGGTGCTGGTGGCCGCCCTGGTGGCCCTGGTGCTCTTCGCCATGCTCGGCTCCGCACCGCACGCCCGGGCCGCCAACTGGACGCCGTTCCTGCCGCACGGCTGGGCGGGCGTGGCCCGCGCCGCACCGCCGCTGATGTTCGCCTTCGTCGGCTGGGAGGCCGCCGCCTCGCTCACCACCCGCCTGCGCGACCCGCGCCGACAGCTCCGCCTGGTGGTACTGATCGCCTTCGTGGTGACGTCCCTGCTCTGCCTCGGCCTGGGCGCGGCCACCGTCGCGGTGCTCGGCCCGGACGCGGGCGGCGCCGTCCCGCTCGCCGACCTGATGCGCGCCGCGATCGGCGACAGCGGCCGAATCCTTGCCGTCGGCGCGGCACTTGTCCTCACCCTCGCCGCCACCAACACCTACCTGACCGGCGCCGCCGAACTCACCGACGCCCTCCTCCCGCCCACTCCCACCCCCAGCCGCCGCGGCTCCTACGCCGTGGTCGCGACCACCGCCCTGACCGGCGGCCCGCTGATCGCCCTGGTCGGCTCGGGCGTCCTGTCGACCGACCAACTGGTGGCCGTACCGACCGCGCTCTTCCTCTCCGTCTACCTGACCTGCACGGCCTCCGCGATCCGAATCCTCAACGGACTCCCCCGACTTGCCGCCATGGTCTGCTGCCCCGCCGTCCTCGCCCTGGTCCTCGGCACCGGCTGGCCGGTCCTCGCCGTCGCCGCGGTCGCCCTCCTGGCAGCAACCCTCCCGGGGCGCGGTTCGATCTCCGCCGCGCAGGACGCCCACCGGAACGAGCCCGAACTCACGGAAGGGAACGTGGTCCTGGCGTCGCACAACAGCCACTGAACCAACGGGGAACGGCCACGCACACACCGCGCGGCCGTCCCACCCTCGCCGCGCCGCACCTTACGTGGCCCAGGAGCGGAGCAGGGTGAGGATCTGGCGCAGGGCACGGGTGAGATGCAGGGTGGATCCGGTGGCCTTGTCGATGACCGCGCCGCCCTGGAGTGCGGCCAGCACGGTGGAGGCGAGGTCGGTGACGGGCGCGTCGTCGCGTAGGAGGCCGTGTGCCTGCATCGTGGTGAGCTGGTCGGCCAGTTGGGTGGTCCACTGATCGTACATGCGGCCGACCAGATGGCGGGTGGTTTGGTCGGTGTCGAGTGCCCGGCCGGCCAGGGCCGCGACCTCGCAGGCGTCCGCGTTCTTCTGCTGCGCGTGCAGGCGCAGGATCTGCTCGATCCAGGACTCCCAGTCCTGCCAGGTGGAGAGGGCGGCAGGTGCCTCCTGCTGGGCGAGGCGCGCGAGGTGGCGTTCGGCGGCGGCGCGGCGCAGTTCCTCCTTGCCGTCGGGGAAGTAATGGAAGAGCTGCCCCTTGCTGGTGGCGGTCAGGCTCATGACCTCGTCGAGGTTGATGTCGTTACCGGTGACCAGCAGATCGGTGGCGGCTTCGAGGATGCGGGCCTTGGTCGCCTCGCCCTTGCGTGTGGCCATGGCGCGATCCTAGCTTTCTGGACTTGAGAGTCCAAATACTGCGTGCCAGCCTAATGGACGTGAAAGTCCAGAAAACACCCGCCTTACGCGGTGCGGGCGTGCTGCTCGTGCTCGCCGCCCTGCAGTACGTGCTGCTGGAGTACCTCGCCGCCGCCGCGTGGCGTGACCCTCCGTACAGCTATGCCGTCGGCTTCATCAGCGATCTCGGTAACCCGGTCGCCGGGGAGGTGTTCGACGGCCGGGTCGTCGACTCGCCGCTGCACCTGCTGATGGACATCGCGTTCGTCGCCCAGGGCGTGCTGTTCATCGCAGCCGCCGTTCTGCTGCGCACCGCTGTAGCGGGGCGCCTGAAGAGCGTGCTGCTCGCTCTTGCGATCGTCCACGGCGTGGGGGTGATCCTCGTCGGCTTCTTCCACGAGTCGTCAGCGGCCCTGCACAACGGGGTGATCGTGGTCCACAGCCTCGGAGCCGCCGCCGCGGTCCTGGCCGGCAACGCGATCCCGATCGTGATCGGCGTCCGTGGCGAGCGCCTGGGCATCCCGCGGCGCCCGCGCGTGGCAGCCGCAGCGCTCGGGGTGCTCGGGCTGGCCTCGTTCGCGCTGCTGCAGGCCGACCGCCCGCTCTACCACGCCGCCGGCGGCGTACCCGAACGGATCTCGGTGTACGCGATCCTGACGTTCGAGCTGATCCTCGGAGCAGCCATGCTCGCCCGCCCATCCCTCCACAACACCCTTGCGCCTGCCGCCGACCACGCCATCGCCACTCCCACCGAAAGGCTCAGCTCATGACCACCATCCCCGGTCTGCGTACGAACCTGGCCGGCCGCCGTGCCCTGGTGACCGGCTCCACGTCCGGCATCGGCCGGTCGATCGCTACGGCCCTCGCCCGCGAAGGGGCCACCGTCGTGGTCACCGGCCGCCACCAGGAGGGCGGCGCCGCGGTCGTCCACACGATCCGCACGGCGGGCGGCGCGGGCCACTTCGTGCGCGCCGACCTCGCCGAGGGCGGCCGAGCCGCCACGCGTCTGGCCCAGGAGGCGGCCACCGCGGCCGGCGGACCGATCGACCTGCTGGTCAACAACGCCGCCCTGCTCATCCCCGCGCAGTCGCTCACCGACGTGGACGAGCAACTGGCCGACCTGGCACTAGCGGTGAACGTCAAGGCCCCGGTCCTGCTGACGGCCGCACTCGCCCCGGCCATGGCCCAGGCCGGCGGCGGCGCAGTGGTCAACGTCGGGTCCATCAGCGGCGCGGTCGGCGCCGCCGTCTCCGCCCTGTACGGCGCGACCAAGGCGGCCCTGCACTCGCTCACAGCTTCCTGGGCCGCGGAACTGGCCCCGCAGGGCATCCGGGTCAACGCGGTGCTCCCCGGACCCACGATGACCGACGAGAACGCCGCCTCCCACGACATGCTGCACAAGTACACGGCCACCACCCCCGCGGGCCGGCCGGGCACCGCCGCCGACATCGCCGACGCCGTCGTCTTCCTGGCCGGCGACCGGGCCTCGCACATCCACGGCGTGACCCTGCCAGTCGACGGCGGATACCTCGCCACCCGATAGCACCGCACCCGCTCAGCGGGGCGAAGCGGCGAGGCACCGGCCCCTGCTCCTGCCCGACGGCCCCGCCGCGCGCCCCGTCGGCCCAGTGGCCGACGGGCACGACGAACATGGCCCTCCGCCCGTCGTGGGCCCCGGTCCTCGCATGACCGCACATCGCACGACCCATGTCGCACAGGCACCTCGATGAGGAGAGAACCAGAAGTGATCCGCCACGCACGCACCGCCGGCCTGGTCGCCGCAGTCACTGTCGCCCTGCTCTCGACGATCGCGTTCACCCCGAACGCCAAGGCCGGCCCGGCCCCGGCCGGTACCGCGTACGCCCAGGCCGCCGCCGACCGGCACGGCGTCAAGCCCACCATCGTGCTGGTGCACGGCGCCTGGGCAGACGCCGCGGGCTGGACCCCGGTGGTCGAGCGGCTGGAGAAGGCGGGCTTTCCGGTCATGGCGCCCCCGAACCCGCTGCGCGGACTCGACTCGGACGCCCAGTACATCTCCGCCGTCCTGCACCAGATCAGCGGTCCGGTCGTCCTGGTCGGCCACTCTTACGGCGGCGCAGTCATCACCAACGCCGCCGAAGGCAACCCCAACGTCAAGGCCCTCGTCTACATCGCCGCCTTCGCACCAGCCCAGGGCGATTCGCTGGCCAGCCTCAACGGCTCGGCGCCGGGCCGGAGCATCCCAGCCGTCCCGGCCATCCCGACGAGCTACCCGCAGCCCGGCGGCAGCACGGGCACGGAGCTGACCATCAACCCGGCCAAGTACCCCGCCGTCTTCCTCAACAACCAACTCCCGCCCGCCCAGGAGCAGGCCCTCGCCGCCGAGCAGAGGCCGCTGAGCCTGGACGCGGCCACCGAACCCTCCGGCACCCCGGCCTGGCAGACCATCCCGTCCTGGTACATGGTGGCAAAGAACGACCGCGCCATCGCACCCGACCTCGAACGCTTCATGGCAACCCGAGCCGGCGCGCACACCATCGAGGTGAACGGCCCCCATCTGATCATGCTCACCAACCCCGGCGCGGTCACCACCCTCGTCGAACAAGCCGCTCGGGCCACCACCCACTGACCCATCCCCACCAGCGGGACGACCGGCGCGGGAAGGCAGCCCCCGCGCACGCGGCCGGCACCGTCAACGTCTCGCTGACCGCCAAGGGCCGCACCGTCCCCGCCGGGACCTACACCTACCAGCGGCCCGCACCCGTCGTCACCGCCGTCACCCCCGTACAGGGCCCGGCCGCCGGCGGCACCACCGTGACCCCACCGGCACCGACTTCACCGGCGCCACCGCCGTCACCTTCGGCACCACGCCCGCCGCCTCCTTCACGGTCGACAGCGACACCCGGATCACCGCCACCGCCCCGGCCACGACCACTGCGGGCCCGGTCGGTCTCACCGCCACCACCCCGTCGGGCACCAGCACCGCTGCCGCGTACACCTACACCAAGGACACCACGAAGCTGACCGCCGACCCGGTCCTGCTCTCCATCGCCCCCGGACAGCTGAGCATCAACCTCAACCTGTCCGCCACGCTCACCGACACCACCACCGGCCGGCCCGTCCCCGGCGCCGCCGTCACCTTCAAGGTCGGCACCACCACCGTGTGCACCGCCACCACCAACGCGGCCGGCATCGCCACCTGCGCCGGCCCCTGACCGGTCCTCACCGTCCTGCTCAATCTCGGCTGCGGCTCTCCGAATCCCCACCCGGCCCGCCTTCCCGGCTGCTAGAATTCCGAACGTCAACTGAGCCTTCTCGGCGCGGATTCCGATCCGCCGGGGAGGCTTTTTTCATGCCCGGAGCCGGCCCACGCCGCCCCGGCCGCCGCGTTCACCCCTTCCAAACCGCCAAGGGAGACCCCTGCCATGAACCCACGACCGACCACCGCACCCGCTATCTCCACCACCTCAAGCACCTGGCAACTCGGCGACCGAACCGTCAACCGCCTCGGTTTCGGCGCGATGCGTCTGACCGGCACCGCGCCGTTCCACCACGGCGTGCCGCGCGAGCGTGAGCGGTCGATCGGTGTGCTCCGGCGGGCGGTCGAGCTGGGGGTGAATCACATCGACACCGCCGCGTTCTACTTCTCGGCGACGCGCTCCGCCAACGAGTTGATCAACCGGGCTCTGGCGCCCTACCCGGACGAGTTGGTCATCAGCACAAAGGTGTGGCCGGGCCGCGACCCGTCCGGCGGGTGGTGGTGGGCCTCCCCGGAGCAGCTGCGCGGCCAGGTCGAGGAGAACCTGCGTCAACTCGGCCGCGACCACCTGGATGTGGTGAACCTGCGGGTGCCGCCGAGCCGCCGGACCGGTTCGATCGGCGAGCACTTCGGCGCCCTGGCCGAGCTGCGCGACGCCGGGCTGGTGCGTCACCTCGGTGTCTCCCACGTCAACGCCGAGCAACTGGCCGAGGCGCGGGCCATCGCGCCGGTGGTCTGTGTGCAGAACCCGTTCGGGATCGGCGCGCCCGACGAGGATCGGGCACTGCTGCGGCTCTGCGGCCAACTCGGCATCGCCTTCGTGCCGTTCTTCACGATCGCCGGTGCGAGGCAGGAGTCGGGCCCGGCCGACGAGGAGCACGAGGAGGTACGCGCCGTCGCCCGCGCGCACGGCGTGTCCGCCGCCCAGGTCCGGCTCGCCTGGACCTTGCAGCAGGGGCCGCACGTGCTGGCGATCCCCGGAACCGGCGACCCGGACCACCTCACGGAGAACATGGCGTCCGGCGCCCTGCGACTCTCGACCGAAGAGCTCGAGATCCTAAACTCCGTTCGTCCAGAGTCGAACTGACGGACCGTCATCGCTCGGGCATTCCGCCCGGAACGGTGAGTGGTTCACCGCCCCGTGGGGTTTGGGCGGGGTCGGGCAGTGCCAGGGTCTCGACAGCCGGAGGATCTGGCCATGGACCCTGCCCCGGGCACATTCCCACCGCCCGCCCCGCCGCTCCCCTACCTGCCGTGGCCACCACCACACCCATATCCGCACCCGCCCACCTGGCACTGCCCGACCCCGAGCCCAAGCCCCACGCCCAGCCCCACACCCTCACCGACACCAACGCCGACGCCAACACCAACCCCCACGGAGACGACGGCCGCCCCGGCACCGCACGCGCCGACGCCCCGTCAGTCCCCGCACGTCAAACCGAAGCCGGCCTCGCACGCACCGGCCCCGGCCCCGGCCGCCGTCGACGCGCCCCCGCCCGCCGCCGTCCAGCCGCGTCCGACCCTCACGCCGTCGACCACGGTCGCCGCGCCACCGGCGGCGGTCGCGCCGGCCGCCCCGGCGGCGATCGAGCCGTCGGTGTGGGCGACCGTGCTGATGCTCACCGTCCTGCTGCCGGCGGCGCTCGCCGCGTTGGCCGGGCAGCATCTCGCGTTCTCCAGGAGGAACCGATGAATCCCTCTCCGCTGCTCGGCGCGCTGGCCGCGATGACGCTGGCCGTCGGCTCCCTCGTGATCGCGCACCGACTCCGCCCGCGGACGCCGGAGGGCGAGACGCCTCCGGACCCGCACCCGGCGCTGGGCGCGATCGGCTCCGGACTGCTCTCCGGGTTCACCCTGCTGACGGGGTTCCTGATCGCCACCGGGTGGGCTGCTCACAGCACCGGCATCGTCCCGCCGGACGGTCTGTACCTGGCGGACCTGGCGGCGGGCGGCGCGGTGCTGCTGTACCCGTCGCTGGCGGGTCTGCCGTTCACACCCCGGTACGTGACGGCGGTGTGCCTGTTCGGCCTGCTGGTCGGCTACGTGATGGTGACGGCCGTCCAACTCCGGCCCTGAGCAGGGGAATCCCGCCCCGCCGGGCCCACGCGGCGGGAGGGCCGGCGGGGCGGAACGGGCTCACGCGGTGGTGCAGGCGGCGCCGTTCAGGGTGAAGGCGCTCGGAGCGGTGTTGCCGCTGCCGTAGGTGGCCTGGAGCCCGAAGGCGGTGGACGCGCCGGCCGCCAGGGTGCCGTTGTAGCCCAGGTCGGTGGCGGTCACGGCGGCCCCGCTCTGGGTGACGGTGGCGTTCCAGGCGCTGGTGACCTTCTGGTCGCCCGGGAACGTCCAACCGAGCGTCCAGCCGGAGATGGTGGCGGTGCCGGTGTTCTTCACGGTGATGTCGGCGGTGAAGCCCCCGCTCCACGAGTTGGCCCGGTACGCGACCGAGCACGACGCCCCACCACTCGGCGGCTGCGACGTCGGCGGCTGCGACGTCGGCGGCTGGGAGCTGGGCGACGGACCGCTCGGGTCGGCCGCGTTCACCGCCAACTGGTAGGCGATGTCGGGCACGAAGGTACCGGCGGCGGCCGCGCAGCCGTCCGCCTCGCCCGGGGGCTTGACCCACAGGAAGGCGTCGACCGCACCATCCCCCGTGCTGGCCGTCGGGTAGTTGCCGATGGCGCGCCCGGACGGGTCGCACCAGGTGCTGCCGGCCGGGCCGTTGCCGTTGCGGCTGGTGTCGATGACGGCGTGCAGGTTGCCGGGGTTGCCGAGCGCGGCGAGCACGTTGTGGGCGAAGGCGCTCTCCCCGGCCGTGGTGTTGAAGTTCGAGACGTTGGTGAAGAACCCGTCGGCGTTGAGCACGCCCGCGCCGCGCAGCCGGTTGGCCTGTTCGGCGGCGGAGTTCCAGGTGGAGTGCCCGCCGTCCAGGTACACCTTGGCGGCGGGGCTGGCGGCGTGGATGGTGGAGACGGCGCGCGCCAGCGAAGCGAAGCGGTCGTTCTGCTGCTGGGCGGTGAGGCAGGTGGTGAGCGCGATCGAGTCCGGTTCGAGGATCACCAAGGAGCGCGAACTGCCCAGCCCCGCCGCGAACTTGCCGACCCAGGCGTCGTACGAGGCGAGGTCGGGCGCGCCGCCGGCGGACGCGCCGCCGCAGTCCCGGTTGGGGATGGCGTAGGCGACCAGGACGGGGGTCTGCCCGGCCTGCTCGGCGGCGGCGGTGACGGCGCGGACATCGGAAGTGACAGTCGTGGGGCGGTAGTTGCTGAACCAGATGCCCTGCGGCTGGCTGGCGATCCGCTTGGAGATCACCGGCGTGCGGGAGTCGCCAGGGTTGGCGGCCACCCACTTGACGGCCTGGGACGCCGGGTCCCGGTAGAACTGGGTACCGGCGGGCAGACTGCCCTGCGCGGCAGCGTCGGCGCCGCTCTGCACCCCGGCCACCAGCCCGAACGCGGTGGCCGTGGCGGCCAGCGCGAGCGCGGCGGCGCGGCGGGTGGGGCGAGGGACGGTGCGGCGGGTGGGGCGAGGGACGGTGCGGTCGGGGATGTGCACGATGTCCTCCGGGGTGCTTGCCGGGGCAGGAACGTGGGAGCGCTCCCGCAACGCGTCCGGCCGATGGTAGCCCCTCCAGACGGGCCAGGCACCTCCCGAACTCCTCTTCCAGAACCGCCTGTTGACGCCACCACACCTGCTCCCACCTGCACCCGCGCCGACCGTTCGGGACCGCCGTGGAGACCCCGTCCGCGTGTAAGTTTCCCGGCCCGGACGTCACGTACCGTTGGTCCGCGACGTACGAAGACCTGGGGAGGGCGACGATGCGCATGGCGGGGCGGGCGGTCTGGAACTCGGCGCTGGCGGCGCTGATATGGGCAGCGGTGTTCTTCGGACTCCGCGGACTGGCGGAATACTCCTACCAACAACACCTTCAGGCAATCGTTCCGACACTGGTGATCATCGCCATGTGGATCGCCTTCATCGCCTGGGTGGGGTCCCGCGACGACCCCACCGGCTGGCTGGTCATCGTCGCCGTCCTCGGCACCATCATGCTGGTCGGCCACATGCACCTGCTCGACGTCCGGGCACTGCGTGACCACGGCATCGAACAGCACGCCCGGGTCACCCGCGTCACCACGGAGTGGGACGCCAACAACAACGCCCACCAGCGCTACACCCTGGAGGCGCTGGACGGCCCGCCGATCACCGCCACGATCGACGGCGGCTACGGCGACTACTACGACGTCGGCGCCACCGTCACCGTCACCACCGACCCGACCGGCCACGTCGGTCCGCAACTCGGCACCACCCCCAGCACCGGCGACGAACGCTGGACGGCCCGGATCGACACCGCGACGGCCGTCCTGATGGGCGCGCCCCTCACCGCCTGGGCAGTGGAACGCACCCGCAAACGCCGCTCCCCCGACCGCAGTTGACACTCCCGGCAGCCCGACGATCCCCACCGAGCCGATCGGGTCGACCCCCAATGCGCAACGTCTCACGCGCGTTCGCCGCACCTCATCGGACATCGGCGCCGGGCTCGCCGGTGAGGGAATCCGAGGGGTGCGGGTCGAGAGCGGGCGACTTCCTCGGCTTCTTGGGCATGGACCGGTACACCGGGACGGCGAGCACAGCCATGCCGACGCCGTAGAGCAGGAAGGTGGTGGGGGTTCCGAGTCGGCTCTGGACGAGGGCTCCGAGCGCCGCTCCGGCGGGCATGGCTCCCATGATGATCGTGCGATAGGCCCCGCCGACGGCGCCTCGGATCTCGGGCGGTGTAAGTCGTTGGCGCAGCGAGACGGTGACGACTCCCCACATGCCTCCCAGGCAGCTGCCCGCAGTCATGGTGGCCCAGAGCCAGGGGCCGTGGAACAGCACGGGTGCGACGAACATCAGGCCCCAGCCGATGCGTGAGGCACACAGCACCGGGGCGCTGCCCAGTCGCTGTTCGGCGCGGTGCGCGGTCAGGGAGCCGAGCGCCGTACCGACTCCGACGCAGCTGAGGAGTAGTCCGTAGCCGGCGTCGCTGAGGTGGAGCGGCCCGGAGGTGGCGTACACCACGAGCAGGGCGAGGAAGGAGGTGTTCGCGAGCGTGGTCAGCGCGCCCGTCAAGGTGATCATCCGTATGGTCCGGTGGCGGAGCACGAAGGCGAGACCGGTCCAGATCCTGGTGGGCTCTTCCTCGCGCGCCGGGACGCGTCCGACGTCCTTGGGCAGCAGGGCCAGTTGGAGCATCGAGCCGAGGTAGCCCGCTGCGGCGCCCAGGAACGTCAGGGGCATGGCGATGGCGGTCAGCCAGCCGGCGAGGGGCGGGGCGATGAACTGGCTGGTCACCCGCATGGAGGTGTTGAGCCGGCCGTTGGCCTTGGTGAGAGCGTCCGGCGCGACGATGGTGGGGAGCACGGTTTCGCTGCTGGTGTTGAACACCGTCTCGGCGACGCCGACGAGGAACGCCAGCACCAGCAGCACGGGCAGCGACAGGACGTGGCAGGCCGCGGCGACACCGACCACGGCGATGAGCAGGGCGCGGGCCCAGTCGGCGGCGACCATCGACACCTTGCGACTGGTCCTGTCCGCCAGCACACCGGCGGGAACTCCAAAGATCAGCCACGGCAGCGTCATCACCACCATCACCAGGGAGGACGCGCCCCCGGAATGCGTGAGTCGGGCCGCCACGAGAAGCAGCCCCATCTGGAAGACACCGTCGGCCGTGTTGGCCAGGACGGACGCGCCCAGGACCGCACGGAACGGCTCCGGCGCGAACCGCCTCCGGTGGGCGGAGATCGGCTCGCCGGTCTCACTTGCACTCACGATCTTCTGTGGCATGCGCCCGACCGTAGCGGTGCCGAACCGCAGGTTGACCACCGCTGAGAGCCGGATCACAACCCGAACGAGCACGAACCAGCTCATTCGGCCATCCGGCGTCGGCCCGGGTCCATGTCGCCGGCTCCGGTTGATCGGCAGCGAGGGCCGGCCGGGCTGGTCGTCGTCGGGGCGGTACAGGCGGAGACTGCCGAGCGATGGCGCGCGGCGCCACCCGGATATCGCCCGGCCGGCACGGGCAACAACTGCCCGGCCGCCAGAGGCGTTCACACCTGCGTCCCTACACTGCACGCCATGACCGACGCATCCACCACCGCGGGCCTCGGCCCCGTTCTCCACCGGATCGCCGCCGGCCTGGGGCTGTCGCTGCCCGAGCCGGAGGGGTTCAGCCACCGCCACGCCAACTTCCACGACGCGGAGACCGGCGACCGGGCGTCGATCCGCAACTGGACTCCGGGCGCGGGGCCGACCGTCTCGCTGGCCCGCGCGAACATCACGCTCGCCAATGGACACGCCCCTGACCTCGCGGCGGCGGTGCCCGCGGTCGTGGCCTGGCTGGCGGGCGCCGACCTGGCGGCGGTGCGGGAGATCGCACCGTTCCTGGTCGTCCACGACTGGGCGTTCGCGCACGAGCGCGAGCCGCTGGACGCGACGGAGCTGGCCTGGCAGCAGCGGATGGGCCGGTTCGACACCCAGCCTCCCCACTACCAGCCGCCGGGCTACCGGGCGATGTTCGAGGCGGCGTTCGCCGAGCCGCGATTGCGCCGGCTGACACCGGTGACCAGTCATTTCACGCTGTGGTTCTCCGTCACGGAATACCCGCATCAGCGGGTCGGGCGGACGGCCGTCGAGCCCCTGCGCGACGGTACCTTCCTGGTCCGCGACGCGGGCCCGGCCGCCACCGCCGAGGAGGCCGTCGCGCTCGCGGTGGCGACCCTGCCGCCGGGCTACTGACGGCGGCGGATCAGAGCAGGCCGTCCCACAGCTGCTCGACGATGACGGCCCACCAGTTCTCGGGGTCGCCGAACACCGTGCCGTCGAGCGCGGCCAGTTCGCGCTGGAAGGCGTCCACGGCGAGGCCGGCGGCCTGCGGGTCGAGGCCGCGCAGGGCGGGGTGGCGGGTGGCGAGCAGGGACAGGCAGCGCAGGTACGCGGCGAGGTCGGTGTTGAGGTAGCGGCCGGTGCCGGTGTCGGGGTCGACGGCCCAGATCCGGCCGATGCCCGCTCCGGTGCCGGTGCCGCCGTCGCCGCACTGGACGGCGATCAGCGCGTGGCCGTCGTCGCCGAGGACCAGGTAGTCGGCGAGCAGGGAACGGGTCCGCTCGGGGACGCGGGCGCCGCGGCCGGTCGCGGCGAGGTGGTCGGCGACGGAGGGCAGCCCGGGCAGGTGGCGGAAGAACGACGGGACCTCGGCGGGCAGTCCGGCCTCGGCCAACGTGGCCGCGGTGGCAGCGGGGGCGGGGCCGGCGACGCGGTGGATCCGCTCGGCGCCGAACTGCGCGTCCAGCCGGGCGCCGAGTTCGCGGTCGCTCTCAACAGCCGCCGCGGGCACGGCGCGGGGGAAGGGGATCCGGTTGGGACGCGGCGGCGCGGGGCGCCCGGCCCGGCGGAAGGTGTCCTCGGTGACGTCGGTGAGCTCGCGGACGCCGGCGGCCCGGCGGTCGTAGCGCGGACCGTAGGCGTGGCCGAAGTCGAAGGTGGCGTTGGGGAGTTCAGCGAGCAGCACGGGGGCGCAGTAGCCGCCGGGCAGTTCGCAGGGCCGCAGGTCGGTGTAGACGGACAGCACGTCCTCGGGGCGGACGCCCTGCTGCTGGAGGGTGCGCCAGGCGCGGACCTCGGGGTGGCCGGCGCCGGGGGTGGAGAGCTGGAACAGGCTCTGCTCCTCGCCGGCGGCGTCCCGGTAGGTGAGGACGACGGAGGTGCCGGGGCCGACCACCGGCGGGCGGGACGGGTCGTAGCTGCCCGCGCCGAGCTTGTCGCGGTAGAGCTGGACGACCTCGTCGACGGGCACCGACGGCCAGTGGGTGAGTTCGCCGGTCTCCCGGTCGACGACGGCGCAGGCGGTGCCGATCTCGGCGGGGGCGCGGCGTTCGCCGACGGGCCGGTCGGGTTCGGCGTCGGGGATCGGCCAGAGCACCCAGCCGAGGTCGAACTCGTGCACGCCGATCCGGTGCCACTGGTCCTCGGGCCGGGCACCGTTGATCCACTGGTGGGCCGCCTCGATGGCCTGCTCACGGGTCGTCACGCGGTCGTTCTCCTTCGGAGCCGGTTGGTCGGTGTTCACAGTAGTGGACGGGCGCCGGTCACCGACCGGCCGGTCGCAGGGCGGCGATGCCGTGCGCGTCGGCGATCAGCAGCAGGCCGTCGGGGGTGAGGTCGGCGCCGGCCAGTGGTGCGGCGGACAGGAACGCGGCGATCGGCCCGATGGCGCTGCCGTCGGCGGGGTCGCGCTGCCAGAGCCGGACGTAGTCGCCCCCAATGCTGAGCGCGAGGGTGCCGGCGGCGCGCTGGTCGTCGTCGGGGCGGGCGAGTTGCCCGGGGTCGGTGTGGTCGATCTCGCCGGTGCGGGCGTCGTAGGCCGTCAACTCGGGCTGATGGCCGGGTCGGTGGGCGACCAGCAGGTGGTTGCCGTCGGGGCGGACGGCGGCGGTGACGGCGTCGACGCCGGTGAGCGGCCGGGCCCACAGGGTGTGCCAGGGCACGTCCAGGCCGGTGGTGTCGACGCCGGGGAGGCCGTCCTGGCGGGCGGCGTGGTCGAGCAGTGCGGCGCGCAGTTCGACGTCGAGTTCCTGGCGGGTGAACAGCGGGGCGAGGCGCAGCCAGGTGCGGCCGAGCGGTGGCAGCGCGGCAGGGTCGAGGCGGTCGACGGCGGCGCGCAGCCGGTGCTGTTCGGCGTGCAGCAGGAAGCCGGGGTCGGTGAGGAGTTGGTCGAGCAGGCCGCCGTGCAGGGCGTGTCCGGCGAGTTGTTCGCGGACGTAGCGGGGGGCGTCGGCCCAGCGCTGCGGCCGGTCGCCGTCGAGGGTGGCGAGCAGGGCGGTGGCGATCCGGCGGTGGACTTCGCGGGCGGTACGGCCGAGGCGTTCGCGGATTTCGTCGGCGACGGCGGGGTGGACGATGCGGGCGCCGGGTCTGCCGTTGTCGGTGGTGGCGAGGTCGAAGAACGGGAGAAGCAGGTCGCGGCCGGCGGCGAGGGCGGGGCCGAGGTCCTTGCCGGCGACGGCGGACGCGACGGGCGCCCACAGCTCGAACGGCAGGGGTTCGCCGGGTCCGGCGAGGGCGAGCGGGGCGAGCAGGCGGCGCAGGGTCAGTTCGTCGGCGCCGCAGCGTTCGGCGTGCAGGTCGAGGGCGTCGCCGGCGCTGCGGGGCAGGGGCAGCGGGCCGGTGGGGTGGGCCTGGACGGACCAGCCGGCCAGCCGGACCACCAGCGGGCTGTCGGCGATGGCGGCCAGCTGGCGGGCCACGACGGGGTCGGGGACGGCGAGTTCGGCCTGCCGGAGCAGGGCGTCGGGGTCGCGCCACGGGTCCTGGTCGAGGTCGAGGATCCGCACCTGGCCGTCGGGGACGTCCTCGGCGAGCCGGGCGGCCTCGGTGCGGGGCAGGTCGGCGAGCAGGCGGACGCCGGGGTTGAGGGCGAGTGGCAGCAGCACCTCGCTGGTGACCTTGGCGGGCTCGTCGGTGCCGGTCAGCGTGCCGGCCCGGTCGATGTCGGCGAGGACCACGGTCTGCGGCTGCTGGGGGGTGCCGATTCCGGCGAGCACGGCGGGCAGCTGGTCCGCCCGGTCGGTGCCGGGGGCGAACCGGTCGGCGAGCAGCCAGCGCAGTTGGACGGCCGTCAGGCCGGTGGCGTCGAGGACGGGGGGTGCGGGCTGGTCGGCGGGCGGGACGGTGGACGGGTCGAGGGCGTCGGTGTCGATGAGGGCGCGGTGTGCGGGGTCGCAGAGCATCAGGAAGGCGGTGAGCAGCCGGGTGCGGCCGCTGCCGCTGTCGCCGGTGATCAGCACCGTGCGCGGCGCGTCGGCCGTGCCGGACCGCCAGGCCGCCAGGGTGCGCAGCGCTGCCGCCCGGCCGCCGAGGTGCGGGTGGGGCTGGTGGGCGACGGTGGTGTCGGTCACGTCGGTCTCTCCGGTCGGGGGAGTGGGCGGCGGGGAGTCAGGCCCAGGTGTCGGGTTCGAGGACGTACTGCCAGCTGTCGGTGGCGGCGGCGTCGGGGTCGATTCCGGCGAGGCGGGTGCGGAGTTCGGAGAGCAGGTCGTAGCTGTCGGCCTCGGTGGGCCAGTAGGCCGTCAGGTACTGGGTCTGGACGGCGACCATGGTGAGGAAGTGCTCCAGGGTGGTGCCGATCAGCGGCTCGCTGGGGTGGGTCGTGTCGGGCCAGTGCGCGGGCATCGTCCGGAGCACCCGGCCGTTGCTGCCGTCGAGCACCAGGTCGGCAGCGATCCAGCCGCCGAGCAGGTAGTACGGTCCGCCGCCGTCCGGGCGGTTGCGGGCGGGCAGCCCGTCGTCGGGGGTGAGCCAGTAGCCGGTGGGGCTGTCGACGGCGGGCAGGCCGACGGTGGCGAGCAGTTCGCGGGTCGGCCGGTGGGTGATGCCGTCCGGGACGGGGTCGATCCGGTGCAACTGCCCGGCGCCGAAGGCCTGTTCCAGCAGCTGCCGCAGGTCGGGCGTGTCGGCGGGGTCGTAGGGGCGGGGCAGTTGGCGGCCGAACGAGCCGACCGGCGCCACCAGTCGGTGCTCGGGCGCGTCGCGCAGCAGCGTGGCGTCCGGCCGGACGGCGTAGGCGCCGCGCACCCCGGCCAGCACCAGCAGGTCGCCGACGGCGCCGACGGCATCCGCGTCGGGGTGGTGGAACAGTCCGAGCGGCGCACCGTCCGGACCGTCCAGGATCTCGGCGTAGCCAACCTTCTGACGCACCGTCAACTGGGCCTCAACCGGCTCGAGTTCGTCGCCGTCGTCCGGGACCGACTCCCCCGTGGACGCGTCCCGGAGGAAGCGGTTCTCCTCCTCGTCCTCGATGACGGCGATGGGCCTGCCGCCCAGTTCGGCGGCCTGCACCAGGTCGATCTCCTCGGTGTGCCAGGGCTCGGTGCGGGGGGTGAACGCGCCGATCGGGCTCCACCGGGACCACACGGTGCGGAAGGTCAGCGGTTCGGGGCAGGCCGCGGCGAGCGCCTCGGCGCGGTCGAACTGCCCGCGGGTGTGGGCGTCGTGGGCGAGCCGGGCGACCCACTCGCCGTGCGGCGCGCCGGCCAGGCCGTAACCGACGAGGTAGCGCAGGGCGGCGGCGGGGGTGCCGTAGCGGAACGCGCCGTCGGCGTACGCGGTGCGCAGGGCCTCGGTCAGCGCGTCCTGCGGGACGTGCGCGAGGGCGCGGGCGTCGTCGAGCAGTTCGTCGAAGCGTCCGGCGGCGGCGGCGTGGCCGGGCAGCGAACGGGCCGCCCACGGCGCGGTCAGGTCGGCGGCCGACAGCTGCTCCGTCATCCGGGAGTGGAACGCGGCGGCCTCGGCCGGGGCGTAACGCAGTTCCTCGACCAGGGCGGGACGGTCGAACCCGACCGTGCCGTCCGCCTCCCGCACCAGCGGCTCGGCGGCGAGCGTCAGCAGGTCGGCCTCGGTCACCAGGACGTCGGCGGCCCGGCACAGCTCGGCCCAGCCGGCCACCGGCACCCGGCGCAGCTGGGCGTTGGCCAGCGCCCGCAACGCGGACAGGGTCTGCGGCGGGACGGCGGCGGTCAGCGCCGCCAGTTCCTCCGGGCCCGTGCCGCCGGGAAGCCGGAGCACGTCCAGCCAGTACCCGGTGGGCTCGGCGGCGGGCGGTTCGGGGGGCTGCGACTGTTCGACGACCAGTTGCAGCCGGCCCTCCTGCGCGGGGATGGCGAGCTCGGCGACCACCGCCCGGGCCTGGTCGGCCGCGCCGCCGGCCGCCGAGCCCGCCAGCTGGGTGTTGGCGAGCAGCACGGTGCGGGGCGTCCAGTCGCGGCGCAGCGCCCGCTTCAGTTCGTCCAGGCTGCCGAAGGTGCGCTCCAACACGCCGGTGCGGTCGATCAGTTCCTGCACCACGGAGTCGGCGCTGCGCCCGGCGAAGTCGATCAGGAGCGCCGCCGGGAACGCCTCGGCGATCCCGGCGAGCACCGCGCTCTTTCCGCTGCCGGCCGGGCCGGTCACGTGGAGCCGGCCCCGGCTGCCGTCCTGCAGTCGCGCGGTGGCGGCGGTGATCGCCGCCGCCACCGCCGTCTCGTCGCGCCCGGTCATCCGGCCACTCCCTTGCTCACTCGCTCATGTTCGTTCAGTGCTGCGGCCCGGCCGGAGCTGGGGGCTGACGGTGCTGCTCCATCCCCATCCAGGCCCGGCCCACCTTTGCCACGTGGTCGCCGAAGTCCCGGTCCATCTGCTGCTTGGCCGGGCCGGCCACGTCGGCGCCCGCGTCCTTCTGATGCCGGTACCCGGTCGCATAGTAGACCGGCACGCCCGTCTGATCACGCGACAGATAACCCGAGCAGTCCGCGTGACCTGGGCCGATGCCGCACGGCTCGCGCTCGGTGTAGAGGCTGAGCACCTCCGGTTGGTCCTTCTGATCACGGGTGGCCTTCAGGTGGTCCATCCAGCCGCCGAGGTGCGTCTCGGAGTGCAGCGGCGTGATCCCGGCCCGCGGCTTGCTGGGCGGAACCGAGCTGTCCACCACGAAACTGACCTGCCGCGTCTTGGGGTCGTACACCTCGATCACCGCGTAGTTGCGCCCGGTGAGGTCCGGCCGGTGCACGGCCTGGTTGACCGCGGCCTGGATGCTGCGCGTCCCGAACGCCTGCTTGATGTCCGCACGGAGCTGCTGGTAGTCCGGCGACTGCTTCAGACCCGCCTCGCCCTTGGACGTGCTGTGGTCGACGCCGCCGCGACTCGCGGTGTCCGCCTCGCCCGGGCGGGAGCCGGCCACCCGCGGGTCGGCGTTGTACGGGTGGGCCATCGACTCGGGGCTGGCGCCCACACCGTGGTTCTGGTGGAACGCGTCGCTCATCCGGCCCATGGCGGCGACCGCCGCGCCCTGCTCGCCCGGGTTCATGTCCTTGAACCCGGGCAGCTTGGCCTCCAGATCGGCCCGGGTGAACGTCTTCGGGCCGGCCTGCGCGTCACCCTTGCTCTCGTCCAGCACCCTGGCGAGATCGCCGCTGGCCGCCCACTCGTTCAGCTTGTTGTAGACGCCGTTCCGGTCGATCTGGCGGACGTCGTTGGTCTCCCGCAGCCGAACCTGGGCGTCGTCCGGCGGGAGGTTGCTGTGCGTCTGGTTCTTGTCCTGCTTCGGGCCGAGATTCTCGTCGGAGCGGGCCGCTTCGTGGATCGGGTGGTCGGGGTCGTTCGCCCGCCGCTCGTCGATGACCTGCTTGTCGGTCTTGGGCGTGTCGTTGTGGTGCGACGGTCCGGCCTCGGCGTTCCCGTCCCCGCTGTGCTTCGGCTTCTTGGTGGGCGCGCCGCCCTCGGGGTCGTCCTCCGCCTTGTTCTTCTTGCCCGCCGGGTCTTCCGGACGCCGGTCTTCCGGACGCCGGTCGGGGGTGCCTTGGTCCTTGGCGCTGTGGTCCTGGTTGCTGTGGTCTCCGGTCGGGCGGCGGTCGGGGTCGAGGGTGATCGCGAACACGCCGTGGTCACCGTTGTGCAGCGGCTTGTCGCTGCGCTGGCCGGTCTGGTTGTCCAGGTAGGTGATCTTCCCGTCGTGGTTGACGACGTTCCACGCGTGGGCCCGCCCGTTGGCGTCCTGCGTGATGATCACCGCCTGCGAGCCGTGCCCGTCCCCGCGCAACTGGTCCTCGACCCGACGGAACGCCGCGTCCCCGTTGCCCATGTCCCGGAACGGCGCCCCGAGTTGACCCTCAGCCCGGTCCCGGCCGCCCCGCTCCCCCTCCGGCCCACCGTCGCGCCGCGGCGCGGCCGCCGTCGGATTCCCGCTGTACGTGTCGGCCGTCGACAGCGCCACATCGAGGCAGTTGTTGTCCCGCCCCGGCGCCCGGTGCCCGTCCCCGTTGACCGCCCCCGGCCAGTCCCCGTTCGGATCCGGATGCCGCTGCGGCGTCCCGTCCGGATTCCGCGGCACCCGGCTCTCCAGATCCACCTGATGCTGCGGATCCGGCCGGTCCAGCCCACCCGGCGTGTCGTACGGCCGACTGTCCGCGAGCGCCTCCGGCCGGTGCGCATGGCCGTCCGCGACCGGACCGTCCTGGTGCGAGGCGTCGGCGGAGCGCGAGGGGTCGGCGGAGTGCGAGGGGTCGGCGTTGGACGCGTCGGGACGGTCGGTGTTCGGACGGTCGGTGTCGGGGCGGTCCGCGTCGTGACGATCGACGTCGGGGTGCGTCGAGTCCGGGCGCGCGGAATCGGGACGAGCACCGTCCGGGCGCGCCGTTTCGGGGTGGCCCGCGTCGGGACGATCGGCATCAGGACGGCCTGTGTCAGGGCGAGTTGAGTCCGGACGACCCGTATCAGGACGCGCCGCATCCGGACGCCCCGCGTCCGGCCGCGCACCGTCGGGGCGACCGGCGTCAGGACGGCTCGCGTCAGGGCGAGTTGAGTCCGGACGACCCGCGTCCGGCCGCGCACCGTCGGGGCGCGAAGCGTCCGGACGACCGGCGTTCGGACGCCCGCCGTCAGGACGCGCTGCGTCAGGGCGCGAACCGTCCGGACGACGGGCATCCGGGCGAGTTGAGTCGGGACGGCCCGCGTCAGGACGCGCCGAATCCGGGCGCCCCGCGTCCGGCCGCGAAGCGTCGGGGCGACCGGCGTCAGGACGACTCGCGTCAGGGCGAGTTGAGTCCGGACGACCCGCGTCCGGCCGCGCACCGTCGGGGCGTGAAGCGTCCGGACGACCGGCGTTCGGACGCCCGCCGTCAGGCCGCGCCGCGTCGGGGCGCACCGTGTCCGGCCGCGCGGTGTCCGGGCGAGCTGCATCGGGGCGCCCACCCTCGGGGCGCACCGGGCCCAGCCGGCCCACGTCCGGGCGTCCGCCGCCGGAGCGAGCCGTGTCGGCGGCTGGGCGCGGCGTGAACGTGGAGTTGCCGTTGTGCTGTTGCCCCTGGTGGGCCGAGCCCTGACTCGGCACCGTCGGCGCGGAACCGGGTCCGGACGTCGCTCGGCCCACACCCGCACCCGCACCGGACGGAGCGCCGCCACCCGGCATCGCGCCACCGCCCATCGGCATGCCGCCACCCGGCACACCGGCCCCACCCGCAGGGCCGACACTCGTGCCGTCGGGGCCGCTCGCCGGAATCCCGCCAACACCCGGCCGCTGGTCGGGACCGGCGTGGGGCGGCGTCGCCGTGGCGGTGGCACCGAGACCGGCCACGTCCAGACGCGGCGGCACCTGACCGGTGTGCGCGCCGGAGTCGGAGTCACCGTTCCGCTGGTCGCCGCCCCGGAACGGCGGCGCACCCCCGGCCGAAACGGGGCCCCCGACTGGCGGGCGCGAGTCGGCACCGTGCGACGGGCCCGACGACGAGTCACCCCCACGCGCCGGCTCGTGCCCGAAGCTGTCGCCCACCCCCGGCTGCGGGTGCACCGTGAAGCCCGGCTTGTGACCGGCGTCGCCGAAGTCAGTGGCGGCGCCGCCGTGGTACTGGACGCTCATCTGGTCGTGGACGACCTTGACCCCGTTGGGGTCCTTGACGACGTCGCCGTTCAGCGAATGCTCGTCGAAGTCCAGCTTGTACTTGTGGTCGGGCCCGGGAGTCGGACCGTCATGCCCGCCCGCACGCCCACCATCGGTACCGGTCTGCGACGCACCAGCGTGCGACGGCCCGTGATGCTCAGACCCACGCCCCGCACCGTCATGCCCAGCCGGCCGACCCGCATCATCCGGCCGATGCGACGAACCATCATGCCCCGCCGGACGACCCACATCCGGCCCAGCCCCACGCGACGAACCATCGTGCCCCACCGGACGCCCAGCATCCGACTCCGACCGATGCGGCACACCATCCGTACCCGTCGGCGACGCACCAGCATGGGACGGCCCGTGATGCTCAGACCCACGCCCCGCACCATCGTGCCCAACCGACCGACCCGCATCAACATCCGACCGATGCCCCGAACCATCATGCCCCGCCGGACGACCCACATCCGGCCCGGCTCCACGCGACGAACCGTCATGCCCAACCGGACGCCCAGCATCCGACTCCGACCGATGCGGCACACCGTCATGCCCAGCCGGACGCACACCGTCAGCCCCGGTCGTCGGCCCCCCGCCGTCCGCACCGGTCCGCGTGGAGCCGTCGTGCGACGACGGGCCGGACGGGCCGGACGGGCCGGCGGCGGCCTCGTGGCTGGGGGGCTGGTGGTCGGTGCCGAGGCGGGTGCCGAAGGGGTCGAGCGCCGGGCCGTGGTCGGCGCGTGGCGGACGGGGCGGCGCGGGCTGGTTCCCGCTGTTCGGGGCGTGGTGGTCCGACCCGCTGCCCGCCGAATCGGCGGAGCCGGACGAGCTGGGCGTCGGACCGTTGCCGTTCCCACCGTGCTGCGAAGGCCCGCCGCTGGACGAACTCCCGCCCCCGGAGGACGAGTTCACGTGCGGACCAGCCGACGGCACCGGCCCGGCCCCGTGCCCGGGAGACGACGCCCCGGCGCCCGAACCCGAATCCCCTCCCGAACGGTCACTCCCGGAGCGGTCGCCCCCACCCGAAGAGGAGTCCCCCGAGCCGTGCCCGCCCGAAGACGAATCCCCGTGCCCGGCCGCATGGTCGATGCCGCTGCGGACGTGGCCGCCGGCCCGCGAACCGACGCCGTCGCGGAGGGCCTCGGTGAAGGTCTGGCCGGAGTTCTTGACGGAGTCGACGAAGTCGTCGGCGCCGCGCTTGGCCGTCCGCCCCAGGTCGTACCCGTTCTGCGCACCGAAGTTCTGGTTCACGGTCTGCGCGATCAGGTCGCTGATCACGCCCTGGATCGCCGAGACCGCCGGCTCCTTCAGCGTCTCCATGATCGCTTCCATCAACGCCTGCCGAAGCTCCTTCAGCAACCGCCGCACAATCATCTTCGTCGCCGTCGTCGCCCCGACCGCGCCCAGCTCCGACAGACCCAGCGTGAACGGCGCAGCCGCCTGAGCGGCGATCAACTCCACGGCCAGCGCCACCAGTTGAGCGATCACGGCCACCTTGCACGTGACCACGATCACCGCCGCCGCGTCGAACGCGACAGCGATCAACCGCGCCGCCGACGCCGCGTCCGCGAGATACCCGTCCGAACCGCCGCCCGAGAACTTCTCCCAGGTCTTGCCGAACGCGTCGATGCTGTCACCCGAGTTGCTCGACAGCACACCGTTCGCCGCGCTCGCACCCCGGTAGTGGAGCTCCTCCACCTGATCCGCGAAGTCCCGCCAGACCTGCGCCGACTCCCGGAGCTTGTCCTCGTCCGCGGTCGGCCAGTCGAAGCCGAGCATCTCCAGGACCCACTCGACACTGCTCGGCAACATCAGCGACACTTCGCCAAACCCCCTGGACCTCACACGAACGAACGGACGGACCAACAGACGGACGGGCCGTCAACCGGCGCGACGGCGCCGGAACGGACGCGGCGTCGGGCATCAGGCCCCGCCGCGCCGCGAGCGGCTGGGTCAGTAGACCCTCGGCCGGTACAGCGCCCGGATCTGGCCGCCGACTTCGCCCTCGCGGGCTTCCAGGGTGTGGATGTTGCTCTCGTTCTGGCTCTCGTTGGCCTCGTGACTGTCGGCCATGCTCTGCAGCTTGCCGCCGATCTCGCCGATCCGGGTGCCGAGGGAGTCCATCGACTCCTTCATGCCGTCGCGCAGGCCCTCGTAGACGATGCCGAACTTTTCGCCGAGGTCGTCGTCGCCCCAGGGGGGCGTGTCGCCCTGTTCGAGCGATTCGAGCCGGCCGGAGAGGGTCTGGAGGGCGGCGAGGAAGTCCTCACCGACGGCGGACATGTTCCTGCCCTCGATCCGGAGACTTGCCGAATCGACCACGATCTGCTGAGACATGCCCGCCCCCGACTTGCACCGCCGGGGTCGCTCGTCCTGCTGGCCCCGTGAGTTCGGGACCCTCGGGCCGGCTTCCGGCGGCCGGGGGTCCGCTTTGGTCTCTGAATCATAGAACCCAAATCATTGCCCGACCATGCCGCCTGCCGACTGTGCAAAAGCTTGTCACCACTCCTCCACCGCTCAACCGGTGGCCCGCGCTCCCCCGATCACCCCGCCGGGGCCCACCGGCCTTGACCGGCCCGGGAGTTCCCCCGACGGAGTTTCCGACCGCCCCTCATGACAGAGGCCCAACAGAGACCCCGCCACCAACCAACAATTCCCCCACAACTTCGTCACATGACGCCAACTCAGGCCGCGGACCCGCCCGCACCCCCGTCGCGGCCCGCGTCGATGGGGAGGTCGGCGAGCCGCCACTCCAGCATCCCGTCGTCCAGCCTGATCGCCCGCCGCCCGCGCGCGGTGAGCAGCCGGACGGCGTCGTAAGCGAGGGCGCAGTACGCGCCGCGGCAGTAGACGACGACCTCGGCGTCCTCGGGGAGTTCGCCGATCCGCGCGACGAGTTCCTCGACGGGGATGGAGAGCGCGCCGGGGATGTGCCCGGCGGCGTACTCCTCGACGGGGCGGACGTCGAGGGCGACGGCCCGGCCGTCGGCGATCCGGGTCAGCAGGTCCTCGCGGGAGACGGCGTCCGGCTCGCCCGGGTCTTCGGGGCCGAGGTACGCGGTGCGGGCGGGGGCGACGGCGGCCTGGTGGCGTTCGGCCACCCGGCGCAGCAGGTCGAGGAGTTGGGCGACGTCCCCGCCGGCCAGGCGGTAGTGGATGCGGACGCCGTCGCGGCGGGTGGCGACCAGGCCGGTCTGCTTGAGCGTCTGGAGGTGCGCGGAGGCGGTGGTGAGGTTGAGGCCGGCGGCTTTGGCCAGTGCGTCGACGGTGCGTTCGCCCTGGGCCAGCAGGTCGAGCAGTTCGAGCCGTTTGCCGCTGGAGAGGGCTTTCCCGGTGGCGGCGAACGCCTCGTAGAGCTCGGTTTTCGCGGCCCGGTCCGCCATGACTGCGGCCCCTTTCTCGGTAATTCTATGGAATAAGGGTACTCCCCACCCCGCTCGATCCGCCGAGCCCGGGCCGACGCGCAGTGGACACGGGCGGGGCGCCGCACGGCCCCGGGAGGACGGTCCTGCACCAGGCCCCGACCCGGAGCACGCTCCCGGGTGCGGTTTCGTCCTCTGCGCGGACGGATTGACGGTTCGTCAGATGGTCCTCTTGAAGGGCGCCGCGAAGAGCTCCGGCGCCTACCCAGGGGGCTTTCCCATGAACACACACGCACCGCAGCACCACCGTCCGAACCGCCGTCCGAACCGCCTCCGCGGCCGCCGGCACGGGGTGGCGGCGACCGTGACCGCCGTGGCCGCCGCCGTGGTGGCCGGCGTCCTGGCACCGTCCGCGGCCACCGCCGCGCCGCGCCCGGACTCCGTGCAGCAGCGCCTCGACGCGCTGGTGAAGGACGACGGGATGCCCGCCGCCCTCGCCACCGTCAAGGGCCGCGACGGCCGTACCCGCACCTACACCGCCGGTGTCGGCGACCTGGCCACCAAGGCCAAGGTCCCGGTGGACGGGCAGGTCCGGATCGCCAGCAACACCAAGATGTTCACCGCCGTCGTCGTCCTCCAGCTCGTCGCCGAGGGCAAGATCGGCCTGGACGCGAACGTTGACACCTACCTGCCGGGCCTGGTGCGCGGCGACGGCTTCGACGGCCGGAACATCACGGTCCGCCAGCTGCTCCAGCACACCAGCGGCCTGCCCGAGTACATGAACACCGGGGGCATAATCAGCGACCCCAAGCGGTACGTCGAACCGCGCGAACTCCTCGACGCCGCGCTGGCCCAGAAAGCCCACTTCGCGCCCGGCACCCAGTGGGAGTACAACAACACCAACTACCTGCTGGCGGGCCTGATCGTCCAGAAGGTCACCGGACGCCCGATCGGCGAGGAGATCACCAAGCGCGTCGTCGAGCGGATCGGCCTGCGTCACACCTACTTCCCGCTCGCCGGGGACGTGACGATCCACGAGGCGCACCCCAAGGGCTACCTGCGCGGCGAGGACGGGTCGCTGACCGACTACACGGAGCTGGACCCCTCCTGGGGCTGGGCGGCCGGCGCGATGGTCTCGACCAACACCGATCTCACCCGGTTCTACGAGGCACTGCTCGGCGGCCGTCTGCTGCCCGCGGCCCAGCTCGCCCAGATGCGCACCACCGTCCCCGCCGAGATGCTCGGCGCCGGAGTCCGCTACGGCCTCGGCCTGATCAGCCGCCCGCTCTCCTGCGGCGGGGTCTCCTGGGGGCACGGCGGGGCGATCCCGGGCTACGAGACCTTCGGCGGCATCACCGAAGACGGCCGCGCCGCGAGCATCACCGTGACCGCGTTCCCGGGCAACGGCGACGCCGGTGCGCACGCCGAGCAGGCGGTGGACGAGGCGCTCTGCCGCTGACCTTCCCCGGGGGGGGGGGGGGGGGGGGGGCGGGGGCGGGCGCGCCCCGCCCCCCCCCCCCCCACCCCCCCCCCCCCCCCCGCCCACCACAACACCCCCCCCCCCCCCCCCCCCCCCCCCCCCCCCCCCCGCCGCGCCGCCCCCCCCC
>NZ_JBICXW010000032.1:0-66881 GCF_043200475.1 Kitasatospora sp. NPDC048407 | reverse complement strand
TGGACGCACCGCCAAAGCACCCAAGTACACCCAGTACGAGGGCGCTTCGGCGGCACGCCCAGCCGGGCGCCTCGGGCCGCTCCTTGACGGGCAAAGTTGCCTGCCGCGGCACTAGTCTCGGCTGGAGCCGACGGGCCCGCTGCCCGCCGATGACGAGAGAGACGAGCCCCGATGTGTCGAACGCACCCGTGATTCGCGCCGACGTCCCCGGGTCCTTCGCCTGGGGCGTCTTCCACAAGCGCCACCCCGAGCTCGTCCGGCAGGTGCTCGACGCGCTGCCGTACGGCCCCGCCGAGCGGGCGGCGGTCGAGCGGCTGCTGGTGGAGAGCACCACCGGCGTCCTGGAGCCGCTGCGCGCGGACGCGCCGGACGCCGCGCGGTGGCTGGCGTGGGGCGAGGGGCTGTGGGGGCGGCCCTGGGGGGAGGCGCCGTTCCTGTGGGCGGAGAGCTACTTCTACCGCCGACTGCTCGACGCCACCGGATACTTCGGGCCCGGCGCGTGGCAGGGCGTCGACCCGTTCGCGCCGTTCAAGAAAGCCGAGCTGGCCGGTGCGGCGGTGGACGGGGAACTGGCCGCGCTGAGCGCGCTCGACGGCCTGCCGGAGACCCGCCGGGCGGAGGCGCTGCTGTCGTCCGCGCTGTGGGGCAACCGCGCGGACCTCAGCTTCGGGATCACCGCGGAGACCACCGGGACGGCCGCCGCCGACCTGGTCGCCGACGACAGTGCGACGCTCTGGACCGCGCTCGGACGGGCGACGGGCGGGCAGGTCTGCGTCATCGCGGACAACGCCGGCCGGGAGCTGCTGCCGGACCTGGTGCTGATCGACCACCTGCTGACCGGCGGCCCGGCGGCGCAGGTCGTCCTGTACGTGAAACCGCAGCCGTACTTCGTGTCGGACGCGACGACGGCCGACGTCCTCGCCTCGGTCGAGCGCCTGCGCACCGCGCCCTCGGCCGTCGCCGGGGCGGTCGGCGGGCGGCTGTGGCGGGCGCTGAACAGCGGTGCGCTCGTCGTCCGCACGCACCCGTTCTTCTGCGCGCCGCTGCCGTTCCACGACATGCCGGCCGACCTCCGTGCCGAGCTCGCCGCCGCGACGATGACGATCCTCAAGGGCGACCTCAACTACCGCCGCCTGGTCGGTGACCGGCTCTGGCCGCCGACCACGCCGTTCGGCGAGACGGTGCGTCACTTCCCGTCGCCGGTCGCGGCCCTGCGGACGCTGAAGTCGGATGTGATCGTCGGCCTCGACGCCGCGACCGTCGCCCGGCTCGACGGCACCGGGACCTCGTGGCGCACGGACGGCCGCCACGCCCTCGTCCAGGTCGACGCCCGCCCGTAGATCCTGCCGTTTCGCTGCCCGGAGGAGCCCAAGTGCCCACCCCCGCCGACCGTCTGGCCGAGGCCCGCGCCTCCACCGACCCCGCCGCGCTGCGTGCCCTCACGGCCGTCGGCCTGCCGTTCGTCGACCAGGCGCTCGCCGAGAACCCGCACACCCCACCGGACGTGCTGGCGCGGCTGGCGGAGGTCCGGCACAGCGACTGGAACGACAACCGGCTGCTGTACCTGCTGGCCGAACATCCGGGCGCGGACGGGGCGGTGCTGGACGCCGTGCTGGCGGCGGTGGCCGAGTGCCTCGCGGCGGGACGGCGGCCGTTCGCCGCCGTGCTCGCGCTGGCGGCGCGGCTGGACGTTCCGGCCGAGCGGGTGCGGGCGCTGGGGCGGTCGGCCGGGGCCTCGGCGCGGCTGCGCGCCGGGTTGGCCCGGGTGCTGGCGGAGCGTTCGTAAGTTCACTCCGGTGACGGTGCGGGTCGGCCAAGTCCGGTAGTGCGGCCGCGAAGAGCGCGGTGCAGAAGCCGCTGGGCGCAGGCCGACATCGCGACCGCGCCGGCCGCCCACGGCGAGCTGTTCGGCGGCCGGGCCGGCACCGGCGGACCGGGGCGGGTGCCCGACCGGCAGTGGGTCGGGCACCCGTTCGGTCTACGACGATTGCTTTACTCCCTCTTGATTTTTGTCATATCGGCTGAATAGTCTCCCGGCCATTCGCGTGTCTTCGATCACACCGATCGCGTCCGCCGACAGTCGGGAGAGTCAACCCCCATGAGCGTTCCCCGCATCCGTCGCTCCGCCCTCCTCGCCGCAGGTCTCGCGCTGGTCACCGCCGGCGCCCTCGCCGGACCCGCGGCGGGCGCCGCCACGGCGGCCACCGCGTCCGCCACCGGCCAGCCGATGAACTACGTGGTCAACACCAAGGCCAACCACGGGCAGACCAAGAAGGCCGAGCGCGAGATCCAGGCGGCCGGCGGCAGTGTGGTCGCGTCGTACGAGCAGATAGGCGTGGTGATCGCCCGCTCCAACGACCCCGGCTTCGCCGCCAAGCTCCGCCAGTCGAAGACCATCGACTCGGTCGGCGCCAGCCGCACCGCGGGCATCCAGGCCGGCGGCATGGAGACCACCGTCGAGGTGTCCGACGTTCCCACGGGCGCGACCGCCGACGGCAGCGAGCCGCTCTGGGCCAACCAGTGGGACATGCGGCAGATCGGCGTCGACCAGGCGCACAAGACCACGCTCGGCAGCCGTGACGTGGTGGTCGGCGTCCTCGACTCCGGCATCGACGCCACCCACGAGGACCTCGCCGCCAACGTCGACCCGGCGCTCTCCGCGTCCTGCCTCAGCGGCAGCCCCGACACCAACTGGAAGTCCTGGCAGCCCACCACCAGCACCCACGGCACCCACGTGGCCGGCACCATCGCCGCCGCCAAGAACGGCAAGGGCATCGAGGGCGTCGCCCCCGGCGTCCGGCTGGCCGCCGTCAAGGTGGTCGACGACGGCGGGTTCATCTACCCCGAGTACGCGATCTGCGGCTTCGTCTGGGCCGCCGAGCACCACTTCACCATCACCAACAACAGCTACTACGTGGACCCGTGGATGTTCAACTGCGCGGGCGACCCCGACCAGGGCGCGGTCAGCGAGGCCGTCCGCCGGGCCGTCGACTACTCCCGCCGTGGCGGGGTGCTGAACGTCGCCGCCGCCGGCAACGAGAACATCGACCTGGCGCACAAGACCGTCGACGTCAGCAGCCCGGACGACACCACCCCCGGCGGCCGGCCGATCGACGCCAGCTGCCTCGACCTGCCCGCCGAACTGCCGGGCGTGATCGCGGTGTCGGCGATCGGCGCCAAGGGCGACAAGTCCTACTACTCCAGCTACGGCCTGAACAAGGTCGCCGTCGCCGCCCCCGGTGGCGACGCCACCGTCTTCCAGACGCCCGACACCCCCGACCGCCGCGGCGGCATCCTCTCCACCCTCCCCGGCAACAAGTACGGCTACAGCTCGGGCACTTCGATGGCCACCCCGCACGTGGCCGGCGTCCTCGCGCTGCTCGCCTCCAGCCACCCGGGCGCCGGCCCGGAGAAGCTGCGCAGCCTGCTGGTGAAGCAGGCCGACCCGCACGCCTGCCCGGCCGGCGTCTTCAACCCCGGCGGCACCGGCGCCTACAAGGCCACCTGCGAGGGCACCGACGCCAACAACGGCTTCTACGGCGCCGGAGTGGTCAACGCCGCCAAGGCCGTGGACGCCTGGCGCAACTGACCTCGCGTCAATCCCGGTGCGTGGGCGGCTCGTTCAGCGTCCACGCGCCTGCGTCAACACCCGGTGCGTGGGCGGCTCGCACGTCGCCCACGCACCCGCGTCAACCCTGTTACGCGGGCGGCTCGTTCAGCGCCCATGCGCCTGCGTCAACCCCGGTGCGTGGGCGGCTCACTCCTCGCCGACGTGCCGGGAGCCCGGCAGGCTCACGCGTGCCGCAGCCGACCGCAGGTCAGTTCTCCTCGCCGACGTGCCGGGAGCCCGGC
This sequence comes from Kitasatospora sp. NPDC048407, assembly GCF_043200475.1. NCBI lineage: Bacteria > Bacillati > Actinomycetota > Actinomycetes > Kitasatosporales > Streptomycetaceae > Kitasatospora > Kitasatospora sp. NPDC048407. Next base: position 63,029 of record NZ_JBICXW010000032.1, on the reverse strand, counting down.
AGGCTCACGCGTGCCGCAGCCGACCGCAGGTCAGTTCTCCTCGCCGACGTGCCGGGACCAGTCCGATTCCACCGAGGCCAGGCCGGCCCGGTTCGGCACCTGCTTCAGCCAGGCCGGCCGGGCCGCCGTACGGGCCGCCGCGGCCCGCTCCTCGGCGGCGCGGATCTGCTCCGGGGTGGCGAACCCCTCCGGCAGCCAGGCCGCGGAGTTCGTGACCCGGGCCGCCAGGTGTTCCACGTACGCGGCCCGGACGGCGGCGGGCGAGTCGAAGCCCGGCTCGTCGGCCAGCCAGGCGTCCGGCACCAACTCGGTGATCTCGGCCAGCAGTTGGGCCGTCACCAGGGGCGCCAGCGCGGCGTCCGCGGCGGCCACGTCGGGGCCGTAGCCGCCCAGCGCGTGGCCGCTCAGGTCGTAGCGCTTGTGCACCGAGGCGTGGGCCGAGGACCAGCGGTGGTGGAAGATCAGCCCGGCGCCGTTGTCGATCAGCCAGAGCTTCCCGTGCCAGACCATCAGGTTCGGGTTGTGCACGCTGCGGTCGACGTTGCCGGTCAGCGCGTCCAGCCAGACGATCCGGCCGGCCTCGGCGGGGGAGACCTCGATCATTCCCGGCTTGAAGTCGTGGGCGCCCGGCAGCAGGTCCATGCCCAGGTTGCGGCCCGCGCTGGCCTTCAGCAGGTCCTGGATCTCCTGGTCCGGCTCGTTCGCCGCCACCGCCGGGTCGAAGTCCACCAGCACCAGCGGCGGCACCCGCAGGCCCAGCCGCCGCGCCAGCTCACCGACGATCACCTCGGCCACCAGTGCCTTGACGCCCTGCGCCGCACCGGTGAACTTGACCACGTACGTGCCGAGGTCGTCGGCCTCCACCACCCCGGGCACCGAACCGCCCGCCCGCAGCGGATCGACGTACCGCAGCGCCGTCACTTCATCCAGCATCCGCCCACCCTAACTCGACCCCGGTTTCCGGTTTGGCGGGGGCAGGTCGCGATGGTTGGCTTGGCGGCGACGCCGAGTGCAGATGTGCAGAGGCGCAGATGACCCGGACCGAGGAGAAGTGAGCGAATGGGCAAGGTGCACGCCACCACCGAGCGGACGTACGGGGCCGACCCGGCCCGGGTGTACGAGGCGCTGGCCGACTACGCGGTGACCCGGCCGAAGCTGCTGCCCGCGCAGTACAGCGAGTACGAGGTGCGGGCCGGCGGCACCGGCGCGGGCACCCAGGTGCACTGGAAGCTCCAGGCCACCGAGAAGCGGGTCCGGGACTGCCTGTTCACGGTGACGGCGCCGACCCCGGACACCCTGGTGGAGACCGACGCCAACTCCTCGATGGTGATCACCTGGACGGTCGCGGCGGCCGGCGAGCACGGCAGCAAGGTCACGGTCGAGGCGACCTGGACGGGGGCGACCGGCATCGGCGGCTTCTTCGAGCGGACCTTCGCGCCCAAGGGCCTGAACCGGATCCACGACCAGGTGCTGGCCAACCTGGCGGCCGAACTCGGCTGAGCCCTGTTCGTCCCCGAGGCTATTCACACACCCGTACGGCGCATCAGCCGTACGGGTGTGCCCGTTCCCCGGGACGGGTGAAGCGGCCCCGGCCGGGTGCGGTCGTCAACTTAGGCTCCGGGCCGTGCAGATGACGATCCTTCATGTCTCCCAACCGACCGACGGCGGCGTGGCCCGGGTGGTGGTCGACCTGGTGCGCGGGCAGCGCGCGGTCGGCTGCCGGGTCCTGGTGGCCTGCCCGCCCGGCGGCCGGCTCGCCCAGGAGGCCGCCGCGGCCGGCGCCCGGGTGCTGGACTGGCCGGCCGAGCGCTCACCCGGGCCGGGCACCGTCGGCGAGGCCTGGCGGCTGCGCCGGATCATCCGCGGCGCCGCGCCGGACGTGCTGCACCTGCACAGCGCGAAGGCGGGGTTGGCCGGCCGGCTGGCCGCCCGCGGCGCCGTGCCCACGGTGTTCCAGCCGCACGCCTGGTCGTTCGCCGCCGCCGAGGGCGTCCTCGCCGAGGTCAGCCTGCGCTGGGAGCGGCACGCCACCCGGTGGGCCCGGATCGTGCTGTGCGTCAGCGAGCAGGAGAAGGCGGACGGCGTGGCGGCGGGGCTGGTCGCGGACTGGCGGGTGGTGCCGAACGGCGTGGACCTGGCGCACTTCACGCCCGCCGACCAGGCGTCCCGGCGGTCCGCCCGGATGGCCCTGGGCCTGGAGCAGTCCGCCCCGCTCGCGGTGTGCGTGGGCCGGCTGTGCCGGCAGAAGGGCCAGGACGTCCTGCTGGACGCCTGGGAGCAGGTGCAACGCCGGCTGCCGGCGGCCCGGCTGGTGCTGGTCGGGGGCGGCCCGGACGCGGAGGCGCTGGCGGGCCGGGTGCGGGCGCTGCCCGACCCGTCGCGGGTGCGGCTGGTGGGCGATGTGGCGGATCCGCGGCTGTGGTTGGCGGGCGCCGACCTGGTGGTGCTGCCCTCGCGCTGGGAGGGGATGGCGCTGGCGCCGCTGGAGGCGATGGCCTGCGGGCGGCCGGTGCTGCTGACCGATGTGCCGGGGGCGCGGGAGTGTGTGCCGCCGGGCGAGCTCGGCCGTTCGGTGGTGCCGCCGGAGAATTCCCGTGCGATGGGCGAACGGTTGGCCGAATTCCTGTCGGATCGGATCGAATGCGAACGGCGCGGTGTTCTGGCCGGGTCGCACGTGGCTGAAAATCACGATATCCGGCAAGTAATCTCGCAGGTGGCGGCGATTTACCGGACTATTGTTCGGACCCGGGTGGTCCCGGCGGGCCGCACATCCCGTGTCCCGCAGTGGTTTTGATCGTTTGTCAGGCCGTGAACGCCCGCCCGTGCAGGTGTGGCCTTCCCTCATGGATGTCCGATTATTAGGCGGGTGGAATGAAATGGCATGTCAGCTCTCTGCGCGTGCAATGGCGTTCGGTAATGTCTGATTCTGCCTGCTTCATCCCCATTTTCTGTCAGGGGAATGGCCGACCGCCGTGCTCGGCAGCAGGTGATTTCCCGGACGGGTTCACAGCAGGGGAGTTCGTGCGCCGATGACCATTGACCACGAGAGCGTGCCGCGGTCGGCCGACGTGCTGGCGGGTACCGGTCGCCATGGCAATCATCACGGCGCGGGACTGCTCGACCGGCCGAACTCCCGGGCTCTGCCGACCAGGACCTACGCCGGCGTCGGCCGCCACCGCGGCCGGCTGCACTCTCGGGTCGCCCTGCCGCTCGCCCTCGCCACCGCCGACACCCTGGCGGTCGCACTGGCCGCCGCCGTCACCGCCCCGGCCGCCACCCGGCCGGTCGCCACCGCCCTCCTGCTGCTGCCGGCACTGCTCCCGCTCAACCTGGCCGGCGGCCTCTACCGCAGCCGGCTCAGCCTCTCCGCCCTCGACGAGTTCCCCGCGCTGGCCGCCCGCGCTGCCGTCGCCACCGCGTTCGCCGTCACCGTCGACGCCTGCCTGACCGGCCACTGGACCGACCTCGGCGCGATGGGCCCGCTGCGACTGCTCAGCCTGCTGCTGCTGATGCTCCCGCTCGCCGCCCTCGGCCGCGCCTACGTCCACCACCTGACCCGCCGGGCCCGCCGCCGCCGTCCCAGCCCGGTGCTGATCCTCGGCGCCGGCGAACTCGGCCAGCGGATCGCCGGCGTGCTCACCGCCCGCCCCGAGTACGGCCTGCGGCCGGTCGGCTACCTCGACGCCGACCCGGTGCTGCTGCCCCCCGGCGGCCCGCTGCCGGTGCTCGGCGGCCGCGAGGTGCTCGGCCGGGTGCTGCGCCGCTACCGCGTCCACCACGTGCTGGCCACCGGCGGCGCCGCCGACGACGCCGACACGCTGGCCGCGATGCGGCACGCCGCCCGGCTCGGCTGCCAGGTCTGGCTGCTGCCCGGCCTGCGCGAGTTCGACTCGGTGCAGGGCACCGGCGACCACCTTTGGGGTTTCCCCTGTCTGCGGCTCGGCGCCCCCGCGATGCGCCGCCACGGCTGGGCCGTCAAGCGCGGCTTCGACATCGCCGCGGCCGGCCTCGGCCTGCTGCTGATCTCCCCGCTGCTGGCCGCCTGCGCCCTCGCGGTGCGCTGGGAGACCGGCCCGGGCGTGCTGTTCCGCCAGCAGCGCACCGGGCTGGACGGTCGGGTGTTCACCCTCCTCAAGTTCCGCACCCTGCGCCCCAGCAACGAACACGAGTCCGCCACCCGCTGGAACATCGCGCAGGACCACCGGATGGGCACCGTCGGCAAGTTCCTGCGCAAGGCCTCGCTGGACGAGCTCCCGCAGCTGTGGAACGTGCTCCGCGGCGACATGAGCCTGGTCGGCCCGCGCCCCGAACGCCCCTATTTCGTCATGCGGTTCGGCCAGGCCTACCCCGAGTACGTCGACCGGCACCGCGTCCCGTCCGGGCTCACCGGCCTGGCCCAGGTCAGCGGCCTGCGCGGGGACACCTCCATCGAGGACCGGGCCCGCTTCGACAACCGCTACATCGAGGGCTGGACGCTGTGGCAGGACGCCAAGATCCTGCTGCGCACCGCCGCCCTCGTGGTCCGCCCGGACGGGAGCTGACCGCAGGCCGTGGCCGTCACCCTCCGACTCCCGCCCGCCACGGGCCGGTTCACCGGCACAGCCGCACCCGGGCAGCGCCGGCTCGCACCCCGGCCGAGCTGGCTCGCCGCCGCCACCGTGCTGCTGGTCTGCGTCCCCACCGGCGAGAAGGACGTCACCGCCGCCGTCCACGTCACCCCGGCCGACCTGGCCTCGCTCGCGCTGGTCGCACTGACCGCCGTCCAACTGCTGCGCGCCCGGCTGCCCCGGCTCGACCCGGCGGCCGCCGTGCTGTTCGGCGGCGTGGTGCTGGCCGCCGCCGCCGCCACCGTGCACTCCGTCGACCCGTCGGCCAGCCTCACCGGCTTCGTCCGGCTGGTGCAGATCTTCGTGCTGGTGCCCGCCGCCGTGCTGCTCGCCGTCCGCGACCGCGACGACCGGCGGCTGGTGCTCGGCTCGTTCGTGCTGGCCGCGCTGATCGAGGGCGCGGTCGGCGCCACCCAGTACCTGACCCGCACCGGCGCCTCCTACACCGGGCAGCCGATCCGCGCCGTCGGCACCTTCGGCGCGCTCGACATCATGGCGATGTCCGGCGTGGTCTCGTTCGGGCTGCTCGCCGCCCTCGGTCTTGGCCTGGCCGAACGCGGCCCCGGCGGCAGCCGCGCGCTGCGCCGCGCGATGTGGGCGAGCGCCGCGTTCCTGGCCTTCCCGCTGGCCGTGTCGTTCAGCCGGGGCAGCTGGATCGCCACCGCGGTCGCCGCCTCCGTGCTGCTGCTGCGCGCCGACGCCCGGCTGGCCGTCAAGGGCGTGCTGGTCGGCGCCGCCGCCGCAGTGGTGCTGGTCGGGGGGCTCGGCCTCGGCGCGTCCGGCGTCACCGAGCGGCTCAGCTCGATCGGCTCGGTCTCCGCCGCCCCCGACCAGTCCGTCTCCGACCGCTACGACCTGTGGGCCACCGCCGGCCGGATCTGGCAGGACCACCCGGTGGCCGGCGCCGGACCCAAGGCCTTCCAGCAACTGCGCGACAGCCACGCCCCGCTGAGGCTCTCCTCCGGCAGTGACGCCGCCGACTCCACCATCGGCTTCCAGCGCGAACCGCTGCTCTCCCCGCACAACATGTACTTCCTGGTGCTCAGCGAACAGGGCCTGCTCGGGGTGGTCGCCTACCTCGCGCTGTTCCTGACCCTGCTGCTCGGCTGCCTGCGCCGCGCCACCGGCCCCGGTCTGGCCGCCCTCGCGCTGCTCTGCTGGGTGCTCTGGGACTTCCTGTACGCCGACATCGGCGGCACCACCACCGTGCTGACCTCCGTGGTGCTCGGCCTCGCCGCCCGCACCGCGCTGCCGGGGCCCGACTCCCGGGCCGCGAACGGTCCCGACTCCCGTGGAGCGAACGGCACATGACCACAGACCAGCCGGTGGCGCAGGTCACCACCGGCGTCCCCGTACCGGCCCCCCGCAGCGAGGGCGACGACGCCGCACCCCGGGGCGGCTTCCTGGCCAAGGCGTTCGGCGTGACGGCGCTGCTCAGCGCGGCCGGCTCCGGCCTCGGCCTGCTCCGCGACCTGCTGCTGGCCCGCTACTTCGGCGCCAACCAGGGCACCGACGCGTTCCTGGTCGCCTGGACGGTGCCGGAGACCGCCGCGCCGCTGCTGATCGAGGACGCGATGGCCTTCCTGATGGTCCCGGCCTTCAGCCTGGCCCTGGTGCTGCGCGAGGAGAGCCCCCAAGGGTCGGACCCGGTACGGCAGTTGACCCGCTCCACGCTGCCCTGGCTGCTGCTCGCGCTGTGCACGCTGTCCGGCACCGTCGCACTGTTCGCCCCGCAGCTGGTCGACCTGGTCGCCCCCGGCCTGGCCGACCCGCGGCTCGCCGTCACCTGCACCCGGATCACCGCGTTCACCGTGGTGCCGTTCGGCGTGGCCGGCTACCTGGCCTCCGCGCTGCGCGCGCTGCACGCCTTCACCGCGCCCGCCGTCATCTACGTGATGTACAACCTGGGCATCCTGGCGCTGCTGCTCAGCGGCCACCGCCTGCTCGGGGTGCGCTCCGCCGCGCTCGGCGTGGCGCTCGGCAGCCTGCTGATGGCGGGCGTGCTGGTGGTGCCGTTCGCCCGCAGGCTGCGCGTCCGCAAGCGGCGGGCCCGGCGGCGCGGCGCCGTGCGCGGGCTGGTGCTGATCCCGCTGGCGCTGCTGCCGGTGGCCGCGTTCTCGCTGACCCGGCAGTCCCAGGTGTTCATCGAGCGCTACCTCGGCTCGGCGCTGCCGCCCGGCACCATCTCGCACCTCAACTACGCCGCGAAAATCAGCCAGTTGGCGATGACCTCGGCGATCCTGATCGTCACCGTGACGTTCCCCGTGGTGGCCCGGGCGATGGCCGCCGGCGACCTCACCGCAGCCCGCGACCGGGTCGAGAAGGACCTCGGCCAGGCAGCGGCGCTGGTGCTGCTCGGCACCGCCTTCCTGCTGTCCTGCGCACCCGCCGTGGTCTCGCTGCTGTTCCAGCGCGGCGCGTTCGGCCCCGCCGACACCGAGGCCACCGCGGCCGTCATCCGGGTGTACAGCTTCGGCCTGCCCGCCCAGGCGATGATCGGCGTGATGGTGCGGCCGTACTTCTGCGTCCGCCCGGTGGTGCGGCGCGCCGAGGCCCCGCGCGCCGAGGGCGACCGGACCACCTGGCTGGACTGGTACCCGGTCGGCGCGATGACGCTCGGACTGGTCGTCACCTTCACCCTCGGCGTCACCCTCACCCCGCACTTCGGGGCGCCCGGCCTGGCCGCCGGAAACGCGGTCGGGATCACCTTCACCGCGGCGCTGCTGATGCGCGGCCTGATGCTGCGCGGCATCGCCCTGCGGCTCGGCCTGGTGCTCGGCGGGCAGGCCCGGCTGCTGGCCGCCGCGATCACCGCCGCCGCGGCCGGCTCGCTCGCCGTCCGGGCGGCCACCGCGCCGCTGCCCGCCGCCCTGCTCGGCGGCGCCACCGTCCTGCTGGTCTTCGCGGCCCTCGGCGCGCTGTTCGGCGTCCCCGAGGTCCGCGGACCGGCCCTGGCACTCCTCGCCCGGGCCCGGCGACCGCACGCCCCCTCACCCGCCGAAGGGAAGCCGCATGGTTGAAACCTGTCTGCCGGCGCAGGTGCTCGCACCCCGGCTCGCACCCTGGATCCTGATGTACCACTCGGTCGCCGAGGAGGACGAGGATCCCTACCAGCTCACCGTCAGCCCGGAACGGTTCGCCGAACAGATGGACTGGCTGCACCGCTCCGGCCGGCGCGGCGTCAGCGTCCGCGAACTGCTCGACGCCCAGGCCCTCGGCCGGGAGTCCAAACTGGTCGGCCTGACCTTCGACGACGGCTACGCCGACTTCGCCCGGCACGCCGTCCCGGTGCTGCGCGAGTACGGCTTCACCGCCACCGCGTACGTGATGCCCGACCTGCTCGGCGCCGCCAACCACTGGGACGTCGAAGGCCCCCGGAAGAAACTGCTGACCGTCGACCAGATCATCGAACTCGCCGCCTCGGGCTGGGAGATCGGCTCGCACGGCCTGGGCCACCAGGCCCTGTCCGGGCTGCCGCCCGCCGCACTGGAACGCCAGACCAAGGAGAGCCGCCGCGAGCTGGAAGACCTGGTCGGCGGCCCCGTCACCGGCTTCTGCTACCCGTACGGCGCCGTCGACCTGCCCGCCACCCGGGCCGTACGGGACGCCGGCTACGACTACGCCTGCGCCATCGAGCACTCCTCACTGACCGGCCGGCACGCCCTGCCGCGCAGCTACGTCGGCGACCGCGACGGCGCCTGGCGGCTGCGCGCCAAGCGCGGCCGGCACCGCTGGCGCGAGGCCGTCACCGGACTGCGCTGGGCCCCGCCGAAGCCCGCCGCGGGGGAGCGGTGGTGAAGGTCCTGCACGTGGTCACCGGCCTGCACGCGGGCGGCGCGGAACGCCAACTCGCGCTGCTGCTGCGGCATCTGCCGAAGGACCAGCGGCACGAGGTGGCCACCTTGACCAACCCCGGCACGGTGGCCCGCGAACTGCGCGCCGACGGATTCACCGTCCATCACCTCGCCATGCGCGGCAACCGCGACCTCGGCGTGCTGCCCCGGCTCACCCGGCTGATCCGGGCCGGCCGCTACGACCTGGTCCACACCCACCTGTACCGGGCCATGCTGTACGGCCGCCTCGCCGCCCGGCTGGCCGGGGTGCGGGGCGTGCTCGCCACCGAGCACTCGCTGCAGGCCGGCGAGATCGAGGGCCGGCCCACCTCGGCCGGCGTCAAGGCGCTGTACCTGGCCGCCGAACGGCTCGGCGGCACCACCCTGGCGGTCTCCGGCCAGGTCGCCGCCGTGCTCGACACCTGGGGCGTGCCCGCCCACCGGGTCCGGCGGCTGCCGAACGGCATCGACGCCGCCCGGTACCGCTTCCCACCCGCCGAACGGGCCGCCCACCGCGCCCGGCTGCGCGCCGAACTCGGCCTCCCCTCCGACGCGTTTGTGGCCGGCGGGGTCGGCCGGCTGGTGCCCGGCAAGCGCTTCCACGTTCCGCTGGAGGCGCTCGCCGCGCTCCCGGCGGGCACCCGGCTGCTGCTGGTCGGCGAGGGCCCCGAACGGGCCGAACTCACGGCCCGCGCCGAGCAGTTGGGCGTCCGCGAACGGCTGGTGCTCACCGGCGAACGCGACGACGTGCCCGAACTGCTCACCGCGATGGACGTGCTGGTCTCGCCGTCCCGCGCGGAGACCTTCGGACTCGCCGCCCTGGAGGCCCTGGCCGCCGGACTGCCGGTGCTGCACTCCGCCTGCCCGGCACTGGCCGAACTCCCGGTCGGCGCCGCCCCGCACGCCCGCCTGCTGCCGTCCGAACCCGCCGCCTACACCCGCGAGTTGACCGCCGCCGCCGCCGCACCGCCCGGACCCGTCCCGGTCCCGCCCGCCGTCGCGCACTACGACATCACCCGGATCGCGGCCGAACTGGCCGCCCTCTACCGGGAGTCCGCCGGCGCCCTGCCCGGCCCCCGCCACCCCGCACGCCGCCGCGCGGGCGCGCACTGACCCCCGCCATCCCGTCTCTGGAGTCCCCCGATGCCTGCACTTCGCCGTCGCGCTCGTGCGCCGGCCTGCCGCTGGTGGCCGATGGCCGTGGCCGTCCCGCCAGGTGCGGCGGCCCGCCTCCGCTGACCCCGTTCTCTGGAGCCCCCCGATGCCCCTACTGCGCCGCCGCTCCCGCGCGCTGTTCCGCCGCTGGTGGCCGATGGCCGTCGCCGTCCCGCCAGGTGCGGCGGCCCGCCTCCGCTGACCCCGTTCTCTGGAGCCCTCCGATGCCCCTACTGCGCCGCCGCTCCCGCGCGCTGGCCTGCCGCTGGCGGCCGATGGCCGTCGCCGTCCCGCCAGGTGTGGCGGCCCGCCCTCGCTGACCCCGTTCCCCTCGTTTCCTGGAGTCCCCGATGCCCGAACCACGCCGCCGCTTCCGCGCGCCGGCCCGCCGCTGGTGGCCGATGGCCGTCGCCGTCCCGCTCGGCGTGGCGGCCGGCACCGGCTACGCCGTCGTCTCGCACCCGTCCTACGCCTCCTCCGCCTACGTGGTGGTGGTCCCGCAGAACGCCGGTGAGAACGCCAGCGCCGTCAACTTCGCCCAGGCGTACGGCCGGCTCACCGGCCAGCCGCAGGTGCTGATCGGTGCCGCCGCCGAGACCCACCGCTCGGTGGCCACGCTGGCCGCCCTGGTGCGCGGCACCACCTCCCCGGACGCCCCGGTGATCGAGATCACCGGCACCGGCCCCCGCCCCGAGGACGCCGTGCAGAACGCCGGCGCGGTCGCCCGGTCGCTGATGGCGTTCGGCAACTCCGGCAGCAAGGAGACCGGCGTCAAACTGGTCCAACTGGCCGCCGCCGCCGAACCCGACGCCCCCGCCTCGCCGTCCGCCACCCTGGACACCGCCGTCGGCGGCGCCGCCGGCGTGCTGCTCGGCACCCTGGTGATGCTCACCCGCCGGGGGCCCGGCCCGGACCCCGGCTCCACCACTGCCGTCTTCCCCACCCAGGCCGAGACCCCGCGGACCGAAGGGGTGTACCGATGAAGCTCCGCCAGCCGCCCGCCACCGCCGCCACGGTCCCCGCCCAGGCCGACCACGCCGCCGCCGACCGCCACCGCTGGACCGCCGAAGTCCTGCGCGGCGACGACGCGTTGGACACGGTCGCCGACGACTGGGACGACCTCTACCGCCGCTGCTCCACCGCCACGGTCTTCCAGTCCGCGCCCTGGCTGCGCTCCTGGTGGCAGGGCTACGGCCGCCCGGGCGCCCTGGTTCTGGTGCTGGTCCGCCGCGACGGCCGGCTGGTCGCCGCCGCCGCACTGCGCCGCCGGGGCCCGTTCGGCGGCCTGACCAACCTGGGCGCGGGCCTGGTCGACTTCACCGATGTCCTGCTGGACGACGAGTGCGCCGACCGGGCCGCCGCCGAACTCGCCGCCGCACTGCCGCTGCGCCGCCCCTGGCACAGTCTGGACCTGCGCGAGGTGCACCCCGAGGCCGCCCTGCAACGGGTGTTCGCGCACTGGCCGGGCCGCCGGCACCGGTTCGCCGACTCGATGTGCCAGTACCTGCCCGCCGTCCCGATGGACCAGCTGCTCAAGCGGCTGCCCGGCAAGACCGCGCAGCGCAGCCGGGTCAAACTGCGGAAGATCGCCGAGGCCGGGATCCGGGTGCACACCGCCACCGCCGACGAAGTCCCGGACACCGTCCGCGAGTTGCTGCGCCTGCACCGCCTCCAGTGGCAGGACCGCGGCGTCACCCCCGAGCACCGCACCGAGCGCTTCGCGCACCACCTCACCGAGTCCACCGCCGCCCTGGTGGCCACCCGCCGGGCGGCCATACAGCGTTTCGAGCTCGACGGGCAGGTGGTCGCGGTCGACCTGATCCTGCTGTGCAACCCGTTCGCCGGCCTCTACATGTACGGCGCCCACCCCGGCCTGCGCGAGCGACTGGACATCGCCGGCCTGCTGTTCGGCGGCGCACTGGACGAGGTGCGTGCCGCCGGGATCCCGCAACTGAGCCTGCTGCGCGGCCAGGAGCCGTACAAGCAGCGCTGGCGGCCCGACCAACTGCCCAACCAGCGGCTGGTGTTCGGCCCCGGCCGGTTCGCCCCGTCCGCCGCCGTCCGGGCCCTGCGGGTGCGGGCCCGGACCACCGCCGTGCGGCTGCTGCGGACCAGGCTGCCGAAGCTGAAGGAGACGCTAGTGCGGGCCAGGCTTCGGTGACGGCATGAGGGCCGGCCCCGCCGCCCCGGACGAGCCGGACATCAACTGCTTGAAGACGTCCGCCGACCTCGGGTTGTCCTGGCACTGCCAGAAGCCGTGCGGGCAGTAGTCGGTGACGGTCTGGTAGGCGGTGTCGTGGGTGCGCATCCACTCGACCATCCGGCGCACGTACTCCGGGTTGTCGCCGTTGCGGAACAGCCCCCACTCGGGGTAGGAGACCGGCTTGCCGCGCTTGGCCGCGAACTCCACCTGGTCCTGCAGCCCGTACGGCTCGCTGACGTACTGGTCGAAGGTGCCGCCCGCAGGCATGTCGTAGCTGTCCATCCCGAGGATGTCGACCACGTCGTCACCGGGGTAGCAGCGCGTCCAGGGGATCGCGTCCAGCCCGCGGGTGGGGGTGAAGTCGAAGGCGAAGTGCTGCCCGGGCACCGAGCGCATCACGCCGACGATCCGCCGCCAGTACGCCTTCCACGCGCCAGGGTCGGGCCGGCAGCGCGAGGTGTAGGTGATGCCGTTCATCTCCCAGCCCAGGGTGATGGTGGTGTCGCCGCCGCCCAGTGCCACCAGCTTGCGGGCCAGGCGCAGGAAGTGCTGGTCGAACTCGCCCTTGTTGCCGCGGGCCAGCAGGCCGGCCACCTCGCCGTCCGGCACGTTCCCCTCGTTGGGGACCAGCATCGGCACGCCCAGCACCAGCCGCCGGGACTGGTCGGCCTGCCGCCACTGCGACCACAGGCCGAGCACCACCGGCTCGCCCTCGATGTCCCGCCAGCTGTTGCCGGCCAGGTAGGTGTGGCCGACCTGCATGTTGGCGTTGTCCAGCCAGGACGCCATCTTCGCGATGTTCGGGATGTACTCGTTCCAGGAACCGACGAACGCGCCGAACGGCACCTCGTGCACGGCCCGCTGGACCGTCGGACGGGGCGCCGCGCCGCGCGGCTGGATGGCGTCCGAGGAGAGCGCCGCGTGCCGCTCGGTCTGGCTGAGCGGCGTGCCCGAGGGCACGCTCGCGGTCGTCATCAGCAGCAGAGCGGCGGCAGCCAGGGTGAGACGGCCGAGGCGCATGGGCTCACTCCGAACGGACTCGGGGACAACTCGGGCGCCTGGAGCGTAACCTGACAGACCATCAGAAATGTCGCATGTCACCCCATCGGGTCATTGCCGCACGGTCATCCGAAGGTGTTGCACTTGGTCATGTCGCCGCTCTGGTAGCCGGTGGTGAACCACTGCTTGCGCTGCTCCGAGGAGCCGTGCGTCCAGGTCTCCGGGTTGGTCTTCCCGGTTGCGCGCTTCTGGATCCGGTCGTCGCCGACCGACTCGGCGGCGTCCAGCGCCCGGGCGATGTCGTCGTCGGTCAGCTTGGTGATCAGCGGACGGCCGGTGGAGGCCTGCGGGGTGGTGGTGGCGTGGTGCGTCCACACGCCCGCGTAGCAGTCCGCCTGGAGCTCGGACTTCACCGAGGCGCTGTCCGCGCCCTGCCGGTCGTTGCCGACCCTGACGCCGAGCAGGGTCTGCACGTGGTGCCCGTACTCGTGGGCCACCACGTAGGCCTCGGCGAACGGGCCGCCCTGGGCGCCCAGTTGGCGGCCCATGTCGTTGAAGAAGCCGAGGTCGAAGTAGGCCTTGTGGTCGCCCGGGCAGTAGAACGGCCCGACCGCCGAGGTCGCCGGGCCGCACGCGGTCTGGACCCGGTCGGTGAACAGAACGCTGTCCGCCTGCGAGTACTTCTTGCCGCGGTTCGCGAACTCGCCCTGCCAGTAGTTCTGGATGCTGTTCACCGTCGCCAGGATCCGGCAGTCCTGCCGCTTGTTGGCGTCCGCGCCGGTCTTGCAGGTCGAGGTCTGTGCCGTGCCGGTGGCCTTCCCCGCAGCCGGCGCACTGCTGCTGCTGTGCGAGTTGCTGAACATGGACGGGTCCAGCCCCAGCACCAGCGCCACTATCAGGCCGACGATGCCGACCGCGCCGCCGCCGATCGCCACGGCGCCCCCGGGGATGCCGCGGCGGTCCTCCACCTGCGAGCCGTCCAACTGGGCGTCGTCGTCGAATTCCATCCCTGTCTCACCTCTGTAACAGTCCGTCGGCCGGTCGAAGCCGTACCTTAGCGGGCCGTAACGACCGGGAGACGGCCCGCCGACGCAGGTCGCAACCGGTTGTGTCGGAACCGTATAAGGCGTGCGGCGGCGGCGTGGCGCGTTCGAATCCAGCTGAATTCCGTCGGGGCCGGACGGTACGCTCCGGCCGTGTCCTTCAATCCGCTGCGCACTCTGTCGCCCCGATCGGTACTGCCCGCCGCCGCCGCACTGCTGGTCCTCGCGGCAGGCGCGGCGGCGCACGCCAACCGCCCGCAACCGTTCGGGGACAAGGTCCTGCCCGGAGCGGCGGACGCCAGCCCGGTCGGCGCACAGTCGGCCAGCACCGGCGACCTGAACCTGAAGGTCGGCCCCGGCGTGGAGGCCTACTCGAGGAGCACCGGCGAACACCTGTGGTCCTACCGCCGCGACGGCGCCACCGCGCTCTACCTGACCATGGTCGGCGAGGACGCGGCCGTGGTCTGGGACGACGGCATGGTCACCTCCGTCAACCCGGCCGACCACTCCGTCCGCTGGCACCGCAGCGTCCCCGGCCTCGCCGACTGGCTGCGCGCCGACGGCGAACCCGGCGCGGCCGACCGCACCGACGAGCAGCGCCAGGCCCTCGCCGTGCAACGCGCCGCCGCCGCCCTGCACCCCTCCGCCGACTCCAAGGCCGACGCGTTCGTCACCGTGGTCACCCCCGGCCTGCTGATGGGCTTCCGCGACCGCGACGGCGACCTGCGCTTCAACTCCCGCCCCCCGGCGGGCTGCACCTTCGACCCGGCCCGCACCGCCCAGAGCGAGGACGCCGTCCTGGTACCGCGGGTCTGCGTGCCCACCAACGGCGCCGCCCGCCAACTGCCCGGCGGCGTCATGGTGTTCGCGCTCAACGCGCCAGGCAACTTCCTCAACACCGGCCCCGACGTGAAGATGCGCCCACTGGACCGCCACCGCATCGCGATCGACGACGGCCCGGTGATCGGCACCTGGGTCTACGACACCACCCGCGGCGGCCGGGAGACCAACTGCGGTGCTTCGATGCCGTTCGCGGCGTCGACGCCCACCTGCGAGAAGTGACCCGGTGGGTTCGCGCCCTCCCACGCCCCAGGAAAACGTCTCGCGCGCTCCCGTAGACTGAAGCGAATGGCTGAGTGCCATCCCCACGTCTAGGAGTGACCCCAGCCATGATTACCGCGAACGCCCTGGAGCTTCGTGCCGGCGCCCGCATCCTGATCGAGTCGGCCAGTTTCCGGATCGCCCCGGGCGACCGGATCGGTCTGGTCGGCCGTAACGGTGCGGGCAAGACCACGCTCACCAAGGTGCTCGCGGGCGAGGGCCTGCCGGCCGGCGGTACCGTCACCCGCTCCGGCGAGGTCGGTTACCTGCCGCAGGACCCGCGTACCGGCGACCTCGACGTGCTCGCCCGGGACCGCATCCTGTCTGCCCGTGGCCTCGACACCGTGCTCAAGAAGATGCGCGAGAACGAGGAGCGGATGGCCAACGGCAAGGGCGCCACCCGCGACAACGCGATGAAGAAGTACGCCCGGCTGGAGACCGAGTTCCTCACCAAGGGCGGCTACGCCGCCGAGGCCGAGGCCGCCACCATCGCAGCCGCCCTCGGCCTGCCGGACCGGATCCTCGGCCAGGAGCTGCACACCCTCTCCGGTGGTCAGCGCCGCCGCGTCGAGCTGGCCCGGATCCTGTTCTCGGACGCCGACATCCTGCTGCTCGACGAGCCCACCAACCACCTCGACGCGGACTCGATCGCCTGGCTGCGGGACTTCCTGAAGACCTACAAGGGCGGCTTCATCGTCATCTCGCACGACGTCGACCTGGTCGAGACGGTCGTCAACAAGGTCTTCTACCTGGACGCCAACCGCTCCGCGATCGACGTCTACAACATGGGCTGGAAGCAGTACCAGCAGCAGCGCGAGGACGACGAGAAGCGCCGCAAGCGCGAGCGCGCCAACGCCGAGAAGAAGGCCGCGACCCTCAACTCGCAGGCCGACAAGATGCGCGCCAAGGCCACCAAGACCGTCGCCGCGCAGAACATGGCCCGCCGCGCCGAGAAGCTGCTCTCCGGCCTGGAGCAGGTCCGGGTCTCCGACAAGGTCGCCAAGCTGCGCTTCCCGGACCCGGCCCCGTGCGGCAAGACCCCGCTCACGGCCGAGGGCCTGTCGAAGTCGTACGGCTCGCTGGAGATCTTCACCGACGTGGGCCTGGCGATCGACCGCGGCTCCCGGGTGGTCATCCTCGGCCTCAACGGCGCCGGCAAGACCACCCTGCTGCGGATGCTGGCCGGCGTGGAGAAGCCGGACACCGGCGAGGTGATCCCGGGCCACGGCCTGAAGATCGGCTACTACGCCCAGGAGCACGAGACGCTCGACCCCGAGCGCACCGTGCTGGAGAACATGCGCTCCGCCGCGCCCGACACCGACCTGGTGCAGATCCGGAAGATCCTCGGCTCCTTCCTGTTCTCCGGCGACGACGTCGACAAGCCGGCCGGGGTGCTCTCCGGCGGTGAGAAGACCCGGCTCGCGCTGGCGTCGCTGGTGGTCTCCAGCGCCAACGTGCTGCTGCTCGACGAGCCCACCAACAACCTCGACCCGGCCAGCCGCGAGGAGATCCTCGGCGCGCTGCGCACCTTCACCGGCGCGGTCGTCCTGGTCACCCACGACGAGGGCGCGGTGGACGCGCTCCAGCCCGAGCGGATCATCCTGCTCCCCGACGGCGTCGAGGACCTGTGGAGCCCCGCCTACCACGACCTGGTGTCGCTCGCCTGAACCCCGGAGGTCCGAAGGCAACCGGCGAGTAGACACCGGGTCGGCCGTCGGTACGAGGGGAACCGGTCGTCCGTCCAATCCGGGAACGCCCGGGCCCGCACAGCCGTTGGCTCTGCGGGCCCGGGCCGTTTCGTGCCCGCCCGGCGGGCTGAGCAGCGGATTCGCTCACCGAAGCGAATCGCGGAGGGGCGCGCACACCCTCCGTGAGCGCCCTGGTGCGCAGCGAACACCACCGGACGAGCCCGCTTTCCGGTGACGGACCTTGTCGAATGGGTGGCCAGGAGCCTTGCAATGGGTGATCATGGGAATCTGACTGATCACCTCTACGAGGAGGCACGGGTGGCCGAGACTCTGAAAAAGGGCAGCCGGGTGACAGGTGCCGCGCGTGAAAAGCTCGCGGCCGATCTCAAGAAGAAGTACGACTCCGGCGCGAGCATTCGCGCCCTCGCGGAGGAGACGGGCCGTTCCTACGGTTTCGTCCACCGGATGCTCAGCGAGTCCGGGGTCAACCTTCGAGGTCGTGGCGGTGCCACGCGCGGCAAGGGCAAAGCCGCTGCGGCCGCCGGTTCCTGACGGTCCATCACCTCAGGCGGGCGGTGCTCGAGCAGCCCCGGCCGCCCATGCTGCACCAGCACGCTGCTCGCCAACGCACGAGGTTCCACACGGATCGGCGGCCGGGTTCTCCCGAGCCGCCGACCGTCGTTTCCGGGCCCTTGCGCCTCGTATTCCGCGAGCATTCCACCGGCATTCCTGTACGTGGATCCGGTGCTTTGTTACTCTCCAGTAGCCCGTCGGGGTCGGCGGGCGTCCCCGCCCTGTCGCTGGAGGTAGCACCGCCATGACCACCCACATCCCCGACGCCGACCGCACCGCGTGGGAACAGGCCGGCGTCCGCCTCGACCTGGACGGCGAACTCGCCACCGTCACGCTCTGCGACCCCAAGCGCCGCAACGCCCAGACCCCCGCCATGTGGCGCGCCCTCGCCGCGATCGGCCGCGCCCTGCCCGGCACCGTCCGGGTCGCCCTCCTCCAGGCCGAGGGCACCTCCTTCTCGGCCGGCCTCGACCGCGCCATGTTCACCCCCGAGGGCATCCCCGGCGAAACCGGCTTCCTCCAGCTCGCCGCCTCCCCCGACGCCGAACTCGACGCCACCATCGCCTTCTACCAGGAAGCCTTCACCTGGTGGCGCCGCACCGACCTGATCTCGATCGCCGCCGTCCAGGGCCACGCCGTCGGCGCCGGCTTCCAGCTCGCCCTCGCCTGCGACCTGCGCGTCGTCGCCGAGGACGTCCAGTTCGCCATGAAGGAAACCTCCCTCGGCCTGGTCCCCGACCTCACCGGCACCAAGCCCCTCACCGACCTGGTCGGCTACGCCCGCGCCCTGGAGATCTGCGCCACCGGCCGCCGCGTCGGCGCCGAAGAGGCCGTCGCCACGGGCCTCGCCAACGTCGCCGTCCCGGCCGCGGAGCTCACCGCCACGGCGAAGGACCTGGCGGCGGCGCTGTTGGCTGCGCCGCGGAACGCCGTCATCGAGACGAAGGCGCTGCTGCAAGGTGCGGGCGACCGCACGTACGAGCAGCAGCGGGCGGCGGAGCGAGAGTCGCAGGCGCGACGCCTCCGGGACCTCGCGGGCCTGTAACAACCGGGGGCGCGGGGGACTGCGCGAACCAGGGAGAGCACAACCAGGGGCGCGGGGAACTGCGCGAAGCGGGAGGCACCCGTCAGCAAGGTCGCGACGCAGGGCAATGACTTGCACTTGATCGCGACCTTGCTGACGTTCACTCCTTGCTCGCGCAGTTCCGCCCCCTCGGCTTCGCCTGGGGGTACCCCCAGCGCCCCTGTTTTCGCGCCCACCTGCCTTCGCTCCCTGCGCGAGCGTTTTGCGTGGCGAAATGTCAGGGTTAGGGGTGATTTGGGATATAGCTGGACCCGACCCCAGGAGGCCCGACATGGCGCAGCCACACACCCCCACGCCCGCGGATCTGCAGAAGGGCGCGGTGGAGGCGCAGACGGCGGGTGATGAGCGGGGGCGGACGGCGCTCGCGGTCGGGGTGGTGGAGAAGATCGCGGGGATGGCGGCGCGGGAGGTGGCGGGGATCCATGCGTTGGGGTCGGGGTTCTCGCGGACGTTCGGGGCGATGCGGGATCGGGTGCCGGGGTCGAAGTCGAGTGTGGGGCGGGGGATCAAGGCGGAGGTAGGGGAGAAGCAGACCGCCATCGACATCGCGCTGGTGGTCGAGTACGGGGTGGTGATTCCCCGGCTGGCGAGTGAGGTGCGGGCGAACATCATCGAGGCGGTGGAGCGGATGACCGGCCTGGAGGTGGTCGAGGTGAACATCGCCGTGAACGACGTCCACCTGCCGGACGAGCTGGACGAGGTGGAGGAAGAGGAATCCTCGTCCTCCGGTCGGCGCCCGCGGGTGCAGTGAGTTTCCGGGACGGGCTGCGAAGGAGTGGTGGATGAACGTGGCGTTGGTGGGCATGCTCGCCGGCATGGCTCTCGGGTTCGCCGGCTACTTCGGCGGGTTCGCGGCGTTCCTACTGGTCGCGGCGCTGGGGGCGGTGGGCTTCGTGGTGGGCCGGCTGGTCGAGGGGGATCTGGAGCTCGGTGAGCTGGGTGAGTTGCTGCGCGGCCGGGACCGGCGGCGCTGATGGCGTACTCGGGGGCAGTCGCGGGCCCGCCCGCGCAGCGTGGTGGTGAGCAGATCGCCGACCGGGTGTACCGCCGGATCGCGGCCCGGGCCGTCGCCGACGCGCTCGCCCCGGCGTGGCGGGGCCACCCGCAGCCGGGGCCGTGGCCGAAAGCGTCGGCGCTGTACGCGCACGGCCGGGTCCGGCTCACCCTGCATGTGGAGCTGCCGTTCCCGTGCGACGTCGCGGCGCTGGCCCGGACGGCGCGGGACGCGGCGTGCGAGCGGGTCGCCGAGCTGACCGGCACCGCCGTGGCCTCGGCCGAGGTGATCGTGGACCGCCTGCATCCGGCGGGCCTGCGGTGAGTGCGACGGCGAAGGAGCTGCGCAAGCGCAGCGCCGCCTCGTGGCTGCGGTCCGAGCGGGGGGTGGTGACGGCGCTGGTGGTGGCGGTCGTGGTGGTGGCCGCCGGGATGCTGCTGTACGACGTGGTCGCGGTGCGCTCCGGTGGCCAGGCCCGGCCGTGGCGGCGGGAGTTGGCGCAGCAGTTGGAGACCCGGCAGCTCGACGATCCGTGGGTGCTGGGGTTCGCCGCCGGGGCGGTGCTGCTCGGGCTGGTGCTGCTGACGCTGGCGTTCCGGCGCGGGCTGCGCGGCTGGCTCGCGCTGGAGCCGCGCGGGACGGCGATCCACCGCAGCGCGGTCGCCGAGCTGATCTCGCTGCGGGCCCAGGAGCGTGCGGACCTGCACCACTGGCAGGTGAAGGTGGGGCGGTGGCGCACCCGGGTGACGGTCGCCGGGACCACCGACCCGGCCGCGGTGGAACGCCACCTGCGGGACGAGCTGGGCCGGATCCCGATGGCCGGCCCGCACCGGCTGGACGTCCGCACCCGGTCGGTCCGGGAACGTCACCACCGCCGTGAACTCGCCGAGTTGGAGCCGCCCCGATGAGCCGACGCACCGTCAACCGCGCGGTCTTGGTGGGATCGCACCGGCTGGACGTCCGCACCCGGTCGGTCCGGGAACGTCACCACCGCCGTGAACTGGCCGAGTTGGAGCCGCCCCTATGAGCCGACGCACCGTCAACCGGGCCATTCTGGCCGTGGTCGGACTCCTGCTGCTGGTCGGTGGAGCGCTGGTGCTGCTCGGCGGGCTGGACGTCTACCGGCACCTCGGGATCACCCCGCCGCACTGGTGGCCGCTCACCTCGCCCGAGCAGCCGGTGGTCAGCGCCACCAGCCGCACCCGCTGGACCGACCGCGACTGGTGGTGGCCGGTGGCGATCGCGGTGCCCGCGCTGGTCGTGCTCGGCGGGCTGTGGTGGTTGTTCTCGCAGCTGCGCCGCGGCGGCCCGGCCGGCCTGGACCTGCCGTCCCCTGCGGCGCCCGGGCAGCCGCACTTCGCACTGCACGTGCGCAGCCGGGCCATCGAGGACGCGATCGAGACGGAGCTCATCGCCCACCCGGCGGTCGACCGCGTCACCGTCCGCGTCACCGGCGCCGCCCGCCGCCCCGAGGTGCACACCGCCCTGCGGCTCGTCCCCGGCGCCGACACCGCCGCCTTGATCGACACCTACCGCACGGGCCCGGTCGAACGCGCCCGCCGTTCCCTCGGCCTGGCCGCCCTCCCCTCCGAGCTCCGCCTTCGGGTGGCCCGCCCCCGCAAGGCCCGCACGAAGAAGACCCCGCGGGTCCGCTGAGACCGGAGAGATCCGCCCCGCTTTGCCGAACGGCCGGTCCGCCGGGTCGAACGGCAGTACGGTGACTGACTGTTCGTGAGTCGATCGTATGCGTGCGGGGGCAGCAAATGCGGGGGTGGCGGAACGGGCCGTTGGCGGTGCCGGGGTTCCGGCTGCTGGTGGTCGGGCAGTTCGCGTCGATGGTGGGGGACTACTGCTACGCCGTCGCGCTGCCCTGGCTGGTGCTGGGCGGCCGCGGCGGGACGGCCCAACTCGGCACTGTGCTGGCGTGCTACGGCATCGCCCGGGTGGCGACCATTCCGCTCGGCGGCATCCTCGCCGACCGCTACGGGGGCCGCCGCATCATGCTCGGCGCGGACGTCGTCCGGGCCCTCGCGATCGGCGCGCTCGCCGCGGTCGCTGCGGCCGGTGAGCCGGGGCTGCTCCAACTCGCGCCGCTGGCCGTGGTGTTGGGGGCCGGATCCGGACTGTTCCTGCCCGCCTCGTACACCCTGCTGCCCGCCTTGCTCCCGGCCGAACAGCTCGGCCGCGGCAACGCGCTGTCCTCGATGGCCAACCAGTTCGGCGGGGTGCTCGGCCCGTCCATCGGCGGCATTCTGGTCGCGCTGTGGGGATCGACCCCGGCGCTCGCCGTCGATGCCGGGTCCTTCCTGCTCTCCGCCGCCGTGCTGCTGGGCCTGCGGCCCCGCAAGGCCGATCCAGTTGCCGAGGGCAGCCCGTCGGAGGCGGAGACGGACGGCCCAGGGTTCGCCGACGTGCTGCGGCGCGGCCGGCTGCTGCACGTGGTGATGGTCGTCGCCCTGGTCTGCAACCTCGCCTTCAACGGCACCATGGAGGTCGCCTTCCCCGACTGGGCACACGGCTCGCTCGGCGCCGCGGACTACGGCATCCTGCTGACGGTGCTCAGCATCGGCTCCCTGGTCGGCTCGGCAATCGCCGCGAAGGCCCCGGCCACCCAGCAGCCCGCCCGCCTGTTAGCGCTGCTCGCGGTGGTGATGGGCATCGGCCTGGCCGGCGTCCCGTACGCGGGCGGCGCGATCGGCGCGGGCGCGTGCATAGCCGTCTACAGCGTGGCCAGCGGCTGGCAGAACATCGTCGTCGTGACGATGCTTCAGACCTGGACGCCCACCCGCCTGCTGGGCCGGGTGATGAGCATGGTGATGCTCGCCGTCACCGGCTCCTTCCCCATCTCGGTCGCCGCCGCCGGCCTGATCGTCCACCGCATCGGCCCCGCCCCGTTCTTCCCCGTCGCCGGCCTCACCATCGCCGTCACCGTGGCCCTCGCCCTCGCCCAACCGGCCTTCCGCAGGCATCGCCACGGGCAGGCCTTCGCGAGCTGAGGGAGGGCGACCGGGGGCGCGTGGGGGTATCTCCCAGCCCCCAAGGGCTGGGGGAGAACTGCGCGGGGTGGAAGGCTGCCACCGGCAAGATCGCGACCCAGGCCAATGACGGGCACGTGGTCGCGACCTTGCTGGCAGTCACTCCCTCTCGTCCTACAGGCCCCGGGTCGCGCCGCCGTCCACCGGCACCATCACGCCCGTCAGGTAGGACGCGGCAGGCGAGAGCAGGAACGCCGCGGTGCGGCCGAATTCGGCGGGGGTGCCGTAGCGGCGGAGGGGGATGTTGGCGGTGGCGGCTTCGCGGGCGGCGGCGGGGTCGGGGGTGAGGGAGTCGAGTTCGCGGACGCGGTCGGTGTCGATGCGGCCGGGGAGGAGGCCGAGGACCCGGATGCCGCGGGGGCCGAGTTCGTCGGCGAGGGTCTTGGCGGCCATGGCGAGGCCGGGGCGCAGGCCGTTGGAGATGCCGAGGCCGGGGATCGGCTGGCGGACGGAGGTGGACAGGACGAAGGCGATGACGCCGCCGGAGGGGAGGCGTTCGGCGGCGGCGCGGGCCAGGCGGATGGCGCCGAGGAAGACGGAGTCGAACGCCGCGCCCCAGGCTTCGTCGCTGGCGGTGGCGACCGGCCCGGCGGCGGGGCCGCCGACGCTGATCAGCATGCCGTCGAAGCCGCCGAAGCGGCTGCTCGCGGCGTCGATCAGACGCCCCGGGGTGGCCGGGTCGGCGTTGTCGGCGACCACGCCGTACGCGTGGTCGCCGAGGGCGTGGGCCGCGGCGGCGACCGATTCTTCGGTGCGGCCGGTGACGACGACGCGGGCGCCCTCGGCGATCAGCTGTGCGGCGGTGGCGTGGCCGAGTCCCCGGGTCGAGCCGGTGACCACGTACACCTTGTCCTTGAGTCCGAGATCCATACCGACCATTCTGACCGGTCGTCCTGGCGGGGTGAGGGAGGGTCAGCCCACAGGGACGCCGGGGTTGACCAGGGCGGCGGGGCCGGTGACGGTGTTGTCGGCGGTGACGGTGACGGGGCAGCCGGTCCGGTCGTAGTTCGTGACGTCGATCGCGTACTTGGCGGGGTTGCGGCCGGTCGCGCCGGTGAGGTCGGAGTGGTTGTTGCGGAACACGGTGCCGCAGCCCCAGCCGGGGAGCTGGCTGTGGGTCTGGTAGCCGTCGTTCACGGTGCGGACGCCGGTGTTGTTCTCGATGACGTAGCCGTTGCCCTTCACGTCGACCCAGGAGTCGTCGTAGTTGACGCCGGTCAGGCCGTTGCCGTCGAAGCGGTTGCCGGAGATCAGGCCGCCGGTGGTGCCCTCCTTGAGGTCGATGTTCTCGCCGCCGATGTTCGGGCCGATCACGTTGTTGAGGATCTGCACGTAGTCGCTGCGGTCGGTGAGGGTGTTGGCGGTGCCGACGTACACGCCCTCGCCCTTGCCGTCGTGGGCGGTGCCGGTGTCGTGGACGGCGGAGCCGCGCAGCACGCCGTGGCTGGAGGAGGTGCGGAAGTGCACGCCCTCCATGGTGGTGTGGTGGACGGTGACGCCGTCGAGCACCACCCAGTCGGAGGCGTCCAGCACGATGCCCTTCTGCGCGCCCGTGACGGTGAGTCCGTGAACGGTCCAGTAGGGGGCGCCGTTCAGCGACAGGCCGTAGCCGCCGCCGGTGGGGGTGGTGAGGACGGCGCGCGGGGAGCCGGTGAGGGTGATCCGGGCGGCGGCGGTGCCCGGGGCGGTGATCTTGAAGTTGCCGGTGTAGGTGCCGTCGGCGAGCTGGATGGTCCGGCCGGGGACGGCGGCGTTCAGCGCGGCCTGGAGTTCCTTGCCGGTGGAGACCTTGACGGTGTCGCCGGCCAACGGGGACGGGGCGGCGCCGGCCGGGGCGGGGAGCAGCGCGAGGGCGGCGGCGCCGAGGCAGAGGGCGGTGGCGGCGGCCCGGATGCGGAGGGTGCGGTGCGTCATGACGGTGCGCTCCAGAGGGGGGAAGAGCGGATCAGGACAACGGCACCCGCCAATGTGGACTGGACCAATGCGGGCCGTCAACGGGTGCGTATCGGCCAGTTGCGGTCACCGGGTGCCGCGGACGGGTGTCAATGGCGCGCGGCCGGGAACCGTCCGAAGATGGGGAGGACCGGACCACCCACCCGAGGTGCTGCGCATGGAAAGTAGGCGGTTGCCGAACATCGACGGCGTCGCGGCCGCCCTGGTCGACGGCGACGGCCGCGTCGTCGGGTGGACCGCCGCTGCCGAGCAGCTGCTCGCGCTGGACGCGGCCCAGGTCACCGGCCGTCCCGCCCGCGAGCTGCTCGCCGACGAGAGCGAGGAGCGCCTGCTCGACCGTGGGTCCGGCGAGGTACGGCTGCGCACCGGCTCCGGGGTTCCGCTGGAGGTCTCGTACCAGGTGCTGCCGCTGGCCGGCGAGGGCAGCGAGGTGCGCGCCCTGGTGCTGGCCACCCCCGCCGACACGGTCGCCCAGCGGCGCCAGGACGAGGCGTTCACCCGGGAGCTGTTCCTGCAGGACCAGCTCGGCCTCGCCGTGTTCGACACCGACCTGCGGCTGCTGCGCACCAACAGCCACCTGCTGCCCTACACCGGCCTGCCCGACGGTCTGACCGGCTCCAAGCTGCACGACTACCTGCAGCCCGAGGACGCCGACGCCGCCGAGGCGCTGCTGCGGCACGTGGTCACCACCGGGGAGCCGGTGGTGCGCACCGCGCTGCGGATCCGCCCGCTGGACGACCCCCGCAGCGGGGTGGTGATGGAGATCCAGGCGTTCCGGCTGCAGGCCCTGGACGGCAAGGTGATCGGCGTGACCGCGCTGTTCGGCGACGTCACCGAGGTGCACCGGTACCGGCGGCGGGCCGACGTGCTGCACCGGGCCACCGCCGCCGTCGGCAGCTCGCTGTCGGTGGCCGGCACCGCCGAGGACCTGGCCGGGGTGCTGGTCCCCGGGCTCGGCGACCGCGTCGAGGTGGACATCGCCGAGGCCGTGTTCACCGGCGACGAACCGCAGCCCGACACCGAGGGCCGGCTCGCCGTCCGCCGCACCGCCACCGCCGGGCCGCCGCGCACCGACGGCCGGCCGCTCGGCCCGCTGGGCCGGGAGGTGCTCGGCGCCCCGCTCTCCTCGACCCCGGAACCGCCGTCGATGAGCGCCCCGCTACAGGCCCGCAGCGGCCCGCTCGGCCGGGTCACCGTCCACCGCGACCCCGCCGAGGGCGCCTACCAGCGCGAGGACCTGGAGCTGCTCCGGGAGATCGCCGCCCGGTCCTCGCTCGCCCTGGACAACGCCCGCCGCTACACCCGCGAGCACCGGGCCGCCGTCGGACTCCAGCGCAGCCTGCTGCCGCCCGCCGAGACCACCGTGCCCGCCGCCACCACCGCCAGCGTCTACCGGCCCACCGACACCGCGACCGGCGTCGGCGGCGACTGGTTCGACGTCATCCCGCTCTCCTCCGCCCGGGTCGCCCTGGTGGCCGGCGACGTGGTCGGCCACGGACTCCAGGCCAGCGCCACCATGGGCCGGCTGCGCACCGCCGTCCGCACCCTCGCCGACCTGGACCTGGAACCCGACGAACTGCTGGTGCACCTGGACGACCTGGTCTCCCAGCTGGTCGTCGAGGGCAGCGAGGAGGAACGCGAACGCGGCGTCGCCGACCCGTCCGGGGCGACCTGCGTGTACGCCGTCTACGACCCGGTGGCCGGGATCTGCCAGGCCGCCAGCGCCGGGCACCCGCCGCCCGCGCTGGTCCACCCCGACGGGCAGGTCGAGTACCTGCCGGTCAACCCCGGGCCGCCGCTGGGCATCGGCGGGCTGCCGTTCGAGACCGCCGAGTGCGCGCCGCGGGCCGGCAGCGTGCTGGCGCTGTACACCGACGGGCTGATCGAGGGCGGCAACGGCGGCGACGTCGACGAGGGCATGGACCAGCTCGCCACCCAGCTCCGCGAGGCCGACCTGCGCGGCGACCTGGCCGCCGCCGGGCGGGCGATCGTCGCCGAGATGGCCACCGCTGGGCAGAGCGACGACGTCACGCTGCTGCTGGCCCGGCTGCACCCGGTGCCGGCCGAGGACACCGCCGCCTGGACCATCGAGGCCGACCCGGCGGCGGTCGCCGGGGTGCGCGAGTCGGCCAGCCGCACCCTGGAGCAGTGGGGTCTCGGCGAGCTGGTGTTCACCACCGAACTGGTGCTCAGCGAACTCGTCACCAACGCGATCCGGTACGCGGGCGGGCCGGTCATGGTGCGCCTGATCCGCTCCTCGGTGCTGACCTGCGAGGTGTCCGACCCGAGCGCCACTCAGCCGCGGATGCGCCGGGCCCGGCTCACCGACGAGGGCGGACGCGGCCTGTACCTGGTCGCCCAGCTCACCGAACGCTGGGGCAGCCGCTACACCCGCAGCGGGAAGACCATCTGGGCCGAGCAGCGGCTCGACCCGCCGCCGCTCAGCTGGTAGGTCCTGAGCTGATCAGCCGGCGGCGCCGACCAGTTCGTCCTCGGCCGCCACCGGCTTCGCCGCGTGCTGCTTGGCCTCGCGGCGGGCCAGCACGACCAGGCCGGTCGGGATCAGCGTGGTGAACAGCCACCACTGGATGGCGTACGCCATGTGCGGGCCGATGTCGGTGTGGCCGGGCTCGGTGAGCAGGGTGGGGGAGGCGCCGGCGGCGGGCTGGGAGGAAGCCAGCTCCAGGTAGCCGCCGAGCACGGTGGTGCCGGAGAACTTGGCCTGCTCCTCGGTGTTGATCACCTTGTACATCCGGTCGGGCAGGCCGCCGCGGTTCTTCAGGCCCACCTTGGCGTAGGTCTCGTCGGCGCGCAGCCGCCCGGTCACCGTCACGTCGCCGTCCGGCGGGGCGGGCACGGCGGGGAAGTCGGCGGCGCCCGCGCCGGACTCCACCCAGCCGCGGTTGACCAGCACCGAGCCCTTGCCGTCGGCCAGCACCAGCGGGGTGATCACGAAGTAGCCGATGGAGCTGCCGCCCGGCTCGGTGCGGCCGCGGATGACCACCTCGTGCGCGGTGTCGTAGTGCCCCTGCGCGGTGACGGTGCGCCACACCTCGCCGCCGGGGACCGACCAGCCCGGCGAGGACAGCGAGTCGAAGGCGACCGGCGGGCTGCCCAGGTTCCGGGCCACCAGGTCGTTGCGGGCCACCCGCGCCTCGTGGCGGTGGTACTGCCAGAAACCCAACCGGATCATGGTCGGGATCAGCACCAGCGCCAGCAGGACGATGACCGCCCAGCGCGCGGACAGCAGGAATCGGTACACACCCGGCACGCTAATCCTCCTTACCGTCGCGTCACGCACCGGGGTGCGGCGCGACCTCCCGCAGCAGCTGCAGGAACGCGTCCTCACCGACCACCGGGGTGCCGTACTCTCGGGCCTTGCGGGCCTTGCCGCTCCACGAGGTGGGCTCGTTGGTGACCAGCAGGCTGGTGAGCCGGCTCACCGAGGAGGCGATGTGCAGGCCCGCCTCGATCATCCGGTCCTCCAGCAGTTCGCGATCGGTGGCGGTGTCGCCGGTGATCGCCACCCGCATGCCCTGCATCAGCGGCGATCCGTCCACCCAGCGCCCCGGATTCGGGTACGGGCAGGCCGGGCGCTTGCGGGAGGGCCGGTACGAGCTGCTCCAGGAGCCGCGGGACGGCCCGGCCGGGGCGCTCTCGCCCAGGTCGGTGACGGCCACGCAGGTGGTCAGCGGCAGCGGCACCCCGCCGCTGCGGGCGAGCGCCAGCGACGGGCGGAACACCTCGGCCAGCACCCGGGCGTCGTCCAGCGCGTGGTGCGCCTGGCGCTGGCTGACCCCGAAGTGGGCGGCCAGCGAGGAGAGTTTGCCGTTCGGCAGGGGCAGCCGCAGGTCGCGGGCCAGCACCATGGTGCACAGCCGCTGCTCGACGGGGGCGCGCAGGCCGGCCCGGGAGAACTCGCGGGAGATCATGTTCCAGTCGAACAGCGCGTTGTGCGCGACCATCACCCGGTCGCGCAGCCGCTCGGCGAACTCGTCGGCGACCTCCGGGAAGGTCGGCGCGCCCTCCAGGACCTCGCTGGTCAGGCCGTGGATCCAGACCGGGCCGGGATCCCGCTCCGGGTTGACCAGGGTGTACCAGTGGTCGGTGACCTCACCGTCCGGGTCGAGCTGGTAGATGCCCGCCGAGATCACCCGGTCCGAGCGCCCGAGTCCGGTGGTCTCCACGTCGACCACCGCGAAGCCGCGCCCGGCGTCCCCGCCGGGGCCGGTGCGCTGTGCCGGGAGCGGCGAGGTGGGGAATGGCGCGTACATAGCGCACCACTTTACGGGGAACGGGGGACGGCTCAGGCCGGAACGGTCGCCCGGACGGCCGTTCTAGAGTGGCAAGTGAGTGCGAACCAGGCACCCGACCTCTGCAACGAAGGACAACCCTCATGCGCGCCACCGTGATCCACGGCCCCCAGGACATCCGGATCGAGGAGGTGCCCGACCCCCGGATCCAGCGGCCCACCGACGCCGTGGTGCGGGTGCTGAATGCCTGCATCTGCGGCAGCGACCTGTGGGCGTACCGCGGTGTGGCCAAGCGCCAGGCCGGGCAGCGGATCGGGCACGAGTTCCTCGGCTTCGTCGAGGAGGTCGGTTCCGAGGTGCGCGATCTCACAGTCGGCGACCTGGTGGTGGCCCCGTTCGTCTGGTCGGACGGCGTGTGCGAGTACTGCCGCGAGGGCCTGCAGACCTCCTGCCCGCACGGCGGGTTCTGGGGCATCCCCGGCTCGGACGGCGGGCAGGGCGAGGCGGTCCGGGTGCCGTTCGCGGACGGCACGCTGGTGAAGCTGCCCAAGGAGGCCGCCGGCGACGAGAAGCTGCTGCCGGCCCTGCTGGCGCTGTCCGACGTGATGGCGACCGGGCACCACGCCGCGGTGTCGGCGGGCGTGCGGCCCGGCGCGACCGTCGCGGTGGTCGGTGACGGCGCGGTCGGCCTGTGCGGCGTGCTGGCCGCGCACCGGCTCGGCGCCGGCCGGATCATCGCGCTCGGCCGCCACGAGGGCCGCACCGCGATCGCCCGCACCTTCGGCGCCACCGACGTGGTGCCGGAGCGCGGCGAGGCGGCGATCGAGGCGGTGCGCGAGCTGACCGGCGGTTTCGGCGCGCATGCCGTGCTGGAGGCCGTCGGCACCGAGGAGTCGATGCGCACCGCCATCTCGATCGCCCGCGACGGCGGCGCGGTCGGCTACGTCGGCGTGCCGCACGGCGGCAGCGCGGGCGTGGACATCGGCCAGATGTTCAACCGGAACGTCTCGGTGCGCGGCGGCGTCGCCCCCGCCCGGGCGTACATCCCCGAGCTGCTGCCCGACGTGCTGTCCGGGGCGATCGACCCGGGCATCGTGTTCGACCGGACGGTGGGCCTGGACGGGGTGCCGGAGGGCTACCGGGCGATGGACGAGCGGACGGCGCTGAAGGTGCGCATCGCCTTCTGAGCCTTTCTCTGAGCCTTCTCAGGGGACGTTGATTGACTGATTGTCAGACCGGGGCGGCCGAGACGGGCCGCCCCGGTCCTGCGTTCCGGTCAGATTTCGACCGGATCGTGCACGGGATCTTCTCGCGGCCGCACCCCGGATCTACCATGCTCCGCACTCCGCACGACACGACCCATGCCCATCCGATCGTCCGTCGCACCGAAGACGTCAGGAGGCACCGCCGTGACACCCCCGCACGACACCGTCCCGGAACCGTTCACCCGCATCGAGGAATCACCGGAGTTCGGCCAACTGCGCAGCTCCTTCCGGAACTTCGCCTTCCCCGTCACGGCCGGATTCGTCCTCTGGTACCTGCTGTACGTCCTGCTCTCCTGCTACGCGCCCGGGCTGATGAACACCAAGGTGGCCGGCAACATCAACCTGGCCCTGGTGCTCGGCCTGCTCCAGTTCGCCAGCACCTTCGCCATCGCCGCCTGGTACGCCCGCCACGCCGGCCGCCGGCTCGACCCGGCCGCCGCCGCCATACGCGACCGCGCCACCGCCGATGTCGTCGGGGAGAGTGCCGAATGATCCAGCTGGCCGGCTCCGCGAGCGAGCACCGCACCCTGATCATGTCGCTGTTCGGCGTCTTCGTGATCGTCACCCTCGGCATCACGCTGTGGGCCGGACGCCAGACCAAGGACGCCGCCGACTTCTACGCCGGCGGCCGTGCCTTCACCGGCTTCCAGAACGGCCTGGCGATCTCCGGCGACTACATGTCCGCCGCGTCCTTCCTCGGCATCGCCGGACTCATCGCGCTGTACGGCTACGACGGCTTCCTCTACTCCATCGGCTTCCTGGTCGCCTGGCTGGTCGCGCTGCTGCTGGTCGCCGAACCGCTGCGCAACTCCGGCCGCTACACCATGGCCGACGCGCTCGCCTTCCGGATGCGCCAGCGGCCCGTGCGCACCGCCGCCGGCATCTCCACCATCGTGGTGTCGATCTTCTACCTGCTCGCCCAGATGGTCGGCGCCGGCACCCTGGTCGCTCTGCTGCTCGGCGTCAGCGGCGACGGCGCCAAACGCTGGACCATCCTGGCGGTCGGCGCGCTGATGGTGGTCTACGTGACCGTCGGCGGCATGAAGGGCACCACCTGGGTGCAGATCGTCAAAGCCGTGCTGCTGATCGCCGGCGCCGCGACGATGACCTTCATGGTGCTGGCCAAGTACCACTTCAACCTGTCCGGCCTGCTCGGCGCCGCCGCCGACGCCAGCGGCAAGGGCCACGCCTTCCTAGAACCGGGACTCAAGTACGGCGTCACCGGCACCACCAAACTCGACTTCCTCAGCCTCGGCATCGCCCTCGTCCTCGGCACCGCCGGACTGCCGCACATCCTGGTCCGCTTCTACACCGTCCCCACCGCGAAAGCCGCCCGGAAGTCCGTGCTCTGGGCGATCGGCATCATCGGCGTCTTCTACCTGATGACGCTCGCCCTCGGCTTCGGCGCCGCCGCCCTGGTCGGCCCCAAGACCATCAAGGCCTCCAACGCGGCCGGCAACACCGCCGCCCCGCTGCTCGCCGAACAACTCGGCGGCGGGGCCGGCTCCACCGGCGGTGCCGTGCTGCTCGCGGTGATCTCCGCCGTCGCCTTCGCCACCATCCTCGCCGTGGTCGCCGGACTCACCCTGGCCTCCTCCTCGTCCTTCGCCCACGACCTCTGGGCCAACGTGATCCGGCGCGGGAAGGCGAGCGAGAAGGAGGAGGTGGCCAGTGCCAAGCTCGCCGCCGTCGCGATCGGCGCCATCGCCATCGTGCTGTCGATCTTCGCCGACAAGCTGAACGCCGCCGCCCTGGTCGCGCTGGCCTTCGCGGTCGCCGCCTCGGCCAACCTGCCCACCCTGCTGTACTCGCTGTTCTGGAAGCGGTTCAACACCGTCGGCGCGGTCTCCGCCACCTACGCGGGCCTGATCACCTCCGTCACCCTGGTGATCTTCTCGCCGGTGGTCTCCGGCAACCCCAAGACCTCGCTCTTCCCGCACAGCGACTTCCACTGGTTCCCCCTGGAGAACCCCGGCCTGATCTCCATCCCGGTCGGATTCCTGGCCGGCGCGATCGGCACCTGGCTGGCCCGCGAGCAGGCCGACCCCGCGAAGTACGCCGAACTGGAAGTCCGTTCACTCACCGGCCTGGGCGCGGACTAGGTCGTGTCCCGCGCCCGGTTAAGCTGGCCCGGCCGCTGGGTGGCGGCCGGGCCGGTGCGGCTCTTCGAGGAAGGGCGGGACCGGGATGCTCCTCGACACCTACGGTCGACAGGCCGTCGACCTGCGGGTCTCCCTCACCGACCGGTGCAACCTGCGCTGCACCTACTGCATGCCCGAGGAAGGCCTGGACTGGCTCGGAAAATCCTCGCTGCTCACCGACGAGGAGATCGTCCGGCTGGTCGGACTCGCCGTCGGGACCCTCGGCGTCCGCGAAGTCCGCTTCACCGGCGGCGAACCGCTGCTGCGTCCCGGGCTGGTCTCCATCATCGCCGCGTGTGCCGAGCTGGAGCCCCGCCCCGAGGTCTCCCTCACCACCAACGGCATCGGCCTCGCCCGGGTGGCAACCGCCTTGCGGGACGCCGGAGTCGACCGGGTCAACGTCTCGATCGACACCCTGAACCCCGACACCTTCGCGAAGCTGACGCGCCGCCGCCGCCACCAGGACGTCCTGGACGGGCTGCTCGCCGCCGAGGCCGCCGGGCTGCGGCCGGTCAAGCTCAACGCCGTCCTGATGCGCGGCGTCAACGATCACGAGGCCGCCGACCTGCTCGCCTGGGCGATCGAGCACCGTTACCAGCTGCGGTTCATCGAACAGATGCCGCTGGACGCCCAACACGGCTGGGACCGCTCGCAGATGGTCACCGCCGAGGAGATCCTCGCCCTGCTGCGCACGCGTTTCTCGTTGACTCCCGAACCGTCCTCGGTGCGCGGCGCGGCCCCCGCCGAGCGCTGGCTGGTCGACGGCGGTCCCGCGACGGTCGGCGTCATCGCCTCCGTCACCCGCCCGTTCTGCCGCGCCTGCGACCGCACCCGGCTCACCGCCGACGGCCAGGTCCGCAACTGCCTCTTCGCGACCGGCGAGACCGACCTGCGCGGCGCGCTGCGGGCGGGCGCGAGCGACGCGGAGCTGGCCGAGCTGTGGCGGGCGGCGATGTGGGGCAAGAAGGCCGGCGCGGGCATCGACGCTCCGGAGTTCCTCCAGCCCGAACGGCCGATGTCGGCGATCGGCGGTTAGCTCCGCAGGTGGCGGCTCACGTCGCCGACCAGCGTGGCGCGGAAGCGCCGTTCGGTGAAACGCCACTGCCCGTCGCGGCGTTCGAAGCGGTCGTGGTACCGGCCGCAGACGATGGCCTGCAACGGCAGCTCCGGGAGCGACTGGAACACCGTGACGTAGCAGCGGGCCGACGCCGTACCCGCCTCCTCGTCGACCTCGACGGCGAGGTTGGTGGTCACGTGCTGGGTGCGCGGGGTGCCGTCGGCGTAGACGATCAGCATGCTGCGGAACATCCGCTCGATCGCGTCCCGCCCGCTGATGGGGTCGCCGCTGCCGGTGAAGGTGGCGTCCGCGAGGAGGTCGGCGAGGCCGGCGAAGTTCCCGTCGTCCACGAGCTCGGCGTACCGGGCGATCAGGTTCTCGATTGCCTGCCGACCAGGCGCGGGAAGATCATTCACGGGCCTCACTGTAGGCGCACCGCCTGACGTGCCGTCATCCGGCACACCCCGTGCTCGGGGGCGACCGCCAGCCAGTTGAGCAGTGCGGCCCCCTCGCCGATCGGATGGTCGTCGACGTGCGCCACCACGAAGCACTGGTCGGAGCCGACCGTCACCACCGCGGCCAGCGGCGCCGGGTGGGCAAGGTCCTCGTCGTCGGGTTCCAGCAACGCAACGGGCCAGATGGTGCGTTCGCGATCCCGGACGAACTCCGGGTCCAGGCCCAGGTGGTGGCGGCCGCCAGCGAATTAGGGTGCTTGACCGAGCAGGCCGAGTGCGGTGGCGGCGCGGGTGGCGGCGGGGGAGGTGGTCAGTTCGTGGAGGTATTCGCGGAGGGTGTCGTGGGTGTCGGGGGCGTTCGGGACGGCGAGGAACTCGGCTATTGGGGGGCCGAGCTCGCCGTCCTGGACTGCCACTGCGTGCAGCACCGCCAGGGCCGCCCGGGAGGCCGCGAGGGTGGGGGGGACTGCGGCCAGCAGCGCGTCCCAGGCCGGGGTGGAGGCCTCGCGGCCGTGCTCGTACAGCTGCGTGACGGCCTCTTCGCGGAGCACGCCGGGGGCGGTCGGTTCCAGCCGGGCGGCCTGGTCCAGGGCTTCCCGGGCGGGTTGCCACTTGCCCTGCCGGCGGAGCACCGCGACGAGTGCGCAGTGGGTGCCGATCTCGTAGGGGGAGAGTGCGAGGGACGCCCTGAGATCGGTGACGGCTGCGTCGAGGCGGCCCGCACGCCGGTGGAGTTCGGCGCGGTCGCGCAGCAGCCAGGGGGAGTCGGGCTCGATGGCGAGGGCAGCGTCGAAGTCGGTGAGGGCCAAGTCGTGGCGGCCGGTCTGTTGGTGCAGGTGGGCGCGTTCGAGGAGGGCCCAGTGGAAGCCGGGGTCGATGGCGAGGGCAGCGTCGAGGTCGGCGGACGCCTGGTCGGGGCAGCCGGTTCGCCGGTGCGACTTCGCGCGGTGCAGCAGCGCCCAGATGTGCTGCGGGTCGATGGCGACGGCGGCGGTGAAGTCGGCGATCGCCTCCGGGTGGCGGGTCGCGTCCTGATGGATCTCGCCGCGGTAGAAGTGGGCCCAGGGATCGGCGGGGTTGATGGCGAGCGCCGCGTCGAGGTCGACGAGGGCCAGGTCGAGACGGCCCTCCCGGCAGTGGGTGCGGCCTCGCCAGACCAGGGCGATGAAGTCGTTGGGGTTGAGGGCGATGGCGGCGGTGAAATCGGCGACGGCCTGGCCGTACCGTCCCGCCCGGCTGTGCGCCTCGCCGCGGTCGCGCAGAACGACGGGGTTGTCCGGGTCGAGCGCGAGGGCGGCGTCCAGGTCGGCGACCGCGTGGGAGAGCCGGCCTGATTGGTAGTGCGTCTTGCCGCGTTCGCCCAGGGCCCAGACGTAGCCGGGGTTGACGGAGAGCGCGGCGGTGAAGTCGCTGATCGCCTGTTCCGGGTGGTCGGCGAGTCGGTGGGCGATGCCGCGTTCGCACAGGGCCCAGGTGTTGAAGGGGTCGAGGGCGAGGGCGGCGTCGAAGTCGCCGATGGCGAGGTCGATCCGGTGCGCCGCGCCTTGGGCCAGGCCTCGGCGGATCAGGGTCGAGCCGTGCTCGGGTTCGAGGGCGAGGGCGGCGGTGAAGTCGGCGATCGCGCGGTCGAACCGTCCTGCCCTGTGGTGCACCTGGCCGCGTTCGGACAGTGCCCAACTGTCCTCCGGGTCGAGGACCACCGCGGCGTCGAGGTCGGCCAGCGCCTCGTCCAGCCGGCCGACCAGGCGCAGGACCCAGCCCCGGTAGTAGAACGCGTCGGAGTGTTCCTGCCTGGTGGCCACGGTCGTCGCGCGGTCGGAGACGGCGGCCGCCATGCGGTCCGGGTGCTCGCGGGCCGCGAGCACCTCGGCGGCGAACGGGGTGCGGGCGAGCGCCGCGTCCAGGTCGGCCAGTGCCAGGTCGCGGTGGCCGAGGTAGCAGCGCACGCGGCCGCGCTGGATCAGTGCGGGCAACAGGTCGGGGGCGAGCAGCAGGGCCTGGTCCAGCAGGACGAGCGCCGCGGGGTCCTCGTTCTGCTGGATCGACCGGTGGCCCTGCCCGGTCAGCGCCCGGGCCCGGAGGCGGGCGGGCAGGCCGGGGGCGGCCAGGGCGGTGAGAACGGTCTCGGCCGGGTCGGGGGTGGTGAGGGCGGCGTGCAGCAGCTCGGACCAGCGGGTGAGGTCGGGGTCGGCGGTGTCGCGGGCGGCCAGGGTGAGGAGTTCGGCCCAGGCGGTGAGGGAGTCGGGGGAGTGGTCGGCGGCCTCCGCGAGGCGGTGGAGCGCCGGCGGCAGCTGGGTGGTCGGGGCGGCGCAGAGCAGGTGGTAGCTCTCGTCGAGGAGGTGGCGGAGCCAGCGGGCGTTGCTGCGGAGCCGGGACGGCGGGAGCTCGGCCTGGAGGGCTTCACAGGCGGCCGCGTGGTGCTGGGCGAGGCGGGTGTGCCCGCTCCGCCAGGCGTGCGGGGCGCGGATGCGGTGGTGGCGCAGGAGGCTGGCGCGGACGACGGCGTGGTACTGGTGGGCGTCGCCGTGGGCGGTGACGAAGGGCTGGTCGAGGAGCCAGTCCCAGCCGGGGGCGGTCGGGTCGTCCACGGCGAGGCAGAAGAGGTCGCGGTCGAGGCGGGGCGGGAGGGCGGCGGCGAGGACGGTCTCGCGCAGGGCGGGTTCGGGGATCCACTGGAGGAAGCGCTGAACTGCCTTGTCTACGGCGTCCGTTCCGGCGTCGGCGACCTCCTCGGCGGAGTGCGGGTCGGTGCCCGCGAGCAGGGCCAGCAGCAGCGGCAGGCCGAGGGACATCCGGACGATGGCGTCGATCGCGTCGGGGGAGTGCACGCCGCGGCTCGCCAGCAGGTCGCGGGCCTCCTGCTCGGTGAAGGCTTCGAGGGCGACGTCCACCACGGCGGAGCGCAGGCGGGCCCAGTCGCGTTCGGCGAGTTCGTCGCGGCCGGCCAGCACGACGATCACGTCGAGCGGGAGATCGCCATAGGTGCCGTCGATCAACTCCCGCAGCCAGCCGTCGAGGTGGCGGCCGGTGATCTCCCAGGTGTCGAGGAAGAGCACCACCCAGGGGACGGGTTCGCGGTCGCAGAGGTGGGCGAGTTCGGTGACGAACGCCCGGCTGAGGGTGGCGAGTTCGGAGTCGCCGGTGGGTCGGCGGCGGCGGACGGCGGCGATCAGACGGTCGGTGCTTTCGGCGACGGTCTCGGGGGTGGTGAAGGCGGCGGAGCCGGGAACGAAGGTGTTGGCCGCGCCGAGAGCGGCGTGGGCGACCACCCGGGCGGGCAGCGAAGGCAGGTCGGCCGGGGTGGCCTGGGCCCGCCGGTACTGTTCCAGGGCCTTGTCGAAGTCCTTGAACGGGGCCTCCGGCGAGGCGAGTTGGGCGGCGAGCGCGGCCAGCGCGGTGTCGACGCCCTGCACGTCGGTGTCGTCGATCAGCGCGGTGCGCCCGCCCGCCCGGCCGGCCGTCTCCCGCCACTGGGCGATCAGGGTGGACTTGCCGATGCCGCCGACGCCCCGGACGTGGAACAGGAAGTCGGCGGGGTCGGGCCCGGCCTCCGGGTCGGGGTTCTTGCGCAGGTTGTCGGCGAACAGGGCGAGTTGGGCCCGGCGTCCGACGAACTGGGAGTCGACGCGGCGGCGCAGCGCCTCCGCCCGGGACATTCGCCTTGCACCACCACGAGACAACGCATTCCCCCACTCGCCGAAGTGCGGACCACGCTACTGGGCGCTGTCGACGGTCAGGGGGTGAACGGCTCGGTGTCCTTGAGGAAGCCGCGGACCGCGAGGAACTGGCTGAGGGAGTCGCGGTGTTCGTCGCAGGCGAGCCAGGTTTTGCGGCGGTCGGGGGTGTGGAGCTTGGGGTTGTTCCACAGCAGGGTCCAGGTGGCGAGTGCGCGGCAGCCCTTGGCGGAGCACTTCGGGGGGCCGGCCGGGCTTTCGGGGCCGGTGGGGGTGCCGAAGAGGGGGTGCGCGGTGTCCATGGGTCCGATCCTATGCCCGGGCATGACGACGCCGGGCAGCCACGGGGGGAGCTGCCCGGCGTCGGTCCGTCGCTCCGACGGGGGATGCGGAGCGCTCTGGAAGTATGGCACGGCAACGGGCTCGGAAGCTCGTCCGTCCAGTGATTAATTTGAGGATCGTCTGAGCTTTCAGACGGTCAGACCGTCGCATGAACGGTCATATCGGACAGCGGAATTGAGGGATTCTCAATCCTGTGGCCGGTTCTCGGTGGCGGCGGCCGCCGCCCCGCCGCCGCCCGTCCCGCCGGGGCCGAGCATCAGCTGGGTGTCGGGGGCGAAGTCGAACGTCGAGGGCAGGCCGGGGGCGCGCTCGCGGCCCGCGTTGGCGATCAGGACCGCGAAGTACGGGAGCAGCACGCCGCCGGCCAGTGCGGCGAAGGCGAGCCAGCGCTGGACGTCCCACAGGATGACGGCGAGCAGGACGCACACGGTGCGGATCAGCATGGAGATCACGTAGCGGCGCTGCCGGCCCCGGACGTCCTCGCTGAGGCTGCTGCGGGCACCGGTGATCCGGAAGACCTGGTCGTCGTCCGCGCTCTTGCGCATGGGTCCATCCATCCATCGGTTCCGGGCTCCCTACGGTCGTCCACGGTAACCCCGCTGATGCCGGACGGACCCACGTGGGGTCCGTCCGGTGGTCAGGCGGTGCGGCGCAGGTACTGGACGGGTACGGCGTCGGTGAGCCAGACACCGTTCGCAGACACCCGGAATTCGTGGCCGTCGGCGGCCATCGCCGCCGCATCGACCTCCAGCACCACGGGGCGGCCGTGCCGGGAGCCGACCTTGACGGCCGTCCCGGTGTCGGCGGAGAGGTGGACGTCCTGCCGGGCCATCGGGCGCAGGCCCTCGGCCAGGATGTACGGGAGGTTGCGCTCGGCGGTGCCGTGGAACAGCACGTCGGGCGGGGTGGTGGCGGGCAGGCCGAGGTCGACCTCGACGGTGTGGCCCTGGCTGGCCCGGATGGAGCGGCCGTCCTCGGAGTAGGCGAAGCGGCGCTTGTTGTTGGTGGCGACCACGTGGTCGAGCTGGGCGCGGCTGAGTAGCCGGCCGTGCCGGCCGAGCGCGGCGAGCAGGGTGTCGATCTCCACCCAGCCCGCCGCGTCCAGGGTGACCCCGATGGCGCCCGGGTCGTGTCGCAGGACGCGGCTGAGCATCTTCGACGTCTTGACGGTGTGCTTTTCGTCCATCGGGATCCCCCCCAGGGTTCGGCCGGCCGGTCAGGAGGCCTGACTGACCGAGCTCATGTTGAAGTCGGGCACGCGTACCGGCGGCATCGCGGCCCGGGTGAACCAGTCGCCCCATTCGCGGGGCAGGCAGCGTTCGGTGCGGCCGGCCTCGGTGATCCGGCCGAGCAGGTCGACCGGGGATTCGTTGAAGCGGAAGTTGTTGACCGCGCCCACCACTTCGCCGTTCTCGACCAGGTAGACGCCGTCCCGGGTGAGGCCGGTGAGCAGCAGGGTGGCCGGGTCGACCTCGCGGATGTACCAGAGGCAGGTGAGCAGCAGGCCGCGCTCGGTGCTGGCGACCATCTCCTCCAGCGTCGGCGCGTCGGGCGCGGAGGTCTCCAGCACCAGGTTGTCGATCGGCGGGGTGAGCGGGAGGCCGGCCAGGCCCGCGGAGTGGCGGGTGGTCAGCAGGTGGGTGAGCTTGCCGTCGCGCAGCCAGTCGGTGCCGGTCAGCGGCGCGCCGTTGTCGAACACCGAGTCGTTCTCGCCGGAGGAGTGGGTGAGCACGAACGGGGCGGCCTGGATGCCGGGTTCGGCCGGGTCGGAGCGCAGGGTGAGCGGCAGCGGGCTGAGCTGCTCGCCGATCCGGGTACCGCCGCCGGGCTTGGAGAACACCGAGCGGCCCTCGACGGCGTCCCGCGCGCCGGACGACCAGGACATGTAGACCAGCAGGTCGGCGACGGCGGACGGCGACAGCAGCGTCTCGTAGCGGCCGGCCGGCAGGTCGATCTTCTTGCGGCCCCAGCCGAGGCGGCGGGTCAGGTCGGTGTGCAGGGCGGTGACGTCGACGTCCGTGAAGTCCTGGGTGGCGGCGCCGGCCCAGGCGGAGCCGGTCAGGTCGGCGGTCTTGGCGTTCAGCTCGACGGTGCCGGTGGGCTGGTCGTGGCGCAGCCGCAGGCCGGTGGAGCTGCCCAGGTAGGAGGAGACCATCTCGTGCCGGGCGAAGCCGTACAGCAGCTCGCCGTTGGCGCGGGCGCGGCCGAAGGCCTCGCCGAGGGCGGGCGCGAACGCGTCGAACACGCCGATGTCGGTGACCTGCGGGGCCTCGGTGAAGCGCGGGTCGGCCGGTCGGGCGGTGATCAGCGGCTGGGCGTCCTCGGCGGGTTCGGCGGCCCGGGCGGCGGCCTCGGAGGCGCGCACCAGCTGCTCGACCTCGTCGAGCGTGACGGCCTCCTGGGCGACCACGCCGGCGGCGGTGCCCTGCGCGCCGTTCACGGTGGAGATCACGGTGAGCCGCCGGCCGCGGGTGACGCCGTTGGTGGTGAGCGCGTTGCCGGCCCAGCGCAGGTTGGCGGTGGACTCCTCGTCGGCGATCACCACGCAGCCGTCGGCGCGGGACAGTTCGAGGGCGCGTTCCACCAGCTCGTGGGGGTGCGTGAGGGACATCAGTGACCCGCCTCCTGCTGGGTGTTGAGCACGTTGACCTGACGGAACAGCGCGGACGGGCAGCCGTGGCTGACCGCGGCGACCTGGCCCGGCTGGGCCTTGCCGCAGTTGAAGGCCCCGCCGAGCACGTACGTCTGCGGGCCGCCGACGGCGCTCATCGAGCCCCAGAAGTCGGTGGTGGTGGCCTGGTAGGCGAAGTCCTTGACCTGCCCGGCGAGTTCGCCGCCCCGGATGGCGTAGGCGCGCTGCCCGGTGAACTGGAAGTTGTAGCGCTGCATGTCGATCGACCAGGAGCGGTCGCCGACGATGAACAGGCCGTTCTCCACCTGGGAGATCAGGCCGGCGGTGTCGGGGCCGTCGGCGGCGGGCTGGAGCGAGACGTTGGCCATCCGCTGCACCGGGACGTGCGCCGGGGAGTCCGCGTAGGCGCAGCCGTTGGAGCGCTCGAAACCCTTCAACTTGGCCATCGGACGGTCGAGTTGGTACCCGACCAGGACGCCGTCGCGGATCAGGTCCCAGGACTGGGTGGCTACGCCCTCGTCGTCGTACCCGATGGTGGCCAGGCCGTTCTCGGCCGTCCGGTCGCCCGTGACGTGCATCAGCTCGGAGCCGTACTTCAGGCTGCCGAGCTGGTCGAAGGTGGCGAACGAGGTGCCCGCGTAGGCGGCCTCGTAGCCCAGCGCGCGGTCCAGCTCGGTGGCGTGGCCGATCGACTCGTGGATGGTCAGCCACAGGTTGGACGGGTCGATCACCAGGTCGTAGCGGCCCGCGGTGACGCTCGGCGCGCGCATCTTCTGCGCCAACAGCTCGGGCAGCTCGGCCAGTTCGGCGTCCCAGTCCCAGCCCTTGCCCCGCAGGTACTCCCAACCGCGCCCGGCCGGCGGCGCGATGGTGCGCATCGAGTCGAACGCGCCCGTGCGCTCGTCCACGCTGGTGGCCTCCAGCCACGGGTGCAGGCGCACCCGCTGCTGGGTCGTCACGGTGCCCGCGGTGTCCGCGTAGAACTTGTTCTCCTGCACCGTCAGCACCGCCGCCGACACGTGCGAGACGCCGTCCGCCGCCAGCAGCCGGGAGGACCACTCGGCCAGCAGGCCGGTCTTCTCCGCGTCCGGCACCTCGAACGGGTTCACCTCGTACGCGGAGACCCACTCCACGTCGGGGTACACCGGCTCCGGGGCCAGCTCCACCCGCTCGTCCGAGCCCGCCGCCCGGCTGATCCCGCCCGCCAGCCGGGCCACCGCCACCGCCTGCTCGGCAACCGCCGCCGCCGAAGCGGGCGTCAGGTCCACGCCCGCGGCGAAGCCCCAGGCGCCGTCCAGCAGGACGCGGACGGCGAAGCCCAGCTGCACGGTGTCCGACGACCCGGACGGCCGGGCGTCACGCAGCCGCCAGGACGCCGAACGGACCCGCTCCAGCCGGAAATCGGCGTGCGAGACGCCCAACTGCCGGGCCCGGGACAGGGCCGCGTCCGCCAGCGGGCGCAACGGGTACGAGAGGAACTGAGGGTCCATCGCGGAGGGGGGCATCGGGCTCCCTGGGTCGAGGGTCAGGTGCGGCGGGCCGCCCCCGGGTCGAGGGCACACCCGCTCGCATCATCCCCGGCCGCAGGGCGTTCTGCCAGCAAATATTCGCCGAACCGCCCTGACGCCAAGTCAGTTCCGGGTCAGGACAGCGCCTCCCACCAGCCGTCCAGCTCCGGCGGATCGGACACCTCGACCCGTTGCCCCGGACGCGGCACCGCCAGCGGCACGCCCTGCGCCTTCGCCTCCGCCAACAGCCGCTCCACCGGCTCCGCCCAGCGGTGCGGCGCCAGGTTGAACGTGCACCAGTGCACCGGCAGCAGCAGACCGCCGCGCAGCTCCAGATGCGCCCGGACCGCGTCCTCCGGGCTCAGGTGGATGTCCGCCCAGGCGTCGTCGTACGCGCCGATCGCCATCAGCGCGGCGTCGAACGGGCCGTGCTGCTCGCCGATCCGGGCGAAACCCTCGAAGTAGCCGGAGTCGCCGGTGAAGAACACCCGCCGCTCCGGTCCCGCCACCACCCACGAACCCCACAGCGTGGTGTTGCGGGTGAAACCACGGCCGGAGAAGTGGTGCGCGGCGGTCAGCGTCAGCGTCAACTCGCCGAGCGTGCACGTCTCGTCCCAGTCCAGCTCGATGATCCGGTGCTCCGGCACACCCCAGCGGCGCAGGTGCCCGCCGATGCCCAGCGGCACCGCGAACGGCGCCGACTGGAGCTCCACCAGGCGGCGCACCGTCGCCATGTCCAGGTGGTCGTAGTGGTCGTGCGAGATCAGCACCGCGTCCACCTGCGGCAGCGACGCCAGCTCCACCGGCACCGGGTGCAGCCGCTTCGGGCCCGCCAGGTGGGACGGCGAGCAGCGGTCCGACCACATCGGGTCCACCAGCACCCGGCAGCCGTCCAGCTCCAGCAGCGCCGAGGCGTGGCCGTACCACGTCACCGCCACCTCCTGGGAGGCCGCGGCCGGCTGCACCGGCACCGCCAGCGGCACCGGACCGGCCGGCACCCGCCCGTCCTTCTCGAACAGCATCCGGCGCAGCGTCGCCGCGTCCGGGCTGCCCGGAACGCCCGGCGACACCTGCGAGGGCGCGTTGTGGAACACCCCGTCCCGGTACTGCGGAGACACCCGCACCCGCGGGTCCGACGGGTCCGGCCGGCGCCCGAACTGGGCCGGCAGCTCCCGCAGCGCCCACGCCGCAGCACCCGCCACCGTCAGTGCCGCCGCCGCCACCAGCGCCCGGCGGCCCGCCCGGCCAGGGAGTGCACCACTCATCGCGTCCGCTCCGATCGGCTCGCTCGAAAACGGTGCCCGGACTCTCCGGAGCACCCCCGGGGCAACGGCCACCACCGGCCGGGCGTTCCCCACGCCCGACCCGCACCCGGATTGTCGGGATGCGACAGAACACACCCGGCAATGCCTGTCCAAGGCCGCTTCGCCCGAGCTCGCACCCTACCGATAGCGTCACAGATGGCTACGCGTGCGATCGGCACGCGCACATCGAGTAGGGAAGAGGTGGACCGTTGAGCCGCTCGGTACTGGTCACCGGAGGTAACCGGGGCATCGGCCTCGCCATCGCCCAGAGCTTCGCCGAGGCGGGCGACAAGGTCGCCATCACCAGCCGCAACGGCGAGGTCCCGGCGGAGCTCGCCAAGTACGACGTCCTCGCCGTGCGTGCCGACATCACCGACACCGAGCAGGTCGACGCCGCCTTCACGGAGATCGAGGCCGCCCACGGCCCGGTCGAGGTCCTGGTCGCCAACGCCGGCATCACCAAGGACACCCTGCTGCTGCGCATGTCCGAGGACGACTTCACCTCCGTCCTGGACACCAACCTCACCGGCACCTTCCGGGTCGTGAAGCGCGCCGCCGCCAAGATGCTGCGCGCCCGCAAGGGCCGCGTGGTGCTGATCTCCTCCGTGGTGGGCCTCAGCGGCTCCGCCGGCCAGGCCAACTACGCCGCCTCCAAGGCCGGCCTGGTCGGCTTCGCCCGCTCGCTGGCCCGCGAACTCGGCTCCCGCAACATCACCGTCAACGTGATCGCGCCCGGCTTCGTCGACACCGACATGACCGCGGTGCTCAGCGAGGAGCGCCGCAAGGAGATCGTCTCCGGCGTCCCCCTGGGCCGCTACGCCGCCCCCGCCGAGATCGCCTCGGCCGCGCGGTTCCTGGCCTCCGACGAGGCCGCGTACATCAC
This sequence comes from Kitasatospora sp. NPDC048407, assembly GCF_043200475.1. NCBI lineage: Bacteria > Bacillati > Actinomycetota > Actinomycetes > Kitasatosporales > Streptomycetaceae > Kitasatospora > Kitasatospora sp. NPDC048407. The sequence continues at coordinate 19,247 of NZ_JBICXW010000032.1, read as the reverse complement.
CGGAGCCGTCATTCCCGTGGACGGCGGATTGGGCATGGGTAACTGACCATGACTGGAATTCTCGAAGGCAAGCGGATCCTGATCACCGGTGTGCTGATGGAGTCCTCCATCGCCTTCCACACCGCGAAGCTCGCCCAGGAACAGGGCGCCGAGATCATCCTCACCGCCTTCCCCCGGCCCAGCCTCACCGAGCGCATCGCCAAGAAGCTGCCCAAGCCGGTCAAGGTCCTGGAGCTCGACGTCTCCAACCCCGAGCAGCTGGCCGGCATCGCCGACCAGGTCCGCGAGCACCTGCCGACCCTGGACGGCATCGTCCACTCCATCGGCTTCGCCCCGCAGGACGCGCTCGGCGGCAACTTCCTGGACACCCCCTGGGAGTCCGTCGCCACCGCCATGCAGGTCTCCGCGTACTCGCTGAAGTCCCTCACCACCGCGCTGCTCCCGCTCATGCAGGACGGCGGCGCCGTGGTCGGCCTGACCTTCGACGCGCAGTTCGCCTGGCCGCAGTACGACTGGATGGGCCCGGCCAAGGCCGCCCTCGAGTCCACCAACCGCTACCTCGCCCGCTACCTCGGCGAGCGCAACATCCGCTGCAACCTGGTCTCGGCGGGCCCGATCGGCTCGATGGCCGCGAAGTCGATCCCCGGCTTCCCGGACCTCGCCGCCACCTGGGACTCCCGCTCCCCGCTCAAGTGGGACCTCACCGACCCGGAGCCGGCCGGCCGCGGCGTCGTCGCGCTGCTCAGCGACTGGTTCCCGAAGACCACCGGCGAGATCGTCCACGTGGACGGCGGGCTGCACGCCATCGGTGCCTGAGGCAGACGAGTAAGCACAACCAGGGGCTCGGGAACTGCTTGGCAGACGAGCATGCACAACCTGGGGCTCGGGAACTGCTTGGCAGACGAGCATGCACAACAGGGGCTCGGGGAACTGCGAGGGCGAGCTGCTGGTGGTCAGGGATAGCGGTAGGTCGTGACTGCTACCGGTAAAAGACGGGACCCGAAACAACGGGACCTCTCCGCGCCCTGTTGATCACCAGCAGACTCGGCCCCGCCGTTCCCCGGGCCCCTGTTGTGGCTCCCGCCGTTTCCAGGGCTCAGCTCTTGCATCTGCCAATCGCCCGGCCCGCCGCCTCGGCGGCCTTTTCCGCGTCGCCGGACCTGATCGCGTCCAGGATGTCCGAGTGCGAGACCCAGCGGTGGGGGAGCAGGTCGGGGCCGACGTCGTGGCGGAGGTGGGCGAGCAGGACCTCGCCGAGGTCGGCGTAGATCGCGGCGAGGACGTCGTTGTGGGCGGCGGCCACCACCGCGTGGTGGAAGGCGGCGTCGGCCTGGATGAAGTCCTCGGGGATGCCGGCGTGCCAGGCGGCGTCGCGGCGGGCCAGGGCGGCGTCGAGGAGTTCGAGGTCGCGGGCGGTGCGGCGGGTCGCGGCGAAGCCGGCGGCGGAGGTTTCCAGGGTGGCGCGGAGTTCGGCGACCTGGCTCTGGTCGGCGTCGGCGAACCGGCGGTGCATCACGCCGGCGAGTTCGCTGGTGGCGAGGACGTAGGTGCCGGAGCCCTGGCGGATGTCGACCAGCCCGTTGTGGGCGAGGGCGCGGACGGCTTCGCGGATGGTGTTGCGGGCGACGCCGAGCTGGTCGACGAGTTCCGCCTCGGTCGGGATACGTGATCCCACCGGCCATTCGCCGGAGGTGATCTGGGCCCGGAGTTGGGCGATCACCTGGTCGGAGAGCGGGGTGCGGCGAGTGGTCGACAGCGCCAAGGTCGGGCTCCTTCTGTGGTTTACGTCATCAGGATACCGGGGCGACTTAAGTCATCCCATGATTCTATGATTACGCCATGTCTACCGCAGCAGACCCCTCAGCGACCGGAACCGAGACCCCTCGACCAGCCCCAACGTCCAGCGCCACCGTCACCGCCGCCGGCCCCCCGTCGGTGGTTCGCAACGGCGGAGCCGTCCTGCTCGCCGTGGGTGTGGCCGCCGCCGCCGTCAACCTGCGTCCCGTGGTGACCAGCCTCGGCGCGCTGCTCGACCCGGTCCGCGAGGGCCTCGGGATGAGCGCCACGGTGGCCGGCCTGCTCGCCGCGGTGCCGCCGCTGTGTTTCGCGCTGCTGGGCTTCGCCGCTCCGGGTCTGGCCCGCCGGCTGGGCCCGATCACCGTGGTGACGGCCGCGATGGGCGCCATCGCGGCCGGTGTGCTGGCCCGTTCGTTCACCGGTTCCACCGCGGTGTTCCTGCTGCTCACCGCGCTGGCGCTGGCCGGAGTGGCGCTGGCCAACGTGCTGCTGCCGGTGGTGATCAAGCGGTACTTCCCGGACCGGGTCGGTCCGATGATCGGCCTGTACTCGATGGCGCTGTCGGTCGGCACCTCGCTGGCCGCCGCCACCACCGTCCCGCTGGCCCACGCGCTCGGCGGCTCCTGGCGGCTCGGCCTCGGCGTCTGGGCGCTGCCCGCCGTGCTGGCCCTGGCGCTGTGGCTGGTCGTGCTGTTCGTGCGCCGGGACAAGGGCACTGCGGTGGCCCCCGCCGCGCAGGCCCACACCCGGCTGCCGATCCTGCGCAGCGGCACCGCCTGGGCGCTGGGCGCGTTCTTCGGCCTCCAGTCCACCAGCGCGTACAGCACGATGGGCTTCCTGCCGAAGATCTACCACGACGCCGGCGTCTCGGAGTCCGCGGCCGGTGTGCTGCTGGCGGTGGTGATGGCGATCAGCGTGCCGGTCTCGTTCGTGCTGCCCAACCTGGCCGCCCGGGGCGGCGACCAGCGGATGTACGTGGTGGTGCTCGGCCTGTGCGGCATCGCGGGCTACCTGGGCCTGATGCTGGCCGCCGGGACGGTGCCGTGGCTGTGGGCGATCCTGGTCGGCCTGTCGATGTGCGCGTTCCCGCTGGCGCTGACCATGCTCGGCCTGCGCGCCCGCACCCCGGGCGGGGTGGCGCAGCTGTCGGCGTTCGCGCAGAGCCTGGGCTACCTGATCTGCATCCCGGGCCCGATCCTGATGGGCGCCCTGTACGAGAACACCGGCGAGTGGTACCTGCCGCTGGGCCTGCTGGCGCTGCTGCTGGTGCCGCAGATCCTGGTCGGCGTGCGTGCCGCCCGGGCCCGGCACATCGAGGACGAGGTGGTCGGTTAGGCTCGGCGACATGCCAGTTCTCGAACCGAATCCCCAGGGCGGCCAGAAGAAGCTGCTGCAGATGCTCGGCCTGATCGCCGCCATCGTGGTGGTGATCTCGATCGTCGCGTCGATCGCCTCGAACATGGGCTGATCCGACAGGTGCCCGCCGTCCGTGCCGGACCGGTGGAGCTGCCACCCGCAGGGGTGGCAGCTTTCCCGACCCCGCGCCCGGGCGGCGGTTTTCTGCGAAGCTCTAGGGGTATGAGCGCCGACACTCCTCGTAGGATCATCGTTCTTCGTCATGCCCGGGCCGACTGGCCCAACCAGGTCGACGACCACGACCGCCCGCTGGCCGACCGCGGGCGCGGCCAGGCCTCCGAGGCCGGCCGCTGGCTCGCCGACTCCGGCGTCAACCCCGACCACGTCCTGTGCTCCACCGCGCTGCGCACCCGGGAGACCTGGAAGCTGGTCGCCCACGAGCTGCCCAAGCGGCCCCGGAAGACGGTCTACGAGGACCGCGTGTACGAGGCCCAGCCCGGAAAGCTGATCGAGGTGATCCAGGAGACCCCGGAGGAGCACAGCGACCTGCTGCTGGTCGGCCACAACCCCGGCGTGCTGGGCCTGACCCAGGTGCTGGCAGGCGACGAGGGCGACGCCGAGGAACTCAACCGGATGCGGTTGAACGGCTTCCCGCCCGCCGCGGTGGCGGTGCTCAGCTTCGACGGCCCGTGGAAGCTGGTCGAGCCCGGCGTGGCCCGGCTCGAGTCGTACTTCATGCCACAGGACTGAAGGCAGACCGAAGGGGCGGGGTCCGCGGACCCCGCCCCTTCGGTATTGGTCGATCAGTCCCCGGTGGGCGCGCCGTCCAGCTCGTCGGCCGCCTCGACCTCCTCGCGGGTGACGCCCAGCAGGTACAGCACGGTGTCCAGGAACGGCACGTTCACGGCGGTGTCGGCCTGCTCGCGGACCACCGGCTTGGCGTTGAACGCCACGCCCAGGCCCGCCGCGTTCAGCATGTCCAGGTCGTTGGCGCCGTCGCCGATCGCCACCGTCTGCTCCAGCGGCACCCCGGCCTGCTCGGCGAACCGGGCCAGCCAGCGGGCCTTGCCGGCCCGGTCGACGATCTCGCCGGTGACCCGGCCGGTGAACCTGCCGTCCACCACCTCCAGGGTGTTGGCGGCCGCGAAGTCCAGGCCCAGGCGGTCCACCAGGTGCTCGGTGACCTGGGTGAAGCCGCCGGAGACGATCGCCACCTGGTAGCCGAGCCGCTTCAGGGTGCGGATCAGGGTCCGGGCACCCGGGGTGAGCCGGACCTCCGAGCGGACCTTCTCGGTGACGGCCGCGTCCAGGCCCGCCAGCAGCGCCACCCGGGCCCGCAGCGACTCGGCGAAGTCCAGCTCGCCGCGCATCGCCTGCGCCGTCACCTCGGCGACCTGCGCCTCGCAGCCCGCGTGGGCGGCGAACAGCTCGATCACCTCGTCCTGGATCAGCGTGGAGTCGACGTCCATCACCACCAGGCGCTTGGCCCGCCGGTGCAGCCCCGAGCGGACCACCGCGATGTCCACCCGCTGCACGGCGGCCTCCGCCGCCAGCACCGCGCGCAGCTCCTCGGTGGGCACGCCGGAGATGGTCAGCTCCACCGCCGTCACCGGGTACTTGGCCAGGCGGAACACCCGGTCGATGTTGCCGCCGGCCTCCGAGACCCGGGCCGACAGCGCCGCCACCGCGGCCGCGGTCAGCGGGTGGCCGAGCACCGTGACGTGCGAACGGCCCTCGCGGCGCGGACGGTTGTCGCCGGTGCCGGAAATGATCTCGGCCTGAAGCCGGTGCTCCTCCGCCCAGCGGTGCACCGTCACCCGCAGGTCGCCCTCGGCACCCGCCGCGGGCGGGGGAGTGACCAGCGCGCACAGCGTTATCCGGCCACGCGTGACCACCTGCTCGATGTCGATCACCTCGACCCCGAAACCGGCGAGCTGGGTGAACAGGCCCGCGGTGATGCCGGGGCGGTCCTTGCCGAACACCTTGACCAGCAGCGTTCGCTCGGTGTCGGTGCTCACGGGCGGCGCGGCGGAAGGGGCCTGAGCGGCCGGATCTGTTGCGTTCATGGTGCCCCCCACGCTACCCGGAGCGTCCCCGCGCGAGCCGCCCGCGTCCGGGTCGTGGGACACCCGGCGGACACCCCAGCAGGTCCGCGAGCGGTAGCCGGGCGGTCACAGAACCGTGTACCGGGTTTCGGACAGACCGACCCGGCTGGAATGATTCCCCCCGTCAGATGCAACATCCTGGGGGACCGGAGAGCGGGGCGGGCGGAGAGTTGCCGCAACTCGTACTAGAAATCGACGGCCGGCAGCGGGTACTCGAACCCGGCCGTGCCTACACCATCGGGCGTGACCCGGCGTCGGACTTCCTGTTCGACGACGCCAGGGTCTCCTGGCGGCACGCCACCATCAGCTTCGACGGGGCGAGCTGGCAGTTCACCGACCACGGCTCGACCAACGGCACCTTCGTGGCCGGCGCCCGGGTCGAGCAGAGCGCCCTGCACCCCGGCACCGTGGTGCACCTCGGCAACGGGCAGAACGGCCCCCGGCTGGCCTTCACCGCTCCCGCCGCCGCGCCCGCGCAGCCCGGACCGCTGCACGAGGCCGTCACCAGCCGGGCCCCCGGGCCGCAGGCGCAGCCGCCGTACCAGCAGCCGCCCGTCGGCCAGCCGCCGGTCGGACCCGGCCCGGCCGCCCGGCCCGGCCAGTGGCAGCAGCCGGCCGAGCAGCCGATCCCGCAGGGCTGGGACGCACCCACCCCGCGGCCCGGCTTCCCGCAGCAGCAGAGCTTCCCGCCGCCGCAGCAGCAGGCCCCTCACCCGCAGCAGGGCTTCCCGCAGCAGCAACAGGCCTTCCCGCCGCAGCAGGCCTTCCCGCAGCAACAGGGCTTCCCGCCGCAGCAGCAGCCCGTCCCGCAGCCGCCGTTCCCGCACCAGCAGCAGGCCGCGCAGCAGCAGTTCCCGCCGCCGCAGCAGTTCCAGCAGCCGCAGCCGCCCGTGCAGCAGCACCCGGTGGCCCCGCAGCAGGCCGGGCCGGCCGGCGGGCTCGGCAACCCGACCATGGTCCGCAGCCTGAGCGGCGGGCGGACCATCCGGATCGGCCGCGCCCTCGACAACGACATCGTGGTCTCCGACCTCCAGGTCTCCCGGCACCACGCCGAACTGCGCCAACTGCCGGACAGCCGCTGGGAGATCGTCGACCTCGGCAGCCACAACGGGATCTTCCTGAACGGCCAGCCGACCCGTCGTCAGCTGATGGGCCCGCAGGACCGGCTGACCGTCGGCCACTCCTCCTTCGTACTGGTCGGCGACCAGCTGCAGGAGTTCGTCGACAACGGCGCCGTCACCTTCTCCGCCCACCACCTGACCGTCGAGGTCGACTTCAAGGGCGGCAAGAAGACCCTGCTCGGCGACGTCTCGTTCTCCGTCCCGGAGAAGTCCCTGGTCGCGGTGATCGGCCCGTCCGGCTCCGGCAAGTCCACCCTGCTGCGCGCCCTCACCGGCTACCGGCCCGCCGACCGCGGCGACGTGCTGTACGACGGCCGCAACCTGTACCGGCAGTTCGCCGAACTGCGCTCCCGGATCGGCCTGGTGCCGCAGTCCGAGATCCTGCACAAGGAACTCACCGTCCGCACCGCCCTCAAGTACGCGGCCCGGCTGCGCTTCCCCGGCGACACCGAGGCCGCCGAGCGCGACCGCCGGATCGACGAGGTGCTGTACGAACTGCGCCTCGACAAGCGCGCCGACAACCGCATCACCGCGCTCTCCGGCGGCCAGCAGAAGCGCGTCTCGGTGGCGCTGGAGCTGCTCACCAAGCCCTCGCTGATCTTCCTGGACGAGCCGACCTCCGGCCTCGACCCGGGCATGGACCGCGAGGTCATGCAGACCCTGCGCGGCCTCGCCGACGACGGCCGCACCGTCCTGGTCGTCACCCACTCGGTGGCCGAACTCGCGCTCTGCGACCGCCTGTTGGTGATGGCCCCCGGCGGCTCGGTGGCCTACTTCGGCCCGCCCGCGGAGGCCCTGCACTTCTTCGGCTACGAGACCTGGGCCGACGTCTTCCAGGCGTTCGAGAACTTCCCCGACCACGACTGGGCCGGCCGCTACCGCAACTCGGTGCACCACCAGAAGTACTCGGCCAACGTGGACGCCGCCGTCACCCAGGCCCAGCCCAACGCGCTCACCCAGCTGCGCCCGCCCAAGGCGCAGAGCTGGGGCTCGCAGCTGTGGACGCTGATCCGCCGCTACCTGGCGGTGATCGCCTCCGACAAGGGCTTCATCGCGCTGTCACTGATCCTGCCACTGGTACTCGGCGCGGTCTCCGCGGTGATCCCCGACAAGTGCGGCCTGGCGCCCTGCAACAACGCGGCCGGCCGCAACGACGTCGCCCGCCTGATCCTGATGGTCGTCGCGTTCTCCGCCTGCCTGTCCGGCTCGGCGAACTCGGTCCGCGAACTCATCAAGGAACGCGCGATCTACGAACGGGAACGCGCCACCGGCCTGTCCCGGTCCGCGTACCTGGCCTCGAAGTTCATCGTGCTCGGCGCGATCAGCTTCCTGCAGGGCGGCATCATCTCCGCGATCGCGTTCAAGGTCCGCAAGCTCCCCACCGAGGGCCTGGTCTTCAAGCACCTCCCCGCGGTCGAGATGTCCATCGGCGTGATCCTGCTCAGCTTCACCTCGATGATGGTCGGCCTGGCGATCTCCTCGCTGGTCAAGACCTCCGAGAAGACCATGCCGCTGCTGGTCATGTTCGCCATCGTCCAGATGGTCTTCACCGGCGCGATCTTCCAGCTGTTCGACAAGCCCGGCCTGGAGCAGCTCGGCTGGCTGATGCCCGCCCGCTGGGGCGTCGCCGCCAGCGGCAACACGCTCGACCTCGCCCACATCTCACCCGTGGTCGTGGCCAAGCCCCCGGAGACCGCCCCGCTTGACAAGCTCTGGGACCACTCCGCCGGCATCATGTTCCTCAACTGGACCGTCATGATCCTCATCTCGGTCGGCCTGGCCTTCGCCATCCAGCGCTTCCAGAAGCGCCACGAGCCCGAGGTCATGCAGAAGGGCTGACCACTCGCACGTCGCGCACAAGGGCCGGGGAAGCACGTTTCCCCGGCCCTTCGACGTAGGTCCCCCGCCCGAGGCGTAGGCCGTGAGCGCGGCGGTAGCGTGGCGGCATGGAGAATCCCGGGTGCGATCCCTCGCTGGAGGGGATCGAGGCGGTCAGTGCGGCCGTGCTGGCGATGAGCCGACCGCTCGAGGTGCGCGAGGTGCTGCGCCGGATCACCGCCTCGGCGCGCACCCTGCTGGGCGCCGAGTACGCCGCGCTCGGCGTGCCGGACGACCACGGCGGGTTCGCGCAGTTCGTGGTCGACGGCGTCAGCGACGAGACGTGGCGGGCGATCGGCCCGCTGCCGCGTCAGCACGGCGTGCTCGCCTCGATGCTGCACGACCGCGAACCCACCCGGCTGAAGGACGTCCGCACCGCGCCCGCGTTCGGCGGCTGGCCGGAGGCCCACCCGGCCATGACGGACTTCCTCGGCATGCCGATCATGGACGGGGACGAGGTGGCCGGCGCCCTGTTCCTGGCCAACAAGCCCGGCGGCTTCACCGAGCACGACGAGGCGCTGCTGCGGATCCTGGTCGCCCACGCCGCGCTCGCCCTCGGCAACGCCCGGCTGTACGAGCGCAGCCGCGAACTCACGCTGTCCGGCGAACGCGCCAGGATCGCCCACGACCTGCACGACGCCGTCTCGCAGAAGCTCTTCTCGCTGCGCCTCACCGCCCGTGCCGCTGCCAAACTCGTCGACCGCGCCCCGGCCCGGGCCCGCGACCACCTCGCCGAGGTCGCCCGGCTGGCCGCCGAGGCCGCCGACGAACTGCGCGCCGTGGTGATCGAGTTGCGCCCCGCCGCGCTGGAGGAGGACGGCCTGGTCGCCACCCTCGCCTCGCAGATCCAGGTGCTCGACCGGGCGCACAGCGCCACCGTGAACTTCACCGCCACCGGTGTGCGCGCGCTGCCGGCCGGTCAGGAGTCGGCGGTGCTGCGGGTCGCCCAGGAGGCGCTGCACAACGCGCTGCGGCACGCCCAGGCGAAGACCGTCACCGTGACCCTGACCGGCACCCCCGGTCGCGGCGTCCGGCTGACGGTCGCCGACGACGGCCGCGGCTTCGATCCCGAATCCGTTCGCCGGGCCGGCCGCCACCTGGGCCTGGTGTCGATGCGTGACCGGGCCGCCGCGGTCGGCGGCCGACTGTCCTTGGAGTCCGCCCCTGGCCGGGGCACCCTGGTCGAACTGGAGGTCCCCGGTGCCTGACACCACGTCACCGATCCGCGTCCTACTGGTGGACGACCACCAGGTGGTCCGGCGCGGTCTGCGCACCTTCCTGGAGGTGCAGGACGACATCGAGGTGGTCGGCGAGGCCGCCGATGGTGCGGAAGCCGTCGAACGGGCCGGCGAACTCGCCCCCGACGTGGTGCTGATGGACGTCAAGATGCCCCGGGTGGACGGCATCGAGGCACTGCGGCTGCTGCGCGAACAGGACAACCCCGCCAAGGTGCTGATCGTCACCAGCTTCACCGAGCACCGCACCATGGTCCCCGCCCTGCGGGCCGGCGCGGCCGGCTACGTGTACAAGGACGTCGACCCGGAGGCGCTGGCCGGGGCGATCCGCTCGGTGCATGCCGGCCACGTCCTGCTCCAGCCCGAACTCGCCGCCGCGCTGCTCGTCGAGGACGTCCCCGCGCCCGCGCAGGGCCGCGGCGGCAGCCTCACCGACCGCGAGCGCGAGGTGCTCTCGCACCTCGCCGACGGCCGCTCCAACCGGGAGATCGCCCGCGCGCTCCACCTGTCCGAGAAGACCGTGAAGACCCACGTCAGCAACATCCTGATGAAGCTGGACGTCGCCGACCGCACCCAGGCCGCGCTCTGGGCGGTGCGCAACCAGGGCTGAGGACCCGCTCAGCCCCGTTCGTCCACGATCGCGTTGTACGCCGCGACCTGGGCCCGCCTGGCGGTGCGGTCCAGCGGGGCGAGGATCTCCCGGCGGGCCGTCATCTCGGAGGCGGAGACGGCCGCGCCGTGGCCGCCCGCGGCGATCCCCAGCAGCGCCGACACCTGCCGGGCCGACTCCAGCACCCGCACCGCGCGTTGCGGGTAGCCCGGCGCGAGCAGCTTCTGGTGGCCGCGGCGGCGGAACCCCTCCAGGGCGCGCAGCGTCTGCGGCCCGGCCCCCGCCACGTCCAGCCGGGTCAGCATGACGGTGGCCTGCCGCAGGCCGTCCGCGAGTTCGCGCTCCGCCTCGTCCAGCGAGGGCACGTCGGCGGGCAGCGCGTCGTTGACCGGCAGGCACTGCCACAGCACCCGCACGCCCTGGTCGCCCTCCGGGCCGTACACCTCGACCTCCGGCACCAGCCCGTACGGGACGCCCACCGCGAGGACGGCCTCCTGGGCGCCCATCGCCAGCGCGTTGAAGGCCGGCGGCCCGGTCAGCCCGAGCGGGTGCCCGGCCACCGGCAGCGCCAGCCGCAGGCCCTTCGCGCCCAGCACGCGCAGCTTCCCCAGCGCCCAGGTGAGGCCGTGCAGCGAGTCCGGCGGTTCGCCGGGAAGGCCGGTCACCCGGTGGGCGTCGTCGTCGCCCTGGACGGCGGTGGCGGCGTCGTCGGGGGAGCAGGCACCGGCCAGCAGCGCGTTGCCCCAGGCGGTGAGTCGTCCCGAACGAGGCTCTTGGTACGGATTGTCGGCAGGAGTCGCGAGCATCGGACCAGCCTACGGACAACCGCGCGGGGCGGGTGGCGTAGGTTTGGCCTGACACAGGTTGGACCGCACCCCGAGGACCTTCGCGCAGGTTCCACGGACGGCCGGATTCTTGCATTTGGGGAAGGCGTAGGCATGAGCGACGTGCTGGAGCTGGTGGACGTTTCCGTGGTCCGGGAGGGGCGCGCACTCGTCGATCACGTGTCCTGGACGGTCAAGGAGGGCGAGCGCTGGGTGGTGCTCGGCCCCAACGGCGCGGGCAAGACGACACTGCTCCAGATCGCCGGCGCTTACCTGTTCCCGAGCTCGGGCCAGGCCGTCGTGCTCGGCGAGAAGCTCGACCAGATCGACGTGTTCGAGCAGCGCGCCCGGATCGGTCTGGCGAGCGCCGCCATGTTCGACAAGCTGCCGGGCAACCAGACCGTGCTGGAGTCGGTGCTGACCGCCGCCTGGGGTCTGACCGTGCACGGCAAGGAGACCTACGAGAAGCCCGACGAGGCCCGCGCCCTGGTCCTGCTGGACCGGCTCGGCATGGCCGGCTTCACCGACCGCAAGTTCGGCACCCTCTCCGAGGGCGAGCGCAAGCGCACCCTGATCGCCCGCGCCCTGATGACCGACCCCGAACTGCTGCTGCTGGACGAGCCCGCCGCCGGCCTCGACCTCGGCGGCCGCGAGGACCTGGTGCGCCGCCTCGCCGCGCTCGCCCAGGACGAGTTCGCGCCGTCCATGGTGATGGTCACCCACCACGTGGAGGAGATCGTCCCCGGCATGACCCACGTGCTGATGATCCGTCAAGGCAAGATCATGACGGCCGGGCCGATCGAGACCACCCTCACCGCCCGCAACCTCTCGCACTGCTTCGGCCTGCCGCTGACCCTGGAGCAGCGCGGCGACCGCTGGACCGCGCAGGGCCTGCCGCTCGGCTGACGGCCGGATCCGCTACCCAAGGGGAACCGGTCGCACACCTGGCCGGTTTCCGCACCCCCAGCTGCGGGAAGCTACGCCTGAAGAGGTCGAACTTCCCTAGGATGGACGCGTGGACGGCTGGATCTGGTGGCTGCTGCTCGCAGTGGGCCTGGGCATTCCGCTGGTGGCGACCGCGATGCCCGAATTCGCCATGTTCGCGGTCGGCGCCGGGGCGGCCGCCCTGACGGCCGGCCTGGGCGGCGGTGTGGTCCCGCAGTTCCTGGTGTTCGTCGGAGTGTCGGCGGCGCTTCTGGTGTTCGTACGCCCGATCGCCTACCGCCAGCTGAAGCAGGGCCCGGGCTACCGCACGGGCGTGGAGGCGCTGACCGGCGCCACCGCAGTCGTACAGGAAACAGTCGACGGAGGGGAGGGCGGCCGGATCAAGCTCAACGGCGAGATCTGGTCCGCCCGGGCGCTCCACCCGGGCTCGGTCTTCGAGCCCGGCCAGCAGGTCGACGTCGTCGAAATCCAGGGCGCGACCGCCCTGGTCGTCTAGGGGAGAAGCGTTGGAACCCGTCCTCATCGTGCTGATCGTCCTGGTCGTGGTGGCCTTCATCGCCCTGATCAAGACGATCCAGGTGATTCCGCAGGCCAGCGCCGCGATCGTGGAGCGCTTCGGCCGTTACACCCGCACCCTCAGCGCCGGCCTGAACATCGTGGTGCCGTTCATCGACACCATCCGCAACCGGATCGACCTGCGTGAACAGGTCGTCCCGTTCCCGCCGCAGCCGGTCATCACCTCGGACAACCTGGTCGTCAACATCGACACCGTCATCTACTACCAGGTGACCGACCCGCGGGCCGCGACCTACGAGGTGGCCAGCTACATCCAGGCCATCGAGCAGCTCACCGTCACCACGCTGCGCAACATCATCGGCTCCATGGACCTGGAGTCCACCCTGACCTCCCGCGAGGTCATCAACGCCGGTCTGCGCGGCGTCCTCGACGAGGCCACCGGCCGCTGGGGCATCCGGGTCAACCGGGTCGAGCTCAAGGCCATCGAGCCGCCGACCTCCATCCAGGACTCGATGGAGAAGCAGATGCGCGCCGACCGTGACAAGCGCGCCGCCATCCTCACCGCCGAAGGCGCCCGGCAGGCCCAGATCCTGCGCGCCGAAGGTGAGAAGCAGGCCGCCGTCCTCCAGGCCGAAGGTGAGGCCCAGGCCGCGGTGCTGAAGGCCGACGGTGAGGCCGCCGCGATCCGGACGGTCTTCGAGGCCATCCACGAGGGCGACGCCGACCAGAAGCTGCTCGCCTACCAGTACCTGCAGACCCTGCCCGAGCTCGCCAAGGGCGACGCCAACAAGCTGTGGATCATCCCCAGCGAGGTCGGCGACGCGCTCAAGGGCCTCGGCGGCGCGTTCCAGGGCGCCACCGGCGGCGGCAAGGGAGGCCCCGAGGCCACCGCCGTCCCCCCGGCCGCCGCCCGCGTCCCCGTCGACCCGGCCAGCGCCCCGCGCCCCGTGGACACCGACAAGACGCTCCGCCCCCGGGTCGAGCCCACCCGCGAGTACCCGAAGTTCGACGAGTAGTCAGCCGCGCTCCGCAGGCCCCGCCCGATCCAACGGGCGGGGCCTGCGCGCGTGTTGGGGCCGGACCGCGATTCGGACACCCTCTGGCGGAACGCCGAACCGCTCCGGCATGATCAACCGGCCCGACAGCAGCCAACGAGGGGAAAGCGGATGACACTGTGGGAGGCGCTCGCCGTCCTGCTCGCCGGAACCGCCGCCGGCACCATCAACGCCATCGTCGGCTCCGGCACCCTGATCACCTTCCCCGTGCTGCTCGCCATCGGCCTGCCACCCGTCACCGCCAACGTCTCCAACACCCTCGGCCTCGCCCCCGGCTCGCTCGCCGGCGCCATCGGCTACCGCGCCGAACTCGCCGGCCAGGGCCGCCGCCTGATCCGCTACGGCGCCGCCTCGCTGACCGGCGGACTCATCGGCGCGGCGCTGCTGATCGTGGCCCCCGGCGCCTTCGACGCCGTCGTCCCAGTGCTCATCCTCACCGCCCTCGTCCTGGTCGTCCTGCAACCCCGGGTCGCCCGCGCGATGGCCGCCCGCCGCGCCGCCGGCACCCTGCCGCCCGCCACCGACGGCGGACCACTGCTGCTCCTGCTGATCGCCCTCACCGGCGTCTACGGCGGCTACTTCGGCGCCGCCCAGGGCGTCCTGCTGCTCGCCCTGATGGGCATGCTGCTCCCCGACACCCTGCAGACCGTCAACGGCATCAAGAACGTCCTCGCGCTGATCGTCAACGGCGTCGCCGCGATCTTCTTCGTCCTCACCTCCACCGTCGACTGGACCGCCGCCGGCCTGATCGCCGTCGGCTCCACCCTCGGCGGCATGCTCGGCGCCAAGGTCGGCCGCCGCCTCCCGCCGGTCGCACTGCGCACCCTGATCGTCCTGGTCGGACTCGCCGCCGTCACCAAGCTGCTGTTCTTCTGACAGCTCCCTAGGCTTGCCCCGACAGCCACTCGGACGGAGACCACACATGAGCCGCACCCGCCTCAGCGAGGACCAGATCACCGCCGCCCTCGCCGACCTTCCGCACTGGACCCGCACCGGCGAGGCCCTCACCCGCACCGCCGAGACCGCGAGCTTCCCCACCGCGATCAAGGTCGTCGACGCCGTCGCCGAGCAGGCCGAGGCGCTCGACCACCACCCCGACATCGACATCCGCTGGCGCACCCTCACCTTCGTCCTCAGCACCCACAGCGCGGGCGGCCTGACCGGCCTCGACTTCACCCTCGCCCACCTGATCGACCAGGCCCTCGACACCACCTCCTGACCCACCGTCCCGGTCCCCGGGCAAAGCCCCGGCCAAAACCCGTCCGCCGGGCGTGAGATGCTGGCTGCTTGCCAGACCGCAGTCGGGACGGACGGAACGCATGGCTCAGGAACCCTCCACGACCCCCGGGTACGACCAGCAGCAGCCCTGGTACCCGCAGCCGCAGCCGTCCTACGGCGAGCAGCAGGCGTACGGGCAGCAGCCGGTCCACGGCGAGCAGCCGGCCTACACCGAGCAGCAGCAGGCCTACGGCGGCTACCCGCAGCCCGGGGGACAGCTGGACGCGGCCGCCCAGGAGCAGCTCTACGGCCGGCCCGACCAGGCGTACCAGCCGCAGGGCTACGACCAGGCGTACGGCCAGCAGCAGGGCTACCCCGAGGGCTACGTCGACCAGCAGACCTACGGTCAGCAGCAGCTCTACGCAGGGCAGCAGCAGGACTTCGGCGGCTACCAGCAGCCCGGCGTGTACGCCGACCCGGCCGCCCAGCAGTACGCCCCGGCCGACCCGTTCACGCAGCAGGAGACTCCGGCGCCGGGCGCGTTCGCCGAGCCCGCCGCCGAGCCCGGCCCGGTCACCGCCAGCGACTACCCGCAGACCAGCGCCGCCGACCCGTTCGCGCCCGGCGCCGACGGCACGTCAACTCCGCCGACGCACGCTGCCGATGACGCCGAGCCGCCGGCCGGCGGACTGGTCTCCCGGGCCCGCGCCGCCGTCACCGCCGGCCCGGGCGCGCCCAGCAAGCGCGGCCTCGCCATCCGGATAGGCGCCGGCGTCGCCGCGCTCGCCGTGCTGGCCACCGCGGCCGTGCTGGCCACCTCCGACAGCGACAGCGGCAAGTCCGGCGCGGACAAGGGCACCCAGGGCACCACCCAGAACATCGCGGTCGCCCACACCAAGGCCTGGACCGCCAACACCGATCCGGCCGCCGCCGGAGCCCAGGGCGCCGACGACACCCTGGTCGGCAGCTGGCTGCTCGCCGACGCCGTGGTCCGCGCCGACGCCACCGGCGTGCACGCCTACAACCTCGCCGACGGCAAGCCCACCTGGACGCTCGCCCCGCCCGCCGACGGAGCCGTCCCCTGCGGACTGTCCCCGAGCGTCAACTCCGGCGGCATCGGCGCCGTGGTCTACCGACCCGCCGCCGACCCGAAGAGCCCGTGCAGCACCGCCGCCGCCGTCGACACCAAGGCCGGGAAGATCACCTGGTCCAAGACGCTGTCCGACGCCAAGGAGAAGTACGCCGCCCACGTCGCCGTCACCGACGACAAGGTGATCGCGGTCGGCTACGACAAGGCCGCCGCCTGGGCCGCCAACGACGGCTCCGAGGCCTGGCAGTACACCGGCCAGGGCAAGTTCTGCACCCTCTCCGGCAGCGCCGGCCCCACCACCGTCCTGCTGCACAGCCGCTGCGCCGACTCCACCCCCGGTGACCAGGCCGTCGCGCTGAACGTCTCCGACGGCAAGGTGAAGTACTGGCGGGGCCTCAACAACCAGCCCACGACCGTCACCGTGCTCTCCGCCGAGCCCGCCGTGGTGCTCACCACCGGCAGCCAGCCCGCCGACGACCGGGTCTTCGCCTGGGGCGCCAACGGCGACCCCGGCGTCGAGATCCAGCTCGGCGTCGAGGGCGGCGGCCGCCTGGACGTCGCCCGCGGCAGCTTCGCCGCCGTCCCCGGCGTCCACTTCCAGGGCAGCACCATGTTCGCCGCGGTCGTCCCCGACGGCGGTGGCAACCCCACCGCGATCACCGCCTACGACCTCGGCACCGGCAAGCAGCAGTGGCGCACCCCCATCGCCGAGAAGGGCAAGGCGCACCCCGCCGGCGTCGACAACAGCGGCCTGCTGGTCGCCGTCGACGAGCGCGCCGACCAGCCCGCCCACCTCAGCCGCTTCGCGGTGGCCGGCGGCCAGGAGACCCAGGGCGGCGCCTTCCCGCAGGGCACCGGCTCGCTGCTCTCCGCGGGCCGGGTGTTCACCACCTCCGGGCACGTGGTCGCCGTCCCCGAGCACGCCGCCAACTTCGGTATCGCGACCGGCTTCACCAGCAAGAGCTGACCCGCAGCCGGTCTTTCGCCCGCATGCCGACGGGCCCGACCTGTCCCCTGATCAGGTCGGGCCCGTCGGCATTTCACGCGCCCGCAGGCAGCCAGGCGGCCAGCTCTCCGAGCTCACCCGCCCGCAGCCCGAGCGCGAGCATCAACGTCGCCTCCGGCGTCGGTTCGAACGGCCGCCGCAGCAGCCGCATCCCGGCCTGCTCCGGCGTCCGGTCCGCCTTGTGCTGGTTGTCCTCCGCGCAGGCCGCCACGGTGTTCAGCCAGCTGTCCGCACCGCCGCGCGACCGGGGCACCAGGTGGTCCACGGTGGTGGCCCGCCGCCCGCAGTACGCGCAGCGGTGCTGGTCCCGCGCCAGCACACCCCGCCTCGACCACGGAGCCTGTTGTCGGAACGGCACCCGCACGTACCTGGTCAGCCGGATCACCCGCGGCACCGGCACCTGAACCCCCGAGCCGCGCACCACCCGCAGTGGATGGGCCTGCTCGACCACCGCCTTGTCCTGCAGGACCAGCACCACCGCACGGCGCAGTGGCACCGTGGTCAGCGGTTCGTAGCTCGCGTTCAGGACAAGGGTGTTGCGCATGACGGGCCACCTCCGGTGCTCGCGGCCGCCGGTCGGCGGTGGCACAACTGTGGCCGCCCGCCACGTCTCGAACAACGGAATTTCCGTCCCGCCCGGTGACCTGTCCCCGAACCTCCGGGTCACGACCGCGTAGGCTCTACCCCGCTGGAACTGTCCAGGCGCGCAGCCCACCAGGGCCGCACCGCGCCGGACCCACGACCGAAGGAGACGCGGACCGTGACCGACATCGTCGACGAGCTCCAGTGGCGAGGGCTGATCGCCCTGTCCACTGACGAGGACGCACTGCGCAAGGCGTTCGCGGACGGCCCGGTCACGTTCTATTGCGGCTTCGACCCGACCGCGCCCAGCCTGCACCTCGGCAACCTGGTCCAGATCCTGACCATGCGCCGCATCCAGCAGGCCGGAAACCTCCCGCTCGGCCTGGTCGGCGGCGCCACCGGCCTGATCGGCGACCCCAAGCCCACCGCCGAGCGCGTCCTCAACGACCCCGAGACGGTGGCCGGCTGGGTCGAGCGCCTGCGCGGCCAGATCTCCCGCTTCCTCGACTTCGAGGGCCAGTACGCCGCGCGCATGGTCAACAACCTGGACTGGACGTCCGGGATGTCGGCGATCAGCCTGCTGCGCGACGTCGGCAAGTACTTCCGGGTCAACAACATGATCGCCAAGGAAGCGGTGGCCCGCCGCCTCAACTCCGACGCGGGCATCAGCTACACCGAGTTCAGCTACCAGATCCTGCAGGGCATGGACTACCTGGAGCTCAACCGCCGCTACGGCTGCACCCTGCAGACCGGCGGCAGCGACCAGTGGGGCAACCTCACCGCCGGCACCGACCTGATCCGCAAGGCCGAGAGCCGCTCCGTGCACGCCCTCGCCACCCCGCTGATCACCAAGGCCGACGGCACCAAGTTCGGCAAGACCGAGTCCGGCACCGTCTGGCTCGACCCCGAACTCACCACCCCCTACGCCTTCTACCAGTTCTGGCTGAACGCGGACGACCGGGACGTCGCCAAGTTCCTGCGCATCTTCTCCTTCCGCTCCCGCGAGGAGATCGAGCAGCTGGAACGCGACACCGCGGAACGCCCCGCCGCCCGCCTCGCCCAGCGCGCCCTCGCCGAGGAACTCACCACCCTCGTCCACGGCGCCGAGCAGTACGAGCGCGCCGTCGCCGCCTCCAAGGCCCTGTTCGGCCAGGGCGACCTCGCCGACCTCGAACCCGCCACCCTGGCCGCCGCCCTCGCCGAGGTTCCCAAGGCCACCGTCACCGAACTCGGCCAGCTCGTCGACCTCCTGGTCGAATCCGGCCTGGCCCCCAGCCGCTCCGGTGCCCGCCGCACCATCAAGGAAGGCGGCGCCTACCTCAACAACGCCAAGGTCACCGACGAGGAGGCCGTCGCCACCACCGACGACCTGCTGCACGGCCGCTGGCTGGTCCTCCGCCGCGGAAAGCGGAACCTGGCCGCGGTCGAACTGGCCGGCGCCTGATCGCTCCGCGGCAGGTGCTCTCCGGCTCCTTCGCGTAGTCGGATGGCCTGAAACAGACCGCAGTTGACCTGTGGCGCACACTTCGAGGGGCCGGATCCAGCCAGATCCGGCCCCTCGAGGTTTGACTCGTCCGTCCTAGTGACCTAACGTAGTCCGAGTCGCCCGAACCGGACGTGACCGGGAGGCGGCCCCCCAAACCCTCGCTGAGCGACTCGCCGCGCGCCCATTCGAAAATTCGAGTGGAAATGCGGAACGAATAACTCTGCTAGAGTTCGGGAGCGCCGAAAGGCAAAAGCGAATCGGATCGAATGAAACTCCGGAAAACGGGGCGGAAAACATCTGATAAGCTGGAAACACGAAAGAACGAAGCGCCCGGAGGGCCCGCAGGGATGCGGCTCGAAGGAAGTGTCCGTTCCTTGAGAACTCAACAGCGTGCCAAAAGTCAACGCCAGATATGTTGACATC
>NZ_JBICXW010000031.1:0-67404 GCF_043200475.1 Kitasatospora sp. NPDC048407 | reverse complement strand
TACCCCGGGGGGGCGCGCCCGCCCCCCGCGCCTGGTTGCCCCGCGGTGGCCCGCCGCGGCACGGACGTGGCCCGCCCGCGGGGGGGGGGGGGGGGGGCCCCCCCCCGGGCCCCGATCGTTTGCCCGCCGCCGGGAGGCCCCACCGTGACCGACCCGTACACCGCCCCCGGACTGACCCCCGGTCACCTCGGCGCCCCCGTCCTCGAACCCGAGGGCGCCCCGCCCGGCCTGCCGTACGGCGTCGAGCCGCCAGACCCCGGCCGACTGCGCACCGGCGCCGCCTGCTGCCTCAGCGTGGCCGGCCTGCTCGGGGTGGCGACCGCCGGCGCCGTCGCGCTGTTCCTGGCCTGGCCCGAGGGCAAGAAACCCGCCCCCGACTTCGTCGGCGCCGGCACCGGACGGGTACAGGTGTCGGTGGCCCAGGGCGCCAGCGTCACCCAGATCGGCAAGACCCTGACGGCCAAACACGTCATCGCCTCCACCAGGGCGTTCACCGAGGCCGCCGCCAAGAGTCCGGCCAGCAACCGGATCCAACCCGGTACCTACACCCTCAAGGAGAAGATGTCGGCCACCGCGGCACTCAACGTGCTGCTCGACCCCGCCAACGCCAACGCCCTGACCATCCCCGAAGGCTGGCGCTCCACCCAGATCTACGCCGCCATCGACACCCGGCTCGGCCTGGAGCCCGGCACCACCAAGGCCACCGCCGAACAGCACCTCGCCGACCTCGGCCTGCCCGCCGACGCGACCGGCCACCCCGAGGGCTACCTGTTCCCCGCGACCTACCCCGTCACCGGCGACAGCACGGCACTCAGCCTGCTCCAGGAAATGGTGAAGGAAGCCGACACCGAGCTCGGCGGCGGCGCGATCGCCGACGCCGCCGCCGCGAACAACATCACCCCGTACGGCGTGCTCGCCGTCGCCAGCCTCGCCCAGGCCGAGGCCGACAACCCCGAGGACATGGCCAAGGTCGCCCGGGTCGTCTACAACCGGCTGGCGAAGAACATGCCGCTGCAGCTCGACTCCACCATCAACTACGCGCTCGGCCGCTCCACCCTCACCACCACCGTCGACGACACCAGGCTCGACTCCCCGTTCAACACCTACGCCCACTCCGGCCTGCCGCCCACCCCCATCGGCAACCCCGGCCGGGACGCGCTGCGCGCCGCGATCCACCCCGCCGACGGTGACTGGCTGTACTTCGTGACCGTACAACCCGGCGACACCCGGTTCACCGACAGCGCCGACCAACACCGAAAGAACGTTGACGAGTTCAACGCACACCGCGCACAGAACCCGTCCCCGACCGACTCCGCCCCCGCACCTTCCGTCCCCTGATCAACAGGGAGCGACGCCCGTTGGCTACGCTGCGGTACGGTAACGTCTCCCAGCACGGGCGTTTACTAGCGCGCCCGTTCGACGGACACCCTGGACGCGGTAAGGGGATCAATGACTGATCAGAGCGGGCGCTACGGTGCCCAGGGCGACCAGGCATGGTTCCCCGGAGAACAGCAGCAGCCCCCGCAGTACGGTCAGCAGGATTTCGGGCAGCAGTATCCGCAGGGGTATGCGCAGCAGCAGGGCGTGCCGCAACAAGGCGTGCCGCAGCAGGGGTTCCCGCAGCAGCAGATGCCTCAGCAGGGTGTGCCGCAGCAGCAGGCGCCGATGGGTGGCCAGGGCTACCCGCAGCAGCAGGGCTTCGTCCAGCAGCAGCCGCAGGGGTATCCGCAGCAGGTCATGCCCCAGCAGGGGATGACGCAGGGCGGTCAGCAGCAGTTCGTGCAGCAGCAGTTCGGCCAGGAGCAGGGCTTCGTGCCCGGGCAGGCGATGCCGCAGCAGGGCGTTCCGCAACAGCAGATGCCGCAGCAGGGTGTGCCTCAGCAGCAGATGCAGATGGGCGGTCAGGGCTACCCGCAGCAGCGCGGGGGGACCCAGGGCGGTCAGCAGCAGTTCGTCCAGCAGGGCATGCGGCAGCCGATACAGCAGGGCATGCCCCAGCAGGGCGTGCAGCAGCAGGTCGTTCAGCAGCCGGGCATGTCCCAGCAGGGCATGGCGCAGCCGGTGCAGGCCCAGGGCGCTCAGCCGCAGGCCCGGCGGGCCGAGCCGGCCGGGGGGCCCGGTCCGGACGGTATCGACTGGGAGGCGGAGGCCGCGGCGCTCGACAACCCGGCGGCGCCTGCTGTGGCCGAGCCGGACGCGTTCGACGAGCGTGCGGGCGAGCCCGAGCAGTGGGCCGAGGACGAGTACGCCGAGGAGGAGAGGGGCGGTTCGTTCCTCTCCGAGCAGGACAACTCCCGCGAGGCCGAGCGCAAGCGCAAGGAGAAGGGCAAGAAGTCCGGCCGCCGCAACAGCGGCGCCTGCCTGGTGGTCGCCCTGGTGCTGCTCGGCGCGACCGGTGGGGCGGGCTGGTGGGGCTACGGCATGTACCAGGACCGCTTCGGCCCGCCGCCGGACTTCGAGGGCGACGGCTCCGGCTCGGTCAACATCACCGTCGCCAAGGGCGCGGGCGGCACCGACATTGGCAAGGTGCTGAGGGATTCCGGCGTGGTGAAGAGCATCAAGGCGTTCACCGTCGCGTACGACAAGAACCCGAAGGCTCGCGGCATCCAGCCCGGCATCTACACCATGAAGCACGAGATGTCCGCGTCGGCGGCCGTCCAGGAGCTGGTGGAGTCCAATGGAGGCAACGTGCTGATCCTCCCGGAGGGCATGAAGGCCACGGACATCTACGTCAAGATCGACGAGAAGCTGAAGCTCGACAAGGGTGCCACTGCGAAGGTCGCCAAGGACCAGGTCGGAAACCTCGGCCTGCCCGCCTACGCGAACAACAACCCTGAGGGCTTCCTGTTCCCGACCCGGTACTCCATCACCGACGGCATGAAGCCCGAGGATTTGCTCAAGCAGATGGTGGCCAACGCCGTCCAGCACTACAACGACCTCAAGCTGGAAGAGGGCGCACAGAAGGTCGGCCTGAAGAACGCCTACGAGGTGATCACCGAGGCGTCGATCCTGCAGGCCGAGGGCAACAATGACCACGACTTCGGCAAGATGGCGCGGGCACTGAGCAACCGCCTCAGCACCAACGCCACCCAGGGCAAGCTCCAGCTCGACACGACGCTCCAGTACCAGCTGGGGCGGGTCAACTTCAGCAATGCGGAGCTGGAGACCAACAAGAGCCCGTACAACACCTACATCGTCAAGGGCCTGCCGCCGACCCCGATCGGCAACCCCAGCGACTCGGCGATCCAGGCGGTGCTCAACCCGACCCCCGGCGACTGGGTGTACTGGTACGCGATGAACCTCAACGAGACCCGCTTTGCGGCGACATACGACGAGCACCTGAAGAACGTCCAGGAGGCATGCACCGCCAAGGGCCAGGGCTTCGACAAGTCTCGCGGCGTCTGCAAGTAGCCGACGGCCCGTCCGGCAGGCGATGCGGCTTTGCAGGCGGGTCGGGTGGGTGGCGTGACCTGCATGACGATGCCGCAGAACCAAGGAGCATCCGGCCGGAGCGCCACTGCTGGAGGCCGAACGTGCGGACGTGGTCCGCGACGGTCGGCACCTGGGACGTGCCGCTGACCGTCCGGGCGGGGGAGCACCGGGCGGTGCACGGGGCGAACGGCGCCGGGCGGCACTTGCCGCCGCGGCCCGTTCCGGTTGGTGCGTTGGACCTTCCTACAGGCTACTGCCGCCCATGCAGTACGGGGTCGAGCCACCGATGTAGAGGAACTGCATGTGGGCGCGAGTGTTCGGGCCGTAGACGCCGTCCTGGGCGATGCCTGCGGCGCGCTGAATCTGGATGACGGCGGACTTGGTCGCGTTGCCGTAGATCCCGTCGACCCCGATGAAGATGTTGTTGCATTGAGCCAGAGCTCGCTGGAGCGCCACCACACCGTCGCCCTGGTTGCCGTAGCCCATGACGCAGCTGTCCGAGCCGTTGTCTGCCACCGGCTTGTAGAAGAAGAAGTCCTGCTTGGTGCAGGTCGGCAGCGAGGCAGCGCTCGCCTGGGCGGCGCCGATCCACAGTCCGGACACGGCCAGCGCGGTGGCGGCTATCACGCGGAAGACTCGGGACATCGAAGACTCCTCAATTGGTGGACGAATGAACTTGCAGCGAGATTGTGTGTGCCAGTGATCGTTCGCCAGGGTGAAGTCTTTACCTCTGATGACCAGAACTTGGTTGACCTTGACTGGAACTGACCGCAGTCCGGCTGGCGATACGGCTTTGCGGTCGGGCGGGGGCGGGCCGGTAGCGTGAGGCGCATGGAGACGCCGCAGAACCAGGAACGCCCGGCCGGAGCGCCGTTGCTGGAAGCCGCCCACGTGGACGTGGTCCGCGACGGGCGCTACCTGCTGAAGGACGTGTCGCTGACCGTCCGGGCCGGGGAGCACTGGGCGGTGCTCGGGGCGAACGGGGCGGGGAAGAGCACGTTGCTTTCGCTGCTGGGGGCGGTGCAGCA
This sequence comes from Kitasatospora sp. NPDC048407, assembly GCF_043200475.1. Classification (NCBI taxonomy): domain Bacteria; kingdom Bacillati; phylum Actinomycetota; class Actinomycetes; order Kitasatosporales; family Streptomycetaceae; genus Kitasatospora; species Kitasatospora sp. NPDC048407. Next base: position 62,944 of record NZ_JBICXW010000031.1, on the reverse strand, counting down.
TCCGACGGCGGGCAGTGTGAAGGTGCTCGGGCGGCAGTTGGGCCGGGTCGATGTGCGGGAGTTGCGGGCGCATCTCGGGCACGTCAATCCGCGGCATCCGTTGCGTTCGCCGTTGACGGTGCGGCAGGTGGTGCTGACCGGTGTGACGCAGTCGATCGAGCCCGATCCGTTTCGCAAGCCGACGGCCGAACAGCTGCACCACGCCGAGGAGTTGATCCACACGCTGGGCGTCGCGCACCGGGCCGAGAGTGTCTGGACGACGCTCTCGCAGGGCGAACGCGGGCGGGTGCTGATCGCCCGGGCGCTGATGCCCGCGCCACGGCTGCTGCTGCTCGACGAGCCCGCGACCGGGCTCGATCTGACGGCGCGCGAGCAGTTGCTTGAGAGCCTGGACGGGCTGCGCCAGCGCTTCCCTGAGGTGGCCTCGGTGCTGGTCACCCACCACCTGGAGGAGCTGCCGGAGACCACCAGCCACGCGCTGCTGTTGCGCGACGGACTGGTCACCGCTGCGGGCCCGGCCGCGGAGGTGCTCACCACCGAGCTGGTCTCCGACTGCTTCGGACACCCGATCCGGATCGGGCACAGCGAGGGCCGCTGGACCGCCCGCACCCGCCGGGGCGCCGTGTGACCGAATGGGCGCTGCGCCCCGCGACGGACGGAGACCTGGAGGCGCTGGTCGAGCTGCGGGCGGTGGCGATGCGTCCCGACCTGGAACGGCTCGGCCGCTTTGACGAGCACCGGGTCCGGCAGCGGATGCGTGACGGGTACCGGCCCGCGCACACCTCGGTGCTGGAGGTGCCCGGGTTTCCGCTGCCGGCGGGCTGCCTGACGCTCCGTCCGGACGGAGAGCGGCCCGGCACGCTGGTGCTGGAGCACTTCTACCTCGACCCGGCGCTGCACGGCCGCGGCCTCGGCACCGCCGTGCTGCGCTCCGTGCTGGATACGGTTGACGGTCTGGCCGTTCGGCTGACCGTGCTGCAGGGCAGTCCCGCCCGGCGGCTGTACGAGCGGCACGGTTTCGCGCTTGCGTCCGAGGACCCGATCGACGTCCACCTGTACCGAACTCCCCGAAGGATCGTGTCGTGACCAACCCGCACCGGGCCGCCGTGCTCGGCTCGCCGATCGCCCACTCGCTCTCGCCCGTCCTGCACCGGGCCGGCTACGCCGCGCTCGGTCTGGACGGGTGGCGCTACGACCGGTACGAGATCGACGAGGCGGGGCTGGAGGCGTTCGTTGCCGGCCTGGACACCGACTGGGCGGGTCTGTCGCTGACCATGCCGCTGAAGCGGGCGATCCTGCCGCTGCTGGACACCGTCAGCGACACCGCACGCTCCGTGGACGCCGTCAACACCGTGGTGTTCGGGCCGGACGGGCGGCGGCACGGCGACAACACCGACGTCCCCGGCCTGGTCAACGCGCTGCGCGAGCGGGGCGTCGAACGGGTGGAATCGGCGGCGGTGCTGGGCGCCGGGGCGACCGCCTCGTCCGCGCTGGCGGCGCTCGGGCAGATTTGCGACGGCGACGTCACCGTGTATGTGCGCCGTGCCGAACGGGCCGCCGAGATGCGGGAGTTGGGGGAGAAGCTCGGGGTCGCGGTACGCATCGCCGACTGGGCGGACGGCGCGCAGGCACTGGCCGGCCCGCTCACCGTCTCCACCACGCCGGTCGGGGCCACCGACGGCTTCGCCGCGCAGCTGATCGGTACTCCCGGGGTGCTGTTCGACGTGCTGTACCACCCGTGGCCGACCGCGCTGGCCGGGGCCTGCCAGGAGCGGGGCGGGACGGTGCTCGGCGGGCTGGATCTGCTGGTGCACCAGGCGGTGCTCCAGTTCGAGCGGTTCACGGGCGTCGAGCAGGGCCCGCTGGCGGCGATGCGCGCTGCGGGCGAGGCGGCCCTGGCGGCGTCCTGAGCGGTTGCGGTCGGGTCCGCGCTCGCGGGCGGCCAGGCGCGGTGGATGAGACGGCGGCGGTGTCCGGAGGCCATATCGGGTGCCCTGAGCTGCGGCTTCGCACGCCGGGCCGGGCGGCGTCGGCGGACGTTCACTGTCCGCCACGCGGACCGTGCCCCCGGTGGCGCGCCGGACGTGAAAGGATCGGTGCTTGCCCCGCCGCGCTCCGCGGCCGGGCAGCACGAGACGCCGGACCGGCCGCCGTTCGCGGCGAGCGGGCCGCTGACGAAGGAGCTTTTCGGTGGGTAGCTTGCGCTGGCTGACGGCGGGGGAGTCGCACGGCCCCGCTCTGGTCGCGACGCTGGAGGGCCTGCCGGCCGGAGTGCCGGTCACCACCGCCATGGTGGCCGACGCGCTGGCCCGCCGGCGGCTCGGTTATGGTCGCGGCGCGCGGATGAAGTTCGAGCAGGACGAGGTGACGTTCCTCGGCGGTGTCCGGCACGGCGAGACCATGGGATCGCCGGTGGCGATCATGGTCGGCAACACCGAGTGGCCGAAGTGGGAGCAGGTCATGTCGGCCGACCCGGTCGACCCCGAGGTGCTCGCGGGCCTGGCCCGCAACGAGCCGCTGACCCGCCCCCGCCCGGGCCACGCCGACCTGGCCGGCATGCAGAAGTACTCGATCGACGAGGCCCGGCCGATCCTGGAGCGCGCCAGCGCCCGGGAGACCGCCGCCCGGGTCGCGCTCGGCGTGGTCGCCCGCTCCTACCTGAAGGAGACCTGCGGCATCGAGATCGTCAGCCACGTGGTCGAGCTGGCCGCCGCCAAGGCCCCGGCCGGGGTGCTGCCGCTGCCCGCCGACGAGGCCCGGCTGGACGAGGACCCGGTGCGCTGCCTGGACGCCGACGCGTCGAAGGCGATGGTCGCCGAGATCGACCAGGCCCACAAGGACGGCGACACCCTGGGCGGTGTCGTCGAGGTGCTGGCGTACGGCGTGCCGGTCGGCCTCGGCTCGCACGTGCACTGGGACCGCCGCCTGGACGCCCGGCTGGCCGCCGCGCTGATGGGCATCCAGGCGATCAAGGGCGTCGAGGTCGGCGACGGCTTCGAACTGGCCCGGATCCCCGGCTCCCAGGCGCACGACGAGATCCTGCCGACCCCCGAGGGCGTCAAGCGCGCCACCGGCCGCTCCGGCGGCACCGAGGGCGGACTGTCCACCGGCGAGCTGCTGCGCGTCCGGGCCGCGATGAAGCCGATCGCGACCGTCCCGCGCGCCCTGCAGACGCTGGACGTGCGCACCGGCGAGCCCGCGAAGGCGCACCACCAGCGCTCCGACGTGTGCGCCGTGCCGGCCGCCGGCATCGTCGCCGAGGCGATGGTGGCGCTGGTGCTGGCCGACGCGGTGGCGGAGAAGTTCGGTGGCGACAACGTCTCCGAGACCCGTCGCAACGTGCAGTCGTACCTCGACAACCTGATCGTCCGATGAGCGCCCCGGTAGTTGTGCTGGTCGGCCCGCCCGGCAGTGGCAAGTCCACCGTCGGGCGGGTCCTCGCGGAGCGCCTCGGCCTGCCGTTCCGCGACACCGACGAGGACATCGAGCGGACGGCCGGCAAGCCCATCCCGGAGATCTTCGTCGACGAGGGCGAGCCGCACTTCCGGCAGCTGGAACGCGAAGCCGTCGAGGCAGCCTGTGCGGACTTCGCGGGCGTGCTCGCGCTCGGCGGGGGCGCCGTGATGGCCCCTTCCACGCGCGAAGTGCTCGCCCCGCTGCCCGTGGTGTTCCTGGAGGTCGCGCTGGGCGACGCGGTCAAGCGGGTCGGCCTGGACGCCCCCCGCCCGCTGCTCGCGGTCAACCCCCGGGCCCGCTGGCGCGAACTGATGGAGGCCCGCCGCCCGCTGTACCTGGAGGTCGCCACCGCCGTGGTCGACACCGAGGGCCGCACGCCCGAGCAGGTCGCCGACGCCGTACTTGAAGCACTGGAGCTGAAGAACCCTCATGAGTGACATCGTTCGGATTGCCGTTGCTGGTAGTGACGGCCACGCCCCGTACGAGGTGCTGATCGGGCACCAGCTGCTCGGCGAACTCGCCCCGCTGATCGGCCCGAAGGCCAAGCGGGTGGCGATCATCCACCCGGAGGCGCTGGAGGCCACCGGCGAGGCGATCCGCGAGGACCTGGTCGACCAGGGCTACGAGGCGATCGTCCTGCAGGTCCCGAACGCCGAGGACGCCAAGAGCGTCGAGGTCGCCGCGTACTGCTGGTCGGTGCTCGGCCAGACCGGCTTCACCCGCGGCGACGTCATCATCGGCCTGGGCGGCGGCTCGACCACCGACCTGGCGGGCTTCGTCGCCGCCACCTGGCTGCGCGGGGTGCGCTGGATCTCGGTGCCCACCACGCTGCTCGGCATGGTGGACGCCGCGGTCGGCGGCAAGACCGGCATCAACATCGCCGAGGGCAAGAACATGGTCGGCGCCTTCCACCCGCCCGCGGGCGTGCTGGCCGACCTCGGCACCCTGGAGACCCTCGGCAAGCACGACTACGTCTCCGGCCTGGCCGAGGTGATCAAGGCCGGCTTCATCGCCGACCCGGTGATCCTCGACCTGATCGAGCAGGACCCCGCGGCCGCCACCACCCCCGCCGGCCCGCACACCCTGGAACTCATCCGGCGGGCCATCCAGGTCAAGGCCGACGTGGTCTCCGGCGACCTCAAGGAATCCGGCCGCCGGGAGATCCTCAACTACGGCCACACCCTCGGCCACGCCATCGAACGCAACGAGCGCTACAAGTGGCGGCACGGCGCGGCGATCTCCATCGGCATGGTCTTCGCCGCCGAACTCGGCCGCCTGGCCGGGCGGTTGGACGACGCCACCGCCGACCGGCACCGCACCGTACTGGCCTCGGTCGGCCTGCCGCTCAGCTACCGGGCGGACGCCTGGCCGAAGCTGCTGGACGCCATGAAGATCGACAAGAAGTCGCGTGGCGACCTGCTGCGCTTCATCGTCCTCGACGGCCTCGCCAAGACCTCCGTCCTCGAAGGCCCCGACCCGTCGCTGCTGGTCGCCGCGTACGCGGAGGTCTCCGGATGACCGCCGTCCCGGTGCTCGTCCTGAACGGCCCCAACCTGGGCCGGCTGGGTTCCCGCGAGCCCGACGTGTACGGGTCCACGTCGTACGCGGGGCTCGTTGCGCGCTGTGCTGCCCTGGGCGCGGAGCTCGGGCTCTCGGTCGAGGTCCGGGAGACCAACTCCGAGGCCGAGATGGTCGGTTGGCTGCACGAAGCGGCGGACGCCAAGACCCCCGTGGTGATCAACCCTGGCGCGTTCACCCACTACTCGTACGCGATGCGGGACGCCGCCGCGCAGCGCACCGCCCCGCTCATCGAGGTGCACATCTCCAACCCGTACACCCGCGAGACCTTCCGGCACACCTCGGTCATCGCCGCGGTCGCCTCCGGCACCATCGCGGGCTTCGGTCTCGGCTCGTACGAACTCGCCCTGCGGGCACTCGCCGAACAGCTGACCACCCGCTGAGCACCGCGCGGCCCGGTGGCGGACTTGTGCCCGCCACCGGGCCGACGTGTACATTCGGCGCAGGGAGGTGACGGTGAGCCAGTACGCGCAGAGCCACCATCCGGGGGGCCAGGTGCCGCCCCGCCCGGGGACGCCCCCGTATCCGACGGCCCCTCAACAGCCGTACCCCGCACCGGTACTGCCCTCCACCACCCAGGCCATACCCACCCTCGGGCCGATCGCCACCCGCCCCGACCGGCCGACCGTCCCGCTCAAGGCCGTCGCGCCCGGCGGTACCGGGCACTTCCTGCTCCCCAGCGGCGGCACCGTCCAACTCCCTGCCGCGCCACCGCCGATGCCCGCACCGGCCGCCCCGCTGCCCGTCGGACCGATCGCCGTCCTGCTGATCGGCGCGGCCGGCGCCGGCAAAACCACCGTCGCCCGCTACTGGGCCGAACGCCGACCCACCCCCACCGCGCACATCAGCCTCGACGACGTCCGCGAATGGGTCCAGGCCGGCTTCGCCAACCCGCAGTCCGGCTGGAACACCGCCTCCGAGGCCCAGTACCGCCTCGCCCGGCGCACCTGCGGCTTCGCCTGCCGCAACTACCTCGCCAACGGCATCTCCTGCATCATCGACGACGCCGTCTTCCCCGACCGCCCCGCGATCGGCCTCGGCGGCTGGAAGCGCCACATCGGCCCCGGCATGATCCCCGTCGTCCTCCTCCCCGGCCTCGACCGCGTCCTCGCCCGCAACGCCGAACGCTCCGGCAACCGCCGCCTCTCCGACGACGAAGTGGCCCGCATCCACGGCCGCATGGCCGGCTGGCGCACCTCCGGCCTCCCCATCATCGACAACTCCAACCTCACCGTCCCCGAGACGGCCGCCGCGCTCGACCAGGCGATCCTCTCCCGCCTCCACCAACGCTGACCCCCTGCGGGGAGCTCCCTCCACCCGCGCCGCGCAACCCGACCCGCGACGAGCGCTGCGCGCAGGCCGGGGGCGACCCGCTGCGCGGGGCTTGGGTGTGAGGAGTTTCCGCTGCGCGGAGCTTCGGCGGCGCGGGCCTTCGCCGGGCGGGGCTGTGCAGGGAGGTTCCGCTGGGCCGCCTTCGCGGTGCGGGTTTTTGTGGCGCGGGTCTCCGCTGGGTGGGGTTTCGCTGTACGGGCTTTCGCTGCGCAGGTTCGCCTTGTGCGGGCGTCCGCCGCAGGCTTGGTGTCGTTCTGGCCCGTGGTGGGGGTGGACCTTTGGCTCTGCCGGGGTGTCGGTGGGGGCGGGGAGAATGGGGGTGTTGGACGGGAACGAATGTGGAGGTGGCGCGGGTGCCCGAGGGGCATGTGGTGCATCGGTTGGCCGGGTTGAACGGGGAGCTGTTCGGGGGGAGGGCGGTGCGGGTTTCGTCGCCGCAGGGGCGCTTCGTGGAGGGGGCGGGGCTGCTGGACGGGCGGGTGCTGGATGGTGCGGAGGCGCACGGGAAGCATCTGTTCCTGGGGTTCGGCGACGACTGGCTGCATGTGCATCTCGGGTTGTACGGGAAGTACGAGTTCGGGGTGGGGGAGGCTCCGGAGCCGGTCGGGCAGGTGCGGTTGCGGATGGAGAACGGGAGTGGGTACGCGGATCTGCGGGGGCCGACGGCGTGCGAGGTGCTGACGCCGGGGGAGAAGGCGGCGTTGCATCGCAGGCTGGGGCCGGATCCGTTGCGGCCGGGGGAGGTGGGGGATGCGGCGTGGCAGCGGATCTCGCGGAGCGGGACGACGGTGGCCGCGCTGCTGATGGATCAGAAGGTGCTGGCGGGTGTCGGCAACGTGTACCGCGCGGAGGTGCTGTTCCGGTTGGGGATCAGTCCGCACCGGGCGGGGCGGGAGCTGAGCCGGGCCGAGTGGGACGCGATCTGGGCGGATCTGGTGGCGCTGATGCACGACGGTGTCGCGGCGGGGCGGATCGACACCGTGCGGCCGGAGCACACACCGGAGGCGATGGGGCGTCCGCCGCGGGTGGACGACCACGGTGGTGAGGTGTACGTGTACCGGCGGCAGGATCAGCCGTGTCTGGTGTGTGGAACCCCGGTGCGGACCGAGGAGTTGGCGGCCCGGAACCTGTTCTGGTGCCCGCGCTGCCAGCAGACATGACGGGTCGTCATCACGGAGGGTAGTGGGGAAGCCTTGACGGAAGGTTGACCGGCCCTTGGGCGAGGGGTTCGGGGCGCGCTCCTATTGTCGGGTCCATGCCCGTGCAACCGTTCCAGGGCCCGCGCCCGACTCCGGCCCTTCCGGTCCTGCCGTACCGCAAGCCCACCAAGGGGCGTGACTACTGGGTGCTGGACGATGTCCTGCCGGACCCGGATGCGGTGCGGGCCCGGCATCTGGCGCGTACCGATTGGGACGAGGGGTATCCGCACAGGCCGGAGCCCTGGCCGGGGTTGCGGGCGATGCCCGGGCTGGAGCCGGAGGAGTTGGCGCACGTCGAGAAGCTGGTGCGGGAGACCGTGCAGGTGCCGCGGATCTGGGCGCTGAGCGAGGCCGAGGGCGGCACGTTCAACCACAACTGCGTGCAGGTGGTGGGGGAGGGGGAGTGCGAGCCGCGGCCGCACACCGATTCGCGGTCGCTGTGCCGGTACGCCGCCGTGCTGTACCTCAACCCGAACGTGCCGAAGCGGTGCGGGACGAGCTTCTACCGGCAGAGCCTGCCGGGGGGCCGGCTCGGCGGGAACACCGTGGTCGCCCCGCACAACAATCTGGTGGACGCGCTGGGCACCCGTTTCGTCCCGCCGGACTCGTTCACCGAGGATCTGGCCGTCCCGCACCGCTACAACCGGCTGCTGCTGTACACCGCCAACCTGATGCACACCGCGACCGGGTACTACGGCTCCACCCTGGACGAGAAGCGGATGACCTGCGTGTTCTTCTGGATGGCGTGACGCGCCGTCAGCCCGTCGGGCGGGCGTGATCTTCGACACCTGCGCGGTGTGACGCTCTTGCCGCCGGGTGGTGGCCGGATCTACGGTGGGCGGGCCGTGGTGTTCGGGAAGCCGGTGCACTGTGCTCGTCACAGGAGTCCGGAGCGGCCCTCGCCACTGTGATCGGGGAGTCGTCGGCTCCCACCTCGTGCCACTGGCCGCTCGCGGCCGGGAAGGCCGGGCGCCGACGCCGAACACCCCGTCAGCCAGGAGACCGGCCACGGCATCTCACGAAGTGATCCACGAGGTGCTGGAGCGTGATGCGCGGATGACCGCGTCCGATTCGACCATGCCCGGAAACGTCCCGGGCTCCCCTCTTCCTGCTTTCCGCTGGCGGCGCGAGGACACCTTGCGCACCGCCGGCCTGATGGCGGTGATCCTGGCCCTGCACGTGGCGGCGTTCGGGACACTGCTGTTCCTGGTGGTGCCGGAGAAGTACCAGGTGGGTACCCAGGTGTTCGGCGTGGGCCTGGGCATCACGGCCTACACGCTGGGCATGCGGCACGCCTTCGACGCCGACCACATCGCGGTGATCGACAACACCACCCGCAAGCTGATGGCGGACGGCCGCCGGCCGGTCTCGGTGGGCTTCTGGTTCGCGCTCGGGCACTCCTCGATGGTGGTGCTGATGGCTGCGCTGGTGGCCGGCGGGGCGGCGCTGGCGGGCACCCTGATGGACGAGGGTTCGACGACCCATCAGGTGCTGGGCACCATCGGCACCACCGCGTCGGGGGCGTTCCTGTACCTGATCGCGGCGCTCAACCTGGTGGCGCTGCTGGGCATCCTGCGGGTGTTCCGGGCGATGCGGGCCGGTGAGTACGACGAGGCCGAGCTGGAGAAGCACCTGGACTCGCGGGGCTTCCTGGCCCGGATCCTGGGCCGGGCGACCCGTTCGATCACCCGGCCCGGGCAGATGTTCCCGGTGGGCATGGTGCTGGGCCTGGGCTTCGACACCGCGACCGAGGTGACCCTGATGGTGATGGCGGGTTCGGGTGCGGCGTCCGGCCTGCCCTGGTACGCGATCGTCTGCCTGCCGCTGCTGTTCGCGGCCGGGATGAGCCTGTTCGACACGCTGGACGGCACGTTCATGAACTTCGCCTACCAGTGGGCGTTCTCCAACCCGGTCCGCAAGGTGTACTACAACCTGACCATCACGGGGCTGTCGATCGCGGTGGCCTTCGTGATCGGCACCATCGAGCTGGTCGCGGTGCTGCACGACAAGTTCGGCCTGGACGATCCGGTGTCCGACTGGATCGCCGGACTCAGTCTGGACAACGTCGGCTTCGTGATCGTCGGCCTGTTCGTGGTGGTGTGGGCGGCGGCGATCGGCTACTGGCGGATCGCCCGGCGGTCCAAGGCCTTCGCGGGGGCAGGGGCCTGAGAACGCGCGGCCTGACGGACAGTCAACCTGCGGCCAGGATCAGCGTTCCGGCGACGGCCAGTCCGGCGCCGACCACCTGGACCCGCAGCAGCCGTTCCTTGAGCAGGCCGCGCGCCATCAGCGCCGTCACCACGGGGTGGAGCGAGGCCGGCACCGCCGCCACCGCGACCGAGCCCAGGTGGGTGGCGGCGGCGTACAGGCCGTTCGCGGCCACGTCGGCGACGCCGACGGCGGTCAGTGAGGGCAACGAGCGGGCCGCGCCGCGCAGTTCGACCGGCTCCCGGCGGCCGGCGGCGGCCGGCAGGCCGATGCCGATCACCGCGTTGGCCAGTCGTTGCACGCACAGCGTCAGCAGCAGTCCGCCGACGGCGCCGGCGTGCGCGATCAGGGCGAGCACCGCGCCGAACGCGAACGCGGCGGAGAGGGTGAGGGCGAGGGCCCGGCGGCTCACGGCCGGTCCGCCGCGCTGCGGGCCGCCGGCCAGCGCGACCCCGGCGATCGCCACCAGGATCCCCCAACCCCTGGACGGCGCCCGGCCGTTCGCCGAGGAACAGTCCGACGCCGATCGGCACCAGCACGCCGACGGTGGCCAGCGGTGAGACCACGCCCATCGGCCCGAGCGCCAGTGCCTTGTAGAAGGCGAGCAGCGCGACCGGCCCGATCATGCCGGCCGCGACGGCGTACCAGAGCGCGGGGCCCGGGTCGGCCCAGCCGCCGGTGGCGGTGACGGCCAGGACGAGGACCAGGGCGGCGGCGGTCTGCGAGAGGACCACGACGCCGAGCGCGAACATGGACGCCCTCGCGGCCCGCTCCGGCGTCAGCCGCGGCACGGTGGTCCAGATCGAGCAGGCCCGCACCAACCCCGGTGTCGGCACCGTGGTCCGGCTCGCCGACGCCCTCGGCGTCTCGATCGCCCGGCTGCTCGACTACGACGAGACCTCGGTGGTGCGGATCATCCCCGCCGAGGACGCCGTGCGGCTGTGGAGCGGCCCGGACGGCGGCAGTGGCGTCCTGCTGACCGGCATCGGGGCCCCCGGCCCGCTGGAGCTGTGGACCTGGCACCTGCGCCCCGGCGAGACCCACGCCTCGGACCCGCACCCGGCCGGCAAGTGAGCGAAGGGCCCCGGGAAGCTCCCGGGGCCCTTCGCCGCATGTCTGTCAGAGGCCGTACCTGCGCCGGTACAGCTCCACCCGGCCCGCGGTGTCCAGCAGGCGGGCCTTGCCGGTGTAGAACGGGTGGCTCGCGGAGGACGTCTCGACGTCCACCACCGGGTACGCCCGCCCGTCCGTCCACTCGACCGTCCGGCCGCTGGTGGCCGTGGATCGGGTCAGGAACGACAGGCCGCCCGTCTTGTCCCGGAACACCACCGGACGGTACTCGGGGTGCACTCCCTGCTTCATCTGCTCCTCCTTCGCCATGCCCTCAACAGCCTTCGAACGCCTCAACTGCCCTGTGGTCAGCGGGTTTCGCGGAACTCCACGTGCCGCCCGGCCACCGGGTCGAACTTCCGCAGGACGATCCGGTCGGGGTTGTTCCGCCGGTTCTTGCGGGTCACGTAGCTGAAGCCCGTGCCCGCCGCCGACCGGAGCGTGATCACCGGTCGCAGCTCGCTGCGCGCCATCTCGAACCTCCACGCTCGGCAACGATTGCCGTTTTCATGTGGCCACAACACGCCCCTGCCCCGCCGCATTCCCGCCCCGATCGGGCCCGTTCCGACGGGCGGCCCCCGGGCCCCGTTCGTAGGCTCGGAGACATGTCCGACGCGTACGCCGCCCGACGCGAACGCCTCCGCGAGTACTGCAGCGCCTCCGGAGCCGACGCCGCGCTGATCACGCGCGCCGCCAACGTCCGCTACCTCACCGGCTGCCCGCCGTGCGGCGCCGCGCTGCTGCTCACCCGCGAACGCGCGGTGCTGGCGCTGCCGCAGGACGTGCCGCCCGAGGAGTCGGTGGAGCGCGAGGTGGACGAGGAGGTCATCCGGCTGACGGCGCCCGCCGAGACGGACGCCGCGGTGGCCGCCGCCGAGGCCGCCGCCCGGCTGCGGGTGCGGGACCTCGCCGTCGAGGAGCACGACCTGACGGTCGCCCGGCACCGCGCCGTCGCCGAGCAGGTCGAGCCGGCCCGGCTGCTCGACTTGGACCGGGCGGTGGAGCGGCTGCGGGTGGTCAAGGACGAGCACGAGCTCGCCGACCTGCGGATCGCCGCCGAGATCGCCGACCAGGCGCTCGGCGAGCTGCTCGAATCGATCCTGGTCGGCCGCACCGAACGCCACCTGGCGATGGAGCTGGAGCGCCGGATGATCGACCACGGCGCCGACCGGGCCGCCTTCCCGGTCTCCGTCGGCACCGGCAGCCACTCCGGCCTGGAGCGCCACCAGCCCACCGACCGCCGGGTCGAGGAGGGCGACTTCCTCACCGTCGCGCTGGGCGCGCAGTACCGCGGCTACGGCATCTCCACCGCCCGCACCTTCGTGATCGGGGCCGCCCCCGCCGCCTGGCAGGTCGAGCTGCACCGCCTGGTGTTCCGCGCCCAGCGGGCCGGCCGGGAGGCGCTCGGGCCGGGCGTCGAGCAGCACGTCCCGGACGACGCGGCCCGCTCGATCCTGCAGGCCGCGGGCCACGCCGAGCACGCCGTCCACCCGCTCGGGCACGGCATCGGCCTGGAGATCAGGGAGGCGCCGCGCCTCGGGTCCGCCGACATGGGTAAACTGGACAATCGCGTGCCGGTCACCGTCGGTCCAGGAGTGCATCTCCCGGGCCGGGGCGGCGTCCGGATCGAGGACACGCTCGTGGTGCGGCCTCCCGAGGAGGGCGGGCCCGAGCTGCTCACCATCACCACCAAGGAGCTCCTCGCGCTGTAGCCCGAACGGGCCGTGGCGGCGCACTGCTTGGTGTTCTTTGACAGCGGACATATCAGGAGTAAGTGCGCCCGTGGCTTCCACGAATGATCTCAAGAACGGCATGGTCCTCAAGCTGGACGGCGGCAAGCTCTGGTCCGTCGTCGAGTTCCAGCACGTCAAGCCCGGCAAGGGCCCGGCCTTCGTTCGCACCAAGCTGAAGGAGGTCCTCTCCGGCAAGGTCGTCGAGAAGACCTTCAACGCGGGCGTCAAGGTCGAGACCGCCAACGTCGACAAGCGGACGATGCAGTACTCGTACCGTGACGGCGAGACCTTCATCTTCATGGACATGGACACCTACGACCAGGTCCCGGTCGACGCCGCCACCGTCGGCGACGCCGCCAAGTACCTGCTCGAGGGCTTCGAGGCCCTGGTCGCGCAGAACGAGGGCGTCCCGCTGTACATCGAGCTCCCCGCCGCGGTCGAGCTGGTCATCTCCGAGACCGAGCCGGGCCTGCAGGGCGACCGCTCCACCGGTGGCACCAAGCCCGCCACCCTGGAGACCGGTGCCGAGATCCAGGTGCCGCTGTTCGTCACCACCGGCGAGAAGGTCAAGGTCGACACCCGCGACGGCAGCTACCTCGGCCGGGTCAAGTAATCGTGGCCTCTGCTCGCACCAAGGCCCGCACCCGGGCCTTTCAGATCCTGTTCGAGGCGGACCACCGCGGTGTGGCCCCCGAGCGGGTGCTCGCCGACTGGGTCGCGCGCTCGCGCGACCCCCGTCCGGACGAGGGCATTCCGCAGGTCGCGGAGTACACCATGCAGCTGGTCGAGGGCTACTCGCAGCACGCGCGCACCATCGACGACCTGATCTCCACCTACGCGGTGGGCTGGACGCTCGACCGGATGCCGATCGCGGACCGCAACGTGCTCCGGCTCGGTGCGTACGAGCTGATCTGGGAAGACGGCACCCCCGACGCGGTCGTCCTGGACGAGGCCGTCGAGATTGCCAAGGAGTACTCCACGGACGAGTCGCCGGCCTTCGTGAACGGCCTGCTCGCCCGCTTCCTGGAGCTCAAGCCGACCATTCGTCGCTGAGCTCGCACTGCCTGTTCGAAGGCCGTCGGACCTGTTGGTCCGGCGGCCTTCGCGCGTAAGCTACCGGCAAGTAATGTGTTTTGGCGTCTGCGCAGAAGGGCCTCAGCCATGCCGGAGACCACCAGCGAGTTCGACCGGGGCATCGCGCTCACCCCGCACCCGGACGAACCCGGCCGCTACGACGGCGAACTCGGCGACGGCTGGCAGATCGGCGGCGGCGTCAACGGCGGGCTGCTGCTCGCCTTCGCCGCACATGCCCTCGCCCTGGAGGTCGGGCCCGGCCACCCGCACCCGCTGACCGTCAGCGGCACCTACGTCTCGCCGTCCCGCCCCGGGCCGGCCACCGTCCGCACCGAGATCATGCGCCGCGGCCGCACCCTGGCCACCGGCAGCGCGATCCTCTCCCAGGACGGCGAGGAGCGGCTGCGGGTCACCGCCGCGTTCACCGACCTCGGCGCGCTCGACGACGAGGTCGCCACCACCGCGCTGCCGCCCGTGCTGCCCGCCCCCGATCAGTGCGTCGGCATCGAGCTCGCGCCCAAGGAACTCATCGCCCAGGCCGCCCTGTTGGAGCGCCTCGATCTGCGCCTGGACCCGGCCACCGTCGGCTGGGCGCTCGGCCAGCCGTCCAAGGAGGGCCGCATCCAGGGCTGGTTCCGGCTCGCCGACGGCCGCCCCGCCGACCCGCTCTCGCTGCTGCTCACCGCCGACGCGCTGCCCCCCGTCACCTTCGACCTGGGCCGCCCCGGCTGGGCCCCCACCATCGAACTGACCGTCCACCTGCGCGCCCTGCCCGCCGACGGCTGGCTGCGGGTCTCGCACGCCACCCGCAACCTGGCCGGCGGCTACTTCGAGGAGGACTGCGAGATCTGGGACGAGGACGGCCGGCTGGTCGCCCAGTCCCGTCAGCTCGCCAAGACCCCGCGCTGACCCGGCCCCGGATCGCCCGCGCAGGTCAGCGGCGCGGGTCGACCAGGATCTTGACGGCCGTCTCGTTGTGGTGGATGAGGGTCTCGAAGCCTTCGGTGACGAGGTGGTCCAGCCCGATCGTCTTCGTGATGAACGGCGCCAGGTCGATCCGTCCCTCCTGCACCAGCCTGATGGTCTGCGGGTGGGAGTTGACGTAGGCGATGGTGCCGCGCAGATCGACCTCCTTGAGGACGAGCCTCTGCATGTCGAGCGACGCCGGCTTGCCCCAGATCGAGATGACGGTGATCACCCCGCCCGGCTTGATCGCGTCGAACAGCGTGTCGAGGACGGCGTTGACGGACGTCGCCTCGAACGCGACGTCCGCGCCCCGGCCGGCGGTGAGGCGGCGGACCTCCTCGACGACGTCGGTGGCGGCCGGGTCGATGACGTGGTCGGCGGCCTTGGAATCCAGCGCCTTCTGCCGCCGCAGCGAGCTGAGTTCGGAGACCGCGACCTCGACGCCCATCGCCTTGAGCACCGCGCAGGTGAGCAGCCCGATCGGTCCGGCGCCGCCGACCAGGGCGAAGTCGCCGGCCTTCGCGCCCGAGCGCTGGAACGCGTGGTACCCGACCGACAGCGGCTCGATCAGGGCCGCCTGGTCGAGCGGGAGGTCGCCGACGGGGTGCACCCACCGGCGTTCGACGACGATCTTCTCGGCGAGTCCGCCGCCGCGCCCCGCGAGGCCGATGAAGTTCATGTCGGGCGACAGGTGGTAGACCGGGTTGTTCTCGCCGGTGTCGACGTCGGGGCGCAGGATGTAGGGCTCGACGACCACGCGGTCGCCCGGTTTCAGGTCGTCGACGCCCTCGCCCACCGCGTACACGACGCCGGACATCTCATGGCCGAGCGTCACGGGGGCACTCTCGCCCGAGATCGGGTGCGGGTGGCCGGCGGGCGGGACGAAGATCGGTCCGTCGAGGTATTCGTGCAGGTCGGTGCCGCAGATCCCGCAGTAGGCGACGTCGATGCCCACCGTGCCCGGCCGGACGGCGGGCTCCGCGATGTCCTCGATCCGGATGTCGCCGCGGTCGTAGTAGCGTGCAGCCTTCACTTGAAACCGCTCCTTCGGCTGGTTTCGGCTCACTGCCGCGGTCTCGCGCCCGGCCGTGAGCCGGGGCCTGCCGCAGCGCGGCCCCATGCGGTCAATAGTCAAAACCTTGCGCCATCGGGCCCGGATCGGCCTCCCGGGCCGCCCCGCGCCCGCCGAAGTCCCATCTCGGCGGGGCGCGCGCCGGACTTGACGGTCAGTTGCAGAGTTGTGACAGCCCGTGTGTGTGGGACGAGTGTGGGAGGGGAGAAGTCGGTCAGCAGTTGCTCGACCGAGATCCCCGGGAGCCACCGATGTCCAGGAACAGCCGTCGGCCGCGCCGTTGCGGTGCCGAGTCCTCGCGCCGCAGCGACGAGGCGTTCGTCACCGGGATCCTGACCGACGAGGCCGACTTCGCCCGGGCGCGGGAGTGGCAGCTCACCGACGCGCCGGACTACGAGACCTACCTGCGCGAGACCGCCGACCTGCTGGCCGAGGCCGTGGAGTGCTACGGGACGGTCCGGGCCCGGATGTTCCACCCCGCGGACTTCGCGGACTACTGCCTGCTGCACGGCGTCGACCCGGGGGAGCAGGCCGCCCGGGACGGTTACCTGGTCAACCCGCCGCTGCAGACCCAGCTGGTCACCTACCGCGGCGAAGAGCTCGCCGACTTCGTGCCCCGGCTGGTCCGGGCCCGCGAGGGCGGTCTGACGCTGCGGCACGCGGATCTGGTGATGGACGGCGCGCTGTGCGCCGCCGTGGGGGTACCTCCCAGCCCCCTGGGCTGGGGGAAGACGGCCGCCGATCCGCGGGTGCGCTGGACGTACCAGCAGGCGTCCGAGGTGTTCCGCCGGGTGATGGTCGGCGCCGGCTGCGGGGCGTACGAGTTCCGGGTCGCGGTGGACGCCCCCGGCGGGGCGCTTGAGGCGCACGCCCGGGTGCTGCACTGGGAGGACGGCGCCGTCCGGATCAACGACGAGGACCTCGACCTGATCACGGCGGTGCTCTGCGCGGGCCTGTACGGCGAACTGCCCGGCGTCGCGGTGCTGCACGGGACGCAGGGCTCCGGCTCGCTGTGCGGCGAGTACCGGCAGGTCGCCTGGGCCTGGCGCAGCACCGGCTTCGACTGGACGCCGGCGGAGGTGGCGATGCACGGTGTCCCGGCCGGTCCGGGCTTCAGCCTGGGCACCGTGGTCTGAGCGTGCGACAGCGGGGCGGGCGGCCGGAGAACCGGCCACCCGCCCCGCTGTGACGTTTCTTCAGTGCGAACGCTCAGGGAGCGGAGATCAGCTCGCGTCGTCCTCGCGGACGGCGCGCCGCGCGTCCGGGTTCAGCACGCCCCAGCTGATCAGCTGCTCGGTGAGGATCGAGGGGGACTGGTCGTAGATGACCGCGAGGGTGCGCAGGTCGTCCTGGCGGATCGAGAGGATCTTGCCGTTGTAGTCGCCGCGCTGCGACTGGATGGTCGCGGCGTAGCGCTGCAGCGGGCCGGCCTTCTCGGACGGGACCTGAGTCAGCCGCTCGAGGTCGAGCACCAGACGCGGCGGCGGCTCGGCCGCGCCGCCCGGGGTGCCGCCGGGCAGCAGCTCCTGCACCGGGACGCCGTAGAAATCGGCCAGCTCGGCGAGGCGCTGCACCGTCACGGCACGGTCGCCGCGCTCGTAGGAGCCGACCACGACGGCCTTCCAGCGGCCCGTGGACTTCTCCTCCACACCGTGCAGGGAGAGATTCTGCTGAGTGCGGATCGCCCGGAGCTTGGCCCCGAGCTGCTTTGCATAGTCGCTGGACATGGATCTCCCCGGACGAGATTGCTTCGCGTGCGCTGAATGGGACGCTGAATGGGAGCCACGAGGCCCGCAGTGGAGCACGTTCGTAACTCACTGTGAGGTTACGTAGAGTGAGGGTGGCGCGTCAAGCCGAATGGGGCACTCGTGCGAACGCGTGCCGAACGGGCCGAGATCAGCGCACTGCTACGATGAGCAAGGTTCTGGCTGCGGCCGGAAACCCTTCCCGACATCCTTTAAGACCCGTCCAGTGAGGCGGGGAAGGAGGTCCGCTTCGGCATGACCACACCCAGTTCTGCTCCCCGCGCCCCGCACCAGGTGCTGGACGCCACCGACGTCGCCCGGGTCGTCACCCGGATCGCCCACGAGATCGTGGAACGCGCCAAGGGCGCCGAGGACGTCGTACTCCTCGGCATCCACACCCGCGGCGTCCACCTGGCCCGCCGGCTGCGCGCCAAGCTCACCCAGATCACCAGCCGGGAGATCCCGTTCGGCACGCTGGACATCACCATGTACCGGGACGACCTGCGGCTGAAGCCCGCCCGGGCCCTGGAACACACCGAGATCCCCGCCGACGGCATCGACGGCAAGCTGGTGATCCTGGTCGACGACGTGCTGTTCTCCGGCCGCACCATCCGGGCCGCCCTCGACGCGCTCGGCGACATCGGCCGCCCGCGCGCCGTGCAGCTGGCCGTCATGGTCGACCGCGGACACCGCGAACTCCCGATCCGCGCCGACTACGTGGGCAAGAACCTGCCCACCTCGCTGCGCGAGGCCGTGCAGGTCCAGCTCTCCGAGACCGACGGCCGCGACGCCGTCCTGCTCGGCGACCGCGACTACGCCGCCCGCAGTTCCCAGGCTCTTGCCGCCGATCCCCAGCTCCCGGAGTAAAACCGCGTGAAGCGCCACCTCGTCTCCGCCGCCGACCTCAGCCGCGACGACGCGCTGCTGATCCTGGACACCGCCGAGGAGCTCGCCCAGCTCTCCGGACGGGCCGTCAAGAAGCTCCCCACGCTGCGCGGCCGCACCGTCGTCAACCTGTTCTTCGAGGACTCCACCCGCACCAAGACCTCCTTCGAGGTCGCCGAGAAGCGGCTGTCCGCCGACGTCATCAACTTCTCCGCCAAGGGCTCCTCGGTCTCCAAGGGCGAGAGCCTCAAGGACACCGCGCTGACCCTGCAGGCGATGGGCGCCGACGCCGTGGTGATCCGCCACCACGCCTCCGGCGCCGCCGCCCGGCTGGCCGGCTCCGACTGGCTGCACGGCAGCGTCATCAACGCCGGTGACGGCACCCACGAGCACCCCACCCAGGCGCTGCTCGACGCGTTCACCATGCGCCGCCACCTCAACCCCGGCCCCGGCCGCGACCTGGCCGGCCGGAAGATCGCCATCGTCGGCGACATCCTGCACAGCCGGGTCGCCCGCTCCAACGTGCACCTGCTGACCACGCTCGGCGCCGAGGTCACCTTCGTCGCCCCGCCGACGCTGCTGCCGATCGGCATCGAGACCTGGCCCTGCCAGGTCTCCTACGACCTGGACGCCGTGCTGCCGAAGGTCGACGCCGTGATGATGCTGCGGGTGCAGCGCGAGCGGATGAACGCCGCGTTCTTCCCCACCGAGCGCGAGTACTCGCGCCGCTACGGCCTGGACGGGCTGCGCCTCGCCACCATGCCGGAGCACGCCATCGTGATGCACCCCGGCCCGATGGTCCGCGGCATGGAGATCACCGCCGACGTCGCCGACTCGCCGCGCTGCACCGTGGTCGAGCAGGTCGCCAACGGCGTCTCGGTCCGGATGGCCGTCCTTTACCTGCTGCTCGGCGGCGCCGTTTTCGCCGATGGCCCAGCCGACGCAGCCCGCACCACCGAAACCCCGGAGGCCGCCCAGTGACCACCTACCTGATCCGCAACGCCCAGATCCTCGGCGGCGCCCCCCAGGACATCCACCTCGTGGACGGCGTCTTCGCCGCCATCGGCGAGCACCTCGACGTGCAGGCCGACATCGAGATCGACGCCACCGGCCTGATCGCCCTGCCCGGCCTGGTCGACCTGCACACCCACCTGCGCGAGCCCGGCCGCGAGGACGCCGAGACCGTGCTGACCGGCACCCAGTCCGCCGCCATGGGTGGCTACACCGCGGTGCACGCGATGGCCAACACCTTCCCGGTCGCCGACACCGCCGGCGTCGTCGAGCAGGTCTGGCGGCTCGGCCAGGAGTACGGCTACTGCGACGTGCAGCCGGTCGGCGCCGTCACCGTCGGCCTGGAGGGCAAGCAGCTCGCCGAGCTCGGCGCGATGCACGACTCCGCCGCCGGGGTGCGGGTGTTCTCCGACGACGGCAAGTGCGTGGACGACGCGGTCATCATGCGCCGCGCGCTGGAGTACGTGAAGGCCTTCGACGGCGTCGTCGCCCAGCACGCCCAGGAGCCGCGGCTGACTGCCGGCGCCCAGATGAACGAGGGCCTGGTCTCCGGCGAGCTCGGCCTCGGCGGCTGGCCCGCCGTCGCCGAGGAGTCGATCATCGCCCGGGACGTGCTGCTGGCCGCGCACGTCGGCTCCCGGGTGCACATCTGCCACCTGTCCACGGCCGGCTCGGTGGAGATCGTCCGCTGGGCCAAGGGCAAGGGCTGGAACGTCACCGCCGAGGTCACCCCGCACCACCTGCTGCTCACCGACGAACTCGTCCGCAGCTACGACCCGGTGTACAAGGTCAACCCGCCGCTGCGCACCGCCGCGGACGTCGAGGCGCTGCGCGGCGCGCTGGCCGACGGCACCATCGACGCCGTCGCCACCGACCACGCCCCGCACCCGGCGGAGGACAAGGACTGCGAGTGGGCGGTCGCCGCGATGGGCATGGTCGGCCTGGAGACCGCGCTGTCGGTCGTGCAGCAGACCATGGTCGAGACCGGCCTGCTGAACTGGGAGGGCGTCGCGGACCGGATGTCGCACCGCCCGGCCCGGATCGGGCGGCTGACCGGCCACGGACGTCCGGTCTCGGTGGGTGAGCCCGCGAACCTGGTGCTCTTCGATCCCGCGTACCGTGGTGTCGTGAACCCCGACACCTTCGCCACCCGCTCCCGCAACAGCCCCTTCAAGGGCATGGACCTGCCCGGACGGGTGCACGCCACCTTCCTGCGCGGCGAGGCCACCGTCCTCGCGGGCGAACTGGTCGAGCGCTGATGCTGCTCGCCACCGAGAAGGGCCATGTGACCAACTGGCCCGGGTACATCGGTGCGACGGTCGGCCTGCTGATCCTGGTCGCGCTGGTCTACTGGCTGATGCGCCAGGGCTGGAACTGGCGCCGGACCCTGCAGTCCGACCTGCCGGAACTGCCCGCGGTGCCCGCGCAGCCGGGTGAGACCCTGCTGGCCGCCCCCGGCCGGTACCACGGCTCCACCACCGCCGGGAACTGGCTGGACCGGGTCGTCGCGCACGGCCTGGGCACCCGCAGCCTGGCCGAGCTCACCCTCACCGAGCACGGCCTGCTGGCCCGCCGCCCCGGCGCGGACGACCTGTGGATCCCCGCCGAAGCCCTCACCGGCGCCCGCACCGACTCCGGCATCGCCGGCAAGGTGGTCCCCTCGGGCCTGCTGGTGGTCGGCTGGACGATCGGGGAGCGGGAGTTGGAAAGCGGCTTCCGGCTGGACGCCGCCGCCGAGCACGACGCCTGGGTCGAGGCCGTCGAGGCACTGGTAACACGTACGAGCACGAAGAAGACGGAAGAGGCCGCGAAATGACCGCACCTGCCCCCACCACCACGCGCACCAGGCGGGAGCGAGTGCCTGCCGTGCTCGTCCTGGAGGACGGCCGGACGTTCCGCGGCCAGGCCTACGGCGCGGTCGGCGAGACCTTCGGCGAGGCGGTTTTCAACACCGGCATGTCCGGCTACCAGGAGACCCTGACCGACCCGTCGTACCACCGCCAGGTGGTCGTCATGACGGCCCCGCAGATCGGCAACACCGGCTGGAACGACGAGGACGACGAGTCGCAGCAGATCTGGGTGGCCGGCTACGTGGTTCGCGACCCCTCCCGGGTCGCCTCCAACTGGCGCGCCAAGCGCTCGCTGGACGAGGAGCTGGAGCGCCAAGGCGTCGTCGGCATCAGCGGCATCGACACCCGCGCGCTCACCCGCCACCTGCGCGAGCGCGGCGCGATGCGGGTCGGCATCTTCTCCGGCCCGGCCGTCGAGGACCAGGCCGCGCTGCTGGCCAAGGTGCAGCATGCCCCCGAGATGAAGGGCGCCGATCTGTGCGCCGAGGTCGCCACCAAGGAGACCTACGTCGTCCCCGCGATCGGTGAGAAGAAGTTCACCGTCGCCGCCCTCGACCTCGGCATCAAGGGCATGACCCCGCAGCGGATGGCCGAGCGCGGCATCGAGGTGCACGTGCTGCCGGCCAACTCCACCGCCGAGGACATCTACGCGGTGCAGCCCGACGGCGTGTTCTTCTCCAACGGCCCGGGCGACCCGGCCACCGCCGACCGGCAGGTCGAGGTGCTGCGCGAGGTGCTGGCCAAGAAGACCCCGTTCTTCGGCATCTGCTTCGGCAACCAGATCCTCGGCCGGGCCCTCGGGTTCGGCACCTACAAGCTCAAGTACGGCCACCGCGGCATCAACCAGCCGGTGCAGGACCGCACCACCGGCAAGGTCGAGGTGACCGCCCACAACCACGGCTTCGCCGTGAACGCGCCGCTGGACAAGGTGAGCGACACCCCCTTCGGGCGGGTCGAGGTCTCCCACGTCTGCCTCAACGACGACGTGGTCGAGGGCCTGCAGGCACTCGACATCCCCGCCTTCAGCGTGCAGTACCACCCCGAAGCGGCAGCCGGCCCGCACGACGCCGCCTACCTCTTCGACCGTTTCGTCGAGCTCATGCGAGACGACAATCAGCACAGCGTGAAGCTCATGGAGGCCCAGCGTGCCTAAGCGCACCGACATCAAGTCCGTCCTGGTGATCGGCTCCGGCCCCATCGTCATCGGCCAGGCGGCGGAGTTCGACTACTCGGGTACGCAGGCCTGCCGGGTGCTCAAGGCCGAGGGCCTGCGGGTCATCCTGGTCAACTCCAACCCGGCGACCATCATGACCGACCCGGAGATCGCCGACGCCACCTACGTCGAGCCGATCACCCCGGAGTTCGTCGAGAAGATCATCGCCAAGGAGCGCCCCGACGCGCTGCTGCCGACCCTCGGCGGCCAGACCGCGCTGAACACCGCGATCTCCCTGCACAGCGCCGGCACCCTCGACAAGTACGACGTCGAGCTGATCGGCGCCGACGTCGAGGCGATCAACAAGGGCGAGGACCGCGAGCTGTTCAAGGGCGTGGTCGAGGCCGTCAACGCCAAGATCGGCCACGGCGAGTCCGCCCGCTCGGTGATCTGCCACTCCATGGAGGACGTGCTCGCCGGCGTCGACACCCTCGGCGGCTACCCGGTCGTGGTCCGTCCGTCCTTCACCATGGGCGGCGCCGGCTCCGGCTTCGCGCACGACGAGGAGGACCTGCGCCGCATCGCCGGCCAGGGCCTGACCCTCTCGCCGACCACCGAGGTGCTCCTGGAGGAGTCCATCCTCGGCTGGAAGGAGTACGAGCTCGAGCTGATGCGCGACAAGAACGACAACGTCGTGGTCGTCTGCTCGATCGAGAACTTCGACCCGATGGGCGTGCACACCGGTGACTCGATCACCGTCGCCCCGGCGATGACCCTCACCGACCGCGAGTACCAGATCCTGCGCGACATCGGCATTGCCGTGATCCGCGAGGTCGGCGTCGACACCGGCGGCTGCAACATCCAGTTCGCCGTCAACCCCGTCGACGGCCGGGTCATCGTCATCGAGATGAACCCGCGTGTGTCGAGGTCGTCGGCGCTGGCGTCGAAGGCCACCGGCTTCCCGATCGCCAAGATCGCCGCCAAGCTGGCCGTCGGCTACACGCTGGACGAGATCCCCAACGACATCACCGAGCAGACCCCGGCCTCCTTCGAGCCGACCCTGGACTACGTGGTCGTCAAGGTGCCGCGGTTCGCGTTCGAGAAGTTCCCGTCCGCCGACGCCACGCTGACCACCACCATGAAGTCGGTCGGCGAGGCCATGGCGATGGGCCGCAACTTCCCCGAGGCGCTGAACAAGGCGCTGCGCTCGCTGGAGAAGAAGGGCTCGCAGTTCAGCTTCGTCGGCGAGGTGGGGGAGAAGGACGAGCTGCTGGAGAAGGCTCAGATCCCCACCGACGGCCGGATCAACACCGTCATGGAGGCGATCCGGGCCGGCGCCACCCCCGAGGAGGTGTTCGAGGCCACCAAGATCGACCCGTGGTTCGTCGACCAGCTCTTCCTGATCCACGAGATCGCCGTCGAGCTCGCCGAGGGCGACAAGCTCGACCCGGAGCTGCTGCGCCACGCCAAGCAGCACGGCTTCTCCGACCAGCAGATCGGTGAGATCCGCGGCCTGAAGACCGACGTGGTCCGCGAGGTGCGGCACGCGCTCGGCATCCGCCCGGTGTTCAAGACCGTCGACACCTGCGCCGCCGAGTTCGCGGCCAAGACCCCGTACTTCTACTCGTCCTACGACGAGGAGAACGAGGTCGCGCCGCGCACCAAGCCCGCCGTGATCATCCTGGGCTCCGGCCCGAACCGGATCGGTCAGGGCATCGAGTTCGACTACTCCTGCGTGCACGCGTCCTTCGCGCTCGCCGACGCCGGGTACGAGACCGTGATGGTCAACTGCAACCCGGAGACCGTCTCCACCGACTACGACACCTCCGACCGGCTGTACTTCGAGCCGCTCACCCTGGAGGACGTGCTCGAGATCGTCCACGCCGAGCAGCAGGCCGGCCCGCTGGCCGGCGTCATCGTGCAGCTCGGCGGCCAGACCCCGCTGGGCCTGGCGCAGGCGCTCAAGGACAACGGCGTGCCGGTCGTCGGCACCTCGCCCGAGGCGATCCACCTCGCCGAGGAGCGCGGCGCGTTCGGCCGGGTGCTGAAGGACGCGGGCCTGCCCGCCCCCAAGCACGGCACCGCCTTCTCCTTCGACGAGGCCAAGGCCATCGCCGACGAGATCGGCTACCCCGTCCTCGCCCGCCCGTCCTACGTGCTCGGCGGCCGCGGCATGGAGATCGTCTACGACGAGGCCTCGCTCGCCTCCTACCTGGAGCGGCACGCCGGCCTGATCTCCGAGCACCCCGTGCTGATCGACCGCTTCCTCGACGACGCCGTCGAGATCGACGTGGACGCCCTGTACGACGGCGAGGAGCTGTACCTCGGCGGCGTCATGGAGCACATCGAGGAGGCCGGCATCCACTCCGGTGACTCGGCGTGCGCGCTGCCGCCGATCACCCTCGGCGGGTACGACATCAAGCGGCTGCGCTCCGCAACCGAGGGCATCGCCAAGGGAGTTGGCGTCCGCGGACTGATCAACATCCAGTTCGCGCTGTCCGGCGACATCCTGTACGTGCTGGAGGCCAACCCGCGCGCCTCCCGCACCGTGCCGTTCACCTCCAAGGCGACCGCCGTGCCGCTGGCCAAGGCCGCCGCCCGGATCTCGCTCGGCGCCACCATCGCCGAACTGCGCGCCGAGGGCCTGCTGCCGCGCGAGGGCGACGGCGGCACGCTGCCCGCCGACGCGCCGATCTCCGTCAAGGAGGCCGTGATGCCGTGGTCGCGCTTCCGCGACGTGCACGGCCGCGGCGTGGACACCGTGCTCGGCCCGGAGATGCGCTCCACCGGCGAGGTCATGGGCATCGACCGGGTCTTCGGCACCGCCTACGCGAAGTCCCAGACCGGCGCGTACGGCGCCCTACCCACCAGCGGCAAGGTGTTCGTCTCGGTCGCCAACCGCGACAAGCGCAACCTGGTCTTCCCGGCCCGCGCGCTGGTCGAGCTCGGCTTCGAACTGCTCGCCACCACCGGCACCGCCGAGGTCCTGCAGCGGGCCGGCATCCCCGCCACCGTGGTGCGCAAGCACTCCGAGGGCGAGGGCCCGAACGGCGAGAAGACCATCGTCCAGCTGATCCACGAGGGCGGCATCGACCTCATCATCAACACCCCGTACGGCACCGGCGGCCGGATGGACGGCTACGAGATCCGCACCGCCGCGGTCTCCCGCGCCGTCCCCTGCCTGACCACCGTGCAGGCGATGGGCGCGGCCGTGCAGGGCATCGACGCGCTGCACCGCGGCGAGGTCGGCGTGATGTCGCTGCAGGAACACGCGGCGCTGATCAACTCCGGCCGCCAGTAGGTCGACAACCGTGGGGGGCACACCGCACGCCGGGTGCCCCCCACGTCCATGCCCGAGCCCAGCCAGCCGTCGGAGGCCCCACGTGTACAAGCTGCTGTTCAACCTGCTGTTCAAGAAGATGGACCCGGAGAAGGCCCACCACCTGGCGTTCTTCTGGATCAGGCTGGCCAGCTCGGTGCCCGGCCTGCGCTCGCTGGTGCGGGCCGTGCTCGCCCCGCGCGACCCCAAGCTGCGCACCACCGCCCTCGGCCTGGACCTGCCCGGCCCGTTCGGCCTCGGCGCGGGCTTCGACAAGAACGGCATCGGCATCGACGGCCTGTCGATGCTCGGCTTCGACTACGTCGAGATCGGCACCATCACCGGCGAGCCCCAGCCCGGCAACCCCGCGCCGCGCCTGTTCCGCCTGATCGAGGACCGCGCGCTGATCAACCGGATGGGCTTCAACAACCAGGGCTCCGCCCGGGTCGCCGCCCGCCTGGCCGGCCGCGCGCGCACCAGCAGTACCCCCGTGGTCGGCATCAACATCGGCAAGACCAAGGTCGTTCCCGAGGACCAGGCGACGCCCGACTACCTGAAGAGCGCCAAGGCGCTGGCGCCCTACGCCGACTACCTGGTCGTCAACGTCTCCTCGCCGAACACCCCCGGGCTGCGCAACCTGCAGGCCGTGCAGATCCTCGGCCCGCTGCTGTGGGACGTCCGCAAGGCCGCCGACGAGGTCACCACCCACCACGTGCCGCTGCTGGTGAAGATCGCCCCCGACCTCGCCGACGAGGACATCGACGAGATCGCCGACATGGCGCTGCACCTCGGCCTGGACGGCATCATCGCCACCAACACCACCATCGGCCGCGAAGGCTTGAAGACCCCCGCCGCGCGGATCGAGGAGATCGGCATGGGCGGCCTGTCCGGCGCCCCGCTGAAGGCCCGCTCGCTGGAGGTGCTGGAGCGGCTGCGCAAGCGCACCGAGGGCCGGCTCGCGATCATCTCGGTCGGCGGCATCGAGACCGCCGAGGACGCCTGGCAGCGCATCCTGGCCGGCGCCGACCTGGTCCAGGGCTACTCCGCGTTCATCTACGAAGGCCCGTTCTGGATGCGCAAGGTCCACAAGGGCCTGTCCGCGCGCCTGCGCGCCGCCGGCTACGCGTCCATCGGCGAGGCGGTCGGCAAGGGCATCCGCTGAGCCCGTTCCTCGAAACGGGCAGCCGACCACATTCTTGAGACTGAGGAAAGACACCGATGACTGACATCACGCCGTTCGGCACCCGCCTGCGGACCGCCCTGGACACCCGCGGCCAGCTCTGCGTCGGCATCGACCCGCACGGCTCGCTGCTCACCGCCTGGGGCCTGAACGACGACCTCGCCGGCCTGGAGAGCTTCTCGCGCACCGTGGTGGAGGCGCTGGCCGACCGGGTCGCCGTGCTGAAGCCGCAGTCGGCGTTCTTCGAGCGCTTCGGCAGCCGCGGCATCGCGGTGCTGGAGCGCACCGTCACCGAGGCCCGGGAGGCGGGCGCGCTGGTGCTGATGGACGCCAAGCGCGGCGACATCGGCTCCACCATGGCCGCCTACGCGGAGACCTTCCTGTCGCCGGACAGCCCGCTGTTCTCCGACGCGCTCACCGTCAGCCCGTACCTGGGCTTCGGTTCGCTGCAGCCGGCCGTCGACCTGGCGCACGCCAACGGCTGCGGTCTGTTCGCGCTGGCGCTGACCTCCAACCCCGAGGGCCACGAGGTGCAGCGGGCGATCGGCGCGGACGGCGAGAGCGTCGCGCAGGCCGTGCTGCGGCGGCTCGCGGCGGAGAACTCCGGTGCGGCGCCGCTGGGTTCGTTCGGTGCGGTGGTCGGCGCGACGCTCGCCGACGCGGGCGTGGACCTGGCGATCAACGGCCCGCTGCTGGCCCCCGGCGTGGGTGCGCAGGGCGCCACCGCGCAGGACCTGCCGCGGGTGTTCGGCGACCAGGTGCGCAACGTGGTGCCCAGTGTGAGCCGCGATGTGCTGAAGCACGGACCGTCGGTCGCCGCACTGCGACAGGCCGCGCAGGTGTTCGTCGATGATGTGAGGGCCGTCACAAACGCGTGACCCGGAGGTGGCCAACTCGGCTGATTTGCCCGGAAAAGTCCCGGGTCGGCCCCTGCTGACCTGGACTTTTCGTGTTCTTTTCCTGACGTGGCGGCCCAAGTTGGGTAGTGTCCGGCGGTAGGACGCCAGTTGGCGGTGGTTCCGGCCACCGTCGCAGGTCAGAGCCTGTGGCGTCCGGGCACAACCCAGTCATGGAACATCCCTTCCATCCACACCTGAGGTGAACGGCGTGGCTCTTCCGCCCCTTACTCCCGAACAGCGCACCGCCGCGCTCGCCAAGGCCGCCGAGGCTCGCCGGAAGCGTGCCGACGTCAAGAACCGGCTGAAGCACTCGGGCGCCTCGCTGCACGACGTCATCAAGGCCGGCAAGTCCGACGACGAGGTCATCGGCAAGATGAAGGTCTCCGCTCTGCTGGAGTCCCTGCCGGGTGTCGGCAAGGTCCGCGCCAAGCAGATCATGGAGCGCCTCGGCATCTCCGAGAGCCGTCGTGTGCGGGGCCTCGGTACGAACCAGATCGCGTCCCTGGAGCGGGAGTTCGGCGGCGCCGCCTCCTGAGCGGAGGCCGGTGTCGGCGGAACCTCCGCGATCCGGGATAATCGGTACATGAGTGAGCGTCCGCGGCTGACCGTGCTCTCCGGCCCCTCCGGGGTCGGCAAGAGCACGGTCGTCGCTCATATGAGGAAGCAGTTCCCCGAGGTCTGGCTGTCGGTGTCGGCGACGACCCGCCACCCGCGCCCGGGTGAGCGCGACGGAGTGCAGTACCACTTCGTCGACAACGAGCAGTTCGACAAGCTGGTCGCCAACGGCGAACTGCTGGAGTGGGCAGTGTTCGCCGGCAACCGGTACGGGACCCCCCGGCAGGCCGTCGTCGACAAGCTCGACAAGGGCGAGCCGGTGCTGCTGGAGATCGACCTCCAGGGTGCCCGGCAGGTCAAGGAGTCGATGCCCGAGGCCCAGTTGGTCTTCCTGGCCCCGCCGAGCTGGGACGAGCTGGTGCGCCGGCTCACCGGCCGCGGCACCGAGTCGCAGGCCGTCATCGACGAGCGGCTGGCAGCGGCCCGGATCGAGCTCGCCGCCGAGGCGGAGTTCGACACGACGCTTGTCAATACCTCCGTCGAGCAGGTAGCGGCCGAACTGCTAGCCTTGCTCGGTGTAGCCTGACCGGATCGGCTGCATCCAGCCAATCCATGAAAACCACTTCGGAAGGTTCAGCGTGTCCTCTTCGATGACCGCGCCCGAGGGCATCATCAACCCGCCGATCGACGAGCTGCTCGAGGCCACCGACTCCAAGTACAGCCTGGTGATCTACGCGGCCAAGCGTGCCCGCCAGATCAACGCGTACTACTCCCAGCTCGGCGAGGGCCTGCTGGAGTACGTCGGCCCGCTGGTCGACACCCACGTGCACGAGAAGCCGCTGTCGATCGCGCTCCGCGAGATCAACGCCGGCCTGCTCACCGCCGAGGCGATCGAGGGCGCCTGAGCCCCCAGCATTTCCTTCGAGGGCCCGTCCGATGCCATGGGCGTCGGGCGGGCCCTCGGCATGTGCGCGGGCGGGCCGGTGGTGTCTGGGTGGCCGGGGCGGAGTTGGTCTATGCGCAGATAATCTCCGCGTAGACAATCTCCGGCGCGTGATCACTTATGACCGGGCGCGATCACTTGCGAACAGCCGCCACCTCCCCCGGGGTGTGCGCGGGTGGGCCGGTGGTGTGCGCGGAGACACGTCGCAGCGGTCCGGCGGCGGGTCGTAAGGTGGGCTGGTTGACCCGTCGTTAGGAGAATCGACCGCCATGACCGCGCCCCGTGTCGTCCTCGGTGTCAGCGGCGGGATCGCCGCGTACAAGGCCTGCGAACTGCTGCGCCGGTTCACCGAGTCCGGGCACCAGGTGCAGGTGGTGCCGACCGCCGCCGCGCTGCACTTCGTCGGCGAGGCGACCTGGGCGGCGCTGTCCGGGCGGCCCGCCGCCACCGAGACCTGGGAGCGGGTGCACGAGGTCCCGCACGTGCGGATCGGGCAGCAGGCCGACCTGGTGGTGGTCGCCCCGGCCACCGCCGACCTGCTCGCCAAGGCCGCCCACGGCCTCGCCGACGACCTGCTCACCAACACCCTGCTGACCGCCCGCTGTCCGGTGGTGTTCGCGCCCGCCATGCACACCGAGATGTGGGAGCACCCGGCCACCCAGGAGAACGTGGCCACGCTGCGCCGCCGCGGCGCGATCGTCATCGAGCCCGCCGTGGGCCGGCTGACCGGCGTGGACACCGGCAAGGGCCGGCTGCCCGACCCGGGCGAGATCTTCGCCGCCTGCCGGCGGGTGCTGGCCCGCGGTTCGCTGGAGCAGGACCTGGCCGGCCGGCACGTGGTGGTCTCCGCCGGCGGCACCCGGGAGCCGCTGGACCCGGTGCGCTTCCTCGGCAACCGCTCGTCCGGCAAGCAGGGTTACGCGCTGGCCGCCACCGCCGCCGCCCGCGGCGCCCGGGTCACCCTGATCGCCGCGAACACCGCGCTGCCCGACCCGGCGGGGGTGGACGTGGTCCGGGCCGGCACCGCGCTGCAGCTGCGCGACGCCGTGCTGAAGGCCGCCGCCGGGGCCGACGCCGTGGTGATGGCCGCCGCGGTCGCCGACTTCCGGCCCGCCGAGTACGTCACCGGCAAGATCAAGAAGGTGGACGGGGTCGAGCCCGCGCCGATCGTGCTGGTCCGCAACCCCGACATCCTGGCCGAGATCTCCGCCGACCGGGCCCGCCCCGGACAGCTGGTGGTCGGCTTCGCCGCCGAGACCGACGACGTGCTCGCCAACGGCCGCGCCAAGCTCGCCCGCAAGGGCTGCGATCTGCTGGTGGTCAACGAGGTCGGCGACGGCAAGGCGTTCGGCCAGGACACCAACAGCGCGGTGCTGCTCGGCGCGGACGGTTCGGAGGTCCACATCGCGGATGGTCCGAAGGAGGTGCTGGCCGACGCGATCTGGGACCAGGTCGCCGTCCGGCTCGCCGACTGACTTCCGCAAAACCCCGAGCGGCCCGGGCAGTTGGGGATCGGCCCGGGGTGTTCCGGGAGTGTTTCCGCCGGTTTCAACCGAATGTGATTCACATCGCGGACATGTTCGGGGCGCACAGAGAGTGTCCGTGATCGGTAGCCGACCGTTACACTCCACAGCAGGAATCAAGTCTTTCCGGATGCCTCGGGACTTCCGAGCGCATTCAGTCAGCAGCCGCTGCAACCCCAGGGAGCGCTGTGTCTCGCCGCCTGTTCACCTCGGAGTCCGTCACCGAGGGCCACCCCGACAAGATCGCTGACCAGATCAGCGACACGATTCTGGACGCCCTCCTCAAGGACGACCCGACCTCCCGCGTCGCCGTGGAGACCCTGATCACCACCGGCCTGGTGCACATCGCCGGTGAGGTCACCACCAAGGCGTACGCGCCGATCGCCCAGCTCGTCCGCGAGAAGATCCTGGAGATCGGCTACGACTCGTCGAAGAAGGGCTTCGACGGCGCCTCCTGCGGCGTGTCGGTGTCCATCGGCTCGCAGTCCCCGGACATCGCGCAGGGCGTCGACACCGCCCACGAGCACCGGGTCGAGGGCGATGTCGAGGACGAGCTGGACCGGCAGGGCGCCGGCGACCAGGGCCTGATGTTCGGCTACGCCTGCGACGACACCCCCGAGCTGATGCCGCTGCCGATCACCCTGGCGCACCGGCTCTCCCGCCGCCTGACCGAGGTCCGCAAGAACGGGACCATCCCGTACCTGCGCCCCGACGGCAAGACCCAGGTCACCATCGAGTACGACGGCGACCGCGCCGTGCGCCTGGACACCGTCGTGGTCTCCTCGCAGCACGCCTCGGACATCGACCTGGAGTCGCTGCTCACCCCGGACATCCGCGAGTTCGTGGTCGAGCCGGAGCTCAAGGCGCTCGCCGACGAGGGCATCAAGCTCACCACCGAGGGCTACCGCCTGCTGGTCAACCCGACCGGCCGCTTCGAGATCGGCGGCCCGATGGGCGACGCCGGCCTCACCGGTCGCAAGATCATCATCGACACCTACGGCGGCATGGCCCGCCACGGTGGCGGCGCGTTCTCCGGCAAGGACCCGTCCAAGGTCGACCGCTCCGCCGCGTACGCGATGCGCTGGGTGGCGAAGAACATCGTCGCCGCCGGCCTCGCCGGCCGCGCCGAGGTGCAGGTCGCGTACGCGATCGGCAAGGCCGAGCCGGTCGGCCTGTTCGTGGAGACCTTCGGCACCGAGACCGTTCCGGTGCAGAAGATCCAGGAAGCCGTCAGCAAGGTCTTCGACCTCCGCCCGGCCGCGATCATCCGCGACCTGGACCTGCTGCGGCCGATCTACGCGCAGACCGCCGCGTACGGCCACTTCGGCCGTGAGCTGCCGGACTTCACCTGGGAGCGCACCGACCGCGTGGACGCGCTGAAGGCCGCTGTCGCCGCCTGAGCTCGCTGTTGACGCTGCCGCCCGTCGAGGGATTCTCCTCGGCGGGCGGCTTTGTCGTCATGTCGGTGCGGTCCGCTAGGTTTGGGGGCGTGAGCAGCGCGGACGGGGCCGGAGAGCAGTTGGCGTTCATCCGGGAGACAGTGCGCCGGGCGAAGCCTCGGGCCGCGCGCGGCGTCGTCCTGGCGGAGCGGAAGCCGGTGGCCCGGGTGCTGGTCGACAAGGGCGTGCTGAGCCTCGACCAGTACTTCGACTACGCGGTGCCCGAAGCGATGTCCGAGGACGCCCGGCCCGGCGTCCGGGTCCGGGTCCGCTTCGGGGGGCGGGTCGGCGCGCACGGGCGGCGCGAGGGCGGGGCGCTGCACGACGGGTTCATCGTCGAACGGCGGGACGACTCCGACTACGCGGGCCCGCTGGCGCCGCTGGCCCGGGTGCTCTCGCCCGAGGTGGTGCTGACGCCCGGGCTGCTTCGGCTGTGCCGGGCCGTCGCCGACCGGTACGCGGGCACCCTTGCCGATGTGCTGCAGCTGGCGATCCCGCCGCGGCACGCCGGGGCCGAGGGCGAGGACTCGCCGCGGCCGCTGCCGCCGCCCGGCACTCCGGCGGTGGGCAGCTGGGAGCGGTACGCGCACGGGCCGGACTTCCTGGCCTCGCTGGCGGGCGGCCACGCGCCGCGTGCGGTGTGGACGGCGCTGCCCGGCCCCGAGTGGCCGTTCGAGATCGCGCGGGCGGTGGCGGCGACGCTCGCCTCCGGGCGCGGTGCGCTGGTGGTGCTGCCCGACGGGCGCTCGGTCGCCCGGGTCGACGCCGCGCTGCGGGGCGTGCTCGGGGAGGGCCGGCACGCGGTGCTGGCCGCCGAGGCGGGCCCGCAGGAACGGTACCGGCGGTGGCTGGCCGTCAGCCGGGGCTCGGTGCACGCCGCGATCGGGACCCGCGCGGCGGTGTTCGCGCCGGTCCGTGACCTGGGGTTGGTGGTGGTGTGGTCGGACGGCGACAGCAGCCACAGCGATCCCAACGCGCCGTACCCGCACGTGCGGGAGGTGGCGCTGCTGCGGGCCGCCGAGGAGGGCGCCGCGATGCTGCTCGGCGGCGTCTCGATGACCGTCGAGGCCGCGCAGCTGCTGCGCAGTGGGTGGGCGCGGCCGTTGGCCGCTCCGCGCGAGGTCGTCCGGCAGGTCGCGCCGCGGGTGCGGACGGTGACCGAGCACGACCAGGGCCGGGACGCGGCGGCGCAGGCCGCGCGGCTGCCCTCGGTGGCGTGGGAGACGGCGCGCGAGGCGCTTTCGCGCGGTCCGGTGCTGATTCAGGTCCCGCGGCGGGGTTACGCGCCCCGGCTGGCGTGCGGGCGCTGCCGCGAGCCGGTGCGGTGTCGTGCGTGCGGGGGGCCGCTGGAGTCTCCGGCGGCGGACGCGGCGCTGGTGTGCGCGTGGTGCGGGACGGAGGAGCACGACTGGCACTGCCTGGAGTGCGGGTCGTTCCGGCTGCGGGCGCAGGTGGTGGGCGTGCGGCGGACGGCGGAGGAGCTCGGGAAGGCGTTCCCGCGGGTGCCGGTGCGGACGTCCGGGCGGGACGCGATCCTTGCTTCCGTCCCTTCGTCCCCGGCGCTGGTGATTTCGACGCCGGGCGCGGAGCCGGTGGCGGAGGGGCCCGGTTACGCGGCGGCGCTGCTGCTGGACGGGTGGGCGCTGCTGAACCGGCCCGACCTGCGGGCCGGCGAGGAGACGGTGCGGCGGTGGCTGACGGCCGCCTCGCTGGTCCGTCCGGC
Organism: Kitasatospora sp. NPDC048407; assembly: GCF_043200475.1. NCBI lineage: Bacteria > Bacillati > Actinomycetota > Actinomycetes > Kitasatosporales > Streptomycetaceae > Kitasatospora > Kitasatospora sp. NPDC048407. The sequence goes on along the minus strand of NZ_JBICXW010000031.1, from coordinate 28,991 downwards.
CGGGGACGGCGGGACGGTGGTGGTGGTCGCCGAGGCGGCCGCGAGGCCCGTGCAGGCGCTGGTGCGATGGGATCCCGCCGGGCACGCCGGGGTGGAACTCGACGAGCGGGAGGAACTCCGGTTCCCGCCGGTGTCCCGGATGGCCGCGGTGACGGGACCCCCACAGGCCGTGGAGGACCTGCTGGGGTTGGTGCGGCTGCCCGAGGGCGCGGACGTGCTCGGGCCGGTGCCGGTGTACGGCGGGCCCAAGGGCGAGACCGCCGAGCGGGCGCTGGTGCGGGTCGCGCCCGGGCAGGGCGCCGCGCTGGCTTCGGCACTGAAGGCGGCGCAGATCGCCCGGCTGGCGCTGCGAGGGGCGGAGACGGTGCGGATTCGGGTGGACCCGACAGACATCGGTTGAGTCGGGTCCGTGGCTCGCGGGGTGTCGACGTCAGCTCGCGAAGCCGCCCTTGGGCTGGATGATCTCCAGGTTGGTGCCGTCCGGGTCGTTGAAGTAGGCGACCTTGGTGCCCAGCGCCGACTCCGGGGTGACCTCGCCGGCCAGGAAGGTGTAGTCGTCGCCGAGGAAGCCGTACCCCGCCTCCTTCATCCGGCCGAGGACGGCGTCGAAGTCGTCGACCCGGAAGCACAGGTGCATCGAGCCCGGGCGGTTGGCCGCGCCGTTGGTGCGGTAGCCGATCGGCTGCTGGAACTCGATCAGGTCGATGCCGAGGCTGTTGTCCAGGTTGATGGTGGCGTAGCGGAGCTTCGCCGACGGCAGGCCCTGGGAGAGGCCGAACGGGACGCTGTGCATGGTCTCGTCGGCGACGACCGGCTCCCGGCCGGTCAGGGCGCGGTAGAACTCGATCGAGGTGTCCAGGTCGGAGACGGAGATGCCGACATGGGCGGCACGGGTCAGGTTCATCGGGGTATTGGCCACGGCCATGGGATCGATCCCTCTCGTCGGCGCAGGATGGCGTGCGAGATCGATTCTTGGACGGGAGGGGGAGGGGGACCACCGGGGTGGGGGGAATGGGTACGAAATTTTTGGGCGCGGGAGAGCTGGGCGACAAGCGCAAGCCGGTCCGTGAGGTCGCGAGCACGTGCCAGTCATTGTCGTGCGTCGCGATCTTGCCGGCGGGTGCGTTCCCCTTCGCGCAGTTCCCCGCGCCGCTGCTTCCTTACCGGGTGCGTTGGGGCAACAAGGGGCTGGCCTGGCGGGCCTGGGGGATCGGGGGGCGGGGGGTGGGGGGTGCCGGGGGCGCCGGCTCGGTTTCGCGGGGGGCGGGGAGGAGTTCGGTGGTGGGGCGGCGGACGCCGTAGCGGCGGTGGACGGCCTGCTTGGTGACGCCGAGGGCGGAGCCGACGGAGTCCCAGGAGAAGCCGAGGGCGCGGTCGAACTCGACGGCGGCGGCGACCAGGGTTTCGACGCTTTCGCGCAGTTCCTGGGCGAGCCGGACGGTGGGGGCGGGGGCCCGGCCGTAGACCACGAAGCCGGCGGAGGTGCTGGGGCGGCGCGGGCGGTAGACGTTGCCCAGCTGGGCGGTGAGCGTGCGGAGGGCGTCGACCTGGCGACGGACCCGTTCGATGTCCCGCACCAGCAGGTGAAGGGACGCCCTGGCCCGGGCGTCGTGGTTGATCTGCTCGGCCATGGCCTGGTTGCCACCTCTCGGTCGGGTCGCGTGCTCGGGGCGCTCGCGCGTCCCGGTCAATTCGCATTGACCAACGCACGTCGGGTCGTTGGGTCACGCCCGGAGTGCGAGTCGGGATTTGTCGGTGACCGCTCCGAACAGGTGACGGGGATTGCATAGACTTCCCGGTAGGTCGTCGTTCACATCCCGTTCCGGGTGCAGAGGGAGTCGCAGTCTTGGCAGTTCAGCCGATCCGGATCTTCGGTGACCCCGTGCTGCGGTCTGCCGCGAAGCCGGTGGTCACCTTCGACAAGGAGCTGCGGAGGCTGGTGAAGGACCTCACGGACACCATGCTGGAGGCGCCGGGCGCGGGCCTCGCGGCGCCGCAACTGGGCGTCTCGTTGCGGGTGTTCACGTACAACGTGGACGGTGTGGTGGGGCATCTGATCAACCCCGACCTGTCGTTGACCGAGGAGGAGCAGGACGGCCCCGAGGGCTGCCTGTCGCTGCCCGGGCTGCGGTTCGACACCAAGCGGGCGTTCGGCGTGGTGGCGAAGGGCTTCAACATGTACGGGGACCCGGTGACGGTGGAGGGCACCGAGCTGCTGTCGCGGTGCATCCAGCACGAGACCGACCACCTGGACGGGATCATCTTCATCGACCGGCTGGACCGGGAGACCCGGAAGGCGGCGATGAAGGCGATCCGGGAGGCGGACTGGGGCGGGGCTCCGGCGCCGACGGTGAAGATCTCGCCGCATTCCACGTTCGGCGTCATTCGCTGACGGGTTCGGCGCCGAGCGCCCGTTGGTGCCCCGCGTTTCGACGGATTTCCACGTGTTTCGACGTGTTTCGACGGGATTGCGGGATTGTCGCAGGGGTCGATGAGTCGAAGGCCCGATGAGCCGGAGGCCCGATCAAGTGACGATCATTTTCCGGCAATCCGATGTTCTGACCAGTGGGACTTCCTGCTGGTCGGTGTGACTTCAAGAAAGGCCCATGCCCGTGCGTCTCGTCTTCGCCGGCACCCCCGAGGTAGCCGTTCCCGCCCTGGACGCCCTGCTGGCCTCCCGGCACGAGGTGGTCGCCGTGGTGACCCGCCCCGACGCGCCGGCCGGGCGCGGGCGCAAGCTGGTGGCCAGCCCCGTCGCGCAGCGCGCCGAGGAGGCGGGCATCGAGGTGCTCAAGCCGGCCCGTCCCAGTGAGCCGGAGTTCATGGCCCGGCTGGCCGAGATCGCCCCCGACTGCTGCCCGGTGGTCGCGTACGGCGCGCTGATCCGTCCCGGCGCGCTGGAGATCCCGGTGCACGGCTGGGTGAACCTGCACTTCTCGCTGCTGCCCGCGTGGCGCGGCGCGGCCCCCGTCCAGCACTCGATCATGGCGGGCGACGAGGTGACCGGCGCGTCCACCTTCCGGATCCAGGAGGGCCTGGACGACGGCCCCGTGTTCGGCGTCCTGACCGAGACGGTCAAGCCCACCGACACCAGCGGCGACCTGCTCGGCCGGCTCGCGCAGCCGGGCGCGGACCTGCTGGTGCGCACCATGGACGCGATCGAGGACGGCCAGGCCCGCCCCGAGCCGCAGCCCGTGGACGGGGTGTCGCTGGCGCCGAAGATCACCGTCGAGGACGCCCGGATCGAGTGGACCCACCCCGCGCTGCGGGTCGACCGGGTGGTGCGCGGCTGCGCGCCCGCGCCCGGCGCGTGGACCACGTTCCGTGGCGAGCGGCTCAAGGTGACCGGCCCCGTGCGGCTGCTGCCCGGTGAAGTCGGCCTGGCGGCAGGGGAGTTGGCCGTCAGCAAGAACAGCGTGCGGGTCGGTACCGGCAGCCACGAGGTGGAGCTCGGCGAGGTCCGCCCGCAGGGCAAGAAGGCGATGCCGGCCGCCGACTGGGCGCGCGGCGCGCGGATCGAGTCCGGCGAGCGCTTCGAGGGCTGACGCCGGTTGATGTCCGGTTCGGCCGGGTCGCGCCCTAGACTTCGGGGTGAGGCCCGGCCGCGCTGCCGGGTCGGACCTGATCCGCAGCACTTTGTTTCGAGGCACCCGTTGAGCACCCCCGCCGGCGCCAAGCGCGCCCCCCGTCCGCACCGCCGCCCCAAGAAGGACCCGGCCCGGATCGTCGCGTTCCGCGCGCTGCGCGCCGTCGACGAGCGCGACGCGTACGCCAACCTGATCCTGCCGTCGCTGCTCCGCGAGGCCGAGCGCAAGGGCATGGAGCGCCGCGACGCCGCGCTCGCCACTGAGCTGGTCTACGGCACGCTGCGCGGCCAGGGCACCTACGACGCGATCATCGCCGCCTGCGTGGACCGCCCGCTGCGCGAGGTCGACCCGCCGGTGCTGGACGTCCTCTCGCTCGGCGCGCACCAGCTGCTCGGCACCCGCATCCCCAGCCACGCCGCCGTCTCCGCGACCGTCGAACTCGCCCGCGTGGTGCTGGGCGACGGCCGCGCCAAGTTCGTCAACGCCGTGCTGCGCAAGATCAGTGCACAGGACCTGGAAGGCTGGGTCGCCCAGGTCGCCCCGCCGTACGAGGACGACGCCGAGGACCACCTCGCCGTCGTGCACTCGCACCCGCGCTGGGTGGTCTCCTCGCTGTGGGACGCGCTCGGCCGCTGGCAGCCCGAGGACGCCGGCCGCGCCGCGATGGAGCGCCTGCTGGAGGCAGACAACGCCCGCCCCGAGGTGACGCTGGTCGCCCGCCCCGGCCGCTCCGACGTCGCAGAACTGCGCGAGGCGCTGCCGGAGGCCGAGGACGGCCGCTGGTCCCCGTACGCGCTGCGGCTCGCCGAGGGCGGCGACCCCGCCGGGCTGGACGCCGTCCGCGAGAACCGGGCCGGCGTGCAGGACGAGGGCAGCCAGCTGGTCGCGCTCGCACTCGCCAACGCCCCCGTGGACGGCCCCGACCGGCTCTGGCTGGACGGCTGCGCCGGCCCCGGCGGCAAGGCCGCGCTGCTCGGTGCGATCGCCGCTTCGCGCGGGGCGGCCCTGGTCGCCTCCGAGAAGCAGCCGCACCGCGCCCGGCTGGTGGCGCGTGCGTTGAACGGGAATCCCGGGCCGTATGCGGTCATCACGGCGGACGGTACGCAAGGGGCTTGGCAGGAAGGGGCGTTCGACCGGGTGCTGGTGGACGTGCCGTGCTCGGGCCTTGGTGCGCTGCGACGTCGGCCGGAGGCGCGGTGGCGTCGTCGGCCGGAGGACATTGCCGGATTCGGGCCGCTGCAGCGGGAGTTGCTGCGGAACGCGCTGGACGCGGCGCGGGTCGGCGGCGTGGTCGGCTACGCGACGTGCTCGCCGCACCTGGCCGAGACGCGCGCCGTGGTGGACGACGTGCTGCGCGGCCGCGAGGACGTGGAGTGGGTCGACGCCCGGCCGCTGCTGCCGGGCGTGCCGGAGCTGGGGGACGGGCCGGACGTTCAGCTGTGGCCGCACCTGCATGGGACGGACGCGATGTATCTGGCGTTGCTGCGGCGGACTGCCTGAGGGGCGGGGCTGCGCGAGCGCTCACCGGTCCGTGAGGTCGCGCGCACGTGCAAGTGATTGTCGTGCGTCGCGATCTTGCGGTGGGGTGCGTTCCCCTTCGCGCAGTTCCGCCCCCTCGCTTCGCTGGGGGTACCCCCAGCGCCCCTAGCCCTCGATCAGGGCCGTGAGGAGGCGTTGGAGGCCGCGTTCGAAGGTGGCGTCGGTGTCGGGTGGGGTGGCGCTCTCGGCGAGGGTGGCGGCGAGGTGGGGGTACTGGCCGGTGGCGGTGGCGGTCTGGAGGTAGCGGACCAGGTCGGTGAGCCAGCGGTGGCCGGCGGCGGTGGAGCGGTGTTGCCAGTCGGTGAATTGGCAGACGTAGCCGGTCAGTTGGGAGAAGGCTTCCATTTTGGCGGTGCCGTCGAGGGGCGTTCCGGCGAGTGCGGCGAGGTGGTACTCGGTGACGCGGAGGCCGTTCGGGCCGAGGCCGGGGCGGTGGGCGATCAGGGTGGTGGCCCAGGTGTGCCGGGTGAGGACGGTGCGCAACTGGTGGGCGAGCAGGGTGAGATCGGTTCGCCAGTCGCCGGTGGGGTGTTCAGGTAGGTCGTATTCGGCGGCGAGCACGTCGACCATCAGGTCGAAGAGGTGCTCCTTTTTCGGCACGTAGTTGTACAACGACATGGTGCCGGCGCCGAGTTCGGCGGCGATCCGGCGCATCGTCACCGCGTCCAGGCCCTCGCGGTCGGCGAGGTCGACCGCTGCCCGGGCGATCGAAGTCCGGCTGTGTGCCGGGCGGGGCCCGCGGCCGGAGTGTTCCGGGCGCAGCCAGATCAGCTCGGGTTCCTCGCCGGACGACATTGTTGGATCACCTCGGCGGTCAGTCTACGCAAGTGACGGACGTATTCCGCTGCGGGCGTGGGCGGCGGCGGCCTACCGTGGTGCCCGCCGAAGTGGCAGGACGTGAGAAGGGGTTGGGCATGGACATTCCGCTGGTGGATGCGGTGGCGGCGGTGCGGGACGAGTTGTTGGCGGCGGCCCGGGTCGGGGGCGAGCACCCGGATCTGGTGTTCGCGGTGGGGCCGGTGGAGATGGAGTTCGAGGTCGAACTGCGGGCCGACACCAAGGCGAAGGGCGGGTTCAAGATTTTCGCGGTCGGCGCGGAGGTCGAGGCGGGCGCTTCGCGCGGCCGGACGCACCGGGTCTCGTTCACGCTGACCCCGCGCGCCGCGAACGGTGGTGACCTGCTGGTGCACGGCGACCCGACCCGTCCGTCGGGTCCGGGTGAGACCTCGGACCGCATCCCGGAGTAACGGGCCGTCGGGCAGGGCTGCGTTCGCCGGTCCCGTCCGGGGCCGGCGGCACACGGCGGGCGAGGGGAGGGGCCGGGTGGATCGGTGACGGGTGGTGGGGGTGGACGCGCCGGCCGGGCGGGCGTCCGGCTGTGCGATCGGCGGGCGGCTGGTGCTGACGTCGGCGCACGCGGTGGCGGGGCCGTCGGGTGGGGGCGCGGCGGCCGTCGGGGTGCGGGTGCGGGTGTTCCGGCCGGGGGAGGCGGGGACGTTCGGGGCGGTCGTGGTGTGGTGCGGCCGGGACGACGCGGCGCTGCTGCGGGTGGACGACGGCCCGGGCTGGGCCGAGCCGCAGCCGGTGCGCTGGGGGCGGCTGGTCACCGACCGGACCGGGGTGGACTGCCAGGCGTGGGGCCTGCCGGAGCACGCGCAGCGCGAGGGCTGGGCGGCGCAGGTGGAGCAGTCGTCCGGGTGGCTGAACCCGGGCAGCGGGTACGTCGCCGACCGGTACGTGATGACGGTGCGCGGGAGTGCGCCGGGCTGGGACCGGCCGGTGCCGGTGTGGGGCGGGATGTCGGGCGGCGCGGTGTTCTGCGGGCCGCTGCTGACCGGCGTGGTGACGGCCGAGCGCGCGTACACCGGCAACGGTCGGCTGGTGCTGTCGCCCGCGTAGGCGCTGCACCGCGATCCGGCGTTCGGGGCCGCGCTGGCCGCCCACGGCCTCCTGGTCGCCGGTCTGGAGGCCGTGGAACTGCACGAACTGGCGCACCAGGCGGCCCTTCCCGAGCGGTACGGCGCGCCGGCGCGTTCGCCTGCGGCGCTGCTGGACGCCACCCGCCGGATCGTCCCGCTCCACGGCCGGGACGCTCTGCTGGGGCAGCTGCGGAACTGGTCCGAACCGGCCGGGTTCGGCGGGCTCGGCGGGAAGCGGGCCGGGTTCGGCGGGCTCGGCGGGAAGCGGTACAGCAACCCTCTCACCCGGCATGACCGCACTGGCGGACCTGCTGGACGCCGCCCGCCCGGGCACGTACCGGGGCGGCGCGCAGCGGGTCGGGGCCCGTCGCCATCGGGGACTCGGTGAGGGGCGCCGGCCGAGGATGCCGTTGCTCCGCCCGTAGTCGGGATCGTCGCGCGCGCCCCACCGGCGTCGGCGCGGACGCCGCCCGAGGACTGCCCGGTCCAACTCGCCGTCACTGTCTGGCATCCGCCGGTGTGTCCGCCGACCCGAAGGCTTTACTCCGTACGTCGTACCCAGTAATCTCCTGCGCAGCAACACTACGTACGTTGTACCTAGAAAGGGCCTGCCATGAGCGACCCGGTCATTGCCGTTCGCGGCCTGGGCAAGACCTTCGGCGCCACACGCGCGCTGGACGGACTCGAACTCGATGTCCCGGAAGGGGCGGTGTGCGGTCTGCTCGGGCCCAACGGGGCGGGGAAGACCACGTTGGTGCGGATCCTGGCCACTCTGGTGCGGCCGGATCGGGGGGAGGCCCGGGTGTGCGGGCACGAGGTGCGGCGGGAGGCTGCGGCGGTGCGGCGGGTGATCGGGCTGGCCGGGCAGTATGCGGCGGTCGAGGAGGGGATCACCGGCCGGGAGAACCTCGAACTGCTGGGCAGGCTGCACCACTTGGGAGCGGCGAAGGCCCGGGCGCGGGCGGCGGAGCTGCTCACGGAGTTTGCACTGGAGGAGGCCGCCGATCGGCTGGTGCGCGGCTATTCGGGCGGGATGCGCCGCCGGCTGGACCTGGCGGCGAGCCTGATCACCCGGCCGCGGGTGCTGTTCCTGGACGAGCCGACCACCGGGCTCGACCCGCGTAGCCGACGGGAAATCTGGTCTGCGGTACGGGAGTTGGCCGCACAGGGCTCCACCGTCCTGCTGACCACCCAGTACCTGGACGAGGCGGACCGGCTGGCCGACCGGATCACCGTGCTGGACCGCGGGCGGGCCGTCGCCGACGACACCCCGCAGCGGCTCAAGGCCGCGATCGGCACCCTGGTCGAACTCACCCTGCCCGAGGGCGCCGACCTGGAACGGGCCCGCGCCGTGCTGGCCGTGCTCACCGGTGGCGCACCGGAGGTGGACGCGGCGCAGTACCGCGTCAGTGCCGTCTCCGACCCGGCCCGGCCGCTCGTCCTGCCTTACCTGGTACGGGAGTTGGATGCCGCGGGGGTGGTCGCGCGGGACGTCGCGCTGCGCACCCCCTCGCTGGACGACGTGTTCCTCGCGCTGACCGGCGCGGGCGCCGTGACGGAGACGGAGACGGCCGCATGAGTGCGCTGACGATGCCCGTGGACGCCGCTGCGTCCGCCCGGCGGATCCTGCTGATCTACCGGCACTCGCCCGGTCTGCTGCTGTCCTCGCTGATGGTGCCGGTCGCGATGGTCGGGGTGTTCGGGTACGTGTTCGGCAGTGCGATGAACGTGCCGGGCGGCGGTTACCGCGAGTACCTGATGCCCGGCCTGTTCGCGATGGTCGCGGTGAACGCCGTGATGCCCGCCATGGTCGGCGGCGCGCGGGACGCCGGACGGGGCGTCACCGACCGGCTGCGGTCGATGTCGGTGTCCCGGCTCGGCCTGCTCACCGGGCAGGCGCTGGCCGACCTGCTGGTGGCCGCCGTCGTCCTGGTGCCGACCGCGCTGGTCGGCCTGGCCGCCGGCTGGCGGATCCGGCACGGACTGGGCCCGGCGCTCGGCGCGTTCGGCCTGCTGCTGCTGTTCCGGTTCGCCTGCGGCTGGCTGGGCACCGCGCTCGGCCTGGCCGTCGGCAAGGAGGAGACGGCCGGTCAACTCGCCGTCCTCGCCATCCCGTTGTCGATGTTGACCAGCGCGTTCGTGCCCACCGGCGGGATGCCCGGCTGGCTGGCCGCGATCGCCGAGTGGAACCCGGTCAGCTCCGTGGTGGAGGCCGGCCGGCAACTGTTCGGCAACCCGTCCGCGCCCGGCGACGCCTGGCCCGCGCAGCACCCGGTGGCCGCCGCGCTCGGCTGGTGCGCGCTGCTGCTGGCGCTCGCGGTGCCGCTCGCCGTGCGGAACTTCGCCCGCGCCGGACGCTGAGGATGCGTCAATCCTGGTAAGGGCGTTGCGCACTGGACAACCGGGCCGGGGCGGCAGAGGGTTGGGGTCATGGAGTACACCCACCTCGGCCGCACCGGCCTGTCCGTCTCCCCGCTGTGCCTCGGCACCATGAACTTCGGCGTGCACACCGAAGAGGCCGACGCGCACCGGATCATGGACGCCGCGCACGGGCACGGCATCAACTTCTTCGACACCGCCAACGTCTACGGCTGGGGCGAGAACAAGGGCCTCACCGAGACGATCATCGGCAACTGGTTCGCCAAGGGCGGCGGCCGGCGCGAGAAGACCGTGATCGCCACCAAGCTCTACGGCGACATGGGCGACTGGCCCAACGAAGGCCGGCTCTCCGCGCTCAACATCCGCCGCGCCGTGGACGCCAGCCTGCGCCGCCTGCAGACCGACCACATCGACCTGTACCAGATGCACCACATCGACCGGGCCACCCCCTGGGACGAGATCTGGCAGGCGATGGAGGTGCTCACCCTCCAGGGCAAGATCATCTACGTCGGTTCCTCCAACTTCGCCGGCTGGCACCTCGCCCAGGCCCAAGAGGCCGCCCGGGCCCGGCACTTCCTCGGCCTGACGAGTGAGCAGTCGCTGTACAACCTGATCGAGCGCAGCGTCGAACTGGAGGTCGTCCCCGCCGCCCAGCACTACGGCCTCGGCCTGATCGCCTGGTCGCCGCTGCACGGCGGCCTGCTCGGCGGCGTGCTGCGCAAGGAACGCGAGGGCGTGCGCCGCACCCAGGGCCGGGCCGTCGACACCCTCAACGAGCGGCGCGAGCAGATCCAGGCGTACGAGGACCTGTGCGACGAACTCGGCCACCGGCCCGGCGACATCGCGCTCGCCTGGCTGCACAGCCGCCCCGCCGTCACCGCGCCGATCATCGGCCCCCGCACCGAGGAGCAACTGACCGCCGCCGTACGCTCGTTGGACGTCGAGCTGGACGCCAAGACGCTGGAGCGGCTGGACGAGATCTTCCCCGGCCACCGCACCGCCCCCGAGCACTACGCCTGGTGATCCTGGGCCCCCGGGGCGGTTCTGCGCTCCCGGGGGTCAGTACCAGACCGTGCAGCCGCGCCGTTCGAGCCGCTCCACCAGTCGCGGGTCCGGTGCGGACGGTGTCCACCGCAGGTCGAGCTTCTCCAGGGCGGGCAGCTCGGCCAGCCAGTCGGGAAGCGGCCCCAACGGGTTGCCGCGCAGGTCGAGTTCGCGCAGCAGCGGCAGGGCGGCGAGGGCGCGGGGGAGGCTGGTCAGGGCATTGCCGCGCAGTTCGAGGCAGCGCAGTTGGAGGAGTGAGGCGAGCGAATCCGGGAGCGTGGTAAGGGAGTTGGCCTCCAGGCGTAGCTCGCGGAGTCGGGAGAGTGCGCCGAGGGTCTCCGGGAGCTTGGTCAACTGGCATCGCTGCGCCCGGAGTTCGATGAGCTCGGCCAAGTCGCCGATGGCGTCCGGGAGTTCGGTGAGCGGGTTGTCGCCGACGTTCAGGTAGCGCAGGCGGTGGAGCCGGCCGAGAGTGGCCGGCAGCCGGGTGAGCCGGTTGTCGTGCAGATAGAGGAACCCGTGCAGGCCGGTGAGGTCGCCGAGCCGCTCGGGGACGGCGGTGAACGCGTTGTGGCCCAGGTCGAGGGTGCGCAGCGCGGTGAACTCGCCGATGGTGTCCGGGAGTTCGGTCAGAGCGTTCTCGGCGAGGATCAGCACCTCGGCGTCGGTGCGCTGCCACACGTGGTCCGGCACGGCGGTGAGCCCCGCCCGCCACAGGCTGACGACGGGCCCGGTCACAGCGCCTTCTCGAACCGGCGCCGGGGGCCCGAGTTCGAGGTTCGGTGGGGCTTCGTTCACTGCCGGCTCCGTCCGGTGGGGAGCAACGATCATCGCACGGCGAGGAGTTGGGCGGGCGGTGACTCGGCTGGGTGCGGGTGAGCAGGTGCGGGGTGCCGCTGTTCGGGTGGTGGAGGGGTTCTGAGGTGTCGCGGGCGAGGGTGCGCCGGATCGGGATGAAAGTACGTCAGGATGACCGGGTGAAGCCGATCATCCATGCCGTGCCCTACTACTCCCAGTGGGAGTCGCCCGAACTCGTGCCCGACATCCTCGACGGCACACTGCGGGCCGCCGACGACCCGCTGTGGGAACGCTCGGGTGCGGCCGACGAGGGCGAGTACGAGTACTGGTCCTGGCGGCTGTGCGGAATGGCCTGCCTGCGGATGGTCCTCGACCACTGGTGGGGCGTCGCCCCCGCGTCCGTGCGGCTGGCCGAGGAGTGCGAACTGGCCGGCGCGTACATCCGGCACCCCGACGGGCGGCTCGACGGGCTGATCCACTCGCCCTTCGCCGACTACGTCCGCACCCGCTGGGGCCTGGACGCGCAGGCGATCAGCCCGCTGCCCGTCGACCGGCTGCCGGAGGAACTCGCCCGGGGCGTCCTCCCGATGATCTCCGTCCACCCCGCCATCCGGACCCTCGCCCCCGAGGTCCCCCGCCCCGGCGGCCACCTGGTGCTGGCCGTCGGCGCCGACGACGACGCGCTGTACATCCACAACCCGTCCGGCTTCCCCGACGAATCCCAGCGCGCCGCCCGGGTGCCCTGGGCCGACTTCGACCGGTTCTACGCGGGCCGCGGCGTTCTGCTCGGGCCGCCGCCGTACTGACACTCGAACGGCGGCGGCCCGAGACGGGTGGTCAGGAGGCGTTCGGCAGGCCGATCGGGGTGGTCGGCGGCAGGTCGGCGCGACACGCGGTGGAGATCGGGCGGAGCGCGTCGGCGAGTTCGTCGAGCTCGGTGCGGTGGAAGTGCGCCCAGACCCGGGACGCGGCCAGGTCGGTGGCGGCCTCCAGCGCGAGGTGGCGGCGGCGGCCCTCGGTGGTCAGCGAACCGTCCGCCGCCAGCCACTGACGTCCGATCAGGCGCTCCGTCGCCTCGTCCCACTCGGCGTCCGTCCAACCGCGGTGCGGCTGCATGGTCTCCCGGCGGGTGTCCAGCGCGCAGCGCACCACCAGCGCCTCGCAGCCGTCCAGCCCCTCGGCGACCAGCGCCGCCACGTGTCCGTCGCCGCGGTGCTCGCGCAGCACCGTGGTGGCCTGCCACAGCCGGGCCAGCCGCCCGTCCTGTGCCGGGAGCGCGGCGTTCGCGGCGGCCAGCACCCGCCCCGCGCAGTCCAGGCCCTCGACGGCACGCTCCAGCAGCTCCACCGAACGGTCGATCAGATCCGGCTTCACCTCCGCCAGCACCCGCCCGAGCGCACCGGTCGCACCCTCCACCCGGGCCTCCAGCGCCCGCTCGGGCGTCGCCCGCCCCCAGATCTCCGGCAGCGCCCGCTCCACCATCTGCGGCGCGAAGTTGAAAAACGCGGCCACCACCGGCGCCGCCTCCACCGCACCGAGCGGCGCCGACCGCCCACCGAAGTATCCGCGCCAGTACCCCCGCAGCCCCGCCGCCTCGTACGCGGCGCGGGCCTCCGGCGAGAAGTACGTGAGCGCGTGAACGGGTTCGAACAGCCACCACAGGGCACGTGCGGGGTGGACGACCTGGGTCATCGGACGCCTTTCGGTGAGGGTCGAGCTGTGCGGGTCCAGCTGCTTCGTGAGCCTGCCAGAGCGGGTCGGCGGCGGGAAGGGCATGTGTTGCCGCCGTGTGAACTTCTGTGTGCCGCGGCCGGGTTGCCTGGGTGCCGGGGCGTCGGTGTTCGGTCGGGTCAGTGGTCCGCCGGTGTTCGGTCGGGGCGGGGCGCCGGTGTTCGGTCGGGTCAGTGGTTCGCCGGTGGCATCGCGAGCGGGTTGACCGGCATCCGATCGCGACAGATCGCCGCGATCGGCTTCAAGTCGGCTTTCAGGCGGTCGAGTTCGTCCTGCGGCATGCTCTCCCAGACGCGGCCGGCGGCGAGGTCGGTGGCGGCCTCGATGGACCGGTGCTGGATGCGGCCGAGCTCGGTGACCGTCCCCTGCGCCGTCAGCCAGCCCCGTTCGACCAGTCGCGCCGCTGCCGCCTCCCACTCGGTGTCCGTCCACCCGCGCATCGGCTGGAGCACCTCGCGGCTGGCGTCCAGCGCGCAGTGCAGCACCGGGGCCTCGCAGCCGTCCAGCCCCGCCGCGACCAGTGCCGCCACATGGCTGTCGCCGCGGTGCTCGCGCAGCACGGTCGCGGCCTGCCACAGTCGCCCGTAGACGTTCGTCGGCCGGGGGAGTGCGGCGTTGGCGGCTGCCAACACCCGGCCCGCACAGTCGAGTTGGGCCACCGCCTCGTCCAGCGCGGTCGCCGCCGCGTCGATCTGTTCCGGTTTCACCGGCTCCAGCAGCCGGGCCAGCACCGCCTCCGAGCTCTGGAGCCGGGCGGCCAGCGCCTGTTCGGGGCTCGTGTGCGTCCACACGTCCGGTACGGCCTGCTCGACCATCGTCGGGGAGAAGCTGAAGAACGCGGCGATCACCTGTGGCGCGTCCACCGCACCCAACGGGGCCGCGCGGCCGGCGAAGTAGCCGCGCCAACTGCCGTCCAGCCCCACCGCCTCGAAGGCCGCGCGGCTCTCGGGCTGGAGGAAGGTGACGGCGTACACCGGCTCGTAGAGCCGCCACAGTGCGCGGGCTGGGTGGGCGGCGGCGGTAGCGGACATGGGGGAGGCCTTCCTCGGGCTCTGTCGGATTGATGGGTATTGATGGGTATTGACGGGTGGGGTGGGGCTGGGGGTTGGTACAGGGGGCTGATGGCCGCAGTGGCCGCCACGGTAACCTCGGCCGGGGTGTGATGACGGTCACCCGGGGGTTGCGGTGTGCGGTTGCGGGTGACGGGGCGCGGGATGATGGGGCCGAAGTACCCGTTTCCCGCGGCGTTCCAGCCCCCGCACGAAGGTGGTCGATCATGGCCCAGATCAGCCCCAGCATCCTGTCCGCGGACTTTGCCCGCCTCGCCGAGGAAGCCGAGGCGGTGCGCGGCGCGGACTGGCTGCACGTCGACGTGATGGACAACCACTTCGTCCCCAACCTCACGCTGGGCGTGCCGATCGTCGAATCCCTGGCCCGGGCCACCGACATCCCGCTCGACTGCCACCTGATGATCGAACAACCCGACCGCTGGGCCCCGCAGTACGTGGAGGCCGGCGCCGGCTCCGTCACCTTCCATGTGGAAGCCGCCGCCGCACCCGTCCGCCTCGCCCGCGAGATCCGCGCCAAGGGCGCCCGGGCCTCGATGGCGCTCAAGCCCGCCACCCCGATCGAGCCCTACGAGGACCTGCTCCCCGAACTCGACATGCTGCTGATCATGACGGTGGAACCCGGCTTCGGCGGCCAGGCCTTCCTCGACATCATGCTGCCCAAGATCCGCCGCACCCGGCAGCTCATCGACAAGCACGGCCTCGACCTGTGGCTCCAGGTGGACGGCGGCGTCGCCCCCGCCACCATCGAGGCCTGCGCGGAGGCGGGCGCGGACGTCTTCGTCGCGGGCTCGGCGGTGTACGGCGCGGCGGACCCGGCCGCCGCCATCAGCGCCCTGCGGGCCCAGGCCGAGACGGCGACGGCGGCGGCCGGGTGGGGCTGCCGGCACTGACGGTGCTGACGGTACGGACGGCACGGACGGCACGGACGGTACTGACGGCACGGACGGTACTGACGGCACTGCCGGCATGGCACGGGCTGAGGGGCGGGCGGGCCTGCTGGCGTTGGCCGTTGGGGTCGGACGGCGACGGTGATGGGTGGGTCGGCCTGCCGATGCTCGGTGTTCGGGCCGGTGGGCCGGGGCCGGGGTCGGGGCCGGGGCCGAGACGGCGGACCCGGTCGCGGAGACCGGCGCAGGCGTCCGTGACTGGCGCCTGCGCCACGCGAGTTCCGGCGGTGGTTGCCGGGGCGGTCAACGCAGCATCCACCACGCACAGCTTTCCGGCTCGCGACCTGTCCGCGCATCGCAGGCGCAGCGCACTGCCGGCACTCGCCCCGCTGCGGCCCGATCCCGTGAAACCGGACCGTGGTTGTCCGGCGTCCCGTGATGCGGCGTCCGGTCAATTGGCGGGTGTCAGGTCGATGGTGGGGCGGGGGCAAGGGTGCGGGTGGCGGCGGAAGTTGACGGGGTGACGGCGGTGCCGAGTTTGGGGCGGCGGCGGTTGTTGGGGGCGCTGGCTGTTGCGGTGGTCGGGGCGGGTGCGGTTGGTGGGGGGATGGTCGAGGATGTGCTGCCCGGGGGTGCCCGGGTTCGGCGGGCGCTCGGGATGACCGGGCGGGACGGGGTGGTGCCCGGGGTCGCGGGTGGGCGGGTGCGCAGCGAGAGCGAGGTTTCGCGGGCCCGGGGCCGCGAGGTGCGGATCGTCGTGATGGACCCGCCGGGGGCGGACCAGGCCGATCTGCCGGTCTGTTTGGCGTTGCACGGGCACGGGAGCGGTGCGGCGTCGTTCGTCGATCTCGGGGTGCCGCAGTTCCTGGCGGCTGCGGTCGCGGCCGGTGTCCCACCGTTCCGGGTGGTGGCGGTGGACGGTGGCGACAGTTACTGGCATGCGCGCAGTCCCGGCGACGATCCGATGGCGATGCTCACCGGGGAGTTGCCCGGCTGGTTGGCGAGCCGTCAACTACATGAGCCCACACGGGTGTTGGGGATATCGATGGGTGGTTCCGGCGCGCTCCAGTACGCGCGCGCCCGTCGGGGCGGGTTGTCGGCGGTCGCGCTGCTCGGCCCGGCGCTGTTCCGGGGTTGGGGCGACGCCCGGACCGTCGGCGCGTACCGGGACGAGGCCGACTGGCAGGAGCACGAGCCGTTGCAGCACCTCGGTGAGCTCGGCGAAGTCGACCGGACCGGGGTCTGGTGCGGCACCGAGGACCCGTTCTGCCCCGCCGCCCGCAAGCTCACCGGCGTGCGGGGCGTCCAGGCGCACTTCCCGCGCGGCGAGCACACCGATGGGTTCTGGCGACGCGTCATGCCGGACGCGATGGCGCTGCTCGGGGCCCGCTGACGAGTCGCTGCGGAGGGCGGCGGGGACGGCGGCCGATACTGGCCGCCATGAGCAACCTCGATCTCAAGCCCGCCCCCGCGGTGTGCGGGCAGCAGGCCGTGACCGGCCCCGTCCAGGAGTTGCTGACCGGCCGCCAGGTGCCGCTGGGGGAGTCCACCGTGGTGCGCCGACTGCTGCCGAACCTCGGCCGGCGGATGGTCGGCGCCTGGTGCTTCGTCGACCACTACGGCCCCGACGACATCGCCGACGAGCCCGGCATGCAAGTGCCTCCGCACCCGCACATGGGCCTGCAGACCGTCAGTTGGCTGCACGAGGGGAGCATCCTGCACCGCGACAGCCTTGGCAGCCTGCAGACCGTCCGCCCGCGCGAGCTGGGCCTGATGACCTCCGGACGGGCCATCGCGCACTCCGAGGAGTCGCCGCGCGACCACGCCCGCCTCCTGCACGGCGCCCAGCTCTGGGTGGCCCTGCCGGACGCCTACCGGCACACCGCCCCCTCGTTCGAACACCACCCCGAGCTCCCCGTCGTCACCGCGGACGGCCTCGCGGCCCACCTGATCCTCGGCACCCTCGACGACGCGACCTCGCCCGGCACCACGTACACCCCGATCACCGGCGCCGACCTGACGCTGCGCGAGGGCGCCGCCCACCGCCTGCCCGTCGAGGAGGGCTTCGAGTACGCCGTCCTCGCGATGTCCGGCAGCGCCGAGATCGACGGCGTGCCGGTCGAGCCGGGGTCGATCCTGTACCTGGGGTGCGGGCGCCGCGAACTCTCCGTCCGGGCCCGCACCGACGCTGCCGTGCTGCTGCTGGGTGGCGAGCCGTTCGAGGAACGCCTGGTGATGTGGTGGAACTTCGTCGGCCGCACCGGCGAGGAGATCGCGCAGGCGCGGGCCGATTGGGAGAAGGGGGCCCGGTTCGGGGAGGTGCACGGCTACGACGGGGCTCGGTTGCGGGCTCCGGAGCTTCCCGACACGCCGCTGAAGGCGCGGGGGCGGGCGCGCTGACCTGCGGAGACGCCTGTTGTGGACTCGGGTGCAGCGGTTGGGCGCCGATTGGTCACGGCGTCGGTTCGGCCGGTCCTTCGGGGTGGGGAGCCGTGGCGGCGCTGTGGACGTAGACGGTGCTGCGCCCGCGTTGGCGTTCAACCATGGTGCCCGCGTTGAGGGTTCGCTTGATCCACGTCTCCTCCTCGCGCCAGCCGAGCTTGGCGAGCATGGGCAGCAGGGTTTTCTTGGGGAGCCCGGCGGTGCCTGCTTCGCGGAGGGTGGCCAGGATTTCTGCTTCGGCGCGCTGGATGAAGAGCTGGCTGGCGGTCGGCATGTCCTGGATGCGGACGGTTGCCGGGTCCGGGTCGATTCCGTTCCTTGTGGCCCAGTCTGCGATGTAGGCCTCGGCGGCGGGCTCGTCGGTGCCCAGGACCTGGCTGAGGCATTCCAGGAAGACGTCGTCCTGCGCGGCCTTGAGGTGATGGGCCATGTCCGCCTGGAAGTTGTAGTTGCCGCCCCACTCGGCGGCGGCGTGCGAGGCGCGGTGTGCCTCGAGGCGCAGGTGGACGGCCCGTTCTGCGATCGCGTCGGCGGCGTCGGCGGGCGGGGCGAAGGTGTCGGTCATGGTCGTCACCGTACCGAAGGCGCGATTGGCGGGGAGGGGGAGGTCAAATGTTGCTGAAGGGGACGGAGTTGAGCCGGCCCTCCCCCGCCTGCGGCGGGGCCACCGACGACGGCCGTGCCGTGATCATCGCGGTGACCGGAGTCCTGGCCGATGAGGCGGTCAGGTCGTCGATGTTGCCGGTGGGGATGTCGTAGACCCAGCCGTGGAGGGTGACGGTGCCGGCGGCGAGGGCGCGGGCGACGGAGGGGTGGGTGGCGAGGTTGGCGAGTTGGGTGCGGACGTTCTCGCGGACCAGGGCGTCGACGTCGCCGGCCTTGGTGGTGCGGGCGATCGAGGCGTCGGCGTGGCGGAGCCAGGAGGCGACGGCGGGGGCGGCGGTGAGGTCGTGGCCTTCGGCGAGGGCGGTCATGGCGCCGCAGGCGGAGTGACCGCAGACGATGATGTCCTTCACGTTCAGGGCGGCCACCGCGTATTCGATGCTGGCGGAGATGCCGTCGGCTTCGGGGGTGTGGGCGGGGACGAGGTTGCCGGCGGTGCGGATGACGAAGAGGTCGCCGGGCTCGGTGCCGGTGATCAGTTCGGGGACGACGCGAGCGTCGGAGCAGCTGATGAACAGCGTGTCGGGGGTGTGGTGGGTGGCGAGGTGGGCGAAGAGCTCCGCCTTGGCCGGGAAGACGTCCCGCTGGAAGCGGGCGACGCCCTCGGTGAGGTTCTGCATGGGTCACTCCTCTCGGTGGCGATCGGCCCTTGTGGGCTGGTGAGATCCACCATGCATGACCAGCGCGCATAGCGTCCAGGAGTTGCTAGCCATGGAAGCCATTGGTCGTGTCTATGCCGAGCGCTGCGACGTGCGGGACGTCATCCGAGCTGAACCGCTCCCGGGCTTAGCAGGCCTTAGGTCGAGCCCGATCGCGCCCCAACGCCCGTGGCCCGGAAGGTACATGACACCCTTGCGGGAGCAGGGCACCGGTGGGAGCCGGGCCGGTCGACGTGAACAGGAATGAGGCAACCGTGCGACTCTCCGACGAATTCGCCGTGGTGGTCGAGGCGGCGATTCCCGCCCCGCCGGAGCGGGTCTGGGAGCTGGTGGCGGACATCTCCACCTCCGCCCGCTTCAGCCCGGAACTCCAGCGCACCGAGTGGCTCCAGGACGCGGACGGGCCCGCCGTGGGCGCCCACTTCGCCGGGCACAATGCCCGGCCGGACGGGTATGAATGGCAGGTGGTCAACCGGATCACCGAATTCACTCCGAACGAGCGCTTCGGCTGGTCGGTCCTGCCGGAGATCGGTACCGCCCAGGGCGACGCGTTCGCCCGCTGGTACTACGAGCTGACCCCCGAGGGCGCCGGCACCCGGGTGCGGCACGGCATGCGGATGGGCAACCTGCGCACTCCACTGCACGCCTTCATCGAGGCCAACCCGGACCAGGAGGAGGCGATCGTCGGCGCCCGTCTCACCGCCCTCCGCACCGGTATCGAGGCGGTCCTGGCGGGCATCGCCGAGGACGTCACCCGTTCCTGACCGACTGGTCAGCGGGGGGTGTCGTCGGCGGCGGCGCGCAGGTGGTGGACGACGTCGGGGCTCCAGTGCGGGATTTCGGGCCAGTCGCCGTTGTCGTCCTCCACCGGGAGGGACTTGAGGACGGCGGCCAGGCGCGGGGGGAGGCGCGGGGACATGCCCTGCTTGCAGAGGGCGAGTATCTCGGCGCGGACGCTGCGGGACACCAGGGGGCGGTCGGGGGAGGTCAACTGCCAGTCGGGTTGCGGGAGTTCGGCCAGGGCCTCGGCCTGGAGGCGCCAGAAGTTGGCGTCCGTGGGCTCGCCGCGCGACTGGTGCAGGAACCACAGGCAGGAGGCGGCGAGGTGGCTGCCGCCGCCGGCCGCGAACTCCCACCAGAAGCGGGCACCCTCCTCGTAGTCGGCGAGGTTCAGCAGGACGCCCAGGACCAGCGCGCCGTCCGGGCGTTCGACCTCGCTGTCGACGAGCTTGGCCAGCGAACTCGCCGCCGCCGGGTTGGCGAGGATCAGCGAGCACAGCATGCCGAGCTCGTGCCGGGCCTGACGGTGTGCCAGACGCAGCGGCGCCGGGGCGGCTCCCCGGCTGCGTTCCAGCATCACTTCGGTTGCCGCGGATCTACCACTCACGCGTTCCTCCGGGCGAGCTTCTCCTTGAGGCGGTCCTCGGCGTGGCGGGCGTTGGAGCGCACCGTCCCCACCGTCGAGCCCAGGTACTCCGCGACCGTTTCGTCCCGGAGATCGAGAGCGTAGCGGAGGATGATCACGTCCTGCTGTCGCTCGGGCAGTGACAGGATCGCCTCGTAGGTGCCGTGCACGTCCGGGGTGAATTCCATCCGCATGCGGTGCATGGCCGTGCGTATCGCCACCCGCCACTGGTCGTGGGGCCAGTGCTCGTCGCCGGTGGCCGTCGCCGCCAGGCCCGCCTTGGCGATCTCGTCCTTGAGTACCTTCCACGCGGAGGCCGCGGGGGCCGCCTCGCGCAGCAGCATCTGCCAGTCGCCCCACAGCCAGTCGCGTACCGCGTCGACCACTGCGTGGGCCTGCTCGTCGGACAGCCGGCAGGCCCGCGCGGCACCGAGCCACGCCTGTTCGTGGGTCTCGCAGAACGCGTCGAAGGTCAGCTGATCGCGCCGTTGCGGTACCGCCAATCCGAACTCCGGGTCCACCGTCACCCCTCCCAGCGGGAGAGTCTCTCCCGCACCGATCGGATCGTGGCCCGCGCCCCCTTCGCGCCAGACGCCGATGCCTCGACGAGGGGATTGTCGCTCCCCTCACACCACCATTTCAGCGTATCGGGATCCCTGTGGTGAAAACGGAACTCCACGAACATCAGGGGCACAGAAGTGAAAGCCGGGCGGCCAGTTGGGGGCTCGACATGGGTCGTACCCGGTCGTTCGGCCTCGGTGGGGGTTGGCCGGGGCCGGGGTGGGCATGCAGTCGGCAGGGTGCGACCTGGCCGGTTGCCCGGCTGTTCCATGGGCATGATCTTATGAGTTCCGCGCTGGGTGGCGCGTCCTGCCGCGTCACCCGAGCGCTGACGAAGACTCAGCGACCAGGGGGGACGCGCGATGGCTGACGAAACCGCTCACCAGACGCCGCAGATCGGCATCAATCTGAACATCCACCAGGCCCATTCGGCCCGAATGTACGACTACTACCTCGGCGGTGTGACCAACTTCCCCGCCGACCGGGAGGCCGCCGGCCGGGCGCTCGACGCCTTCCCCAACGCCCGGCTCGCCGCGGGCGCCAACCGGGCGTTCATGCGGCGCGCCACCAGGACCATCGCCGAACTCGGCATCGACCAGTTCCTGGACATCGGCACCGGCATCCCGACCTCGCCCAACCTGCACGAGGTCGCCCAGGGCGTCAACGCCGCGGCCCGCGTGGTCTACGCGGACAACGACCCGATCGTCCTGACGCATGCCGAGGCGCTGCTGGAGGGCACCCCCGAGGGGCGCACCGCGTACGTTCAGGGCGACGTCCGGGACGCCGGGGCGATACTCGACGCCGCGGCCGACACGCTGGACCTGGAGCGCCCCGTCGCGCTCAGCATGGTCGCGCTGCTGCACTTCGTCGCGGACCGGCCGGGCGAGAGTGCCGCCGATGTGGTCGAGTCGTTCATCTCGCGTCTCGCACGGGGGAGTTACCTCGTCATCAGCCACTTCACCGCGGACTTCGACCCCGAGGCCACCGCCCGGATGGAGAACGTCTACCGCAGCTCCGGCACCGACCTGCAGGCCCGCACCCAGGCGGAGATCGTCGGGCTGTTCCAGGACTGGCGGCTGCTCACGCCGGGCGTCGTCGCCAGCCCCCGGTGGCGCCCCGACAGCGCCGGGGACGCGGCCGTCACGGACGCGCAGGCGGGCTGCTACGGCGGGGTCGCGCAACTCGTGTGACGCCGGCGGTGGCTACCGGTGGGCGGCGGCCGCCGCCCACCGGACAGGCCCTGACGGGTGCGGAAGTGGCGGAACAGGTTGCGCGCCCCGTACACCCCGGGGCCGCCGAAGCCGACCAGGTCGACCGGTCCGCCGGCGGTGGTCGCCTTGACGGCCGACTCGCCTGCCGCGTACGTCCCGTCCTCGCCCCGGGCGGTCAGGTGAACGCCGTCGCCGGTGGAGGTTCGGAGTTCTCCTGGGCGGTGCTCATCGTGGTCCCTTCGCCTGATTTCAGGAAGTTGCAGGGGGTCGGGCCGGCGAGATCGCTACCGGGTGGCGCGCGTTGACGGTCAGGCGAGCGCCAGGAGGGTGGCGAGGGCGGAGACCGCGGTCAGCAGCAGGAACAGGTGGGGGTAGCCGCCGACCGGTCCGGCGAGGGCGGAGCCGACCCACGGGGCGAGGGCGCCGGCGACGGTGGCGGGGGCGACGAGCAGGGCGCTGAGGCGGCCGTAGGCGGCGGTCCCCCAGCGGTCGGCGACGGCGGTGGCCTGGAGGAGGGTCAGGTTGCCGCGGACGGTGCCGCCGAGGACGGCCAGCGCGACAAGTAGGGCTGCCGGTCCGGGAGTTGCGGCGAGAGCGAGGGTGGTGGCGCCGCCGCCGGCGATCAGGACGGCGGTGCGGGCCCGGACGGGTATGCGGCTGGCGAATGGGGCGTACAGGGTGCGGCCCAGGGTCTGGCCGAGGCCGCCGAGGCCGAGCGCCCAGGCGGCGAGGGTGGGGCCGGCGCCGCGTGCGGTCAGCAGCGGGACGAGGCCGAAGATCACGGTGAACATGGCGAGGGCGGAGAAGGCGAAGGCCGCGGAGAGCCGCCAGAAGGCGGGGTCGCGCTCGACCGCCCTGCCCTGAACGGGAGTTGCGGACGTCTCGGGAGGTGGTGGCCAGGGGTGGCGCAGCCCGAGTGCGTGCAGCGGGACGGTGACGGCGGCCAGCAGCAGGGCGAGCGTCAGGTAGGTGGAACGCCAGGACAGGTGGCCGGCCAGGGCGGCGGTGAGGGGCGCGAAGGCGGTGGAGGCGAGACCTCCCGCGAGCGTCACGGTGGTCAACGCGCGCACCCGGTCCGGGCCGTACCAGCGGGTCAGGGCGGCGAACGCGGGCTGGTAGAAGGTGGCGGCCATCGCGGTGCCGACGGCGAACCAGGCGAGGAAGAAGACCGGCAGGTTCGGCGCCAGGGCGACCCCGGCCAGGGCGGCGGCGCCGAGTACGGAGCCCGCGGTCATCACGGTGCGTGGGCCGCGGCGGTCGAGGAGCCGGCCGACGGGGATGCCCGCGAGGGCGGAGGTGAGCAGGGCGGCCGAGAACGCGGCGGTGGTGGCCTGGGTGGACCAGCCGGTGGAGCGGGTGATGTGCGAGAGCAGGACGGGAAAGGCGTAGTAGAGGATGCCCCAGCCGGTGATCTGGGTGATGCACAGGGCGGGCAGCGCGGCGCGGGGCCGCGACCGGAGGGGCGTTCCGGTCGCTGCCCCGTGCGTGGTGGTGTGGGTGGTGTTCGCCACGGTCAGCAGCAACTGCCGCTAGGGGAGCCGGAGTTGGTGGAGTTGTTGGACTCCTGGGCTCCGAGGGGGATCGGCTTCGGCTTGCTGCCGAGAGTGAGGAGCTCGGGCGCGGCCGTCGTCGAGCAGCAGCCACCGGCGTCGGTCTGGGTGGTGGCGGGCTTGGAGTCGGCGGGGGTGGGGCAACAGCCGCTTTCGGGCTGGGCGGTGACGGTCTCGGGCTCGGCGGCGGGGGTGGAGCAGCAGCCGCCTGCGCCCTGGGTGGCGTCGGGGTCGTCGAAGAGGCCGGCGCCGCCGCAGACGCCGGTCTCGGGGAGGGTCAACTCGACGCGGGCGGCGGCCTCGTGGTCGCCGGCGAGGGCGGCGGCGATGGAGCGGACCTGCTCGTAGCCGGTCAGGGCGAGGAAGGTGGGGGCGCGGCCGTAGGACTTCATGCCGACCAGGTAGAGGTCCTGCTCGGGGTGCGCCAACTCGCGTGCGCCGTGCGGGTAGACGGTGCCGCAGGAGTGCTGGTTGGGGTCGATCAGCTCGGCGAGGAAGACAGGGGCCTGGAGGCGTTCGTCGAGGTTGAGGCGGAGTTCGTCGAGGAAGGAGAGGTCGGGGCGGAAGCCGGTCAGCACGATGATCTCGTCGACGGGCCGGCTGCGGTGGCCGTCCTCGTCGACCAGGACGAGCTGCTCGCCGTCGGCCTCGATCGCGGCGGTGCGGAAGCCGGTGAGCACGCTGGCGTGGCCGTCCTCGACGGCCTTCTTGGCGCGCAGGCCGAGCGCGCCGCGCTCGGGCAACTGGTCGGCGGTGCCGCCGCCGTAGGTGGAGCCGGAGATGCCCCGGCGCAGGATCCACTCGGCGTGGGTGCCGGGGGCGTCCTTGGCGAGGTCGGCGAGCATGGCGAGCGCGGTGAACGCGGACGCGCCCGCGCCGACGACCGCTGTCCGCTTGCCGGCGTACCGCTTGCGGGTGGCGGGGTCGGTGAAGTCCGGGACGTAGTACGAGATCTTCGCGCTCGCGGCGCGCTCGCCGAGGGCGGGCAGGCCGTTGCCGCCGGCCGGGCCGGGGGTGGACCAGGTGCCGGAGGCGTCGATGACGGCGCGGGCCAGGATGCGTTCCTCGGAGCCGTCGGCGTGCCGGAGGTGGACGGTGAACGGCTGTGCCGCGCGGTCGGCGTCGACGATGCGGTCCCGTCCGGCGCGGGCGACGCCGGTGACGCGGGCACCGTAGCGGACCCGGTCGCCGAGCACGTCGGCCAGCGGCTGGAGGTACTGCGAGACCCAGTCGCCGCCCGAGGGGTAGGCGTCGGCGTCGGGGCGGACCCAGCCGGTGGGGGCGAGGAGCTTCTCGGCGGCGGGGTCGACGACCTCGGACCACTGCGAGAACAGTCGCACGTGCGACCACTCGCGCACCGCGGTGGCGGCGCTGGGCCCGGCCTCCAGGACGACGGGTTCGATGCCGCGCTCGATCAGGCGGGCGGCGGCGGCCAGGCCGACCGGTCCGGCGCCGATGACGGCTACGGGGAGCTGGGGGACGGGAGTGTTCTCGCTCATCTCGGTTCTCCGGGTGGTGCGGTCGCGTGAGGGATGAGCGCTGATTCCACGCTCGTCGATACAGCCGAGCTTGCCCACTGATTCGACGGATGTCAACATAGACGTATGTCGAACTTGATTTCCGTGGAGCTGCCGATCGTTGACGGGTCGGCCGTGCCCTGCTGCCCGCCGGTCACCTCGGCCGCGCTGTCGGAGGCGGACGCGGAGCGGATGGCCGCGATGTTCAAGGCGCTGTCCGACCCGGTGCGG
This sequence comes from Kitasatospora sp. NPDC048407, assembly GCF_043200475.1. Classification (NCBI taxonomy): domain Bacteria; kingdom Bacillati; phylum Actinomycetota; class Actinomycetes; order Kitasatosporales; family Streptomycetaceae; genus Kitasatospora; species Kitasatospora sp. NPDC048407. The sequence goes on along the minus strand of NZ_JBICXW010000031.1, from coordinate 3,798 downwards.
CTGCGGCTGTTCTCCCGGGTCGCCTCGCACGAGGGCGGCGAGGCGTGCGTGTGCGACATCCAGGACGTGGGCGTGTCCCAGCCGACCGTCTCCCACCACTTGAAGAAGCTCCGCGAGGCCGGCCTGCTGACCTCCGAGCGGCGCGGCACGTGGGTGTACTACCGCGTCGCGCCCGGCGTGCTGGCCGCCATGGCCGGGCTGCTCGCCGCCACCTGCTGACCGCTCCTTCAACAGCGCGTCGATCTGCTGGACGGCGGTGCGGGCGGTGCGGGCGGTGCGGCCGACGCCGAGAGGTACGCCTCGGGCCGGGAGGAGTCCGGCCGGGCCGGGCTCACGTCCCATCGGGTGGTCGCGGTGGTCGCGGTCTTCGCGTCGGGCGCGGTGCTGGGCCGGGTGGCGGCGGCGGGCGCGGTCTCTGGGCCGGTGCGCGTACGTAGGGTGGGTCGAGCGCTCCGCTCACGTCCTGAGCCGGCGTCGGATTGTGCGGGTCGTCAGCCCAGCAGCGTCTTGATCTCCTGGACGGCGCTGCGCGCGGTGCGGCCGACGCCGATCAGGGTGGCGGAGGCGGGGCCGGTCCAGTCGCCGTAGCCGAGCAGGTGGATGCGGGGGTCGGCGAGGGTGCGGGTGCCGTCGGTGGGGATGTGCCCGTTGACGCGGCTGAGGTCGAGCGGGCGGGTGGCGGCGAGGTCGGGGCGGAAGCCCGTGCACCAGATGATCGTGTCGCAGTCGAAGGTGCTGCCGTCGCCCCAGACGGGGCCGCTCGGGGTGAGTCGTTCGAACATCGGGTGGGCGGCGAGCAGCCCGCTGTCCCGGGCCCGGCGGACGGGGCCGGTGGCGACGATGTCGCCCAGCGAGGCGACGCCGCCGTGCTGTTCGCCGTGTTCGGCGGCGTTGACGCGGCGGGTGGCGAGCTCGAACAGGGCCCGGCCGTCGATCGCGTCGGGCAGGAAGTGCGGCGGGCGGCGGGTGACCCAGCGGACGGTGGCCACGTCGGCGAGGTCGGCGGCGATCTGGGCGCCGGAGTTGCCGCCGCCGACGACCAGCACCCGCTGCCCGGCGAACCCGCTGGCCGTGCGGTAGTGGTGGGTGTGGAGCTGGCGGCCGGCGAAGTCGCGTTGGCCGGGGACGTACGGGGTGAAGGGGCGCTGCCAGGAGCCGGTGGCGAAGATCACCGCGTCCGCTCGCCAAGTCCCGTGGCTGGTAAGGGCGATGAGCCCGTCGGGGGCGCTCTCGACGCCGGTCACGTCGACCGGGCGGTGCACGGGCAGTTCGTAGCGCTCCTCGTACTCGGCGAGGTAGCGCACCACGTGGGCGGCGTCCGGGTACTCGTGTCCCGGCTGGTGGGGCATCGGGCGGCCGGGCAGGGAAGAGAAGGCGGCGGGGGAGAACAGGCGCAGGCTCTCCCAGTAGTGCTGCCAGGCGCCGCCGGGGTGCCGGGCGGCGTCGAGGATCGCGAAGTCGAGTCCGGCGCGGCGCAGGTAGTACCCGGCCGCGAGACCGGCCTGGCCGCCACCCACCACCAGGACCCGGGTGTGGCGGTCGGGGAAGGTCATCGCTGTTGCTCCAGGGGTGCGGCGGGGCGGGTCGCCCGCGCCGGAAAGGGCGTGCGGGCGACCTGCGGGGCTTCAGCGCGACGATTCCACAGAAGTGGTGGTCCTGACGGCGAACTTCTTGCGCCAGGCGAGGGAGACATACACCAGGGCGATCAGGACGGGGACCTCGATCAGCGGGCCGACGACGCCGGAGAGGGCCTGGCCGGAGGTGACGCCGAAGGTGGCGATGGCGACGGCGATGGCGAGTTCGAAGTTGTTGCCCGCCGCCGTGAACGCCAGCGTCGCGGTGCGGTCGTAGGCCAGGCCGAGGCCCTTGCCGAGCGCGAACGAGCCGAACCACATGATCGCGAAGTAGGCCAGCAGCGGCAGGGCGATCCGGGCGACGTCGAGCGGCTGGGAGGTGATGGTCTTCCCCTGGAGGGCGAACAGGATCACGATCGTGAACAGCAGCCCGTACAGCGCCCAGGGGCCGATCTTCGGCAGGAACGTCGACTCGTAGCGCTCGCGGCCCAGCTTCTGCTCGCCGATGCGGCGGGTGAGGAAGCCGGCGACCAGCGGGATGCCGAGGAAGACCAGGACGTTGACGACGATCTTCGCGACGGAGAAGTGCAGGTTGTCCTGGGACAGGCCGAGCCAGCCCGGCAGCACGTCGAGGTAGAACCAGCCCAGCACGCCGAACATCACGACCTGGAAGACGCTGTTCAGCGCGACCAGGACGGCGGCGGCCTCGCGGTCGCCGCAGGACAGGTCGTTCCAGATGATCACCATGGCGATGCAGCGGGCCAGGCCGACGATGATCAGACCGGTGCGGTACTCGGGCAGGTCCGGCAGGAAGATCCAGGCGAGGGCGAACATCACGGCCGGGCCGAGCAGCCAGTTGATCACCAGCGAGGAGACCATCAGCTTCCGGTCGCCGGTGACGGTGTGCAGGCGGTCGTAGCGGACCTTCGCGAGGACCGGGTACATCATGACCAGCAGGCCGAGGCCGATCGGCAGCGAGACGCCGCCGACCTCGACCTTGCTCAGCGCGTCGTTCAGGCCGGGGATCGCCCGGCCCAGGCCCAGGCCGAGGCCCATGGCGAGCAGGATCCACACCGCGAGGTAGCGGTCCAGGAAGGAGAGCTTGCCGACCGGTCCGGCCTCGGGGTGATCCGGGGGAGCGGTGGTTCTGGTCGGGGTCACGGGCAGGACCTCTTGGTGTCGGCGCTCGCGGTGGCGCGGGCGGTGGCGGCGAGATCGCCGAGCAGGCCGGCGAGGGCCCCCAGGGCGTCGGGGCGGAGCTTGTAGTAGGTGAAGCGGCCGCAGGGCTCGGTGTCGACCAATCCGGCCTCGCGCAGGATCTTCAGGTGGTTGGACAGGTTGGTCTGCTTGGCGCCGGTCTCCTCGACGAGGTGGCTGGTGCAGAGCGCCTCGTGCGCGAGCAGCGTCAGGATCCGCATGCGCAGGGGGTCGGCCAGGGCCTTCAGCAGGTCCACCGTGCCGTTCACATCACTCTCGACTGACATCACCATGTGCTGATACTATCGCATCAGTCCTGGCTGATATCAGTGGCAGCTGAGCTGTTGTGTGATCCTGCCCTCGTTGCCGCGTATCGGCCCGGACACCGCCGTCCGAAGGGCCCGCTCCGGCCCGCGACTTCCGATCGAACGAAGGAACCGCCCACCCATGACCGCCGCGCCGCTCGCCTCCGTGCTGTTCGTCTGCGTGCACAACGCCGGCCGCTCCCAGATGGCCGCCGGGTTCCTCACCCACCTTGCCGGGGACCGCGTCGAGGTCCGCTCCGCCGGCTCCGCCCCCGGTCGCGAGGTCAACCCCGCTGCCGCCGCGGCGATGGCCGAGGTCGGCATCGACATCTCCGACCAGCGGCCGAAGATCCTCACCACCGAGGCCGTCCAGGCGTCCGACTACGTGATCACCATGGGCTGCGGCGACGCCTGCCCCTACTTCCCCGGCAAGCAGTACCTCGACTGGAAGCTCGACGACCCGGCCGGGCAGGGCGTCGAGGCCGTCCGTCCGATCCGCGACGCGATCCGCACCCTGATCGAGGGGCTGATCGCTGATATCGACGCCAACGCCACCCAGAACAAGGAGAGTTGATTCCCGTGTCCTTTGCCACTGACGTCCGTGACGTGATCATCATCGGTTCCGGTCCGTCCGGATACACCGCTGCGCTGTACACCGCGCGTGCCTCCCTCCAGCCGCTGGTGTTCGAGGGCGCGGTCACGGCCGGCGGCGCGCTGATGAA